>DAIMCP010000009.1:70952-96996 GCA_036726305.1 Pyrinomonadaceae bacterium | reverse complement strand
GTAATCTCCAATCCTTTGTCGATGATCGCGAACGCCTCACGAAGCTCGGCTTCCGTAATACACAGCGGTGGATTGGTGAAGAAAGTGTTCCAACGCACAAACGTGTAGAGCCCTTCCTGACGAAAGAACCTGCCGAGCGCCTGCATCTCGGGCGAAGTGCCGTTAAACGGCGCCAGCGGTTCGCGCGTCTCGCGATTGCGCACCAGCTCAACGATGCCAAACAGACCAATGTTACGAGTGGCGCCCACGGAAGGGTGGCGCTGCTCCAAATCTTCGAGCAGTCCGCGCATCACGTTGCCGAGCAGCCGGGCTTTTTCGATCAAGCCATCCTCTTCGTAAACCGCGATGGTAGCCAAAGCTGCGGCGCACGCAAGCGGGTGACTGTTATACGTAAGGCCGCCGTAGAAAACGTTCTTCTCGAAGTGATCGGCGATCTGCCGGCGCATCCCAACCGCACCGAGTTGCACGTAGGCACTAGTGAGCCCTTTGGCCATCGTTATCAGATCCGGAACCACCTGCCAGTGATCGACTGAGAACCACTCTCCAGTGCGGCCGAAGCCGGCCATCACTTCGTCGGCGATGAGCATGATGCCGTGCTGGTCGCAAAGGGCCCGCAACCCCTGCATGAAACCGTCGGGCGGCACGAGGATGCCATTGGTTCCGACTACCGGTTCGACAATGATCGCGGCTACAGTTTGGGCGCCTTCCAGTTGCAGGACCTCCTCGGTCCGGACCAGGACTTCTGCTGCCGTCTCCGAGCCCCGCTGGATGCCATGATAAAAATCCGGAATGCGGAACACACCGGGAATGCCCGGCTCCGCCGCCCAACGTCGCGGATCTCCGGTCAGGGTCAGGGCGCCAGCCGTGCCTCCGTGATACGAGCGGTAGCGAGCTCCAATCTTGTGACGACCAGTGAACATTCTGGCGATGCGTATGGCATTCTCGTTGGCTTCGGCGCCGCCGTTGGTGAAAAAGAAGGCATCGATATCACCGGGCGTGATCTCAGCGAGTTTGGCGCCCAGCCGGGCGCGGACATCAGTTGCCATGAACGGATTGGCGTATGGTAGCTTCGCGGCTTGTTCGTTGATGGCGCGAATCACTCGCTCATCGCCGTGCCCGATGTTCACGCACATCAACTGGCTATTGAAATCAATGTACCGCTTGTTTTCCGGTGTCCAGAAGTAGATCCCTTTAGCCCGCGCCACCGGAATTGGGTCTACCGTGGACTGGGCCGACCATTCGTAAATAGTGTGCCGGCGACAGAGCTCGACAATCTCCGCGCCCGTCATCATCTCTGTGGTTGTAGTCATGGGCGGATGCTACTCAAATCGGCCTGATTTCACAACGGGGGCGTGGGCTGCCGCTCAGGAAAGGTATCGGCATGATTTTTCCCGGCTCATTTATGCGTCTTCGATTCTAATTTCATGATGATTCCACGATCAAGAAGCGAGGCCGTTGACGCAATAGTAGATCTCGTCTAGTGTCGGCGAGGTTGGCGGCTGCTCGCAACGATTTACATGAACTCGCCGAGCGGCCACCCATGGCCTAAAGAAGCAGTGACATGGCGACCGAACTTGCTCCCACACCCAAAAACAATCTGCGTCCCACCATTCTGATCGTCGATGACTTTGACGATACACGCTGGTTGCTAAGAACATGGCTCGAGCGCAGGGGCTTTCGCGTCATCGAAGCCGAAAACGGGCTGAAAGCTGTCAGTGAAGCCCAGGCGGTTTCACCAGACCTGATCATCATGGACCTGGAAATGCCGGAGCTCGATGGCTTGGCGGCAACGCGGCAGATTCGTAGCCTGGCGCAGTTGGCAGGCGTGCCGATCGTCGCAGTATCGGCTTACGGCGCTGAACAGTTTCGTGGTCTTGCACTCCAGGCTGGCTGCAACGAATACGTCTCGACTCCATTTGAGCCCGCCGAGTTGGAACGCCTCATTAGATCGTATGTGCATTGATGCGAGTCTTGCTGGCCCCACACTTTCACGGACCCGCTGACCACCTGTTGTTGGTTCTCTTCTGTTCGATAAGCCATTGACATCAATCCGCTTATCTTCTAAGTTCGCCCTGCAATTTACTTTTTTCAGTACGGAACGGTCCGGAACAGCCAGGGCGTTCAAATGATCAAGCTCACGAGCGGTGCCCTGTTATTTTTCCTCCTGGCGTTGGCAGAAATTACCAGCGCCCAATCAATACCGTGCAAGGCAAAGCTCGCGGATCTACCGGGCGCGCCGGAATTTGGCGGCTTGCGCCTGGGTCTGAGCACCGAGCAGATCAAAACTCGCATCCCGCAGGTACAGTTTGGCCCGAAAAATGAAGTGGGCGTCGCCAAGACCAGTATCAGTCCCGACTTTGATCCGCGGATAGATAAGACAAACTTCACCGATGTCCGGACTATCTCGCTGGATTTTCTGGATGATCAACTTACTTCGCTCTGGATCGGGTTTGAAGGTACTTTCAAGTGGCCGACCGCTGAAGAATTCGTCAAAGGGATTTCGCGCGAGCTCGCGCTCCCCGATGAATGGACCGCAAAGGGCCGCGCCTTACAGCTCACCTGCACCGATTTTCAGTTGAGTGTGAATATGATCGCGGGTGGTCCAAGCCTCCGCCTTATCAGCCTGGCGGCCGAGGAAACCATCGCCGCACGCCGCCAGGCAAAAGAGGACGAAACCGAAGCACAAGCTGCAGCGGAACCTGTTCCCGTAATCGGCGACATGCGTAGCCGAGTCTACTATCAGAAGGACTGCGCGGTCCTGAAGTCAGTTCCGGAAAAAAGCCGCGTTCTGTTTGAGAGTGAGAGCGACGCGGAAAAAGCCGGATATAAACGTGCCGAAAACTGCCCGTAGGGCAGGAGTGGATTCAGCCGGGAATTTTCAGGCTGGATGTTGTGAATAACCCGGGCGCTACGGCCCCCTGTGTTGACCCGGGTCTAGCTGAAAGGAGAAGCCCCAAATGTTCAAAGAGTTTCGCGACTTTATCGCACGCGGTAATGTAATTGATCTCGCGGTTGCCGTTATTATTGGCGCCGCGTTTGGCAAGATCGTCACTGCCCTGGTCGAAGGAATCATCATGCCGCCGATTGGCTTGCTGATGGGCAAAGTGGATTTTTCGAACCTGTTCTACGATTTGTCCGGCACCAGCCCGCAAAGTCTGGCCGAAGCCAAACTGAAGGGAGTGCCGGTCATCACTTATGGCGCCTTCATAAACGATGTGATCAGCTTTCTGATCATCGCCCTCGTGATATTTTTGATCGTCCGGCAATTGAACAAGCGAAAGCCGGTCGTGGCCGAACCGCTCACGAGAGATTGTCCCTACTGCCTGAGCGTTATTCCACAGGCCGCCACACGCTGCTCCGGTTGCTGCGGCGAGCTAAAAGCCGCCTAGCTTCATTTGTCCGGCAGGCTCCCGCCTGTCGAGTGATAATCGGCATCAGCGACGACTGAAGCCTGCCGGACATACGATCCCTGCAAACTATGCGCGAGTGTCCCCGCTGCGAGACCTGTTACGAAGACAACACCTCCGTCTGTCCTCAGGATCAAAGCAACACCAAGAGCACTCTGCCCGGTTCCTGCCTGCTTTCAAATCGTTATCTGCTGGAGAAACGTCTGGGGCGCGGAGCCATGGGCCAGGTTTACCTCGCGCGTGACCAGAACCTGCTCACCCGTCACGTCGCAGTCAAGACCGTTCGCCCGGACGTGCTCATCGATGAGGACCTGCAGGAAGGTGAAGCCGTCGCCCGTTTCGAACGCGAAGCGCGCGCTGCCGCTTCCATCCGGCATCCGAATGTGGTGGATGTCACCGACTTCGGACAAAGCAGCGATGGTGTCCTGTTCCTGGTAATGGAATATGTAGAAGGGGAAACGCTCTATCAATTGTTACGTCGCGAAGGCACACTCGGACTACAGCGCACGGCGCGCATCATGCAACAGGTGGTCGCAGGTGTTGACGCCGCCCATGATGCGGGCATCCTGCATCGCGACCTGAAGCCCGCCAACATTTTCATCATGCAAACCAGGAAGAAGGCTTCCGGAAGCAGTCAAAACGGAGCTGAAGACGGTTTCATCAAGGTCGGAGATTTTGGTTTGGCTAAGATCGTCAATCAGGACCACTCGGAGAGTACAGCCGGCGGACCAGCATCTCGCGGTATCCTCGGCACCCCGGAATATATGGCGCCGGAGCAGATGCAACCCGGATTCAAGTTGGATACGCGCGCCGATGTTTATGCACTGGCATCGATTGCCTACCATATGCTCGGCGGCCGGCCGCCCTTCAGCGGCGACATTACGCAGATAATCGCGCAGAAGCTGACGCAGGCGCCGCCTTCCCTCTGCGGCCTGCGCTCGGACATCTCGAGCGAACTTGAACTGACAATCATGCGCGGACTGTCCCGGGATCTTAATGAACGGCCGCAAACTGCGGTCGAATGGTTTGAAGGATTTCGCGCAGCGGTCGGCGACGAGGCTACAAGCCGCGACGAGGGCGAATCGCGCCTGGTAATTCTCGCTCCCTCGGGCTCTGAGGTCTATCTCGATGACGAGCGTCACGGCAGTGTTGGTCGCTCAGGGCGAATCATACTGACCTCGATGGCGCCTGGCCGGCACGTGCTGCGGGTCGCGCGCTCCGGAGAGAGTGACGATGAACGTGTAATCGAGGTCCGGACCGGTGGCGCAGAGCAGATCATCCAGGCGCAATTCAAGGACGAGACGCAAAGCCATCAGCTCACGCCGTCGCAGGGCGGAAGTCTCGACAGCCGTACGGGTTCGCATACGAGCGTGCCGGAGATCGTGCTGTGCACGCGCTGCCAGGCACGCTTCGCCGCCGGAGTCAAATTCTGTGGCCGTTGCGGGAACACAAGCTTCGCACGCGCTGACGCCCCGATGAGCAATCCGGGGAGTCGAGCCGTTGAGGTGGTAATCTGCCAGCGCTGCAACTCGCGCTATCCACCCTCTACAAAGTTTTGCGGTAAATGTGGCATACCAATTGGAACGGTTCCCATCGACTGGAAAACACCTAAACCTGTTGAGGTGTTCTGTAAGAAGTGCGGCAGCAGTTATTCAGGAGCTACAAGGTTCTGCGGCCGCTGCGGCACTCCGATTAAGACCTGAACCTGGAATCCGTGGACAGGCGAGAGCGCGACACCGATACAGATCTTTGAGGTGAGTCGCAGCGCGGATCGGAGTCAAAACGGCCTCCCGGCGCCGGCAAAGCGGGTCGATAACCAGCCGGCGATTCTGCTGCACCTGTCCGGCGCACTCCAAAAGCACTCGTACATCTCGTATAATGCCGGTGTTCATTTCGCATTGCCGGCATACGGCTCCTTTCGCGCCAATATTGACTACCATGAAACGCTGCCCCAACTGCAACCGCACCTACACGGACGAGGCGTTGAATTTCTGTCTCGAGGACGGCACGCCTTTGCTGGCTGCTGTGGACAACAATGAAACCGTGCGTTACGGTGCGCGGCCCACAAATCCGCCGCCGACTGAGATTTATCGACCGGCTCAAGCTGCACCCCCTCCGGTAAGTAATCGGGCTCCGCATTTTCAACCGCAATGGTCACCGGCGCCGATAACGCAGCCACGAAAATCCAACGCCGTGTGGTGGATCCTGGGTGGAGTAGTGGTCCTCGCGGTGCTGGGAATCGGCGTGGTCGTCATACTCCTGGCCGTCGCCAGTATCAATTCGCAATCAAACAGCAACCGGGTGGTGGTCACCAACAGCAACACCAATCGGGACGCGAACAGTAATAACGGGAGCAATACAAATTCCTCGCGCGCCAATACGAACGCGACGCCGGACTTACCGTCGGAGTTCAGCGACGATTTCTCGGAAGCAAAGTGGACTGTTGCCAACTCGGACTTTGGCAACCTCTGGTACGCGAATGACGAGTACCATATGCGGTCAAAGGAACAAACCTACGTGGTGATGTACGGCCCCAGTAACGACTACGACACCGAAAATGCCACAGTGCAGGTGACGACGCGCAATGTTGACGGCATTTCGCCTGCCTCCGGCTATGGGTTGATAGTACACGGTGAGAAATCCAAGGACGATAAGCTGGAGGACTATGCCTTTCTCATTTTCAGCGGGCCGGAACCGAAATATAAAATCGTGATGCATAAAGGGGGCACGGAAACAAAAATCGTGGACTGGACCCCAGCGAATGTGATTCGCCCCGGCACGGCCACTAATGTACTCGAGGTGCAAGTCAAGGGCACGACCCTGAGCTTTTATGTCAACGATCAATTCATAAAGAGCATCACCGATACGGCGAATTACAAACGCGGCCGCGCCGGACTCTACACCAGCGATAAGCATGAAGTCGCCTTTGACGATCTGGAAATCACCCGTTGAGCGCCAAACACAGGCAGTCAACGACGTCCAACGGCGCCAGCCCCACGGTCGGACGCAAACAGGCGGTCTGCTCTAAGATCCAAAATGCAAGTTACCCTGAAAGTCCTGGCTGGTCCTTACACAGGTCGAATATTTGTTTTTGATCAGCATGATACTTTTTTGATTGGGCGCAATCCTGACGCGCACCTTTGCCTGCCTGACGATCGCTTCTTTTCGCGCAATCATTGCCTGCTCGAGATTTCTCCGCCCCGTTGTTTTCTGCGCGACCTGGGATCGACCAACGGCACGTTTGTTAATGATCAAAGGGTCACTGAAGCCTTTCTCAAAAACGGCGATCGCCTTCAGGGAGGAGAGACCGTCCTGCTTGTCGAAGTGGGTGTTGAAGCAGCTTCCGGCAACACGATGCAAAATCGCACGACCCGGCCCCAGCTTGCAGTTACGCGGCCGGTAACGGTGCAGGTGGAGTGTTTGCACTGTGGCCGGCGTGACGAAGCTGAAGCATCAGCCCCTGACGAACGCCTGACTTTCCTTTGTGAGGATTGCCGCCAGGAACTGCGGCGCCAACCACAGCCTGTGCCGGGATATGATCTCGTCAAAGTTTTGGGACGCGGCGGCATGGGCTGTGTGATGTTAGCCCGCCAAAAGAGCAGTGGCCGCGCCGTCGCTATTAAGACCCTGCTCCCGGAAGTGGCCGTCAGCGAAAAAGCGGTCCAGCGGTTTCTGCGCGAAATTGATGTGGCCGCAGTTCTGAAACATCCGAACATCGTCGAGTTTTTGGACCGTGGGTGCGACAACGGCATGCTGTATCTGGTGACTGAATTCGTTGACGGTCCTGACGCCGCGAAACTTGCCGACTCTCGGGGCGGACGGCTGCCGTGCGCGGAAACCGTGTTGCTAATCACACAGGTGCTGGACGCTCTGACCCATGCACATGCGGGCGGGTATATCCATCGCGACATCAAGGAACAGAACATTCTCGTGGCCGGGGTCTGGCCTAATTTAATTGCGAAGCTTACAGATTTCGGGCTGGCCAAGAGCTTTGCTCAATCCGGCCTGAGCGGTATGACCATGGCCGGCGAAGTAGCCGGCACGCTTGCTTACATGCCGCCAGAGCAGATCAGAAATTTTCGTGATGTAAAGCCGACCTCTGACATCTACAGCGTAGGTATGACAGCCTACAGTCTCTTAACTGGTGACATCGCGCTGAACCTGAGCCCCAAAGCCAGCGTCGCGGAAACCATTCGCGCGATTTTCGACCAGCCTACGGTTCCGTTGCGCGAGAGGCTGCCCGAAGTACCAAAGCAAATAGCGGAAATCATCGACCTTGCGCTGCACAAAGATTCTACCCGCCGTTGGCAGTCAGCTGCCGCAATGCGCAACGCTTTGATGCATGCACGTTGACTTGGTCTCAGGTAGCGAGGAGCCTTCTTGCTCGGGAGGAGGTGTTGCTCGCAGCATTCGTGGTACCGTCGTAAGCCTCATTATTTCAGAGACTTAACCTTTGCAACTTGAATTAATTGTTTACTTGAGCGAGGGAGAGGCGGCATAATGGCTCGCCTTGCGGGATTGAACCCACAGCGCGTAGTGGTTCTGAATAGAGCAGTTACCTAAGGCTCGATGCCTGTCCTCCCTGGAGACTTTAGATGAGATCGATTTGGAAAGGTCACATAAGATTTCTGCTGGTAGCCATTCCGGTTCGCGTCTACAACGCGATCGAGGCGTCTGAGAAGATTCAGTTCAACCAATTACACCGTGAGGACTACGGACCAATTGGCTACGACAAGCGCTGCAAAAAGTGCAATCAGATTGTCACCGGCGATCAGATAACGAAAGGGTATCAGTACGAACCGGATCGCTATGCCATCGTTGAGCCCGAGGACATCGCGAAGATCAAGATTAAAACCACCAAAGCGGTGGACATCATCGGCTTTGTCGACGCTGATCAGATTCCTACGACCTTTTATGATGCGCCGTACTTCGCCGGCCCTGATGGCCCGGTCTCGGAAAAGCCATATGCCCTGTTGCGCGAGGTGATGAAACAGACCGGCAAGATCGGCTTGGGCAAAGTGGTTCTGCGCGACCGGGAGGATCTGGTCGCCGTGTTTCCCCAGGAAAACGGCATGGTGCTGCAGAAACTTCGCTATCCGCATGAGGTGCGCAAGATGAGCGAAGTGCCCGACGTCGACAATGCCAAAACTCTGGATAAGAAGGAACTGCAATTGGCTACAACCCTGGTTGAGCAGATGACGACAACACTCGAAGAAATTGATATGAGCGATCAGTATCACGAGGCGCTCAAGAAACTGATCGAGTCCAAAGTGCGCGGTAAGAAGACGGTAGAGTTTGAGCCGGTTGAGGATCTGCCGCGGCTGGACATCATGAGCGCATTGAAAAAGAGTTTGCAAGCTTCGGCCCGTAAGCCCATGGTCAAGGCAACTACCGCGACGGCGAAGAAGAAACCGGCAATAACTCTGGTGAAGACAAAGCCAGTCAAGAAGCGGAAGGCTTCGTAAGACAGGAGTTTGTTACTGGCGAGCTCATGAACGAAAAAAGTAAGAAGGTCCTCTCCTTTCCGGCACCGGTCCCCTTAAAGGCGGACTATCAACGCGTCAAATCGGTCTACACTGTTCGTGAGATCAAACAGCTCTTCGGATTAAGCGAGCGCACTATCAGGCGCTGGACCGAGCAGGGCATCATCCAGTCTTCTGCAGCTCCCGATCAGGAAGCCACCTATGGTTTTCAGGCTCTAACTCAGTTTCGCCGGGTGCGCGACATGCGCTCGAACGGCCAGACAATTCGCCAGATTGAGGCCGAACTACAGGGCCAATTAAGTCTCTTTCGCATCGAAGAGGGCCGCGTAGCGCGCCTGCTGACGCCTTTTGAAGAAGCGCTGATGCTTCATGAGCAGGGCGACGCAAAAGCCGCCGAATACTACCTCGAAGCCATCAGCGAAGGGGACAACGTTGCTGAAGCTTACTGCAATCTTGCCATCATCAATCTTGAGCAGGGCAACACAGCCAGGGCTTTGGATCAACTGACACTGTCACTGAAGCACGAACCGCGGCATGTCGAAGCCCACTACAATCTCGCGAACCTCTATTACGATCACGGCAACTATCATCTCGCCCGCCTGCATTACGAAGCAGCAACGCAAATCGAGCCGGGATTCTCTCTTGTCTATTTTAACCTCGCGTTGGTTTATCACCGTTTGAATGACTGGTCCGGCGCGACCACGGCTCTGGCGCGCTACCGGGAACTGGAGCCTCAGGATCCAGACAGTGAAGCCCTCAGCGATCTACTTAAAGCCATGTCCGAAACCTCAGGGCGTTCTTCGGGCCCGGGGCGATCATAGAAAGACTTCCTGAGCATGTTGGTTTCGGCCTGTGAATCGCGAACAGAGTTCTGTTTCCTGCCGCTCAATGGCCGACTTACCGTCCGCTGGTTTTTACTGGGTGGTAGCTGGATAGTTGGCGGTGGGCAGGAGGAAACTGCCCACCTCCTAGTCAGTGATCGCTACTTGGATGGTCGATCTCTGAAGCTTAGGTATTTTTCTCAAAAGCGCGAATCGTGAATCAGTTCCAGAACTAATTAGGTTTTTTTGCGACCGGCTAGCCACCCAGAGCGAAAACCTTTACAATCCCCGCTGCTCCTCGTTCCCCGGCAAATTCTTTACCTGTGACCTTACAGCAACCGGAGGTTCCCCCATGTCAGATACCAAGTGCCGCATTCTTTGTATTGATGATCATCATGACTCGGCTGAAATGCTCAGCATGCTGCTGGCGGAGGAAGACTACGAGGTGGTGATGGCGGCTAGCATTAAAGAAGCGCTCGAACTGGCCAGGAAAGAGAGCTTTGATCTTTATGTGCTTGACCGCCGCCTTCCTGACGGCACAGGCATCGAGTTATGTATGAAGCTTGGTCAGGTGACACCGGGGGTGCCGTGCATCTTTTATACAGGGGACGCTTATGAGCTGCACCGGCAGCAGGCTATGGCCGCGGGCGCTGAAGCATATGTATCCAAACCTCACGTCGATGAACTCATCGGAGCAGTAACTGCGTTGCTGGCCGAAAAGGAGTGCGCCAGCTCCAGTTAGGCCCGAAAGTTGAACCTCGGTCTTAATCCTGGGCTTTAGCCTGGGACCGCACGCATCCTGCGTGCTGAACTCGCGCCGCCTTGCTCTCCCGACGACTCCCTCTTTTGCAGCCGCTAGCCGGTAGTGCGCTGATTCGTGCACACCGTTAGCCGGGCTGCTTGACACTCCTTTTTGGCGACGTATAATTCACACTCTCGTGGGCCGATAGCTCAGTTGGTAGAGCAGCTGACTCTTAATCAGCGGGTCGCAGGTTCGAGCCCTGCTCGGCTCACCATTATTTTCAATGACTTGCGGCAGGTTTTAGGGCCTGTCTTCAGATTCTCGTTCCACCACTCGCTTCTAAACGAATTAAGGATTCTTGAACCTCTGTTACCGCGGTCTCACCTCTTCAGCCCCGGATGAAGCCACGCGTCAATTGGGCCAAAAAATAAAACAGCAAAGAATCTTGCCAGCCACCCTATTGCGATATTATAGTGCGTCTCTCTTTACCTTCGTTTGTGGACGAGGAACTTCGCTGATGACCCGGATCAAGCAACTTCATAATAAGATCTTGCCGGTTTGAGCGAAATTTCTAACATCTCTTAGACGTGTACTTCCTTCGCCACGTAATCGCCTTGATTTTGATCCCTGGGGAATCGGTTGCTGAAGGTCGCAACCGCTGGTTTCAAGTGATGGCATTGACCTTATAAAGCAAGCCCCAGCTCAAAGGGCGGGAGCTTACAAACAAACACCCCTCCATCGCGACTACTGCGCGGAGATTTGTCCCGCCAGGAGGCATCGTAGCGTAAAGCGGTCGAGGCTCAACTCCACAAGGAGTCTTCACCATGGCGCCCACTGCGTGCTCAAATAAGTATTTGCCTATTTGCCTCCGCCTCAGTTTCTGTTTGCTCTTCAGCTTGAGCTTAGCAGTCACTGCCCAAGCCCAGACCGCCACGTATCACTTGCATCGAGAAGCTTCGAGCACTGCGAATCTTTTCCAGCTAAAGACGGCTGGTCCAGACGCGACCAGCCTTGCGGTGCAGTCTGCGAATTTGAAGAACCTGTCTGCAGGTGAATACTTGATCAAGGCATTTGATACGCAGAGCGGCGTGCCTAATGCTCCCGGGACGATAACAGCAGGTTCGACTATCACCTTTACACTTTGGCTCAGAAAGACATCGAACTCCGGCACAATGTTTCCCCGGGCGAAGTTAAACCTGAACAGCGCGGCTGGGACTCTTCTGGGCACTTCCACAAGCGGGACGGCGCTGACAAACACGCTGGCAAAGTACACGTTCACTACCACCACCAGCACCAACATTGTGATGACCGCGGCAGATAGGTTTTATCTATGGGTGGGAGTGAATCTCACCGCGGCACCGACAACCAATACAAATGCCGAGCTGGACATCGAAGGAACCCTGAACGGTAACTACGATTCGTTAGTCGTTGCTCCCCTGCCGGTATCCGCGCCAACCATCAGCAATCTTTCACCGGTAGTGGGATCGGTTGGAACCCCCGTGACTGTAACCGGCTCTGGCTTTGGAGCGTCGCAGGGAACGAGTACGGTGAAATTCAATGGTGTCAGTGGAGCGCCAACCAGTTGGAGCAACACAAGTATTGTGTGCCCCGTACCGACAGGAGCCACGACCGGGCCGGTTGTCGTAACGGTCGGAGGAACTGCAAGCAATGGCTCCACATTTACTGTCGCCGATACGGGAGCGATCACCGGCACGGTCTTACGAGCCAGCGATGCCGCTGGCATAAACGGCGCTTTGATCGAAGCCCTGCAATCAGGCATCGTCAAATCTTCCGCCACCAGCGGTGCCGATGGTAGTTATACCATCGCCGGACTTTTGTCCGGCACTTACGACGTGAGGGCTTCGGCAGCACGCTACACCACTCAGATCCAAAGCGGTGTGGTCCTGTCAGCACCGAGCTCAACCCCGGTGAACTTCAGTCTCGTTGACGCTGGACCAATAACAAATATCTACGACGAGGTGGGACGACTCGTGGCCGTCGTCGACCCTGGCGGAGAGACAGTAACCTACAGATACGATGCGGTGGGAAATCTTCAGTCGATTTCCCGCACCAGTTCCGCTCAGCTGGCCATCCTCGAATTCACCCCTGACAAAGGCCCCATTGGTGCTTCAGTCACCATTTATGGTACTGGGTTCAGCCCAACACCTGCTGAAAACATCGTCAAGTTCAATGGCACCAACGCCGCGGTCAGCGCTTCCACTTCGACGCAGATTACCACGACCGTCCCCGCTGGGGCTACCAGTGGATTAATCACAATCACAACGCCTTCCGGCACGGCTACGAGCAGCACTTCGTTTACTGTTGGTTCTGACGCGCCCGTCATCACGAGCTTTACTCCAAATATCGGAGCCGCCGGCACCTCGGTGAGCATTTCAGGTAGTAACTTCGACACTACTACCTCCGGCAATCGGGTGGCTTTTAATGGCAATCGCTCCATCGTCACCGCCGCTACCTCCACCACTCTTTCAACGACCGTACCGGCAGGCGCAACCTCAGGACGTATTTCTGACACTACGCCAGCCGGGAAAGGAGTAAGCAGCGATTACTTCTTCATTCCGCCCACACCATTAACCGCTGCTGATGTCGAAGTCTATAGCTATATGAACATCGGAGAGACCAAGACAGTGACGATCGCGACGGCGAACAAGGTAGCTATGGTGCTGTTTGATGGCAGCGCCGGACAGCGCGTCAGCCTCAGGCTGACCGGAGTAACAATTAGCTCCAGCTCGGTTTATATCTACAATCCCGACGGTTCTACCTTTGGCTCGACCGGCGTCGGCACCAGTGGTGGCTTCATCGATACGCAAACACTGCCAACGGATGGCACGTACACGATTCTGGTAGATCCCTCAAGCACTAATACTGGCAGCATGACGCTAAATCTTTACGGCATTTCGGACGTAGTTGGGACCATTAATCCGGGTGGGCCGTCCGTGACTGTGACAACGACTACTCCAGGACAAAATGCACTCCTGACCTTTGCCGGCACCGCCGGACAGCGTATCAGTATCAACAGCAGTTCGACCTTTGGCAGTTGCTGGAATCTTGGGATCTACAAGCCCGATGGTTCCCAGCTTACGAACACCTTTGGCTGCGGCAGCAGCATCTTCATCGAGCCGCAGACTCTGCCGGTTAGTGGAAATTACGTAGTGCTGATAGATCCATCCGGGGCCGCCACGGGCCAAGCCACGCTGAATCTCTACGACGTCATTGATATTACTGGCACCATCAACTTTGGCGGGCCGGCGGTCTCTCTCACGACCACCACGCCAGGCCAGAACGCCCGGCTCACTTTTGTTGGCTCAGCCGGCCAACGCGCTAGCGTCAACGGCACTTCGAGCTTCGGTGCCTGCTGGAATCTAGGTGTCTACAAACCCGATGGGACTCAACTGACTAATACCTTTGGTTGCGGCAGCAGCATTTTTCTTGAAGCCCAATCGCTACCTGAATCCGGTAGCTACACTGTGGTTATCGATCCCAGCGGTGCGGCAATTGGCGGAGCCACCATAAGTCTCTACGACGTCACTGACGTGACTGGTCCAATAACGATTAATGGACCTTCAGTTACTATTCCCTTGCCGACGCCGGGTCAGACCGCGCGCCTGACATTCGACGGGACAACTGGGCAGCGAATTAGCGCCAACGGTAGTTCAACCTTCAATGGTTGTTGGAATCTGGGGATCTACAAACCGGACGGCAGCCAACTGACGAATACCTTTGGCTGCGGCAGCAGCATCTTTATCGAGCCACAAACACTGCCCGTATCGGGAACCTATACGCTGGTGGTTGATCCTTCAGGGGCGGCCACGGGGCAGGTTACCGTGAGTCTCTACGGAGTAGTCGATGTGACCGGCACGATTACGCCGAATGGTCCTTCCGTTCCGGTTTCGTTGCCGACGCCGGGCCAGACCGCGCGCCTGACATTCGACGGCACGGTGGGGCAGCGGATTAGCGCCAACGGTAGTTCAACCTTCAATGGTTGCTGGAATTTGGGGATCTACAAACCGGACGGCAGCCAACTGACCAACACCTTTGGCTGTGGCAGCAGCATCTTTATCGAGCCACAAACCCTTCCGGTGTCGGGAACTTATACGCTGGTGGTTGATCCTTCGGGGGCGGCTACGGGGTCGGTGACCCTAAGTCTCTACGGAGTAGTCGATGTGACGGGCACGATTACTCCGAATGGTTCTGCCGTTCCGGTTTCGTTGCCGACGCCGGGCCAGACCGCGCGCCTGACATTCGACGGCACGGTGGGGCGGCGGATTAGCGCCAACGGTAATTCAACCTTCAACGGTTGTTGGAATTTGGGGATCTACAAACCGGATGGCAGCCAACTGACCAACACCTTTGGCTGCGGCAGCAGCATCTTTATCGAACCACAAACACTGCCGGTATCGGGAACCTATACGCTGGTGGTTGATCCTTCAGGGGCAGCCACGGGGACGGCAACGCTGAATGCCTATGATGTGGTGGATGTGACCGGCAGCGCCGTGATTGATGGACCATCAGTTTCTTCAACCCTTGCTACGCCGGGACAGACAGCCCGACTAGCCTTCAATGGTACGGTCGGACAGCGAGTGAGTGTCAATAGTACTGCGAGCACGACGGGTTGTTGGACACTCGCCATTCTCAAGCCGGATGCCACGCAGCTAACAAGCATTTTCAGTTGCGGCAGCAGTATCTTCATCGAACCGCAGACACTGACCCTTTCCGGAACCCATACGGTCTTAGTTGATCCTTCGGGCGCGGTCACTGGCCAGGCGACCGTGAATCTCTATGGTGTTGTGGATGGCACTGGCACCCTCACGCTCGGCGGCCCTGCTGTAAATGTAAGCATCACGGTGCCCGGCCAGAACGCGAGCTTGACGTTTAGCGGCACAGCAGGCCAACAGGCGACCGTTAAAGTTTCCGGCAGTACCATGAGTTGTGTTCGTGTCACGCTGCTAAAGCCGGACGGTTCTTCTTTGACTTCTACCTTCTCTTGCAGCGGCACCTTTAACCTGGCGACTCAGACGCTTCCTGTCACAGGCACCTACACCATTACCGTTGATCCGAGCGGCGCCAATACCGGAAGCATGAGTCTCAGCGTAACCAATCCTTAAGGAAGCTCGAGTATCGAACTGGAGTACAGTATGAAGAAGCTTACCACCTACGGCTTTATCCTCACTTTGAGCTTGGCTCTGGTACTTAATCCGGCGCTGATCCTGGCCGCAACCGTACCGAGCGCGGCGTCCTTGCGCGAAACGAGCGTGAAGTTAACCCCTGCTCCGAGGGCCAGGCGACCAGCAACCCTTGCCAAGGCTCAAACAGGAGTGGTGGCGGGTCAGACCTCCACTTTGTTACCCGACGGCCGCTTTCTGATCGTCGGCGGCCAGGAAACCGAAGGAGCAAAAGCGACAGTTGCCATTAGTGACCCGCGCACCGGGGAAGTCAGTCCCCTGTCAGTCAAGCTTCATCAGGCTCGTGCCTGGCATAGCGCCACCATGCTTCCCGATGGTCGAGTTATGGTCATAGGTGGCAAGGGTCTTGATAACAGGATAGTTGAAAGTGCGGAGATCATTGATCCCTCGGCCCAGACCTGCGAACTGGTTTTCTCATCCCGCTTGGTGTTTGCGCGCGCCCATCACACTGCGACGCTGCTTACGGATGGTCGGGTGCTGATTGCCGGCGGCATATCTGCCACAGGAAGAGCATTGAATAGAGTTGGTTTGTGGGATTTTAAGACGCGGATAGCGGTAACGTTAGCAGGCAAATTAGGTCTGGGGCGTCAGAAGCAGAGAGCAACGCTGCAAGCAGACGGAAACATATTGATTGAAGGCGGAGTTGACAACGCCGGCACTGCAATAACCAGCAGCGAGATATTCAATAGCGAGTCTCTGGTCTTCGTGTCTTCCGCAAACTGGCCGGACCTTCCGGCGCAGACCAACGCTTACCTTGCCGGCTCGGTTCCGGGCAACAATGCCGGCAATGTCCCACTAGACACGTTAATCGGCCTGCGCTTTTCACAGCCGCTGGATGTGCAGGCATTAAGTTCGACTGCGATCAGGCTCAACGGACCGCAGGGCGCGCTGGCGATCAGGATCGTTCCTGCCGAAGGCGGCAGGCTGGCATTCATTACACCATTACTGTCGCTGGAGCCAGGTACGACCTACACAGTCAGCTTTGCCGGCGCGAGCGAAGCAACCACTGTCGTCGTACCATCGTTATTCAGCTTCACTACTGCGGGAAAAGAGAACGGCAACCGCTACGAAGACGAAGACTGGATACCCGACGCCAGTAACTTGCGCGGCAATTGGCGCAGTAAGGGCGTGAGTTCTGAGGCGCAATCACTGCCACCTTTACAAGCTGAGCCTGGAATTACAGCGTTGGCTGGTCAAGTGTTAACCCTTAACGGTCGTCCGCTTGCTGGAGTGTCGCTCGAAATCGGAACCGCGTCTACCCAGACAGATCAAACGGGTAGATTCCTGCTGACCAATCTCGTCACCGGACATCAGGTAATGAGACTTGATGGGCGCACGGCCAACGTTCCAGGAAAAGCTTACGGCATCTTCAAGGTTGGGGTTGATATCGCGGCCGACAAGACAAATGTCCTGGGTTACACGATCTGGATGCCCAAACTGGATACGGCCCATGCCGTCGATATTCAGTCTCCGACCACCAGAGAAGTGGTGATCACCAACCCGCACATTCCCGGGCTTGAACTGCGGCTGCCGCCGCAGACAATAATTCGGGATCTTGATGAGCAGATAGTCACTCAACTTAGCATTACGCCCATCCCCACAAACCAACCGCCATTTCCGCTACCGCCTGGCGTCGATGTGCCTGTGTTTTTTACGATCCAGCCGGGAGGCGCGCAGGTCATTCCCCCCAGAGCGCAATTGATTTATCCGAATTTTACGAATCAATCCCCGGGTTCGCGGATCGACTTCTGGAATTACGACGCCGAGGGCAAGGGCTGGTACGTCTACGGGCGGGGAACTGTAACTGCGAATGGGCGGCAGATTGTTCCCGATCCCGGAGTTGTCTTGTATGAATTTACCGGCGCGATGGTGTCCAATCCATCCAACGCCCCTCCCGAAGGGCCAGAGCCGTGTAATGAATGTGAAGATGGCGATCCGGTAGATTTGGGCACTGGTCTGTTCGTCTATCGGAAGACGGACCTGGTGGTTCCGGACACGCTCCCCATTAACCTTACGCGGACTTATCGACCACGCGATACTGTCTCGCGCCCGTTCGGCATTGGGGCCACACATCCCTATGAAATCTTTCTCGTGGGAGACATTTTCCCCTATACGTATCAGGATCTGATTCTGCCTGATGGCGGACGTGTGCATTACAACCGCATCTCTCCCGGTACAGGTTTCAGTGATGCAGTTTATGAACACACCGGCTCGCCCAGCATCTTTTACAAGTCAACGATCAGATGGATTGGCGGCTGGGAATTAAAGCTCCGGGATGGGACCCTCTATACCTTCCCGGATTCGGAAGCCGCCACCGTGCCGAGAGCAGCGGCCGCTCTCACTATGCGAGACAGGTTTGGCAATACGCTGTTGCTGAGTCGCGACTCGAATCACAACCTTACCCAGATCACCACGCCTAACGGCCGCTACGTACAGTTCACATATGACGCGGGCAACCGGATTACGCTGGCCCGGGACAATATCGGCCGCACGGTCTCTTATACCTACGATGCCAGTGGTCGACTGTGGAAAGTAACTGATCTCAATGGCGGGGTCACTGAGTTCACCTACGATACGTCGAATCGAATGACCAAGGTCAAAGACCCCAAGGGGGTTACTTACCTTACGAATACATATGACACCAACGGGAGGGTGACGAAACAAACTCAGGCAGACACGACGACCTACCAATTTGCCTATACGATTGGTGTTAACGGCAAGGTTTCCCAGGCCGATGTCACCGATCCTCGCGGCAACGTTCGCCGTGCCCTCTTCAACTCCAGCGGTTTCAAGATCAACGATATCTATGCCGTCGGCAAACCCGAGCAACAGACAATTACCTACGAACGCCTGGCTGGTACCAACCAGATGCTCAGTGTGACCGATGCACTGAATCGCAGGACCGCTTATGCGTATGACGCAATGGGCAATGTGACGAGCATCACCAGGCTTGCCGGTACATCCGAAGCAGTCACCACAACTTTCACTTATGATGCCATTTACAACCAGGTAACCAGCGTTACTGATCCGCTGAATCACACTGTTTCCTTCACCCTTGACGCGAGGGGCAATGTCATAAACGTTACCGATCCACTTAACCATCAAGCTGCACTCGCTTACAACAACGCAGGTCAGGTGCTGTCCATTACCGATCCGCTGCAAAACACCACGCGGTTTGGGTACGAGGCTGGGTATCTGACTACTGTGACTAGTCCCGAAGGACAAACCGTGACTCGATTCGTCGACGATGTTGGCCGAGTGCTGAGTCTCAGCAATGGGCTGGGCCAAAGCACGCGATACGAATACGACTCGTTCAGTCAACTGAAAAAAGTCATTGATCCGCTTGGGGGCGTGACCTCACTCACCTACGACCCAAACGGAAACCTATTGACTGTTACAGATGCCCGGAACAACGTCACTACCTACACCTACAACAACATGGATCGGCTGACCAGCCGCAAGGACGCCTTGCTGCGTAGCCAAGTGTATGAGTACGACGGCATTGGAAACCTCAGTAAATTAACCGATCGCCGCGGCAAGGTGACCACTTATAGCTACGACAGCCTCGACCGCCTCACCTTCGCCGGCTTTGGTACGGTTAAGCAAGGGAATGTCACGACCTACGCAAGCACGATCAACTACACCTACGATGCTGGAGACCGCCTCACAAGAACTGTGGATTCGGTGGGCGGTACAATCAACCTGGGCCATGACAATCTCGACCGTCTGACTTCAGAGAGTTCGTTACAGGGTTCAGTCACATACGCCTATGACGCGGTTGGACGTCGAACCAGTATGACGGTCGCGGGCCAGCCCGCCGTAACCTATGGCTATGACAATGCCAACCGGTTAACAGCCATTACGCAGGGATCCAGCACAGTGGGCCTTGCCTTCGACGACGCTAACCGGTTGACGGCCGTGACCCTTCCCAACAGCGTACGGATGGACTATGGCTATGATCGTTCATCACAACTAACCAGCATCGCCTACAAAAGGGGCACAGCGGTACTCGGCGATTTGACGTACGGTTATGACGGCGCGGGTCGACGAAGGACAGTGGGCGGCAGCTTTGCCCGCACTGCTTCACCGCTACCGCTCATTTCTGCAACCTACAACGCCAATAATCAACTGACGCAGCGAGGCGCGAGCAGCCTGACATATGATGCCAACGGGAACCTGTCCAGCGATGGCGTGAACACTTACACCTGGGATGCTCGGAACCAGCTTGCGTCCATGAGCGGAGCGGGCCTCAGTGCGAGTTTCAGCTACGATGCATTCGGTAGGCGCACCGGAAAAACAATCAACGGCCTAACTACCGAGTTCCTTTACGATGGCTTCAATGCCGTTCAGGAAAAGACCGGCGGCAGTCCCTCCGCTAACATGCTGGGGGGCGGTATCGACCAGACCTTCACGCGCACGGACGCTGCCGGAACGAAGTATTTTCTAATGGATGCCCTGGGCTCTGTTCTGGGGCTGACGGATTCTGCGGGCAATCAGTCCACGCAATACACTTACGACGCTTTCGGACAGACGACGACAACTGGCGCCGCGAGCAGCAACGCGGCGCAGTATACGGGCAGGGAGAATGACGCCACGGGACTCTACTACTACCGTGCTCGTTATTATTCGCCAACTCTACAGCGGTTCATCAGTGAAGACCCCCTCGGTTTGGCGGCCGGGGACACAAATCTGTATGCTTACGTAGGCAATAACCCCATCGATTGGCGCGACCCGCTGGGCCTCGATAGGGCTGCCGATAACTTCCTGGATGATTTGCAACTGGGACTCGATATTCTCGGCTTCATCCCCGGTGTCGGCGATGTGCTTGATTTAGTTAATGCGGGCATCAGCCTTGGACGAGGCGATTATCTTGGCGCGGGTCTATCGGCCGCCGCAGCCATCCCCATTATCGGAAGCGCGGCTGGTGCTGGTCGGATCGCGAGGCGAGGAGGGGCCGAGGTAGCAGAAGGGATTTATGAATTCACGGCCAAGTCAGGAAAGAAATATGTTGGTCAATCAGGAAACATTCCCAGAAGATTAGCCGAGCACGTCAGGGACGGCAGGTTATGCCCGACTGAACTCCCAAATGTAACCAGGAAACACGTTCCAGGCGGTAAAACCGCCAGGGAGATAGCTGAACAGCAGAGAATAGACGATCTCGGAGGCATCAAGAATCTCGAGAATAAGCGTAATCCGATAGGTCCAAACAGAAGAGGTCTGATGCCTTGATTACAATCGATGCAAACTGCTTATGAGGTTGAAGAGGGAAAATACGGCGCCCGGTTGATATTGCGTTCATCCTGGCAAAACGAATTAGCCGAGTATATTCGCCGTCACGAAATAAAAGAACTCGAACTCAACTACGCCAAAGGATGGGTGGGAGAAGATCTCTCGTTTCTCTCAGCTGTGCCTCACCTTGAGGCCTTCAAAATAATCGACTGGAAGATCAATGATATAACCCCGATTCATTACCTGCCTAAACTAAAGAGTCTTGAAGTTTCTACGTATTGCAAGACAGCCATTGATTTTTTAAGCTTCTCCGATTTGGAGGAGTGCGCGCTGCAATGGCGGGCCAGGGCCAAATCGCTATTCGGGTGCAAGCATCTGCGGAGCTTGTTCCTGAATGGATATACAGGCAAAGATACGGCGAGTTTTTCCGGGCTCGTGGGGCTGCAATCACTTTCGCTGGCAAACTCTCCAGTGAGAGATCTCGAAGGTTTCAAGACATTGCAGCGGTTGGCCTTTCTGGGCCTTTACAGGCTGCGGAAGCTTGAGTCGATCTCGGCCTTGACGGCACTAACTAATTTGGAAACTCTGGAACTTAATGTGTGCCGGGCGATCCGAAGTATCAACGGAATCGTAAAATTACATAAACTGAAAAAGCTGGAGCTTTGCGACGATGGTGAGATAGACTCGCTCGCGGGAATCGAGTCTCTCAGATCGCTCGAGTCATTCCTTTTCTATGGGTCAACCAATATTGTTGACGGAGATCTGTCCCCCTTGACCAAACTCCAGCGCCTCTCTAACTTGTCCTTCAAGGACCGGCGACATTATTCGCACAAGATGGCCGATTTTCATCATTAGCGACGGGCGGCAACTTTCGCGTTTGCGTAGCCAGGACAGGCACCCTAAGGATTCATATGAAACGTAGTCAAGAACTGATTTCGTATCATCAGGCCCTGAACAAGAAAACCTGGCGCGCGCTTAAGGAGAATGGCCTAAAACCTAATCAGGAAGTGGAGTTGGATTTCTTTTACTACTGTGCCAATGATAAGGACGCGAGTGCCCTAAAGGATTTTCTTAAGCGTGAGAGAGATTATCAGGTTTCCGTTAGACTCGCGCCTGAGGGGCGCAATAGCGGATGGAGCGTAGTTGGGAAGACATGGTGGACGGTTATAACACCGGATATCCTCGACGAGTGGGTGGAGTGGATGATTCTTGCCGGACAAGAATTCAACTGTGACTTTGACGGCTGGGGAACCGAAGTTTAGGGTCAGGGATGCCTCGAGACTCCCGGATATGTATCTTAGGCCAGCTCAGAAAACCAGATTTCCCTTGAGCGCCCACCGCGTCAATCGAGTCTGAGAGCCTCAAATGCATCCAGGATGAATGCCTGGGCCCCTGGCTCGATAGCGACTCTCGATGGAGAACACAAATGGACTTCAACCGGAGTCAAATGCCCGCGACGGTGAAAGTATGTGGTCTCATCCTACTCTCTTATTTTCTCCTCGAGACGACTGCTAATGCGACAGCGTTTCAGCGGGCGCAGACTAGAAGCGCCGGGGGGCGAACCAGAGTCTTTGAACCACACCTGCCGATCGGTATCAGCAGGACTCTATGGCGCCGGAGAATTCCTTCCGGCAATCCGATAACCCCAGCCAAAGTGTCACTTGGCCAGGCACTCTATTTTGACAAACGACTCTCGGCGGACGGCACAGTCAGTTGCGCTACTTGTCATGACCCGGCAAATGCCTTTACCGATCACAATACACTTGCCACTGGTGTTTCGAGCAGGGTCGGCACGCGGAACGCGCCCACGATTCTAAACGCGATGTTCAGCGACCAATTGTTTTGGGATGGGAGGATGGGATCGCTCGAGGAGCAGGCGAAACAACCACTAACAAATCCGTTTGAGATGGGAATGGGTGATAACGAGGCAGTTGTCGCGCGGGTAAACGCCATTCCTGAGTATCGAGAGAGCTTTCAGAATGTCTTTAGGAGGGACGGAATTAACATCGACACAATCGTCAAGGCCATTGCTGCCTACGAACGCACACAGCTTTCGGCTAATTCACCCTTTGACCGCTTTATTTCCGGCAATACGAACGCCCTCACTAAAGCCCAGAGGCGTGGTTGGGAGCTTTTCAGAGGCAAAGCGAAGTGCATCGAGTGCCATTCTTTTAGCGGACCTTCTCCCTTCTTCACCGACTTCAAATTTCACAACACCGGCATTGTCGCGAAGAATATGAACTTCGAGCGCCTGAGTGAACTGGCTAAGCAGGTCTCAGACACCCAGCCTATTACCTCGAGAGGCAAGCCTATCATTGGAACGAATAACCCGCCGGCGCGAGTTTCGTTTATACAAGGCTCGGCGCCCTTGCTTGCTCACACCCAGGACTTCACGGAACTTGGTCGATATCTGGTTACCAAAGAGCCCACGGATATTGGAGCTTTCAAGACGCCAACGTTGCGCGATATTGAACTGACAACTCCCTACATGCACAACGGCTCGGAGAAGACTTTGATCGATGTGGTGCGTTTCTATAATCGAGGCGGGAATGCGAATGCAAACCTGGATGAGCGGCTGCACCCACTTAATCTAAGTGACGAAGAAATGAACAGCCTCGTCGAGTTCATGAGGGCATTGACCAGCGATGATGTGCTGCGACGGGCACAGTCCTCAAAGCCTCAAAACCGCGCCGCCGTTTCGGTTGGGCCACGCGGGGCGGTTGGGAAGGTGCGTCGGCGGTAATGGGCCGCTTCGGCGTTTCGCTTTGGGCGTCGAAAGACACTCAACGCGCTCAACAGTCGCCAGCCAGGTGTGCAAGGCGTTCGAGCCGTAACTTGCTGGACTGTCTGTGCAGGGCTTGCGAATTGTTACGCAGCAGACGCTGGATAATTCCACCGAATTGGTAAGGCAACTTTGATTGTTGGCGAAAAAAGCTGGACTAACACGACAAATCAAAACCGCGCATTTCGGCACGGGTCTTGCCAGACCCATCACAAAAGAAAGACTAATCTTTCGCCGGCCCTTGTCACGTGGTGGGCGACGCATTATCCAGAACTGCTTGTGATCCCGGCGAGAGCAACTGGAGGCAAAGCTCATGGAAACGTGGGACTTCACTAATCACGAATTAAAAAGACGAAACTTTCTCAAGCTTGTTGGTGCGGGCGCAATGGGCGCGTTCCTCCTTGAGACGATCTCTTCGAGCCGACTTTCATCTGTTCTGGCCCAATCTTCTTGGTTGAGCAAGTTTACCGAGCAGTTACCGATTCCTCCGCTCGTCGACGCGCGCGGTGGCGGTAGCTTTAATCTGCCGATGGCGCAGGGCATGCATACTTTCCACACTGTGCTGCCGGCCACGCCCACTTGGGGCTATGGCGGCGCGGGCTATCTGGGTCCGACACTTCAGACGATGCGCGGGGTGCCGATAAGTGTGGCCGCCAGTAACTCGCTCGGCGCCCATCCGCTCGCCAGTGTCATCGACACCAGCCTGAATGGCGCGCTGGAATCGGATAAGACCAATCCGCGAGTTTCAGTCCATCTTCACGGCGGAAATACCGAGCCGGGAAGCGATGGCCACCCGGAGGCTACATTCACCTCGGGCGCGCATCGAAGTTATCACTATCACAACGACCAGGAAGCGACAACGCTCTGGTATCACGATCATGCAATGGGAATCACCCGGCTGAATGTCTACGCAGGGTTGGCGGGTTTCTACCTGTTGAGAGATGAGTACGACACTGGAGAGTCGGGCGGACCAATTGGCTTGCCGACCGGTGCTTATGAAATACCGCTGGTGATTCAGGACAAGATGTTCAATGAGGACGGAACCCTTGCCTATCCGCTGGGAGAGTTCGGTTCCATCTGGGCGCCAGAGTTTTTTGGCGACGTCGCCACAGTGAATGGCAAGGTCTGGCCGAATCTGGATGTTGAGCGGGGCTTGTACCGCTTTCGCATTCTCAATGGCTCGAACGCGCGAGTTTACAGCTTGCGGGTCTCCAGTGGCCAGATGATGTTGCAGATTGGCGCTGAAGGCGGTTTGCTGAACGCGCCAGTGCCGCTCAATCAATTGACCATTGCGCCGGGTGAACGGGCCGATGTGCTCATAGACTTCTCCGGACACTCTGCCGGCACGAAGATCGTTCTTAAGAATGTGGCGCCGGTACCATTCCCAAATGGTCCACGCGCTGCCAGACGAGGTGGCGTGCCGATCAAGGAGATCATGCAGTTCACCGTCGGTACAGCCTTAGGCTTCAGGGGAGCTATTCCCACTCTCCTCAGAGCAACACCGATTCAACCGTTGCCTGCTCCGGCAAAGGTCCGCAATCTGACCCTTGTGGAGATTCAGGATTCAGAGACTGAGGCTCCACAAAAGGCATTGATCAACAATCTCCCCTACGACACCGACCAGGTTGAAGAGCCGGTAGTTGATACGGTTGAGCAGTGGAACATCATTAACACGACCGGGGACGCACACCCAATCCACTTGCATCTGGTGCAGTTTCAGCTCCTGGGCCGGCAGAAGTTTGACGTTGGCGGATTCCTCGAAGCCAACTACCCGGAGTTGCCTGAACCGGCAGCGGCTGAGTCCGGACCATGGCCGGCCCCGTCGGCCGACGCATTTCCGAGAGGTGGAATGAAGGGACCAGAGCCGAACGAGAGGGGATGGAAAGACACGGTGAGAGCAAATCCTGGAGAGATAACTCGAATTAGAGTGCCGTTCGGCGCCGCGGCGGCCGCAGGTGTTCCATTTGGCCAGTCCTTCACCGGCGATTATGTGTTCCATTGCCACATTCTGGAACACGAAGACAACGAGATGATGCTGCCCTACCGCGTAGTAGGTCCATAACACGACGCAGAGAGGGCAGACCACCGCGAAGAAAGCGAATTGAATCAGTGTTAGGAACAGGACCACACCTCGCAATGGTCCTGTTCCTGAAGTTCGGAGCGAATTGGGCAAGAGCGCTTCGCTGCAGAGGTAACCTGGCCTTAAAAATCCTTCGCTCCAGAGGAGCGCAATGTGTTTTTTGAGCTGCACATCTCGCTCCTCTGGAGCGAAAACGTTCTATGGGTGCTGTGTTTCTATAAACATTTGGCCGCGCTGCGGCCAGGCCGTTTGGGCGCGCGCTGGGGCTGCGCCGCGCCGTTTGGGCGCGCGCTGGGGCT
>DAIMCP010000009.1:68030-70852 GCA_036726305.1 Pyrinomonadaceae bacterium | reverse complement strand
CGCCGCGCCGTTTGGGCGCGCGCTGGGGCTGCGCCGCGCCGTTTGGGCGCGCGCTGGGGCTGCGCCGCGCCGTTTGGGCGCGCGCTCGGCTGCGGCCCGGCCGTTTTGCGACATTTGTTGCGCAAACTTTTGGAACAGGACACTGATATTTTCAAAACGTTCTTTTGTACTGTGTTTCTATAAACATTTGGCCGCTCTGCGGCCCCGGCGTTTTGTGAGACAGCAGTGTATTGTTCATATTTAGAGCGCATCAAGGAGTTGAAACGAATGATTACTGTTGCCAATCGTCTATATGTCAAGCCTGAATACGCGGACGCTTTTGAAAAAGTGTTTCGTGAGCGGGCCGGACTGGTGGACAAGATGGAGGGCTTTATTTCAAACCAGGTCCTGCGGCCTGTTAACGAGGGTGATCCATATGTTGTTTTTACCTTCTGGAACAGCCGGCAGGACTTCTTGAATTGGGTGCGCTCTGACGCGTTTGTGAAGGGTCACGCGCAGTCAGCGACTCTACCGCGCGACGCTTATTACCAGAGCAACGTCCTGGAGCTCCATGAAGTCTTGCAGGATTCATCTCGCCCTGATCTGACACCCGAACCTCATGGCGGGCCATTTAATATGCATTAGGAAATTTTTTGTAGGAGCGGAAAATTTCACACACCCAAACACTCTCAACTTCGGCTACCATTTCCTCACCGTTACATCTTGTAGCAAAAGCCTTTCCAGACGCTTCAAAGAACTTTTGCATTTTGAGTTGCAAGGGCCATCCCAGGAGCCTCTGATCAGGTCTTGAGAAAAGTCGTTTTTGGAGTTGACATGGACGACAATTTCATTAGAATGAGGCCCACTAGGGCGAATGGTTGCTGGGGTGAGGACAGTGACTGAAGAGGCTGAAAGTCTCCGCCCAACCTTGAGAGGCCGGTCCAAAACCGGCCTTTCGGTTTTTTAACTTCTCAACCCGGAGCGCCGCATGATCGAGCGCTCAAATCACTACATAAGAGCTTTAGACAGCGCTGCAATCGCCACCGGCACGCCAACCTTGGTAGCGATGTCGAGCGTCCACTTCCCGGCCGATGCTAAATACTCTGTAGTGTGGATCCAGGATGGACTCAGCCTCATAGATATCGGCTTCCAATGACGCTCTGAAGCAGACTGTTTCTGCCACATTCGGACAGAGCTGGTAGCCCGGAAAATATGGCAGCAGGTTGTTATGCTTCGCACTTGTTGAGGGTAGGCGAATCAAGCCCCGCCGGGGACGCAACGACACCGGCGGAAACCTGCGCGGCCCAGTTTCACTGGAGACTGACGAGCCGGTTTCGGGGTGGTCCCGATTTGATGGCGTGACCTGTTGCTGCCCAACCAGGACCAGCGATAGCCGCGACGTCAGCGACTCCTTTGGCGCTGTATACATGCCCGCAACGTGGCTTGGCAACGAATCCCCGCCTAAGCAACTGCTTTGCGGTCGCTTCCGTTCTTTGGTTGGCCCGTACTATTCTCCTTCAATGAACGTGCCAGCAGTCGACAAAGCCGCCAGCGCCAGAGTGACCATCATCGGTTTGCCCTTTGACGGCAACTCCTCGTTCCTGCGGGGGGCAGCAGAGGCGCCGCCATTGATCCGCGCAGCTCTCTATTCCGGCGCGGGACATTTGTGGACTGAAAGTGGTTTGGACCTCAGCGACGAGTCACTTCTTGCTGATGCAGGGGATCTTGAGGTCGGTATGGGTGAAGATATGAATACGCTAATTGAAAGCAGGCTGAGAGCACTACTCGATCGCGATGTCCTGACGCTCTCACTTGGCGGAGATCATTCGGTCACGGTGCCCATCATGCGGGCGCTGGGGAAAAAACATCCGCGCCTGAACATTCTGCACTTCGATGCGCACGCTGATATCTACGACGAGTTCGAGGGAAACCGCTACTCTCACGCCTGCCCGTTCGCCAGAATCATGGAAGAAGGATTAGCGCAACGATTAGTTCAGGTCGGAATTCGCACGCTGAATGGCCACCAACGGGAGCAGATCAAACGCTTTGGGGTGGAAGTGGTGGAGATGAAAGACTGGCGCGACGATCGTATTTTTGAGTTTGACGATCCAGTCTATATTTCCTTTGATATTGATGGCCTGGATCCAGCTTACGCGCCCGGCGTCTCGCATCGCGAACCGGGAGGGTTATCAACCCGGCAGGCGTTGCGGGTGATTCAAAGTCTGAAAGGCAGAGTGATCGGCGCCGACATCGTGGAATACAATCCGCGCATGGATCCGCAGAATATCACCGGCGCGGTGTGCGCAAAGTTATTGAAGGAGATCGCGGGAAAGATGCTCGAAAGTTCATAGCTGAAATTCCAGACATCCAAACCGCGCCCAAGTGAGTGGTGTTGCGCGAGGGCCAATTCGGAAAACTCAGTTCAAAGCGTCTAGCTGCAAACCAATCGGCGTGGCGCCGGCAACCTTGATGCCGTCAATCACCTTAACCACATCGCCATAATTCATTGAACCAGGCGCTTTGATGAAGACGGTTTTTTCGATCCGCGCGTCTTCCGGAATGTCCGAGCGATAGAGCATCTCACCGCGGTATGAATGATTCTGCGTACGCAAGCGGAAGACGTCTGCTAAATACGCGGTTAGTTTACTCGTATCTTCGACAGTTCCCATGTCGCCAAGCGAATTCAACTTCAAAGTATGATCCGGTGCGATGATTACCAACAGTGTGTTGATATGAGGCGGAAGCGGTGGCACGTCCGGATCAAGTTGTGCCGGTAATTTCGCCGTAAACCGAGCTTGTTTCAAAGGCGACACCACCATGAAGATGATGAGCAGAACGAGCAG
>DAIMCP010000009.1:0-67930 GCA_036726305.1 Pyrinomonadaceae bacterium | reverse complement strand
CACCCCCAGAACAACCAGGGCAAACAATCGCTGCACGGCAACCGGCTGCTGCATCAGAACTCGACCCGCCAGGCCACTCAAGATTGGGGCCGCGAATCCGGCATAATGGAAATGGACCGCGGTCAGCAGCACGATCGTATCGCCAAACCCCAGGGGTTGAAGGCCGAGGCGAGACATGATCAACCAGCCACTGCCTACCGCGAGGTAGACCAGGCCGGCGCTGACTGAAATCTCTGCCAATGTTCGCGCTCGGTGTGACAGCAACCGCGACAAGCCATGGATTGAGATCAAGCCCGCTACCACCAGCCAGGCCGACGCCAGCAGCGCTGCCCCAGTTCCCTGTTTCAGGAAGAATGAAGCGACGACCGCAACCGCTCCGAAGGGCTGCGCAAATGCCGCCAGCCGGTACGAGAGTGAGTTGCGCTCGTTCTGATCAGCCGCGGCCGCGCTCAGTCCCAGGGGCACAATCACCAGCACAGCCAGTAACAGAATCTTGTTGATTAACTCGGTCTCGATCAACGGAGAGCTGTGCCAGAAAAATCCCAGCTCCCAGACGACCGTTCCGGCCAGCGCACTTGTTTGCAACCAGCTATGGCTGGCCGTCATTGCAATTGGACCCTGTTTATCCATGGGGCGAAATTAGGCGAGAAGTGGTGTAGTTATGGCTGGGGAAGATCGCTGACATGTCTTTGGCCACTCCAGCTCCAGCAGGAAGCTCCGGGAAATTCTGATCAAACAAATCTGTACCAGCAAACGGTTCCCACGAATTGCTAGACTACTCTAGATCCTTGAGGCCATCGATCACTACGTGGGCGACGGTGGGAATAATGTCACGCTCGTTGGCATGGTCAGTGGTGAAGGTTACAAGCACGAATTTTGCGCCGTCCGGCATTTCCAGATAGGCCGCATCGTGCCGCGTGGCGCTGGTCCATCCGGCCTTCGACCACAACCGGGCCCCTGCGACTTGCCGCAACGCAATCGCCGTGAAGCCGTGGGCCTGATCCTCGTTGTCTTTGGTCGGTGCTGCATAGTCGCGTTTCAATAATTCCATCATCTGTTCGCTGCGTTCCGCGTTCACTGCCCTGCGCCCGACGATTTCAGCCAGCAGCCGGGCCGTCGCTTCGGTGGTTAGCTTGTTCCGGTTTTCTCCGTTCGGCCCGCGCGACACCTTCTCCCGTCCATATGCATCTTCGCAAAACGTTTTCTGATTGACGTTGATGTTCGTGTACCCAAGCGTGGCGAAATAGCGATTTACGGCATTGCGTTTCTGCTGCCACTCCCTCATCTCTTTCTCAGGCAATTCAAAACCGCCGGTCGTATGGGTCACGACGTCAACAATATATTGCGTTGCCTCGTTTGAGGAGTCCACGATCATGTCGTGTAGCGCGCGCCGCAGTTCAGGCGTGTCCTCAATCCGTTTGTCCTCGAGCGCGCGATGGGCGGCAACCAGGTAAAACAGCTTCACTACGCTGGCCGGATAGATTCGCTCCTGGCCGCGAAAGCTGGCCGCTTTCATCTGCTGATCTCGCAGATTGATGAGTGTGATCGCCAGGTTTTCTGCCCGCAACCCCTTATCCTTGAATTTTTCCAGGGCCGTCCTGGCGGCTTCGTTGACCAGATCCTGAAGATTACGTTGCGATGTGGCGTTAGCAGCCAAGGGAACATTTTTCCCGGCAAGATGCTGCGCCGCCGCCTCGACACTAAACAGAAATATCAGAGCGAAAGCATAGCGAAACAGGCGGGCAATGATTCGAATCATGTTGTCCTCTCAAAGCGGATCATTGGCTGGCGAAGTGAAAGATTAGTACCAACTTGACGCGGCCGCAACCAGCACCCGGAGTTATGAGGCCGAAAGCGTCAAAGGCCGCGCTCATCCTATCGCGCCCAACGGTCGACTCATCAGGACTTACACAGACTGAATACTGTGCTACTTTACTGCCCATGGCTAGAGCCACCTCTGAAGGCCTGGTGCGCGGCATTCGGCGCTGGGACCTGGTCGCAATCACCATCAACGGCATCATTGGCGCCGGCATCTTCGGTCTGCCGGCTAAAGTTTTTGCGCTGATTGGTTCCTACAGTATTTTCGCTTTTATCGCCTGCGCTCTTGTAGTGACGCTCATTATTCTTTGCTTTGCCGAAGTAAGCAGCCGCTTTGATCAGACCGGGGGGCCATACCTGTATGCACGGGAGGCATTTGGACCAACAGTCGCGTTTGAAGTTGGGTGGCTAATCTGGCTAGCGCGCCTGACGGCCTTCGCGGCCAATTGTAATTTGCTGGTCAGCTACCTGGGATACTTTTGGCCGGGAGCGGGCACGGCGCCATGGCGGGCAATCATCATCGGCGTGGTGGTCACTTCACTGGCAGCCATCAACATCGTGGGCGTCAGGCAGGCCACGATTGCCAGCAATTTTTTCACGATTGGCAAGCTGGTCCCCATGATCCTGTTTGTCGCGGTGGGGATCTTCTTTGTCAGCCCGCATGCCTACGCACTTGGCGCCGCGCCTGCGGCCGGCGCTTTCTCACAATCGGTCCTCCTGCTCATCTATGCGTTTACAGGATTTGAGATGGCTGCCATCCCAGCCGGCGAAGTTCTCGATCCGCAAAAGAATTTGCCACGAGCGCTGCTGCTGGCCATCGCGGTCGTCGCGAGCCTTTATATCCTGATCCAGATCGTTTGCGTGGGCACGCTTCCGGAGTTGGCCCAATCGCAGAAACCGCTCGCTGATGCCGGCACCAGATTTCTCGGAGTGGCCGGGGGCGCAATCATCTCCGTGGGCGCTATTATCTCAATAGCCGGCAACCTTAACATTGTCCTGCTGTCGGGATCCCGCGTGCCCTTTGCGATGGCTGAGCAACGCCAGCTGCCGGCACTGATTGGGAGAGTGCATGCGCGCTTTGCCACGCCGCACGTGGCCATCCTTTGTACGGCCGCCATTATGTTCGTGCTGACATTAAAACAAAGCTTTGTGCAGGCTCTGACAATCAGCGCGATCGCGCGCCTGTTGACTTATGCGGCAACCTGCGCTGCCTTACCGGTCCTGCGACGCACGGACGCGTCCCCCGCGCTATTTCGCCTGCGCGGCGGCCCGCTTATTTCTATCCTCGCCTTGTTATTGTCCGGATGGTTGTTGCTTAACAGCACTCTGAAAGAAGCCATTACTGCCACCATTGTGGGAGTGGTCGGCTTGCTGATCTATTTTGCCTACCGAGTTTCTCAGAAACGAGAGTCCCGGTGAGGCCTCAAATGAACCGCTCGAGATTAGGCGGCGGAAACAAGCGGCTGGGGCAGGAGGACTTATTCCTGCTTTGAAATGTCCGCGTGGTGTATCATTGCTTAATCTGACAGCATAAATTACTCCGGCCAAATCCTGTGGATCAACTTATCGAAAATTTACGGGCGATTGTCGGCCGCGATGCCGTTTTGGCGGACACGGACGAGTTGCTCGTCTATGAATGCGATGGCCTCCCACAGCACAAATACCGGCCGCGGGCAGTGGTCTTCCCATCCTCAACCGAAGCAACTTCTGAGGTGATGCGGCTGCTCGCGGCGGCGCGTGTGCCTTTCACTCCGCGCGGCGCCGGCACCGGGCTTTCAGGTGGCGCACTGGCTTTGACTGCTGGCGTGGTGATTGAACTCGCCCGCATGCATCAGGTCCTCAGGATTGATCGCGAGAACCGACTGGCGGTGGTCCAACCCGGCGTAGTCAATGCCCATGTCTCGCGGGCCGCCGCGCCTTTTGGCCTGCACTATGTGCCGGATCCATCGAGCAACACAACCTGCACTATCGGTGGGAACATCGCGGAAAACGCTGGCGGCATTCACTGCTTGAAGTACGGAACCACCACCGATCACGTGCTCGGCGTGCGCGTGGTCCTGTCAAATGGAGACATTATCGATTTGGGTGGCCACGGAGCCGAGCAGCCGGGCTATGATCTATTGGGTGTGTTTGTTGGCTCAGAGGGTACTTTTGGCATTGCTACTGAGGCAACTCTACGACTGGTACCGCTCCCGCCAACCGTGCGCACACTGCTGGCCGATTTTCTGGAGGTGAATGACGCCAGTCATGCAGTATCGGCAATCATCGCTGCCGGAGTGATGCCGTCCGCACTGGAGATGATGGATGGGGCAATCATCAAAGCGGTAGAAGCCAGTGTGTTTGCCGCCGGCCTGCCGCTGGACGCCGGCGCCGCGCTCTTGATTGAACTGGACGGAATCGAGTCCGGCATCGACGAGGAAGCAGAGCGCGTCAAAAGCATTTGTATACAATACGGCGCACGCACCTGTCGCCTCGCCCGTGACGACAACGAGCGCAAGAAGCTCTGGGCGGCGCGCAAAGGCGCGTTCGGAGCTATCGGCAGGATTGCTCCCGACTCAATGATCCAGGATGCAGTCGTGCCGCGCTCGCGTCTGCCTGAGGTGCTGGCAGATGTCTATCGCATTGCGGCAAAGTACCAACTGCGCATTGCGAATGTCTTTCATGCCGGAGACGGCAATCTGCATCCACTTATCTGTTTCGACTCACGCTCCATCGCCGAAGTAAGTAATGTCAAAGAAGCCGGGCGCGAGTTGATGGAGACTTGCGTACGGGCCGGCGGCAGCATCAGCGGTGAGCACGGAGTCGGTTTTGACAAGCGCGAGTTGTTACCTCTGATTTTCTCCGCCGACGATATGAACGCTATGCTCGATGTGCGCGCGGCTTTCGATCCGTTGGGATTGATGAATCCTGGTAAGATAATTCCCATTCTGCGCGGCTGCGGCGAAGGGCGCGCTGCCGCCAGCTTCTCCGGCAACGGCGCTAATAAATCAGAGTCGCTTGCGCCAGTTCCGTATGCGGCGCCAGCCGCTTTGATGCCCAGAGCAGAACGTCGAACGGCAAGTCAGCCCATTGATGCATCTGAGGCATCAACTCTTGATAGTGAAAGATCAGAACCCAACTCAACGACTGAAGCTTGTGAAATAATGCGTCACGCCTTTGCGCGGGCGTTGCCCGTGACGCTCGCGGGCGCGGGGTGCTGGCTCGATGCGGGCAATCCAACGCCTCCGGCGGGACTGGAAATCAGCACCAGGCGTTTGCAGCGCATTATCGAACATGAACCGGCGGATCTGATTGCCTCCGCTGAAGCGGGTGTGACGCTGGAGCAATTTAATGCCGCACTTGCCGGCCGGGGCCAGTGGCTGCCGCTGGATCCGCCGGACGACGGCGGGAGCATCACTCTGGGAGGGATCGTCGCCTCGGCCTCAAGTGGGGCCCAATTCTTTGGTTATGGCGGCCCCCGCACTTTCGTGATTGGCATGAAGGTTGTGCTCGCAGACGGCACGCTAATCAAGGCCGGCGGGCGAGTCGTAAAAAACGTCGCCGGTTATGACCTTTGTAAACTCTTCACCGGCAGCTTTGGGACATTGGGCCTGATTACCGAACTGACCTTCAAGCTGAGGCCTGTGCCACAAGCGAGTACCACGATCCTCGCCTTTGGTAATACAGTTGACCTCATCACCGGTGGCCATGCTGTCATCGCTGCGAACCTGTTGCCAGTGGCGTTGGAATTGTTATCACCGTCCTTTGCGGCAGCAGCGAATTTTTCCGAAGGCCGCGAGAGTTTGCTTTTGATAAGATTTGCCGGCCCTGAAAAGACAGTGCTAAGCCAGATGTCCAGCGCCTCCTCGCTGTTGACAAAGCATTGTTCCAGAGTCGGCCCGCTCGCGGATGACGACAAAGCTGTTTGGCGCGATCTCGCCGCCGTGTCTTGCCAGGGCGGGGACGGATGTGTCTGGCGAGCAGGTGTCCTGCCGGCGACGCTGGCCGAATTCTTCCTGAAATTGCGAAGCGAACCTGGACCGGCGTTTGACTCCAGGCGCTGGCAGGCAGGGATCGGAAATGGGATGGTAAGAATGTTTGAGCCCGCAGGCGCTGCGGACGAATTAGCTGAGAGATTACGGAGCCTGAGATCAAAGGCGCGGTCACTCGGTGGCTCTTTAATTTTGGAAAAGGCCCCGCACCAGGTCAAAGAAAAGATTGATGCGTGGGGGGATCTCGGAAGCCGCGGCGAGTTAATGAAGCGGATAAAGAACAAGCTTGATCCGCATAACAAGCTCTCTCCCGGACGATTTGCTTTGTAGAGCATGGCGCCATTCATGCGCCAGCGGAACTGCTGCGCCAGGTTGCAGCGGGTGGGACGGTTCGCAAAGAACGTAAACTGATATTTTGTTTTGCTCAGGTGTTCTTATGAAAAACGTACGTAAAAACCTTGCGCTAAGGGTTCTATTAATCTCCTCTCTATTGCTCGCAACGCTTCCCTATTCGGGGGCCGTTGTGGTTTCCGCTGCCTCGCGGGGGCCGGTGCGCGCGCGCCACGGCATGGTGGCGTCGACCAGCAAAATAGCATCGGAGGTAGGAGTCGACATTCTCAAGCGCGGCGGGAATGCAGTCGATGCCGCCATCGCTGTTGCCTTTGCCGAAGCCGTTACCCACCCGGCCGCCGGCAACATTGGTGGTGGCGGTTTCATGATGATTCGCTTCAAGAATGGAAAAACAACGGCCATCGATTATCGAGAGATGGGACCAGCCGCCGCGAATCGCAACATCTATCTCGACAAAGACGGCAATCTAATTAAAGGTGAAGGCTCCTCTACGGTTGGTTACCGGGCTGCCGGTGTGCCGGGCACCGTCCGCGGGATGGAGTTGGCCCTGAAGAAATATGGCTCTGGCAAAATGAGCTGGGCCCAACTGACCGAGCCTGCGCGGCGTCTGGCGGCCGACGGTTTTCCCCTCAGCTATTCCTACGCCGCAAGCCTGCGCAATAATAACGAGCTGCTGGGACTGTTCGCAGACAGCAAACGAATCTTTCTCAATAACGGAAATTTCTTTAGAGAGGGCGATTTACTGCGACAGCCAGAGTTAGCGGCAACCTTTGCGCGCTTACAGAAGTATGGACCGGATGAATTTTATGAAGGGCAAACTGCGCGCCTGATTGCCGCGGACATGAAGCGGCACAATGGGCTGATCACACTCGCGGATCTGCGCAATTACGTTGCCAAAGAACGTGCGCCGTTGCGTACGACTTATCGCGGTTACGAGGTGATCTCAATGCCGCCACCCTCATCGGGCGGCGCCGTTCTGATTGAAATGCTGAACATCCTGGAGGGGTACAACCTGAGTTCGCTGGGCTGGTCCTCGTCAGACCGATATCACCTGATGACTGAAGCAATGCGGCGCGCCTTCGCCGACCGGGCCGAATTCATGGGGGACACCGATTTTGTCAAAGTTCCCATCGCCGGAATGATTGACAAGAATTACGCTGCGCATTTGCGTCAAACAATCGATGCCGCGCGCGCTTCAACCAGTGTCGAGATACGCGCCGGGAAACCGCCAGGCTACGAATCGGAAGAAACAACGCATTTCACCGTCGTTGATAAGGATGGCAACGCGGTGGCCAACACCTATACCTTGAATGGCGGCTACGGTTCGGGGGTGACGGCCAGAGGAACGGGCATTTTGCTCAACAACGAGATGGATGATTTTGCAGCTAAACCAGGGTCACCAAACGCCTACGGCTTGATTCAGGGCGAAAACAATGCGGTGGCTGCGCGCAAGCGTCCCCTTTCAGCCATGACGCCTACTTTTGTGATGCGTAAGGACGGTTCCTTGTGGTTTGCCGTGGGCAGCCCGGGTGGGCCAACGATCATCAACACCGTGCTCCAGGTGATTACCAACGTGGTCGACTTTGAGATGAACATTCAGCAGGCGATTGACGCGCCACGCATTCATCATCAATGGCTGCCGGACGAAATCGCCTTTGAACCTTTCGGTTTGTCAGCCGATACGCAGCGCGCCCTGGAAGCGAAGGGCCATAAATTTGTAATGAAGCCGCGCTACATGGGCGACGCCGAAGGGATCATGATTGAAGAGAAGACCGGCGTGCGCCTCGGCGCCAGCGATCCCCGGGGCAGCGACAGCGCGGCGATCGGGTATTGAGCTATCGGGGCCCTGGGACCGCACGCTTCCAGCGTGCCTGCGCTGCGTTATTAGACTTCTGCACCGCATAAGGCATCTACCGCAAACTGAAGCACGCAGGATGCGTGCGGTCCCAGGGAAAAAGAATGCCATCGCAACTGACGAGCACACTCTCAGCAGAAGGTGAAAAGCTACTCGCGTGTATTCACTGTGGCCTTTGTCTGGAAGCCTGCCCGACCTATGTTGCAACTGGTGATGAGAACGATAGCCCGCGTGGGCGCATTTATCTGATGCGTGCCGTGGCGGAAGAAAAGCTGGCCGCAACTTCAAACTCGTTTCAAAAGCACATCGACCGTTGCCTTGGTTGCCGAGCCTGCGAACCCGTTTGTCCCGCTGGAGTGGAGTACGGACAACTGCTCGAGGGCGCGCGCGCAGAGATATTTGCCGAACCACGAAGGCTGACGATTGCGCAAAGAGCGTTGCGCTTTGCCTTATCTCATGTCTGGCCACACCCAACCCGGCTAAGATTCCTTTTCAGTTTCGCCCGGCTCGCGCGTGATACCGGGTTGGCCCGGCCCTTGTTGAAATCCGGATTGCCGCGACTTCTTTCCAAACGCGCGGAGTTTGGGCTGGCTCTGCTTGCGAGTTCGAAGGGTACCGGCCCCAGGATCACAGCCAATGGCGTGAGGGCTAACCACAGCGAGCAAGCTCAAGCAGTAATGCTGTTTCAGGGATGCGTCACCGAGGGTCTATTTGCTCGTATCAATCGAGCTACGGCTCGTGTGCTCCAGGTTAACCATTGCCGGCCCACAACGCCCGCTGCTCAAACCTGCTGTGGAGCACTACATGCGCACGCCGGCGACCTCGACGGGGCGCGGCGACTGGCTCTGAAAAATATCGCCGCCTTTGAAAATGATGAAGCCGCCCCGATCGTGACTAATGCCGGCGGCTGCGGTGCGATGTTAATTTCCTATGCACACCTGTTTGCCACTGATGAAGCAGTCGCGGAACGCGCGCGCACTTTCAGCCAGCGCGTTCGCGATATCAGCCAACAACTCGGGCATACCGGCGTGAGACAGGGCGCCGCTGTGGGCACTGCGGCGGTTACTTACGACGCCTCTTGTCATTTGATCAACGGGCAACACGCCGGCGATGCGCCCTTCAGTATGCTGCGGGCTATTCCGGAATTGAATCTCGTGGCGCTCGCCGGCAGTGATCGTTGTTGTGGCGGCGCCGGGGTCTACAACCTCATGGAGCCTGACTTATCAGGTCGCGTGCTGGCGGAGAAGCTGCAATGCGTACGTGAGGCTGGCGCCTCAATACTGGCGACTGGAAACCCCGGCTGTCACATGCAGATTGGCGCCGGGGCCATGCTTGCAGGAGATTCGCTTCGCCTCTGTCATCCGGTGGAACTGCTCGACGAATCGTACCGCCGGGCCGGCTATTACGATGAAAGTGAGGGCTCAAGACATTAAGAGCTTTGGGCGTTGTTCTGGGGTCTTTGGTCTTTGGGATTTCGCGGAAACCGTGGGGTTGCAACGAATGTGCGACGTTTGATCAAATTGCGATTCAACCCAAAAACAAAGACCAAAGGCCGAAGACCAAGGACCCAAAACGAAAGCCCTAGCATTCAAACGCCACGACCCCGCCGATCATCGTTAGGCGCACATTTCCACTCGGATCCAGGGCAACCAGATCCGCTCGCTTCCCTTCCTCAATCGAACCGCAGTCGTGATCGAGATGCAGCAGGCGCGCCGGATTCAGCGAGGCCATCCGGGCCACATCCACTTCCGAAGCACCAAGCGAAAGCATCATGCGCACCGCATCCAGCATTGAAATCACGGAGCCTGCTATGCTGCCCTGAGCGTTTTGCGTTCGGCCGTGCGCTACGGAAATCGTTTCACCCCAAATCTGGTAGTCTCCGTCACCCATTCCCGCCGCCGCGATCGCGTCGCTGATCAACGTCAACCGTTCGGGCGACTTCATTTTGAGAAGCAAACGCAGCATCAGCGGATCGAGGTGCACCCCATCGGCAATAATGTCGCAGGTAACATCATCGTGCGACAATCCCCAGCCCACCGGCCCCGGCGATCGGTGATGCAACGGCGGCATGGCATTCATGAAGTGCGTCAGGTGGCGCGCTCCGGCTGTATAGGCCTCATCAAGTACTGCAACAGAGGCTCGGGTGTGACCAATCGAGACGATCCAACCTTGCGCCGAAAGCTCACGCACAAGTTCGATTCCGCCATTGATTTCTGGCGCGACCGTGGTCATGCGCAAGGCTCCGGGAAGTTCAGGCACAGGCAAGGCGGCAACGTCATGCGGGCCTGAATAGTCTTGAAAGAATTCTGTATGCAGCGCCCCGCATTGCGCGTCGCTAACAAATGGCCCTTCATAGTGCACTCCCAGCACCCTGGCGGCGTTCGCCAAGCGCGCTGTCTCAGCCACCCCCTCTTTCATCAGATCCTGAATCGCTTTGACGGCGCTGGAGTATTGTGCCGCTGCCGCCGGAACCAGGGTCGGCAGCCATGCGGTTACTCCTTGTGTTGCCAGGTAACGCGAGATGCGCAGCAGATCATCGGCAGTAGCAGCCATCGTGTCTACGCCCGTAGAGCCATGAATGTGGACGTCAATAAACCCGGGCCACAACGTCGTGCCGGTCAGATCAAGTTTCTCTACGGCAGCGCCGGCAGGCTCGTGTCTGTCCTCGCTAACACGAGCGATCCGGCCTGCTGCCACGAGGATTGAACCGCACTCGATTACTCGATCCGGCTGCACGATCCGCGCGTTAGCCAACAGATAGTCTGATTCACCCCGCATCGTCATTAGTCGTCGTACAACTCCCCCACGAAAAACCGAAGCAAGCGAATGCCCGCAGCGTTTATATGCGCTGCGGGCACCGGAATCGATCCACCAGTTACTGGACTGGTTAGAAGATGATCTTCGCACCCAGCTGGATGGTGCGAGGGTCGCGGACCGCAGTCACTTGCCCATAATTTCCGGCTGTGACGTTGGTGCTGAGAGTCCTGAAGTTTGTGTGATTCAAAATGTTGAAGGCTTCACCGCGCAGTTGCACCTGCAACGTTTCCCCAAAACGAATGATCTTGGTCATCGTAAAATCAAAGCGCGTTGTGGAAGGACCATTGATTATGCCGCGGCCTGCATTACCGACAACATTCAATACTCCGCTGGTGGTGGTCGTCGGGTTCAACTGGAGGCAGGTGGTATTGAAATACTGCAACCGGTCATGGGGCGCATTGGCGTTCGGATCGCAAAGCACATTTGGTCGGTTACCGGCAATCAGGGCCGGAACATTCCCCAGCCCGGAGGCGTCAAAGCTCGAGGTGGTCGGGGTGAACGGCAGGCCGCTGTTATAAACGGCAATTCCCGAAGCCTGCCAGCCGCCCAGCACTTTGCCGATAAAGTTTTCCTGCTTCTGGTAAAACGGTAATTCGTAAATGTAATTCACCGTCAGGATATGGCGCCGGTCAAGCGTAGCGCGGCCACGATCGCCCCTGATGTTGTAGGAGTTTTGCGGCGCGGTCGAGCGGTCAGTCTGGTTGTCCGTCAGATTCTTGGCCCAGGTATAGGCCATTTGTATTTGGGACTTGCCGGTAAAGCGCTGGATAGCCGACATCTGCAAACTGTGGTAATTCGAGTTGAACTGCGGCGTAATGATCGCGATCGAGCGGTAGCCGCGATAGGGTCGGATTTGATCCAGAATGGCTGAGTTCGCCGTCGAGGTAAACGCAGCTCCCGGGTTTTGGCAGGCCACAGTTGGGGTAGTTGAAGAGCCGGTGGCGCACAACGTAACCAGAGCCTTACCTGGCGGGACCTCGTTCAACTCAAAGCTGCCGATTAGGTGTGTTCCCTTTGAACCAAAGTAGCCGATATCAAGTAGTGTCTTGCCCGTCTTGCCGAATTGATGTTGCACATCAAAAGACCACTGTTGCATGTAGGGATCCTTCCACTGTGGTTGGATGGCCCTGACAGTCAAAGCAGTCAGCGACGCGGCGGCAGTAACCACTGTCCCGGTTGGTACTGGCTGGTCAAGACGCGTTAGGGTCTGAGTAAATGTCTCCTGGTAGGGCGGGTTCTGGCCGATGTTTTGTTCATACGTACCGTTCAGGACCTGATCGTAGAAAATGCCATAGCCGGTGCGGATTGACGTCGTTCCCTTGCCAAACGGGTCCCAGGCCAGGCCAACCCGCGGAGCAAAATTCTTCTTCGGGGCATTGACCACGTACTTGCCCCAGGGGGAAGCCGTCGGGGTACAGTTATTCGCCGCTGTTTGATAATTCTGGGCATTCACAATCAAGCCGTTGCAAAAATTCCCAGTGCCCACGACGCGATTGCCGGCGCCGGTAACGAGCGGCGCAGCCGCTGGATTAAAGAGTTTGGGATCGAAGGTCGACAAGCGACCGTTCACGTCGTAGGGAGACCCAAAATATGAGTAGCGAACTCCATAGTAAAGGGTCAGGTTCTTGCGAAAGCGCCATTCGTCCTGGCCGTAGGCTTCGATTACTTTCTGTCGCAAGTCCGCAGTGTAATCAAAATGGGCCTGCGAAAAGGTCACGTTGTTCCCCTGCAGGAAATTCGCAAACGCCTGAAAGTTAGCACGGCGGGTGGCGTTTGTTTCCTGGGTTGCCGCATTAGGGGCCAGTACGCTGGTTTGTTGAGCACTGGTGGTCGTCGTGTTCAGAAAGCCGCTGAAGGTTCCTTCGTTGCTGCCGGCGAGCGCATTTTCGTTCTTCCGGTATGATCCATAGACTCCCCCAAACTTCAAGCTATGGTTACCCCTGGTCCAGGTCAGGTCTCCGGAGGTGTTTTTCTTCCAGGAGAAGTTGTCATAGGGTCCAAAACTCTGCAGCGCGCTGAATCCGTTTCCACTGATGGTGGGTACACGGTCACGAGTATTCGGATAAGCCAACGGTGGCGTGATGGGCGAGTTCACGAGGGCCAGGGTGCCAACGTTTTTGCTCAAAATGGCCCCGTATCCATAGGTGAAGCGACCCACCATTACCAGGCTGGTGCTGGGGACAAAGGTGGCCTGGAAAGTATGCGTCTTTCCCGGAGAATTTGTCTCAGTGGTCGAGACACCCGGCAGTCCGGATCCGGATGAGAACAAAGCATTGACGTCCTCCGTTGGAATCTTGTCACGCTCATAGCGATAGTAGGCCGACACTTTGGAGTTGAAAGTGTGATCGATCTTCAGGATCTCCTGGCGAAAATCCGCGATATTCTGCGCGGGGAAAAGCAACGCCCTGGTCAATGGATCAGTAGGCGGAGGGAGCTTGTTGTAGATGTAAGTAAGATATTGTTGGGCGACGTTACTGACCGGCACACGTGATGACAGCGGCACGCCCGCCGGCAGGACATTGGTACAGGGAACGGCGCCGGTCGATGATGCCGTAAATGCGCTCAAGCAAATATCGATGGGGAAAATGCCCTGGCGCATATTCAGGTCAGGGACAGTGGACGAAAGGAGCGGAAACCGGTGGTCCTTCCGTTGTTCTTCAGAAAAGAAGAAGAAGGTGTTTTTCAAGCGCCCGAACGACTTGTCGCCTTCACCGAAGAAGGGGACATAAATGGGACCACCAAAGGTGAAGCCATAGTTGTTGTAGCGAAAAGGCGTTCGTTTGGCTTTGCCGTTTTTCTCGCGACCTAAAGCCGGGTTGGTGACGGTGTTCGACAGGAAATCGTTCGCGTTGAGCTTTTCATTCCTGACAAACTCAAATGCCGAACCGTGAAACTTGTCGCCACCTGAACGGGTGACGATATTGATCAAGCCGCCGCCGCTGCCTCCCATTTCTGCTGGAAACAAACTGCGCACCACGTTGAACTCGGCGATCGAATCGACACTCGGATAAGCCTGAATCGTGATATTCGAGCCTCTGTCGGTAATGTCGGCGCCATCGACCCGGTAGGTGTTCTGGGCGCTGCGTGCGCCATTAACCGAGATGTTGATTGTATTGGCCTGGCCGGCTGGATTCGTCGTGCCCACATAAACCTGATCGGCCAGATCGTTTGAAACACCCGGCGCCAGGGCAACGAGCTGCACCCAGTTGCGGTTATTCAGCGAAAGTTCCCGTACCTGGTCGCCACTGATAACGGTGGAAGCAGTTGGAGTCGTTAGCTGCACCGCCAACGGCGTGGCCTCGACCGTCACCACTTCCGAGATATTGCCGGCTTCCAGACTCACGTCCACGGCTCGAGTCTGACCAACGTCAAGTTTGACTCCGGTTTCTATGTGCTTCTTAAAATTTGGCGCTTCGACAGCAATTTCGTAAACCGCCGACGTCAGATTGGGAGCTGTGAACTGCCCTTCGCCATTGGTCGTGGTGGTGCGCGCGATCAGCTTCTTGGCCGCATCGGTAACGGTTACCGTTGCGTTGGGAACTGATGCGCCAGTGGAATCCCTGACAGTACCGACAATAGTGCCGGTAATTTCCTGGGCCTGAGCCAGGCCACACAGGCAGAGGCAAAGCGCGACTACCATAAATGTAATTCGGGCAGGTATCAGTAGATGTGTCATTGTTGCTTCCTTTTCGTTTTCAAGAAAACTGTAATTTCAAAGAGTCGGGACTCTGAGCTCATGTTTGAACAAAGACTGGCCGGCTGGAGACATAGGCGAACTGTTTGACTGCTCGGTTGCCAAGAGACAACCGCGGGAATGATGTCAAGGCTTTATACACTGCCTATTTGTTTGTGGCAAGCAATCAGCTTCTCGCGGTACCGCAAAAGGATTGGCCCATCCTTTCAACATCCTGGGCGAAAACCTTAGGTGTAAGAACACCCGTTTAGCGATGATATTTAACCAGGGCGCTGCCCCGGGCTAAAATTCGCGGACGCCTTCGGCGTCCAAGCGTGCTCTCTATACAATCTGGCAATAACAGCCGAAGCAAGACTACCAGCCTCCCCGCGCAGGGCCACGCCGGGCCGCGCGGTCGTCATTGCTCCATCAGCAAAGACCAGCTCGCCATTAACCAGTACATAACTGATGCCGGTTGCGTACTGATGTGGCTTCTCAAACGTAGCGCGATCGCCGATCGTGTTCTCGTCAAAGATGACCAGGTCAGCGGCAAAGCCGGGACGCAGCAAGCCCCGATCATGGAATCCGAAGGTCTGCGCCGGCAACGACGTCATCTTGCGGATAGCATCCTCGAGGGTAAGCAACTTCAAATCGCGTACGTAATGACCGAGCACTCTGACGTTGTTGCCATAGCCACGCGGGTGCGGAACACTTTCGTCTACCTGGCGAACACCGCTGTCCGAGGCAATCATCGTGAAGGGCTCGCGCATGATGTTCTGCACATCCTGCTCGCTCATGCCGTGATATACCATGCCGGCGCCGCCCGCTTCATACATCGTGATGATCTGTTCGATCTGATTCTTAACATCGCCCTTGCCGCGCACCTGCTTTGTAATTTCGGCAATTGACTTGCCGTTGAATGACCGGTCCGGGTCGTAACTCGCCACCATCGCATAGGCGTAGTCCTTAAAGCCGCTGCGCTTTAATCCTTCTTTCATTTCCTTAATAACGCGTTCGCGCTGCGCCTTGTCGGCAAGTCGCTTTTTTGCTTCCTCCAAACCGCCGGCCCGCAGCCACGTCGGCAGGCGCGATTCGAGCGAGGTGGAACTGGCTGTGTAGGCATATTGATCGACGGTGACGCTCAAACCACGCGCGCGCGCTTCGCGCACCAGGCCAATCGTCATCGGGCTCTGTCCCCAGAGGTTCCTGCTGCTAATCTTGAAATGCGAGATTTCTACTGGCAGGCCGGCTTGCTCGCCTATCTGAATGCTCTCCTTGATCGCGTCTGTAACCTTCTCGCCCTCACTGCGCATGTGGGTGGCATAGAGTCCGCCGTAGCGCGCCGCTACCCGGGCGAGGGCCACAATCTCGTCAGTCCTGGCATAAGTCCCCGGCACATAAATAAGCCCGGTAGAAAGCCCGACCGCACCATCTTTCATCGCCTGTTCGACGATGGTTTCCATTTGTTTCAGCTCGTCCGGCGTGGGAGCGCGATCATCGAGCCCCACTACTTTCCGCCGTACGGATCCGTGCGCAATCAAAGTAGCCAGGTTTAAAGCCAGGGGTTTCTGTTTGATCTGCCCCAGGAACTGTCCCACGTCAGTAACCGATGTGCCGCAATTGCCTGTGACCAGCGAGGTCACTCCCATGCGCACAAAGTTTTCCGCCGCCGGCGAGCTGTAAATGGATTCGACGTGAGTATGCACGTCAATAAAGCCGGGAGCGACGAGCTGGCCCTTCACGTCCAGCAGGCGGGTTGCGTTTCGCCCATCAATCTTACCGATGAAAGTGATACGGCCGTCTTTGATGCCGATGTCACCGCGATACCAGGGATTCCCGGTACCATCGATAATGCGAGCATTGGCAATCACCAGATCATAATCTGTTGCTGACGCCGCTGCTAAAGCGTTGCTGTTGATGCCCACGGGCTGCTTAGCGAAGGGGATCGCAAACATGTAGATGAGTAGAAATGTAGGAAACCAGGTTTTCACAGTTGAGCAGCAGAGACCAAAAGCCGGACATTGCCAACTGCGAGCGCTCTTGTGAGCTCTCGCGGGCGTCCTAAGGTGTGTTGCCTCACGAGGCAAACGACGATCGTAAGTTTCTGTGCGCGCCAGGCGTTTTTCGTCAGAAGCTGCATTTTAGGGAAAAAACGATCAACAATAAAAGCTAAAAGATTTTATCAAGACGATAACCCTGGCTGATGACTTCATTCAAGGCCCATCCAGAAAAATGGAATGATTCCAACTTTTTGGAAGATGGCCTTTTGTGACTTCCAAATCGAGCTACCAGCCCGAGCCACAGTGGCTCTTGAAAAGGTATGGTTTAGGCGCAAATTGGTAGCTGGCCCTCATAGCAGAATCAAAAACCTTGACCTTAACGGTTTTGGTAATATACTTGCCTGCAAATTTATCTCCACGGTTTTTTTGAGACACGCCGGCATTTCTTAGGCACTGACAGATCAGTTTTGTATTTAGAGATAGCTTGCTCAAAGTTCGGGAGTAGGCCCCCAAGACTCAATTTTCCAGGAGGACATCACCATGTCGAAGTTCGCAGGTCTGCTTTTCACAATACTTCTGCTTCTGTCCCCGGCCACGTTTGCGCAAACGAGCACTTCAGGAATCACAGGCTCGGTGAGAGATGGCACGGGAGCCGTAGTCCCGGGCGCCACCGTCACGGCGCTGAACGAAGCGACGGGTGTCAGCCAATCACAAACCACGACTGATTCGGGGTTATACGCCTTCGCCTCAATGCCAGTGGGCGCCTATACAATTACGGTGGAAAAGCAGGGGTTCAAGAAGTACCAGAAGACCAACAACGCCTTGACCGTGGGGACGCCTTTGAGTGTTGATGCCGTCCTGGAAGTTGGCCAGCTTTCAGAGGTTGTCACCGTGCAGGGTGGAGTTGAACAGTTGCAAACCACGAACGCCACGATTGGAAACGTGGTTGAGCAAAAAGCGATCGAAGCACTACCACTAAATGGGCGGAATCCGCTCACCCTGCTGCTGCTGGAACCGGGAGTGGTGCAGAGATCTTTCGGGGGCGCCGGTTCAGGGGTACACGTTAACGGATCGCGCGATCGCGCCTATAACGTCACGATCGATGGAATCGAAGCGAACGAATCCTCCGTACCCAACCCAGTAAGCAATCTCTATCGTATTAATCCGGACAACGTCCAGGAGTTCAAGGTTACAACCAACAACGCAACCGCCGAGGAAGGCCGCAATAGCGGAGCGTCGATCTCGATAGCGACTCGGAGTGGCACCAGCGAATTTCACGGCACCGGCTTTTTCTTCCTGCGTAACGACGCCCTTAATTCCAACGAGTGGTACGCCAACGCGCAAAAAACTCCCAAACCGGTAATCAAACTGGGTCAGTATGGATTCGAGCTGGGTGGCCCAATCAAAAAGAACAAAACGTTCTTCTTTGGCAGCTACCAGGTGAATCGCGTCGACTTCACGCAACCCATCGATCAGACGTTTGGAATACCGATTGTCTACACCGCCGAAGCTCGCAGCGGAATCTTTCGTTACTTTGTTCCGGACCCGGCCAACCCGCTCGTTATTGGCACCACCACCATCACTCGCAATTCGACGCTGCTGGTGAATCCAAACACTGGGGCACTGCTGGTTCCGCTTTGTGCCACCCCCACTTCGCTCCGCTGCGTTCGCACTTATGACACGCGGTTGGCGGGTAACAATACCACCGGTAAGCAGCTCGATTCGGCAGTCGCCTCCATTCTATCGCCGTTTCCTCTGCCCAATAACTTTGCTTCTGGTGACGGTCTGAACACGGGCACTTTCCTGTGGAATCCGCCTACGGCCATCCGGGGTCCGGCAATCGCCGCGCGCATCGATCACAACTTCAACGCGAACAACAGCGTATTCGCGCGCTACCTTTGGTCGGATTACAATACTCTTAAAGGCGATCCACTAAATGGTCGGCCGCAGGTTTATCCAAACAATCCGCCCCAGGGCGAAGTTTATCGCCGTACATCCAACCTCGCCATCAGCTACCGGCGAGTGATCTCGCCCCGCATTGTCAACGAGTTTACTGCCGGATACGGGCGCTTCAGCTTCCTGTTCACTCAGGGCGAAGCAAATCCCAAATGGCCGGACGTACCGCCCTTTGACTTTCCCAGTCTCAGTGAACCGTACATCAACACTCCGCGCACGGCGCGCGTGGTCACCACGCCACAGTTGCTCGACAACCTGAGCATCGTGCGCGGGTCCCATGTTTTCCGCGTCGGTCTCAACATGCGCTACTATCGCCACGTAGATCAACGCGGCCAGCCCGGTGGCATCAATGTCACGCCGGCGGTTACCTTCTCGCAGACCAACCGCAACCCCTTCACCAATGACGGCTTTGCGGGAGCGCCTGGTATCGAAACAGCGAACGATCAAGTCCTGCTGGGCAATCTAATCACGACTTTGTATGGCCTGCCCGGAAGGATTTCGCAGACTTTCATTTCAAACCTGAAACAGGACGTTTTCCTGCCCTTCAAGACAGGCGACAGCGTGACCCTCTACGCAGAAAAGCACAACCTGGATCAATACAATTTCTACTTCCAGGATGAATGGAAAGTTCGTCCCAACCTGACCGTTAACTACGGCGCCCGCTGGGAAATCAATCCACCCGCGAATACGTCGCCCGAGGGCAGCACCTACGTCGCCAGTTCGCTGATTACCGGAACGCCGCTACCCGCCACTCCGGTGGTGAATCAACCAGGAGCAGTTAGTTTCGTCCCAGCCAAACATTGGTACGAAGGCAGCTTCAACGGTGCGATAGGACCGCGTCTCGGTTTGGCTTACAGCCCGGATTTCAAGTCAGGCATTTTGCATAAACTGTTCGGGGGAAACAGCCAGAGTGTCATTCGCGTTGGTTACGGCATAGCATTTGACACTATCTCCTCGTTCCAGGTCACGGCAGCTGCGGGAAGAATTCCTGGATTGGTGCAAAGTTGCACCACAACTTATCCCTTCACTACCATCACGGCCGGATGCGTTAACTCGCCGGACGTGACTAAAACTGTGGCCGGTGGCTTTCCAACACAACTGCCGGCGCCGTCAGTCAAACCGTCGTCACTGTTGACTCCCCCGCAACAACTGCGAACCAATGCGCCGCCGGTGACAGTCTTCGCGCCGCAGATGAAACTACCGACCGTGCACCAATGGAATATCGGCATTCAAAGGGAATTGCCCGGTGGGTTCGTCATGCAAGCTGCCTACATCGGTCGCCGTGGCGAACACTTGTTCATGGCGTATAACATCAATCAGATTAACTCGGACGCAATCGTCCCCTCGTTCCTGATCATGCAGCAGAACCGGGCCAAGGGCTGCGCTGCTGCGGGTACTGGTTGTCCCGCCGGCGTGACGGGAGTCACACCGCCCCTATTAAGTCAGCTGCAAACCCAGGGTGGTCTGAGCGCGACGGCCGCAGCGACCTTTCTCAACTCGTCAACCACGGCGGGTGAGCTTGCCATTAACAGCGCAGGCGCTTTCGCAGGCCGCATTGAGGACACGACGCTGGGGCTGAAACTAAGACCAAACCAGCAGTTCAACCTGATTACCTATCTTGACAACAGCGGTGACTCGAACTATCACGCAGCACAATTCACCCTGCGGCGGCGGTTCAGCAGCGGTTTGGGCCTGAGTGTGGCTTACACCTTTGGCAAATCCATCGACAACCAATCAGTCGATCCGGTTGGCGCCGCGTCTGGTGGTGGACTTTCTACAACCAACTCGCGAACTCCAACCGACATTCGCAATTTCCGCGAGGAGCGCGGTCGCTCAGATTTTGACCGCACGCAGGTACTGCAAGCGGCCTCAGTGTGGGAAGTTCCGCTCGGCAAAGGACGCCGCTTCCTTGGTTCTTCGCATGGCATCGTTGATCAGATCCTGGGCGGCTGGACCATCAACAGCATCTACACGTTCATGACCGGCGAGCCGTTCGCTATTCGCAGCGGCTCGTTTACCGCCAACAGCGGGCATGAATCGCGGGCCGGCGTGCAAATACCGGTGAAGGCGAAACTCCAGGAACTTCCGGGACAGACTTTTGCCGGACCGGTTCTCTTCAAGTCGGTGAACCCGCTTACCTGCGGCGTCGATCTGACGCAGGCTTTCTGCATCCCGGCGCCTGGTCAAAACGGCGCCGGCCGGAATATTTTTGTGGCGCCACACTACTGGAACCTCGATCTCGGGTTCATCAAGACGTTCAGGATAACCGAGCGGTTCAAGCTGCAGTTCCGTACCGAGATGTTCAATGCTCTGAACCATCCGAACTTTGACAATCCGCGGGATGCCACAGTCGGTTCGCCCAGCATCAGGTCGAGTGTATTCGCCCAGTCCTGCTGTGCCACGGTGGCGCCGCCTTCGACGCAGACCATTGTGCAGACCGGAGAATCTGCGCGCGTAATTCAATTCGCTCTGAAGCTGCAGTTCTAGAACAGTCCGATGAGCCCAGCACAGCGAGGCACCCGAGCGGCGCCTCGCTGTTCCTGTTTCCGAATGCATGCGAAATTGATGTTGGGCAGGAAACGAAATGATAGTTCCTGGGCGAGCGACCAGACCGGCTCCATGGAGAATAGAATGAGAGATCAAGGGGTCAAGCGCCGAACGAAGCCACGCATGAAAACTTTGCTCCGTGTCATCGGCCCCGTAATACTTGCCTTGATCGTGGCGTCCCCGGCAGCTTCCCAGAAGCTAAAGCCCGAAGACGTAGTAACCCGGCATCTGGAATCTATCGGCGCGCTTACTGAGCGCACCGCTGTCCGTACGCGGATCATTGCCGGAACGTCTAAAGTTATTTTTCGCTCCCCGCCTCCGGGACAGGCCGTTGGCCGGGCGGTTCTGGCTTCGGAGGGGGAAAAGAATTTGCTCGGAATGAGCTTTCCGACCCCAGTCTATCCGCGCGAGGAGTTGGGCTTTGACGGGAACCACTTTGTCGCTGCTTACGTAACCGCCGGGACTCGCTCGTCGCTGGGCAGCTTTTTGATGACCCACGATCTGATTTTCAAGGAAGGCTTGATGGGCGGCACGCTCTCGTCCGCCTGGCCGCTGCTGAACCTGACGGCACAAGGTGCGCGCCTGGAATATGCCGGGACCAGGAAGGTCGATAATCGAGTGCTGCATGAACTCAAGTACCTGCCCCGGTCAGGGTCCGACCTGAAAATCAGCATCTTCTTCGATCAGGAAACTTTCCAACACGTGCGCACCCAATACGAGCGGGAAATTGCGGCTACCATCGGCGATCGCAGCTACGTAGGCGGGACCCCAAGAGAGACACGCTACAAGCTGGTGGAAGAGTTTTCCGAGTTCCGCAAGGAAGGTGGATTGACCCTGCCGCACACTTACAAAATCAGGCTGGTCGCTGATACGGAAAGCGGATCGTTCCTCGCGGATTGGGAGATAAAATTAACTCAATTTGCTTTTAACCAGCCGATTGATCCCCACTCATTCACCATCAGCACCAAATAGCAGGACTGTCCTTGGTTATCGCTCCTGCCGGTAGATCAGGAAGCGCGCGCGCAGACGACGAAATTCCTCCAGCCTCCCCGACCACGACCGGACTATATCGGCGGCGGCTGCACCGTTCTTGAGCTGTTCCATCGTGTTGTCGTTCACCAACAATCGCGCATAGCCGTCAATCTTCCAGGCATCAGGAAACAATCGCCGCAGGGCCACCGCGATTTCGACGCCTGTGAGAACGGGTTGAAACTTCGCGCGCTCCGTAATCACGATATTCACGCCACCGCAGTCTTCGTTTTTGAAGACTGAAGATTTGGGAGTGAAAAAAACCGGCACGAAACGAACGCCGCCAATCTGCCGAGCGTTCAAATAGCCGGCCAGCTTCCGGCCATCAAGCCACGGCGCGCCAATAACTTCAAAGGGCGTATCGGTACCGCGACCAACCGAAACGTTAGTCGTCTCCAGCAGTCCGATCCCGGGGTAAAGCGTGGCTTCAGTCAGGCTGCGCATGTTAGGGGAAGGATTAACCCAGGTCAGGTTAGTTGCATCAAACCACATCGCCCGTCGCCAGCCTTCCATCTTGATCACGCGCAGATCGCAACCAATCTTTCGTTCCTGATTGTAAAGCTGGGCCAACTCCCCAACTGTCATTCCATGTCTTACGGGAATCGTGTGATAAGCCGTGAACGACAGTTTATCGCTGTCCGCAAGTGGACCCTCGACGTCTAGACCGCCCAGGGGATTCGGGCGATCCAGGACGAACAACGGCAGGTGTGCCCGAGCAGCTTCTTCCATCACATAGCCCAGCGTCGAAACGTAGGTGTAGAACCGTGCGCCAACGTCCTGTATGTCATAAACAAGCGCATCCAGGTCTTTCAATTGTTCAGCCCTGGGACGGCGTGTTTCGCCGTAAAGGGAATGGATGGGCAGGCCAGTCTGTTCGTCCCTGGAGTCCGAAATTTTTTCGTCGGCCACCCCACGTATGCCGTGCTCGGGCGAGAAGAGGGCGGTAAGGTGAACGCCGGCAGCCTGGCTGAGCACATCGATCGTCTGCTTCCCTTCTCGGTTGCGCCCGGTATGATTGGTCACCAGGCCAATACGCAAACCAGCCAGCTGTTTGAAGCCGTCGCGTTGTAGCACGTCGATTCCGGTCAGGACACTGGCGTTGTCCGCGGCCAGAGCATTAACGACCGCCGCATTTGCAGCGTTAGGGCCCTGACTTTTGATCAGCGCAGCGTAGTAACTCGAAAGGTTCCGCCGCGCCTTCAACACAACGTCGTTGTCTGTAACTGCTCCGGCAACGATCGAAGCCACGCGAGCGCGCAGTGCCCCTACGTCGCCTTTACCGTCGGGATGAACGCGGTTACTAAGAAAGATCACGAAAGTCGCACTCGCTGGATCGATCCACATGGATGTCCCGGTAAATCCTGTGTGGCCAAATGAACCGAGCGGAAACAGATCGCCCCGGTTAGTCGAAAAGCTGGTGTTGATGTCCCATCCTAATCCGCGCGTCCACCCCTGCTCGGACACGATGCGCGGTCGCGTCATCTCGGCCACCGTGAGCGGGCTGAGAACGCGTACGCCTTTATATTGACCGCCATTCAGGATCATCTGCGCATAAATGGCAAGATCGTCGACGGTGGAAAATAGGCCGGCATGTCCCGCCACGCCATCCATGCGATACGCAGTCGGATCATGGACCTGGCCACGAAGCCACTGGTCACCGGCGGCTCCCGCGTTGGCGTCAGTGTCGCCGAGATAGCTTAGCTGCCCGCGGCGCCGCTCAGTCGGCGCAATCCTGTTTATGAGAGCGGCAGCAGGTTGAAAGCCGGTGTCCTTCATGCCCAGCGGAACGAAAATATTTCGCCGCGCAAACTCGTTGAGCGGCAGGCCACTGACCCGATGGACCACTTCGCCGAGGGCGATGTAATTAATATCGCTGTAAAGGAAGCGCTCTCCGGCCGGATTCCGCAGAGGTTCCCTAACCAGCCGTTTGATGGCTTCGTCGTAGCCGTTCCAACGCTCTTTTAAGTCAAAATCCGGTGCGTAACCCGCCCGGTGGGTCAACAATAATTCAATGGTGATTCGCTCGCGCCCCTCTCCCTTGATCTCCGGGAGGTACAGGGAGAGCGGATCGCTCAAGCGCAACTGGCCGCGTTCAACCAACAGCATAATGCTGGTGGCTGTAGCCACAACCTTCGTCAGACTCGCCAGATCAAAGATAGTCGTAGTCGTCATGGGCTCAGGCGTGGGTTCGACCGCGCGCTGCCCATACTCCTTGCGCCAAACTACGCGACCCTGGCGCGCCACCAGCACCACTGCGCCCGGCAATTGATGTTTGGCAATCGAGTCCTCAATCGCCTGATCCATTTGACTCAAGCGAGCGGCCGATAATCCAACGGCTGCGGGTATTGATTTCGGCAGCTGATTGGCCGAGGCCTGCAGTCCAAACGAAAATAGAAGCAGCAGTGATGAAGTGACGCGCACCTGCGCCAGGATTGATAGTAAAGAACGAAGAGAAATTGGCTTCATGAACCGTCCAATCTGAGGCTGGCAAGCTCTTGCTTTTTTTACCCTGCCAGCGTCTCTGAATCACAGATCTGTCTGCAGAGAAACTTGCCTCGTGCTCACTCTGTTGAAACCGGGTGAGACGAGGAGCATTCAATTCCGGTGAGAAAAGGATTCAACTTACCTGCTTACCGTTTCCGCAACTGTATACCCGTTCCGCGCGGGTACAGGCCCGGCAACGTTATGGGCAGTCTTCCCGTAACATCAATTTCACCTAATAGAATCCGGGCGGCGGCCTGTTGCAGGCTCGGCATATCGCCATAAGCAACCAAATAGGTTCGCAAGGCCGGAAAATTCATGAGCAGGTAAGGATTGCCAAAGCTAATCGCCATGAGCGGCTTTTTCTCCGCGATTAATGTTTGCAACGCATGCGCGCCTGGTTCGGGCAAACCAACGCTACGCACCTCTCCACTGCGAACGCGGCCGTAGAGCGAGGCGATAACTTCATCGGCACTCCTGGCTCGCTCGAGGGCCTTTTGTACCTCAGCATCTGAAGAGCGATCATCGAGAACGGCCGTTTCAACCTTGACGCCCCCGCGAGTCATCGCTGTGACAAATGGATTTGCTACCAGCAGGCGATCGTCGCCATTGGTGATGGCCAGATTAAAGATGCGAGCGTCAGGCTTGTTGCGGAGCGGCAGGAGACTGTCTTCATCACGCACCAGCGTGATCGCATGCTCTGCAATCTCGCGCGCCAGCGCCAGCACGTCAGGACTCCCAACGACGCTATCGATGCGCTCGAGCGGTGCAATTCGATCCTTTTTCAAACCCAGATCATATTTGGCCGCCAGAATCTTTCGTGCCGATTCTTCAATTCGGCGCTCTGTCAAGCGTCCCGACTGCACCGCTGCCCGCACGCCGCGCAATGAAGCATCGGCGTCTGCAGGCTTTAACAAAAGATCCGCGCCGGCTTCAAGGGCACGCACCGCTGCCTCTTCCTGCGTGAAATATATCGTCAACCCACTCATGCTTAGCGCGTCGGTAACGATCAGACCCTTAAAATGCAGATCGCGTCTCAGTATGCCGCCGAGTACCGGAGACATGGTTGCCGGCATCGTTCCCTGCGCTTCAATCTCAGCCGTAGCGGTGGTCTCAATAGGCTTACCCTTGACGTCTTGCGGCAATGGTTTGACGACCGTCGCATCGATCTGCGGCAAGCCAATGTGTCCCATCATGACCGCTCCCACTCCCGCCGCAACCGCTGCCTGAAAAGGAACGAGCTCGACGCTGTTCAACCGGCCCCGATCGACATTGATTTCCGGCAAACCGCGGTGAGAATCCACCGCGGTATCGCCATGCCCCGGGAAGTGCTTCGCCGTAGCAATCACGCCACCGTGCTGTGCTCCTTCGGTGAAGGCCGCGGCAAAGCGCGAGACGTCGGCAGGATCTTCGCCGTAGGAGCGAACATTGATTACCGGATTGGCGGCGTTGTTGTTGACATCGACTACGGGCGCGTAGATCTGCTGGATGCCGAGCGCCCGCGCCTCACGGGCGGTGATTTCTCCCTGGCGCCGGGCATATTCCGGATTGCCGGTAGCAGCGACTGCCATATTCCAGGGAAAGTTAACTGTGTCGTCAAAGCGCATTCCGGCACCCGCCTCGAGATCGGCTGAAATAAGGAGCGGATACCGTGCCAATTGCTGCATGCGATTGACGAGCATAACCGATTCATACACCGGTCCGCGGAACAGAATGATACCGCCCACCTGATTGTCGATCACCTGATGGCGCAGGGCCCGGTAAGCTTCACTATCCTGGTTCAAAAAAGTCGCGTTGACACCGACTGCAATCAACTGGCCAATCTTTTGCTCCAGCGACATCCGGCGCAATTGTTGATCGGCCCACTTGAGGGCGTCACGACTGGGCGTGGACGAATATGGTTTTGGGTAAGAAGCCTTGCTCTGCCCCAGCGCCCGGTTGGATGCGGCCGGCGCGCTGAGCATCAACACCTGCAGCAGCAGGCCAATTAGCATTCGCGCCCTTCCAGGTAAGAGTCTATTTGTCATGCTTTATGCCCAGGTTAACTATCTTCGGGCGGAAGGTGAAAGTTCATCCTGGCGGTCGATGGGTGCGCTCGCAAAAGCAAATCCCGCCAGCCAGGCAACCAGTAAAGTTATCAGGCTGCCGAGCAAAACGTACCACGTCCAGGCAATTGGCGTCCAAAAGCGAACGTAGAGCATGACTACGATACTCACCAGCATGCCGATCAACGCCGGTGGCTCACTCACCTTACGCAAAAAGGTTCCGACCAAAAAGACCCCCAGCACCGGGCCATTGATCAAGGAAGCGATTGATAACGCCTGATCCAAAGCCGAGCGATTTTGGCGCATTGCGATGAGCGCCACGCCGATCTGCAGGACTCCCCAGAGGAGCGTCAGCCAATGAGATACCCGCAGGTAATGCTTGTCATCGCGTTTCGGCCGGAAGGGTTTATAGAGATCGTTGACTGCCGTCGCCGCAATCGAATTGAGAGATGAGGAAAGCGCGGCGGCGAAGATTGCAGCTACCACCAGGCCCGACAGACCGGAAGGCATAAACTTGGTTATGAAGTCGGGGAAGACCCGATCGCCGCCCACTGCCCGAAACGTCCCGGCAACGGGCAACGTAGCCACTCCCGGACCAAGCGTCGCGTAAAGGGGATCCGTATGTGGAGCATAGAAGGCAAACAGCAGCACACCGATGAACAGAAAACCAACGAACTGCGCAAAGACAACTGCACCACTGGAGAGGAGAGCGGCGGCGGCGCGGCGCGGCTTGTCAGTGCACAGGTAACGCTGTACCAGATACTGATCAGTTCCGTGGGTGCTCATGGTCAAAAAGCACCCGCCCAGCAATCCAGCCCAGAATGTGTAGGTCTTGGTTAAATCAATCGGCAAAGTGAAGCTCAACGCCCCGCCGCTCAATGGCGCTTTAAAAGCATAAACCGTAGGCCTGAAGCCAAAGTCAATGAAATTGAATTTGTGATACTGCTCGCCCAGCGCAATCGCCTGCGGCCAACCGCCCTTAATGGCCAGGATCAGAACAACCGCCGCCATCGCCGCGCCGGCAAGATAGATTCCCAGCTGCACTACTTCGACCCAGATGACTGCTTCCATTCCCCCAAAATAAGTGAAGATAATCATCACCAGGCCGAGCAGCACCACTGAAACTATGACTATGGTGTTCGCGTTAGCCTGCGGCTGAAAGGCCGTGTAGACCGCGGCCAGCACAAAGGCCGTTAAGAGTAGACGAATGCCGTCGGCGATATTACGCATGACGACGAACAGGGAGGCAGCGAGCATTTTGATTCGATTGCCGAAGCGACGTTCGAGCAGCTGGTAGACCGTAAGCAACTCGCCACGAAAATATGACGGAATGAAAAGGAGCGAGATGACCACGCGACCAAGCATGTAGCCGAGGACGAGTTGCAGGAATTCAAAATTGCCACCGCGCGCAAAGGCAATTCCGGGAACCGAGATAAAAGTAATCGTCGAGGTTTCCGTGGCCACAATTGAGGCCGAGATAGCCCACCAGGGCACGGTACGATCGCCAAGAAAATAATCGCGCGTCGTTTCCTGCTTGCGCGAGAACCACACCCCGAAGAGTGTGATACCGATCAGGTAGCCGAAGATGATTACCAGGTCGAGGGGCTTCATTGTTCGTCTTTGAGATTGATTATCCGATGAATTTCAGCCGCCCGGTTTACCACACCGCCGGCAGCAGCCAGGGCTCTTTCTGCCGCACTTAGTGAACATCCTTCCTTCACCATTAACAACGCGGCCGGCAGATTGCCGTTCGCCCGTCCCAGGCTCTCCTGGGCAGCGCGTTCATCAAGTCCGCTCTCTGCCATCATTATCCGCACGGCGCGCGCCCGCAGTTTTGTGTTACGTGTTTGCACGTTGGTCATGCGGTTGCCGGTGACATAGCCCAATTTTGCAAGGGTGGCCGTCGACAACATGTTGAGGACTAGCTTCTGGGCGGTACCGGCTTTCAGGCGCGTTGAACCGGTCACCACTTCCGGACCAACTATAGGCACAATGCTAATTTCGGCCGCTGCGACTATAGGAGATTCAGGCGACGAAGTGATAGCGATTGTCAGCGCGCCCAGCCTGCGGGCATAGGCGATTGCACCCACAGTGTAAGGCGTCCGTCCTGAGGCCGCGATCCCCACCAAAGCGTCGTCCTTTTTGAAACCCCGGGAGCGCAGATCGTTTTCACCTGCTTCCGCGTCATCTTCAGAAGCCTCAACAGCGCGATAACAGGCGTCGTAACCTCCGGCAATGACAGCCTGGACCATCTCTGGAGAAACACCGAACGTTGGTGGACATTCCGATGCATCGAGTACGCCCAGGCGGCCGGACGTCCCCGTACCGACATAAAACAGTCGCCCCGTGTCGCGCAAGCGGCTGACTATCCCCTCCACTGCCTCGGCTACCGCCGGCAGTACCTTCCGCACGGCCGCCGCCACCAGGGCATCTTCTTCATTCATGATGCCAATAATGTCTGCGATCGGCAGTGAGCTAAGGTTGGTGGTGCGCGGATTTTCTTGTTCTGTAATCGGAAGCGGATCTGAACCTGAGCAAATATTTTCCATGCAAAAAACTTTTACGCCTGAGATAATTGGAATCCAAATCTGTATTGATAGACGAGAGAAAAATGTTCAAAACCCAAAAGCTAACAGAAAGACTGCAGAATACCGAAGGTCGTCAAACTGCCAGCGCCAGGTTCGCATTGTGTTCGCGCGCCAGGCGGGCCGCAGCGACCGCGGGTCCGAAGCGCGGCGGGGCCAGGTAAGCCCTACCGGCAACTCGCTCCACTTCGTTTCGCAGCGGCGCAAGCAAGAGTTCTCCGGCTGCAAACACGCCTCCCACAAAGGCCACCTGAAAACAGTCCTGTTCCATTTTTAGTCGGCGAATTACGGCGGCCGCGGCGATACCCAGTTCCCTGCCCGCATCTTTAATAATCTTGCGTGCAATCTGATCGCCGTCCTGGGCAGCTTCGATTACCGGTCTGGCAAATCCCGCGATCCGCTCATTGGTCATGGTCGGAGCATAAAGGGCGGTGGCCAGGTCGTCGGCTGTTGAAACGTGAAAGTATGAGCAGGCGGAGGCAACCAGCGATGTCTGAGGGCCCCGACCGTCGGTCGCTTGCGCAATCGCGCTTAGTGCGCGCCGGGCAATCCAAGAACCGCCTCCTTCATCGCCAGCCAAAGGTCCCCAGCCGCCGGCTCGCGTTGAGCGGCGCCTGGCATTAATGCCACAGCTAACGGACCCGGTGCCGGCAATTACAACTACACCCGGCTCGCCATCGGTTGCCCCAAACAAAGCTATTTCGGCGTCGCCGACGACTTCCAATTCGCGAATGGCCAGCATCGCCAGCGCCTCTTCCATGCGAGCGCTCACTTCTCTGCGGCGCGCACCGGCCAATCCAATCTCAACAGCCAAAATCTCGGAGCGCCTGATGCGGGCCGCGGCGCAGGCACGATCCAGGGCTTCCCTGATCGCTGCCGCTGCTCCCGTAATACCAACGCGCAGTGGGTTGGACGGACCAGAGTGACCCTCACCCAGAACATTGCCTGCCTCGTCCATTACTACCGCATGTGTCTTGGTACCGCCGCCATCGACGCCTGCAAAGATAAGCCGCGGTTTAGCGCGTCGGGATGGCGATAAATCCGTTGACCTCTCTGCGGTAGTGGCCATAATAGGACGTACCCAATCAGCTGCCGAGCTGAGGCTTAGACCAGCTTGCCTCGCTTCTTGATCATTCTAGGGAATGGTGACATATAATGGAAACTAAAAGATTTTATCGTTATGATAATCTCGCGTAATAGGGAACAGGACGATGGAAATTAGACAACTGAGGGCGTTTGTCGCCATCGCTGAAGCCGGGACTTTCACTGCGGGCTCCCTGCGGGTTCACGTCACACAAGCGGCAGTGAGCATGCAGATCCGGCAGCTGGAGACAGAACTTGGGGCCAGGCTTTTTATCCGCGCACCCCGCAATGTGATTCTGACTGAGGCCGGCGAAAAGCTGCTCGATCGAGCTCGTCACATACTGATCGAACATGATGCGGCCCTGGAAGAAATAGCGGAACTGGCCGGTGCCAGGTGCGGCCGCTTGCGGATTGGCAGCGCCTCAGCCGGAGTGACGGCCGACCTGCTGCCCCGCATTTTGAAAGAAGTGCGGAAGCGCTATCCGAACGCAGATATCTCCGTGACTTCGGGCACCAGCGATGCTCTGGTCCAGCAGATTCTCGCCGCCGAAGTCGATATTGCCTTTGTTTCTCTTCCGGTAGCCGCTCGCGGTATTCACACCGAACGCTTGAATGAAGATCAACTGGTGGCGATTGCGTCACCTCGTCATCCGCTCGCGCGTCAGCGTACTGTCAGCGCCTACGCGCTGGCCGGAGAAAAGCTAATTCTCGGCGAGCGCGGCGGCAATACACGCCGGTTGATTGATGAATTCTTTGCGCAGGCTGGAGTCAAGCCAACCGTCGCGATGGAGCTAAGCCGCCAGGCTGCCATCAAACGGATGGTTGAAGAGGACATGGGTGTGGGAGTTATTCCGCTGCAATCGGTGCGCGAGGAAGTAGAAAAGGGACGGCTGGTGCGCTGGTGGATTGAAGGGGCACAGATAAATTGGCAACTGGGTCTGGCAAAGCTCGCGGGCGGCTATGAATCGCCAATGCTCGAGGGGTTCATTAAGCTCTGCCAGAAATACTTTGCCGGTAAAACCGAAGAAAACCTGGGCCGCAGAACAAAAACCGGGGCAAAGAAAAAAGCGAAAACAAAGGCCCGCTAATAAGGAGCGTCAATGGTCCCATGTCAGTTGAGGCAACTCATCCAAGCTGATCGCTTACATACTTGAGTTATTGATTGCAGGCCGGCCACGGACGGAACTAAAGGACTGCAGTACTGAGGACCTCGAGCAAGCGATCCACATCCGACTCACTATTGAAAAAGTCAGTAGCTACACGAATCCCCTGTGGCTTTTCAGTCACCACTACACCGCGTTGCGCGAGTGCCACCACCAGACGCCTCGGATCTTCCACCGCCACCAGCGTCTCTGCGGAACGAAATCCTTCATCACGCAAGGGCGATAGTACTCGGTAACCGGAGGCCAGCAGCTTTTCAGTCAGATAGCGATTCAGCGCCAGTGCTCGCAGTTCGATGTTTCCTCCGCCAATTTCATCAATCATTTCCACCGCCGCCCCCAGGGCAAACATGCCGGCAAAATGCGGGCAACCCAGCTCCGCCCGTGCCGCTACATCGTTCCGCAGATGGATCTCGCGGTTTTGCATGGCGTACGGATCTTCCACACTGAGCCAGCCAATCGCGCGGGGACGTGAGCGTTCCTGAAGTTCCCTGCTCAGGTAAACAAAACCCGAACCGTAGCCGGCCAGCATCCACTTATGACCGGTAGCACAGAGAGCGTCGATCTTCATGCGCTTCACGTCGATCGCAAACACGCCCGCCGACTGGCTGGCGTTAACCACGAGGTAATGGCTTTCTTTCATCTGGCCCAGTTCGTCCAGATTCATCCGAAAGCCATTCGAGAACTGCACATGACTGAGAGAGATAACGCCGGTCCTGGTCGACATGGCCCTGCGGATCTCCTCGGTTCGCACCTCGCCAGCGACGGTCTTAACCAGATGAACGGGAATGTGGCGATGCATCCAGCAGATGGTGGAGACCGGGAACTCCAACTCGCAGGAAATGACCTCGCCGTGCCCTTCCAGAGCATCGACAATTATGTTCATGCCCGAAGATGTATTTGTGGTTAAGCCGATTTCATCCGGTTCGGCATTGATAAACTTCGCGATTTGCTTTCTTACTTCTTCTCGACGCGCCAGCCAATGGTCCCAATGCTGGTCGGCATCTTCCGTCATCTGACGGTAATAGCCTGTAGCCGCCTCCATCGTCCCGCGTGACAGTGGTCCAGCGGCTGCTGCATTGAGGTAAGCCACCGTCTCAGTGACCGGAAACCGCTTGCGAATCTCTTGCCAGTTGATCATCTCAACTCGCAAGATACACGATGCCTTTTGTCATAACAAAGATAGGTGTACTTTCCGAGCGGCTGGTCCGTGAATTATGGAGAGTGAGGAAGTGATCAGAGGAACGGAAGACATTCACTGTTGCATCGGTGGCGGTGCCTCGAACCACATTGTTGCCAGCGGTGGCAACATGATAAGTGCTGAATGCTCGAGGCCGTGACTGGAAACGGCTTCGGCGGTGACGCTGTCGACCACTCCAAAGCCCCCGCCACAATAGACCTCCGCATCGGTATTCAGGACCTGCTTGTATTGACCCGGACGAGGCAAACCAACACGATAGGCCTCGTGCACCAGGGGCGAAAAATTTGCTACACAGATTATTTCCCGTCCCCCGGCCGGCGAACTGCGGCTGAACGCCAGAATATTTTCCGCCGCGTTATCCACTTCGATCCAGCGGAATCCGTCGGGTTGGCCATCGGCTTCCCAGAGCGCGGAGTCGTCGATGTAGATTCGATTCAGGTCCCGCACCAGACGCTGCACCCCAGCGTGTACGGGCTCATCCAACAGATGCCAGTCCAGACTTTGCGTTTCGTTCCACTCTCGCCACTGTCCGAACTCGCCGCCCATGAACAGCAACTTCTTCCCGGGATGCGCCCACATGTAGCCGTAAAGCGCGCGCAGGTTAGCGAACTTCTGCCACCGATCGCCCGGCATCTTGTTCAGTAAAGCGCCTTTCATGTGCACTACTTCGTCGTGGGAAAACGGAAGGATGAAGTTCTCGCTCCAGGCGTACAGCAACCCAAACGTGAGGGCACTGTGATTGCCTGCCCGAAACAGCGGATCAGTTTGGAAGTACTTCAGGGTGTCATGCATCCAGCCCATGTTCCATTTGAAATCGAAACCCAGGCCTCCCGCATACACTGGGTGTGTAACCTGTGGCCACGAAGTTGATTCCTCAGCAATCATCATGACGCCCGGACATTCCTGATGGATAATCTCATTCAATTCCCTGAAGAGCGTGATAGCTTCCAGGTTTTCGCGCCCGCCAAACTCGTTGGGCACCCACTGGCCTTCCTTGCGGCTGTAGTCGAGATAGAGCATTGAGGCGACTGCATCCACGCGCAGCCCATCGACGTGAAACTCTTTGCACCAGTAGATGGCGTTGCTGAGGAGAAAGTTACGCACTTCGTTACGGGTGTAGTTAAAGATGTAGGTGCCCCAGTCAGGGTGCTCGCCCTTGCGCGCATCGAGATGTTCGTAGAGAGCGGACCCATCAAAGCGGGCCAGAGCAAACGCATCTTTCGGGAAGTGGGCCGGCACCCAATCCATAATCACGCCGATGCCGCGCTGGTGCAGGTAGTCAATCAAATAGCGCAGATCGTCAGGGGTGCCATAGCGAGCCGAAGGTGCGAAGTAGTTGCTGACCTGATATCCCCAGGAGGGTCCATATGGGTGTTCCTTCAGCGGCAGAAACTCGATATGGGTGAAGCCCATCTCCAGCGCGTAAGCGGCGAGCGCCGGCGCCATCTCGCGATACTGCAGCGGACGGTTATCCTCAGCGGCAATTCGTCGCCAGGAGCCAAAGTGTACTTCGTAAATCGACAAGGGCTGACGATAATGCTCGCGACCGGCACGAGCGGCCAACCATTCATCGTCGCCAAAGCTGTAAGTCGAGTGGTAGACCACCGACGAAGTGTCCGGAGGTATCTCGGTGTAATTGGCGTAGGGATCGGCTTTTAGAAACGGGAGCCCGCGCAACCCCCGGATTTCATATTTATAGAATGAGCCCGGCGACAAATCCGGAATGAATAGTTCCCAGACTCCGGATCCCTGCAAACGGCGCATCTGATGAAGGCGACCGTCCCAGCCATTGAAATCACCCACCACGCTGACCCCGGCTGCATTGGGTGCCCAAACAGCGAATCCAATACCGGAAACGCTCCTGAACTTGTGTAGATGCGCGCCGAGCTTCTTATAGATTTGCGCGTGCTTTCCCTCAGCAAAGAGATGGAGATCTAGCTCGCCAAGTGTCGGCAGGAACGCGTATGAATCCCTTTGCACGAACGAGGAGTCGTCAGGGTAGTGAACTTTCAAGCGGTAAGACGGAATCGCTGTCAGGTTGGGAAGACCGAGTTCAAAGAGTCCAGCCGCATGGATCCGATTCATCGCTTGCGGTCTCTTGTTGCCAATCAAGACTTCAATCCCTGCGGCGTCAGGCCGAAACGCGCGGATGACAACGCCCCCCTCGATAAAGTGCGCCCCCAGGATCGCATGTGGATTGCCATGCTCCAGAGCCAGAAAGGATTTCAGTTCAGCGCGATTGAGAGGGGGAAGATCCATCCCGGACACCGGGATCATCTTTTCTTCCGAAGCTTGTTTTTTTCCGGGGGACGAGCCTGGGCCGGCAGCCCGGTCTCTATTAACTGGCGTATTTTTTTTCATCTTTCGCTCGGAGCGAGACTGCTTCGGGGCCCAGGTTCGTTTCTGAGGTTCTCAGACGGCAACTGTGGAGCTCTTTCGGCGAGGCGACGGTAAATAGTTGCGCCATTCCCCACTTCCCGGATGTTACTCTGAGCTGCGGCCAGCAATTCCAGAAACCGCGCGCGCGGCACAGGCAATCCCAATTCTACGGTCAGCTCAATCACCCGAACCGCATATTGCATAATCTGTAGTGTCTCGATTCCTGACAGTTCCGAGAAGAACCAACCGCAGCTGGTGTACATGAGCAAGGAGAATCGTTGTATTTCCAGCAACATGAGTGTGCGCGATCGTTCCTCGTCCGACAGGGAATGCCTTCCCTCTCGCCTCAGAAAATCGCTCTCGCTCTCTCCGCCCAGCAGGACATTGATGTAGGCATTGCGCGCGCGCCAGGGCGCTGACAGCAGCGCTCCTCCTGCCGACTGGAACTGCTCGGCTACGTGATCCCTTAAAAGATCGAACGCCGAGCGCAATGGGGCACGCCAACTCTGGTCCCAGAGCGGATCGCCTCCGGTATGGCAGCCACAGTCGCGTTGCCAGCGGTCGACGCCGTGCGCGCAGCTCCAGGAGGTGCCTTCACCACTTGGTCCATTATTGATTTGCACCTCTGATTCTGCGGGATAACGATCCAGGAACTCGCCATAGTTGGTGACCCATAGTCCCTTATCCGCGGCTTCGATCTCCAGCGCGTGCGCCAAAGCGAGATCGCCAAACTTGAAATGATGGCCGTAGGTTTCGCCATCGGTGGCGATGTTGATCAGCGGGCCACGCAGCGAGGCTTGCTTAATCATTCCGACGAATGCCTCGCTGGATTGCAGCACTCCCCCAAAGGCGATCGCCTGCGCCAATGGACCATCATAAAAAAAGACCGCCAGCGATCGGCCCGGCTGCTGCCGGTGTTCGTAACGATATGCCTGGCTGGTGTCGACCCTGCCGCCAGAAGCGTCGTGCCACTGACCGTGGGACCCGCGAACCCGCCCTGCCTGGCCGGGAGCAAGAATGACGTAGCGCATTCCCTGCTCAATCAGCAAATCGAGCGTGGCGTCGTTACAGGCAGTTTCGGGCAGCCACATGCTTTCGGGCTCTCGTCCGAAGCGCCGGCGAAAATCGGCCAGGCCCCAGAGCACCTGAGTCAGCCGATCGCGTTCATTACACAAGGGTAGAATCGGATGACCATAAGCCTGAGCAATGGCATTACCATGCCCGCCTCTGAGTGCCGCACTCTCTTTGTCCGCAGCCAGAATGCGCTGATAGGTGTCGCGGTGGTATGTCTCGAGCCAGGACAGCAGCGTGGGCCCAAAGTTAAAGCTTATGTTGCTGTAGTTGTTGACGGCCTGTTCAAGCCCGTCTGCGCTCGCACCGCGAGACACGAAGGCGTTTGGACCATAGCACTCGGCGTGGATACGCTCGTTCCAGTCATGAAAGGGTTGCGCGCCCGTTTGCGTGTCAATCAGTCCAGTCCAGGGGTTCTCACGCGGTGGTTGATAAAAGTGTCCATGAATAACTAGTGCCGTCATTGTCGATTTGTGCCAGTTTGGAAACTCCGCCAACCTCCCTGGAATCTCAATTCGCCCTCAGCCGCGCTTACGGCCGGCCATGTCCAAACCAACCGCGGCCACGAGGATTGCTCCCTTAATAATATTCTGCATGTACGGTTCGACGTTCTTTAGTGACATGCCGTTATCAAGACTGGCCATGATTAGGGCGCCGAGGATGGCCCCAAACACGGTGCCGCGCCCGCCCATCAAGCTGGTACCACCAATCACACAAGCCGCGATGGCGTCGAGTTCCAGCAGGGCACCTGCATCCGGCGAAGCGCTGCCCACGCGCGCTGTGTAAATGATCGCAGCCAGGCTCGTTAGGGCCCCCATGATCATGAATACCGCCAGCACATGTTTACGCAAGCTTATTCCCGACAGGCGGGCAGCGTCAGGATTTCCCCCGATCGCGTACAGGTACCGGCCAAAGGTCGTGTTTTGTGTAAGAAACGCGCCCGCCAGCGCCACCACGAGCAGGATCAAGACCGGTATAGGAATCCCGGAATACGAGTTCATCATGTAAATGAAGCCGAGGATAACCAGCGAAGGAAAAACAATTCCGAGGACGGTTCGACCAGCGCTCGGTACGCCCAACCCATGACGTTTTCGTGCTCGTATGCGCGCAAAGTTCATCCAAATTACGGCCAGCACGGCCAACCCTGCGAGGGTCCATCCAACCATTGGACCAACGTAATCCTGACCAATCGCTTTGAAAGCCTGCAGCCGCAGTGGAATCGTTTCGCCCTTGCTTAATCCCAGAATTACCCCTCGCCATGCCAGATAGCCACCGAGCGTAACGATGAAAGCCGGAATATTCACGTAAGCCACCAGCGATCCGTGAAACGCACCGATGGCCACTCCGGCGACGGTGCCGGCCAATAATGAGGGAGCCAGGCCCCAGCCAAGCCAGCCCTGGGCAATCGCCGCGATGCCTCCCGCAAGTCCCACTACTGAGCCGACCGAAAGGTCAATGTTGCCGGTTACAATTACCATCAACATTCCGACCGCGAGCACGCCGGTCACAGATGTCTGGCGCATCAGGTTGGAAAAGTTGCGCGGCTCGAAGAAGATGCGTCCGGTTGAGTAGTGGAAGAAGACCCAAATCGCGATTAGGGCAAAAACCATCGTGTAGGCGCGCAGAACATCGGTAGAAATCTTAAAATTGCCGATCTTCGTTTGCCGCACGACTGCTGCGTCGGCCGTCGTTGGATCGGAATCACTGGGAGGACCCTCGATGGCTCCGTTTGCTTGCTGGCTCATTTAACCCTCACAAGACCAATTAGTATTAGATTTACGCTTCCGCGCCGCTGGTTCAACTCCAAAACACCGAAGCTCAGACGTCAAGGGAAAACAAACTCTAGTTGACGAACGCCCGCTGTGGCCATTGCCAAACCGGTTCGCCTCGGGCCCGACCCAGGATTGCACAATTCTGGCCGGAAGGAATGCGAGTGCGCGATCTTTGTAAAACGGTGCCGAGGCGGCTCGGGATTACGCCGCCTGCTGCGCATGGCCGGTGGCGCAGGCCATAACTTTTTCTGGCGTCGCGGTCGCGCGTGTGAATTCGCCGGTCAGCCGTCCTTCATGCAAAACCATGATGCGATCGGCCAGGCCGAGCACCTCAGGTAATTCAGACGACACCAACACAATCGCCAGCCCGCTTTTTGCCAGCCGGTTTATCAGCGCATAGATTTCCTGCTTGGCGCCGACGTCAATGCCACGGGTTGGTTCATCAAGAAACAATACGCGCGGATTGGTGAGCAGCCATTTCGCCAGTACTACCTTTTGCTGGTTGCCCCCCGAAAGCGTATTGGCAATAGTAAAAACAGAGTTGGCTTTAACACGTAACTCCTTCATCGAACGCTCGCCTGCCGCCGACTCCGCTCCCAGGCTGGTTATAAAGCGCCCGGAAATCCTCTTCAGACCCGCCAAAGTCATATTGTTGAGAATGCTCTGATCCAGTACCAGGCCGAACCGCTTGCGATCTTCGGTAACAAAACCAATTCCCTGTTTGATGGCGTCGGCTGGGCTCGTAATGCGCGCCCGCTGGCCGTCAATTCTAACCTCGCCGGTGACGCGCCCCGCGTGAGCGCCAAAGATGCCCATTAAGAGGTCACTGCGACCCGCCCCCATCAGCCCGGCGATGCCCAACACTTCGCCACGTCTGACCGAAAAACTTATGTCCTTGACCAGGCGTTTGCCCGGTACGACCGGATCCTCAACGCTCAGACCCTGGACGGCGAAGACCACTTCGCCCTGTTGATGGTCCACTGCTGGAAAAATGTCACCCACCTCACGCCCCACCATGCGCGCGATTACCTGAGCTTCGTCAAATTCGCTGGTCGCCCTGGTATCAACCGTGCGGCCATCGCGCAGCACCGTGATGCGATCGCTGATGCTAAAAACCTCTTCCAGCTTGTGCGAGATATAGATCATGCCGACGCCTCGCGCCCGCAACTTCCTGAGGATCCCAAACAAGGTTGCCACCTCAGCATCGGTCAAGGCCGCCGTCGGCTCGTCGAGGACCAGGATACGGGCCTCATGTGACAGTGCTTTGGCGATTTCAACCAACTGCTGCTGGCCAATGCCCAGATTACGAATCGGAGTGTGCGGGTCAATGTCCAAATGGACATCGTCCAGCAACTGCTGGGCGCGGCGGTAGAGTTCTTCCCAGCGGATGACGCCGAAGCGGCGTGGTTCTCGGCCCAGAAAAATGTTTTCGCCGACGCTCATTTCTTTGATCAGCGAAAGCTCTTGAAATATGACCGCGATGCCCGCCTCCTCGGCATCGCGCACGCCGCTGAATTGGCGCACCTGTCCGTCAATGATTATTTCTCCTCCGTATTCCGGGTGCGGATAGACGCCGGCGAGGATCTTCATCAAGGTCGACTTGCCGGCGCCGTTCTCACCTACGAGCGCATGCAATTCACCACGGTGAAGATCAAACGAAACCCCGTCCAGGGCTCGCACGCCTGGGAAGGTTTTTGTAATCGCGCGCATTTCCAGGAATGGGGTGGCTGTGGACATTGGTGTTTGGTCTTTGGTCTTTGGTCTTTGAACTTTGGGCTTTGAACTTTGGGCTTTGGGCTTTGGGCTTCGGGCTTCGGTTTCAGGTTTCAGGTTTCAGGGTTCAAGTTTCGAGTTCTAGATCAAGTGCGATCCTTGATCCTTCATCCTTCATCCTTCATCCTTCATCCTTCATCTCCCCCTTACTGCTTGGGACACTTGTCCGCGGGCACATTGGCGCAGATCTCTGCCAGCGTGTGGTAGCCATCCTTGACCACCGTGCTGATCAGATTGGCGCGGTCAACAGCCACTGGTTCCAATAGAATCGACGGCACCTGTTTCCGTCCATTGTCAATAGTGTCGACAGTGTCTACTTTTTCGCCCCGCGCCAGCTTGATAGCCGCCTCCACCGCTGCATTCGCCAACGGCTGGATTGCTTTGTAAACGGTCATCGTCTGCTTGCCGAGCGCAATCAAACTAAGAGAAGCCAGATCCGCGTCCTGACCTGATACTAATACTTTGCCGGCCAGGTTCTGTCCTTCCAGGGCCTGAATCGCGCCTCGCGCAGTTCCGTCATTCGACGCAACCACCGCATCAACCTGATTGTTGGCCTGGGTCAGAGCATTCTCAACAATATTGAGTGCAGCGCTTGCCTGCCATTCCTTTGCGTACTGATCGGTAACGATCTTAACATCACCGCGCTCGACCGCGGGTTTGAGAATGTTCATCTGGCCCTGGTGCAGCAAAATGGCATTATTGTCAGTCGGAGAACCACCCACAATGACAAAGTTCGCTGGCTTCTTGTTGACATGATCGAGCAGGTATTTCGCCTGCATCTCTCCCATCTTTACGACCTGATGCGAAACGTACAAATCAACATCCGCATTCTTGATTAAGCGATCGTAGCTGATAACCGGCACACCCTGACGATGAGCAGCTTCGACAATGGAAGCCGCCACCTCGCCGTTGTGGGGGGCAACAATCAGGACATCTACACCCTGCGTCAATAAGTTTTCAGCCTGCTTAATCTGCAAGCTATCATCGCCATTGGCAACCTGAATATTTACCGTGGCGCCAAGCTCTTTGGCACGTTTCTCCACCAGTTCTTTATCCCGCTGCCAGCGCTCTTCCTTAAGGGTGTCCATCGAAAAGCCAATGACGATCGGATCATTCGGGCCCTTCTTCTGCTTCGGTCCGCCATTATTGGTTTGCGTGCCGGAGACGCAAGCTGAAGCCAGACACACCGCCAGGAGCAGAAATGCCAGGACCATTTTATTATGTCGCATAGTTGATCAATCCCTTCATTTAGTCAGTTCGGAAAACGTGTAGCATCAATTTGAAAATCCGCGTACTGGATTGCACGGCTGGCCGCTCTGGCCCTGGATCCTTCACTGTTGTTCAACCTGGCCTCGCGTATTTCGCAAGCCCTGGCTCGGTAATAACGCTTTAGATGGAATGCCTGGGACCAGCCGAATTGCTGTCTGATCGTGAGCCCTAAGCTTACCAGAGTCCCGCCAGAAATACATGCGGGAATCGGTAGGTTCAGTTTGTCTCGCAACTGCTGCTCAAGTTCGTTGCCACCCGGTTTCAATCGGCAAGTGCGATTCAAGGTGCAAATTTGCTGCAGCGTTGGCCACGGCTTGAGCCCGCCAGGCAAGACGCTCGGAAATCGCGCCGGCTACGACCAAAGTGTTTTCAACGCTGACTCTTTTGGCCCCAAAACCCAGCCTCACCGCCGCAGAACCGGCGCCTGCCGTGACCAAATCGCGAGAACCCTCGTGTGCTATTATCGCGGGAAATGTCGGCCTCTTTAACCCTCGATACTCCAGTCAATGAACTTCACCTGCATGATATTGCGCGGCTGGGACAAAAAATGTCGACCAGACTGGCCCAGGCACTCAGCAGCACAATTGCGGGCAAAGATTTAAGTGAGGTAAATGTTGCAGACCTGCTCAGCTACCTGCCCATGCGCTACGAGGACCGATCGAACCTGGCGCGCATCAGCGATCTGCACGAAGGAATGGAGGCCTCTTTGGAACTCTATGTAAAACTTGCAGGCGGGTATCAGGTCAGAAATAAACGTTCCTATCGGCAGAGATTGTTCATCTTTGAGATCTCGGCTACAGATAGTGAGCGCACGGGCCGTCCGGTGGTTGTCTGGACCTTCCTTTCGGGGCCACACGCTCAGCAGATTGTCACTAACTACACCAAACGGTTCGAGCGAGGCGTGCGCTTCGTCGCCTACGGTCGCTGGGAATGGGACCCGCGACGAGCTACTTTTGCGCTGCGGCTGAACAAGCCTGATGAGATTGAGGTTCTGCCCCTGGCCGCCGGCGAACAGGGCGCCGTCGAACAGGGCGTAAAGGACATTTCCCATGATTCAATTGCGCAGGATTTTCAGAGTGATCCTTCGCTGGCCGCGATTCATGTGGGCAGACGCGTACCGGTTTATCGCAAGCTCGGTGACTTCCGCCCCAAGCATTTGCGGGAAATTATTCATGCGACGCTGCGCGCATTACCCGTCGATGCGCTTTCAGAGACCTTGCCGGCAGACATGAGAAAAAGGCAGTTTCTGATCGAAGGCGCGGCGGCCTTGCAGCAAATCCACTTTCCTCCTGAAAGTGCATCGCTGGAACAATATGAAAAGGCACGCAGCCCGGCCCACCGGCGCTTGATCTTCGAAGATTTCTTTTGGCTGGCCTTTGGCCTGCAGTTAAAGCGCGGTCAGCGGCTCAAAGAACCAAAGGGCGCGCAGATCAGAATCGACCAGGCCATGAAGCTTCGGATCGCCTCTGTTCTCCCCTTCAAGCTGACGGCCGCGCAGCGGCGTGTAGTAATCGAGATATTTAAAGACCTGCAGTCCGAAGCGCCAATGAATCGCCTGCTTCAGGGAGACGTGGGCAGCGGGAAAACAATCGTCGCGGTTATTGCGATGCTGGCGGCAATGGAGAATGGCTACCAGACAGCACTGATGGCCCCGACCGAAATTCTCGCCGAACAACACGCGCGCAACATCAAGCGTTTGTTAGCCCGGGCCCCGTATCGAGTCGAGCTTCTCACCGGGTCAATCCGCAGCGCTGAAAAACGAAGACTACACGCCGAGTTGGCAGCCGGAGAGATTCACGCCTGTATTGGAACCCAGGCGCTGATCCAGGAAGCCGTCAGCTTCTCCAGATTGGGCCTGGTCATTATCGATGAGCAACATCGCTTCGGAGTCATGCAACGCGCCGCACTGCGTGCGCGGGGTCTGAATCCTGACGTCCTGGTCATGACTGCCACACCGATTCCCCGCTCGCTGGCCATGACCGTCTATGGCGATCTCGATGTGTCGATCATCGACGAATTGCCCCCCGGACGGACGCCCGTTGAGACTATCGTGTTCGGCGATAACGCCGACGATCGCCGGGCAGTAAAAAAAGTGATCGATCGCGAGTTGCGCAGCGGGCGCCAGGTCTATGTGGTCTACCCGCTGGTTGAGGAATCTGAAAAGATCGACCTAAAGAACGCAACGCAAAGGTATGAATACCTGCGCGATAAAGTGTTTCCGAAATTGAATATTGGCCTGGTACACGGGCGCCTGAAACCTGCCGAAAAGGAAGAGGTAATGCGCCGCTTTATCGCTGGCGACATCAGGATTCTGGTCTCGACCACGGTCATCGAAGTCGGCGTAGATGTGCCCAACGCTTCGGTGATGATAGTGGAACATGCCGAGAGATTTGGACTATCCCAGTTGCACCAATTGCGCGGCCGGGTCGGCCGGGGCGCGGAGAAGAGTTATTGCCTGCTGCTGAGCTCCGAAACAAAGACCAGCGTCGCGGAAGAGCGATTGGGCATAATGGAGAAAACCACCGACGGGTTTGTGATCGCCGAAAAGGATATGGAACTGCGCGGCGCCGGGGAGTTATTGGGTACCAGGCAATCAGGACTGCCCGAGTTTCGTGTCGGTAACCTGGTCCGCGATATACAGATCCTTGAGCTGGCGCGCAAAGAAGCCGAGCTCTACCTAAGCAGGCGCGAAAAGTCTGTCGATACAAAACGGATGATTCAGCACGTGCAAAAGGATCCGCGTTTTGGCCTGGCGGATGTTGGCTGATCAATACCGCAGGTCACTAGCTGGTGAACTCTCTGTTGCAGGTGGAGGGCACGATTGAGAGTAATAGCGGGGCAATATCGCGGCCGAAAGCTGAAGAGTCCGCCCTCGCTCGAGACGCGACCAACCTCGGATCGCTTACGCGAGACTCTTTTCAATGTCATTGCCCCGCGCATTGTGGGGGCGCGTTTCCTGGATCTCTGTGCCGGTACAGGGGCGGTTGGAATTGAAGCCCTTTCTCGCGGCGCCACACACGCCACGTTCGTCGACCGCTCGCGCGACCTGCGGGGACTGATTGAAGCCAATCTCCATCTTTGTCAGGTAGATGCAGGCAGCGTAGCGGTGGTCACGGCAGATGTGCTTCGCTTTCTGCGCCAGGCAGTCAAAAGCGGAGCACAAACCTGGGACGTGATCTTCTTCGATCCGCCCTATGCGGACGATTATCTTAACGTGCTGGGCCCGCTGGGTAATTTTTCGGCTGACGTACTGCGTCCTGGCGGTCTCCTTATAGTCGAGCACTTTCATAAACAAAAGATGCCTGACGAGATTGGCATCCTTACACGCCAACGCGTTTTGAAACAGGGCGACTCAGCCTTGAGTTTTTACGGGCGCAGGGAGTAAGAACAGCAAAATGTGCCGGCGAGCGGAGTTTGAACAATCACCCCAGCCTCGAACGATCTCCATGCGGGATTTTGCTCTCAAAGAGGGGCTTTAGCGTGCTCGATCAAAGATTGATAGAATCAATGCCGGAGCTTGAATCCCAATAATATGCTGGTACTCGGAATCGAAACTTCCTGTGATGAAACGGCTGCGGCCATTGTTCGCGATGGACGAGAGATTCTTTCGTCGGTTGTCGCCTCACAGATCGAGATTCATAAACGCTTTGGTGGGGTCGTTCCGGAAATTGCTTCGCGCGAACATCTGGACAAGATCGTGCCGATTGTCGAAGAGGCGTTTGCTCGAGCGAGGGTTGCCAAGGATGAACTCGACGGCCTTGCAGTGACCATAGGCCCGGGACTGGTTGGCTCGCTGCTGGTAGGAGTCTCTTATGCCAAGGCCATGGCCTTCGCACTCAACAAGCCGCTCGTCGGAGTCAACCACATCGAAGGCCATGTCTACTCGGTGGCCTTTGAAAATCCACCCATCCAGCACCCGGCCCTGGCGTTGATCGTTTCCGGCGGCCATACGAATCTTTTCTTCGTGCCCGGCGCTGGCAGGTATAAAGTCGTGGCCCGCACACGCGACGATGCTGCTGGTGAAGCGTTCGATAAAGTCGCAAAGATGCTGGGGCTTGGGTATCCGGGAGGACCGATAATCGAGCGCCTGGCACGCGAGGGAAATCCTCACGCGGTAAAGTTCTCAATTCCCCGCATGGGTGATGGCCGTCCCGACTTTAGCTTCAGCGGCCTGAAAACAGCGGTCACGAAATACGTGCGCGAGTCCGGCTTGCAACCGCTAACGAACGGTGAAGCACCGTCCCAGGCAATAAAAGATTTGGCCGCAAGCTTTCAAAGTGTAGTGGTGAGATCTCTGGTTGGCACAATGGAACGACTGGCCGAGGAATATGGACCGCGCACTCTGATCGTGGCCGGGGGAGTTGCCTGCAACGGCGCGTTGAGAAAGGCGTCGCTCGCGGCGGCTGACCAACTGGGTCTGCCGGTCTACTTCCCTTCACCCCATCTGTCCACCGACAACGCGGCGATGATCGCGGCCGCGGGCACTGTAAAACTGCAAGCGGGCGAACGCGCCGGTTGGGATCTGAACGCCGACGTCACGCTCCGGCTGCAGAATATCGACGTGGAAGATGAGGCCTTGAGGAAGGCCGGAGTGCGTTACAAGTTGTAGCGCAAACTTCCTGGGGTGCCTTTCTTTGTCTGGTCTCGACACGCGAGACCCGTTTAAGCCTTATCAACCCTCGATCACGTCCATCGCGCTGGTGGCTCTTTTCTCATAAGCCGTGATGGTGGCGATGTTGCGTTTCTCAACCTCGCTCAATTGCGCGTCGGTGAAGGCTGGGTCGGGCTTGTACCAGGCAAAGCTGGAAAAGTAAGTCTGAAACCAGGGCTCTCTGGTAAAAACTTTCCCGCGCCGCGCATAGATCTCCTGCCGCATCTTCGCCGCATCTTCCACAAACAAGCCTTCCAGAAGGGTTCGCGTGATCAGCTTGCGGCCCAGGTCATCGTGGATCTGGTTCTCGTAGGCGACAATCGTTTCTACGTTCTGCTTATCGAAGCCCGATAATTCCTCGTCTTTGAAGTTCTCATCCGGTGAATACCAGGGCTGTCTGAAGAAATATTGTGAAAGCCAGGGCGCCTGAAATTGACGTCCGTGCCGGGCGTAGATCTCATTCCTCAAGAGACGGAGCTCGTTAAGACTCAGTCCATGTAACATCTGCGCGGAAATTGGTTTGTTCTCAAACAATTCCATATCGCCAGGTGCGATGGCAATCTTGCGTGATCGCTTTTGCGCTTCAGCAATAGTCAGCAGGTTTTTCTGTTCGATCGCCGAGAGTTGGGCTGGCTTAAAGTCATTACTGGCTTTGTACCAGTATCGTTCGTCGAAATATTTCTGCAGCCACGGCTCTGCAAATCGCTTACCGTGAATCGCCTCAATCTCAGAACGCAATACCAACCATTCGGCTCCGCTGTGAGTGCCGAGCTTTTTTGCTGTCAGCGCGCGCGTGCGCCAAAAGCGCATGTCGCCCGGCTGCACCGTTGGGTGCATGCGGGCTTCTGCGTCGCGAATGACATCAAGATTATGCCGCTCGACATCGTTGAGATCTGCATTGCTGAAGCTTGGGTTGGCTTTAAACCAATCCTGTGATTCCAGGTGGGTTTTTATTTCGGCGTCTTTAAAAACGCGGCCATGACGACCAAACACAATGCCGCGTAACAGCTTCAGGTCCTCCAACGGCATACCCGCCATTTGGGCCGGCTTGAGCGCGGATTTAGCAAAGTCAAAACTCTGCCAGCGAGCCATGCTGTCCTGGGCTAAAACTGCAGCGGCACAGGTAAAAAGCAAAGCGGCGATCAGCGAGAGGCGAGATACGAACAGGGGAAGCTTCATAGCGCTCCTTCGCGGCGGTTCTTAGGAAGTTCACTTGAACTTAGTTTGGTTTTATAGTGCCAGACCGCTCAACAGTTTCCGTTCAGCCAAAAATATCGCGCACTTTATCAACCAGGCCTTTGTCTTCGAGATCCTTGTTCTCGACGTCGGCAAGTTGCTCCAGCAACCGTCGCTGTTCTCTCGTCAGGCTGGTTGGCGTGACAACAGTAACCGCCACGAATAGATCGCCCTTTCCCCGGCCGCCAAGAACGGGCATCCCCTGGCCCTTCAAGCGAAAGACGGTTCCCGTTTGGGTGCCGACCGGGATCTTCAGATTCTGATCACTGCCGAGAGTCTTGACTGAAATCTCAGCTCCCAACGCGGCCTGAGCAAAAGTGATGGGTACTGAGGAATAGAGATTACCGCCCTGGCGTTCGAATTGTTCATGCTCCGAAACATGGATGACGACGTAGAGGTCCCCGGCCGGGCCGCCACTCGCGCCCGACTCCCCCTCTCCCTGCACCCGCATGCGTGATCCTGTCTCAACGCCGGCCGGAATTTTTACTTCCAACGATTTTTCGCGTTCGATGCGCCCGGCGCCCTTACAATCCTGGCAGGGCGTGCCAATTACGCGACCCACTCCCCTGCAGGCGTGACAGGTCCGCGCGACTGAAAAGAATCCCTGTTGATAACGAACCTGTCCGGTACCACCGCACGTTTGGCAGTTTTCAGGCGTGGTGCCCGGAGCTGCGCCAGCACCTTTGCAATTCTCGCAATTCTCAAGGCGCGGGATTCGCAGTTGCGCAGTCATCCCGGCGGCAGCCTCTTCAAGGCTAATTTCCAAATCGTAACGAAGGTCGGCGCCTCGCTGCGCGGTTGGGCGGCGTCCACCCGCTCGATTCCCGCCAAAGACATCGCCGAACCCAAACAGATCTCCGAGAATATCTTCTATACCGCCAAAACCAGGCGCGCCCCAATTGGCTCCGGCACTGCTCGAAACGCCCGCGTGCCCGAAGCGATCGTAACGGCGGCGCTGTTCGGCATCGGACAGTACCGTATACGCCTCGGAAACTTCTTTGAATTTTGCTTCGGCGGTTTCATCGGTTTGATTAACATCAGGATGATGCCGCCGCGCCAGTGCACGATACGCGCTCTTGATTTCCTGGTCAGTCGCAGTACGACTGACGCCCAGAACTTCATAATAATCTCGCTTGCTCATTACCAGACTTCTCTAACCTTTCGCTTTTTAGGAATTATTTTGTAAATCGCGTGCCAGGCGCAACCAGCAAGCCCACACCTTAATCACGCGCCCAGGTTCGGGCGGGATCACCTCCGGTCTCCCGCTTCACCGGTTGCGTCCTCGTTTTCAGGCTTCATCATGGCCACTGCGAGTTCACCAGCTACTCGCTCCAGCTTGCCGAGACTTCCGGAGATTGCCTCCAGGCTGTTCTCGCCTATCGCTTTTTCGCTTTCGGCGAAGATGTCCTCTGCAATTTTTTGATCATTGCTGGAAAGGAGCCCACCAAATGTGGTGAAAGATTTTTGCGTGTTGCGCAAGAGGGTTTCCAGCTTGTTTCGCAAAATCACTACTTCTTTGGTCTGGCGGTCGGATTCCGCTGCTGCTTCGGCGTCTTTGATTAACCGATCAATCTCATCGGGAGCCAAACCGGAACTGGGCGTGATGCGCATCTGTTGCGCGCGGCCAGTCGCCTTGTCCATCGCCGACACGGAAACGATGCCATTGGCATCGACTTCAAAGGACACTTCAATCTGCGGAACACCACGCTGGTTTGGAGGGATTCCGACCAGTTCAAACTTGCCCAGCGAGCGGTTGCCTTCCGCCAAATCCCGTTCCCCCTGGAGAATGTGAATTTCAACCGAGGACTGGTTATCAACCACCGTGGTGAAAGTAAGACTGTTGCGGAGCGGAATCGTGGAATTCCGCTCAATGATTTTTGTAAAAAGGCCACCACGCGTTTCCAAGCCCAGGCTCAGCGGCAACACATCCAGCAGCACGATGTCCTTGACCTCTCCGGTCAGGACGCCACCCTGAATGGCCGCTCCCATTGCCACTACCTCATCGGGATTGATTTCGGCCGAAGGTTTCTTACCAAAAATTTCCGCTACCGTGCGTTCAACTATCGGGGAACGTGTCTGCCCACCTACCAGAATGACCTTGTCAATTTCGCTCGGCTGTAGCTTGGCATCTTTCAGGGCCTGCTGGCAGGGCTCAATTGTTTGCTGAATCAGATCGTCAACCAAATTTTCAAACTGATCTCGCGTCAGCGTCTTATTGAAATGCTTTGGCCCGCTCGCGTCGGCGGCAATGAAAGGCAGGTTGATAGTCGTCTCAGTCGCGGATGAAAGTTCGCATTTAGCGCGTTCTGCCACTTCTTTTAGGCGCTGCAGGGCCAGACGATCCTGTCTCAGATCGATGCCGGCATCGGCAAGGAACTGATCGGCCATCCAGTTCATGATGCGCTCATCAAGATCTTCACCACCAAGGAACGTGTTCCCCGACGTTGAAAGTACTTCAAACACACCCTCGTTCATTTCGAGGATCGAGATATCAAAGGTTCCGCCGCCCAGGTCGTACACCGCGATACGTTCAACACCTGATTTCCCCAGGCCATAGGCCAGCGCGGCGGCAGTGGGCTCATTAATTATCCGCTCGACTCTTAGTCCGGCAATCTTTCCCGCGTCTTTGGTCGCTTGTCGTTGCGAGTCATCGAAGTAAGCGGGAACGGTAATAATAGCGTCCGTCACCGGCTCTCCCAGAAAATCCTCGGCGGCCGCCTTTAAGCGCTGCAAAACGATTCCGGAAAGTTCCGGCGGGCTGTAACTGCGGCCCTGTACTCGCACGCGGGCATCGCCGTTGGGAGAATCTACGATTTCGAATGCGGACGTCTCGCGAGTTCGTTCAACTTCGGCTGAACTAAATTTGCGGCCAATCAGGCGCTTGACGGCATAGACAGTGTTTGTCGCATTGGTTACAGCCTGGCGCTTGGCGATCTGTCCCACCAAACGCTCGCCCTTATCGGTGAAACCAACCACGCTCGGCGTAGTACGCCCGCCTTCCTTGTTCGGAACTATCTGCACCGCGCCGCCTTCCAGCACGCAAACGCAGCAATTGGTCGTTCCCAGATCTATGCCTATTGCTTTTCCCATGAATCCTTCACGCCTATTGTTTAATGCCGTGCGATCGCGCAGGCAACAGAGTCGCTACTTTCTCACGGCCACTTTTACCAGGGCAGGCCGCAGCAATTTGTCTCCAAGTCGATAGCCACGCACAATTTCCTGCAGCACAGTGTCTGGTTCGTGCTGGTCGCTCTCTTCGGTTACCACAGCCTCGTGAACGTGGGGATCAAAGACCTCCCCAACCGAAGGTACGACTGTTATTCCCATGCTCTCCAGTAAGCCGCCCAATTGCTTATAAATCAGATCAACACCACTAAGAAAGTGCCGGAACTCATCAGACTCGGTAGCTTCAACCGAAGCCTCTGTATCGAGAGCTCGGCCCAAATTGTCCAGCACCGGCAGGAGTTTTGTAACCAACTCGGCCGTGGCCCGATTGTATGTCTCCCCACGTTCCCGCTCGACTCGTTTGCGGAAATTCTCAAAGTCCGCTTGCCGCCGCGCAAACTTTTCCCGCAAATCATCGTTCTCCAGCGCCATCCTCTTGAGTTCCGCCCTGGTCGCCAGCAACTCCGCAAACACCGGTCCTGAGGCTTCATTGTCAGCGCTGTCACGCGGCCCCTGGTCAGTATCCCAGCCGGAAAGACGCCCGGTATCGAACCCGTCTGCCTGCTCGTCGCTATTCTGGAACTCGGTCGCGGCATCACTGTCCGGCGCTGACTCGCTAACCGGCAAGCCATTTTCGCCCTTGCCCTCACCGGTTTCGGTTTCATCAGCTGATTCCGAAAACCGTATTGGGATGCGTCCCCAGCGTCTGTCTTTTTTGTCAGACATCATTGATTTTGCAATGTAAGCGGTTTTGCAATTCAGAGTTAAGTTGGAAAGTATTAGAGTGTTGCCTCTTCAGTAAGCCGGCGTTCGATCAACCGCGCCATGTAGTCTACCATAGCCATCATGCGTGAATACTCAATTCTCATCGGACCGACCACTCCTATCGTGCCAACCCCTTCATCGTCGCGCACGCGATACGGAGCCGTGATGAGGGCACAATTTTGCATCGACGGGGCCAAATGCTCGCGACCGATGACGATATGCACATTGCCCGGGGCGGACGGATCTCTCGATATACATTCATTGAGGATCCGAATCAGCCGGGACTTTTCTTCGAACGTGCGAAACAACTCGCGCATTCTCTCGATATCGAGAAAATCGGGCTTGGCCAGGATGTTTGAAGCACCATCGATGTAGACGTTGGGACTCGCCCCGGCATCACCCTCCAAACTCATATCGCACAAGAGAATTGCATTGCGCAACAAGCGATCGTAAAGCGCCTTTTCCTCGCTCATCAGTTCCAGGATTTTCGCTCGAATAGTCAGCAGACTCTTGCCGGAAAATTCAGCATTCAGATAACGAGCCGTTCGGTCCAATTCGTCCTGAGCCAGCGCTTCATCAATACGAATTATCTTGTTGTGAACAATATTCGAAGCCGAGACCATCACAACCAGAATTCGCTTGTCCGCCAATTGCACAAACTCTATATGCTTCAGGCGGTTCTCAGCCAGCGACGGCGAAATGACTATGCCTACATTTTCCGACATGGCCGACAACGCGTGCGAAGCTCTTTCCATCAAGCGGTCAGGCCCGTCGCTCGCGTCCATGGCGCCCGCGTAAACCAAATCGTCGATTGCTCGCAAGTCCGACGCCGACAATCGAGCTTCGCCCATCATATGATCCACGTAATAGCGATATCCTTTATCAGTGGGGACCCGACCCGCGGAGGTATGGGGTTGTTCCACCAGGCCGGATTCCTCCAGCGCAGACATCACATTGCGTATAGTGGCTGAACTCCAACCGGTGGCATGTTCAAAACGATCTGAAAGGACCCTGGAACCGACTGCTTCGCCCGTAACCAGGTGCTCCTTAATGATGGCCGCAAGCACAGCCTGGGCCCTGGCATCAGGGAGGCTCTTTTCTGACGAATTTGAAGTCGGACTGCGACGGGGCATTGGATGAAAGGCAAAGTAAGACTCGTTTCCCGAATGTTAACAGCGTGTCGGTAAGCGCCAAATGCGCACCGATCGCCGCCCAAGAGGGCGAGAGGCAGTATAAGGTATTGAAGAAGATGGCTGCAAACAATTCCCGTTCCAACCTGCCGGACGTCCTCCGGTTCGGCTTTGTCGGGCGTTAACTGTTGACAGGTAATAGCTTGCGGAGGCCAAGCCGACTAACTTCCGTGGTGCCAGGCACTGCCAGCTTTTATTCCCTTTACTTTCAACCACTTACGTCTGATTACGAGTCAGCAATTGACTCCGGCCCAAGCTCCTCATTAAGATTCAGGTGGCCGTTGGCCGCGCAATTCACCTATTCGAGCCTTCGCCCCCGAAGGCTTTCTCAGATCAAGTCAGATGAAGCTGGTCTTATCCGCAGATTGCGTTGTTGAGTGAAGTCGATTTGAACTCTAATTTGGAAAAACTGTTTACCGATGCGTTTGCCCACCTTGGTGGCGCACGACCAATCCCGCCGGTAGAAGTGCGCTTCTATCCCTACGCCGGTCTGCATCACACCATTAGGCTACGGTCGGGTCGTGCTTACGTGCGCTTATCGGACATCTGCCGGGATAGCCCGGTCGAAGTACTTCGCTCTCTTGCTTTTGTGCTGGTCGCCCGCTTGCTTTCAAAGCGGCCACCGGTGGCTCATGAAAGGCTCTATCGGGAATACTCGATGAAGCCGGAAATTCAACGCGCTTCTGACATTGCGCGGCGGCGCCGCGGGCGAAAGATCGTTTCCTCACCGCAGGGTCGTGTTTACGATCTGGAACGCATGTTTGCTCGACTGAATCGTCGTTATTTTCAAGGTGAACTGCCCACGCCCACGCTCACCTGGTCGCAACGGCGCACCAAGCGGATACTCGGGCACCACGATCGGGTCTACGAGACGATCACCATCAGCAAAACGCTTGACTCCTCCGAGGTACCCGAGTGGTTTACTGAGTACATCATGTACCACGAAATGCTTCACATAAAACATCCGGCCCGGGTTATGAATGGAAGGCGATATTATCATACGGGTGCCTTCCGTTCGGACGAACGCCGATTTCCTCATTACGACGAGGCGCAGCGCTGGCTGGATCGCGTCGCGCGGCAGAGAAGATCGTCACGTGCCAGAGCGGCCTGAGTGAAATCCTCGCCTCAGACACTGCTGATGCGCGGGTCGAATTTGGGAACTTCCTCAATCTCTAAACGTTTAAGGCGACGAGGTAGATGGGCTCCTCAAAAGGCGGCTCGTACCGGTGAACAGTTGTTCCTGGTGCGCGCCGCCTTCGTATTAGGGACGCCGGCGACCCTGCATGACGCACACGACGCGTGTGCCACTGGTGGTGTCCTATTAGGACCGTGCCACTACTGGACCGCTGGACAAGAATCACACCGAATCGCTAGACTAGCGGGTTTTCAGATAGCTACCTATGGCCGTCCTTATCGGAAAGAGGCAATAACTATCGGAGATCAATAATAAATATGGCAATTTCTGCAACTCAGATCCGGCGCGGCATGGTTATCGTTTTCGAAGGCGCACCCTGCAAAGTAGTGGAGTTCCGTCACCACACCCCGGGGAACCTGCGTGCCATGGTACAAACGAAGCTGCGAAATATACGCACCGGCGCCTCGTTTGAGCATCGTTTTCGCTCGGCTGACACTATCGAGCGGGCTTCTCTGGAACAACACGAAATGGAATATCTCTATTCGGATGGCTCCCACCATCATTTCATGAATACAGAGAACTATGAGCAAGTAGCGCTTAGCGAGGAGGACCTGGGCGACGCTACTCAATGGCTTACTCCCGGCCTCAAGCTTCAGACCGAGTTTTACGAAGGGGCGCCCATTGGCATCGACCTGCCCCCGTCGATGGAATTGACTGTAGTTCAAACCGAACCGACGATGAAAGGCGCCACCGTTTCGAATGTGAACAAGCCTGCCACCCTGGAAAATGGCGTGACTATTCAGGTACCTCCGTTCGTCAACGAAGGCGATCGTATTCGGGTCGACCCCAGCGAGGGCCGCTATATCGAACGCGCCAAGTAGTACAGCCTGAATCAGGCCAGTCCGCTGCAGACTGCGCTTTGATCCGCCTTGCTATGTACTTAGTCTATAGCCTTCTGCTCGGGTTTGGGTTTGTGATAATGCTCCCCAGACTCCTGCTGGATGCGTGGCGGCATGGTAAATACGTTGCCGGTCTGGGCGAGCGGATGGGAAAGCTTAAAAGCTGTAGCCGCGCGCGCCCCGTGATCTGGTTGCACTGCGTTTCCGTCGGCGAAGTCCAGGCCGCGCGGCCTCTCTTCCAGACGCTGCGGCGAGAATTTCCCGAGCATTCGATCGCGGTTTCAACCACCACCATCACTGGCCAGCAACTCGCTCGCGAAGTCTTCCAGAGCGAGGCAATAACCGTCTTTTACTTTCCCATTGATTGGCGCTGGACAGTGCGGCGCTCCCTGAAAAGCATTAGGCCGGATCTGGTGCTGATTATGGAGACAGAGTTGTGGCCAAACTTTCTCAGTGAGTGCCGCGCCCAGGAAATAGCTACGGCGATCGTGAACGGTCGATTATCTGAACGCTCGTTTAAACGCTACCGGCTAATTCGGCCCTTTATCGGCCGAGTTCTGAGTTGCCTCAACCTTGCCGCGATGCAAACCGAATCTGATGCGCAGCGCCTGCGTGCGTTGGGCATGCCGGCCGAGCGGGTGACGGTTACGGGTAACATGAAATTTGACGCCGGTACTCCTGACGCAACCAATCCCTTAACAAAACGACTTTCCGAACGCTTTCACTTTTCTGATGGCCGACCGGTCCTGCTGGCAGCCAGCACGCACGAACCGGAAGAGCGCATCGTGCTCGAGACATTTAATCGCCTGCGAGAAAATGCCGACCTGCAGTCCCTACGCCTAATCGTTGCTCCTCGTCATCCGGAACGTTTCGCAGCTGTAACAGCGCTTTTGCAGGAGTCAAAGCTTACCTGGGCTCGCCGGTCGGCGCCCCCGACTCTCTCCGACGAGCTGGCCGAAGTGGTCTTAATGGATTCCATTGGCGAGTTGCGCTCACTTTTTCCGATAGCCTCGCTGGTTTTTGTGGGCGGCAGCTTCGCTCCCGTTGGTGGCCATAATGTATTGGAGCCTGCTGCTGCCGGGGCCTGTATCGTTACCGGCCCGCACACCCAAAATTTCGATGAGATAGTAAGAAAGTTTCTTGCTGACGGTGCCCTGATTCAAATCCTGGCACCGGTTAAGGGTGAGGCGGCCTCTTTACTGGCGGATGTTTGCGCGACCCTCTTGCGCAATCCAGACAAACGACTTCTGCTTGAAAACCGCGCTCTGGCTTTGGTCAGGGAAAATCGCGGCGCTACCGCGCGGACGGTGGGGTTGTTACAAAAATTCCTGGCGCCGGCAGTCAGTCGCGTGGAAGAATCCTGAAGGTCGGACGCTGACCTCAAACAATGGCGATGTTCGCGGATCCATGACGGCATCATCAATGATCCTGACCCCATTCGCAGCGCTCTACGGCGCGGTCGTCGAAATTCACAGCTCGCTGTACCGGCACGGCCTTCTCAAAGTGTCCAGGCTGCCTGTGCCAGTTATCAGCGTAGGGAACATAACGGCCGGAGGCACTGGCAAGACACCGTTGGTTGAATTTATAGCGCGGGTAGTTGCCGCCGAAGGACCAAAGGTATGTATTCTCACGCGCGGATATGGAAGACAGAATTCCAACCAGAGGGTGCTGGTTTCCGACGGGCACGAGGTCCTGGCCAGCGTGCTCGCCGCCGGAGACGAAGCCAGGCTGTTGGCCGAAAACCTGCAGGGCGTGGCCGCCGTCATTAGCGACGCAGATCGACTCGCCGCCGGCCAATGGGCGATCGCCACACTTGGCTCACAAGTCTTTGTTCTCGACGATGGCTTCCAGCATTTACAACTGGCCCGAGATCTGAACATAGCGACCATCGATGCAACGAATCCCTGGGGTGGGGGGCACCTGCTCCCGCGTGGACGTTTGCGCGAGCGACCACGCGGCCTGGGCCGAGCCGACTGTGTTGTCATTACACGCGCCCGCCAGGCCGGCGAACTCGATTCACTCAAGCAGCAAATCGGGACGCTTAGTCACGGCCGGCCAATCTTTGTTTCAAGTATGAGGGTCAAGGGCTGGCGCCGGCTTGACCATAGCCCGGCGGAACCGCAGAGAGAGGACTTTGCATCCTTTGCCGCCTTCTCAGCTATTGGTAATCAGCGGTCATTTATCACCCTGCTGGAAAGTGAAGGTCACATTCCCGTGGCGACTGCCGACTTTCCTGATCACCATCGCTACTCACAGCGCGATGTAAATAATGTGATTGAGAAGGTCAAGCGGGCGGGAGCAAGAGCCCTGGTGACGACGGCTAAAGACGCGGTCAAGTTGCGAGATCTTGCTCTTGATCTGCCCTGCTATGTGATGGAGATCGAAGTATTCCTGGAAGCGGAGACAAGCTTCGTCGAAATGGTCCGCAATGTACTGGGCAGGCGTTAGTCGTTACGACCACACAGACTTAATCAGACACAGGTGGTACCGGGGGCAGCGTGCTGGTTGGTTTCGGCGATGCCGGAGGCACAGTCGGCGAGGGGAGCAAGGGATTGGTAGACTGCGGAGTTGAGACGGGCGAATGCTTCGGTGAGGGTAACTCCACCGCGCGATTGCTGTTACCGTTCACGCTTTTATTATCGTTGGCGCTGTTCTCATTTGTCTCATCGAGCGGTGTTGGAGATGGGGCTGTGTTCGCATTTGTGTTGCTGTTCGCGTTCGCAGTTGGCGCCGGCCCTGCCACGCCACCGAGCGGAATTCCCTGTTCGCTCTGCCCTGTAGGGGGCGCCACGGGTTTGACAGCCTGACTGTTCGGATCGGCGGTCAAGCCGGGCACTTGCCCCTGCTGGTTGGAATTCACAGTTGGTTGGGACGTTCTTGTAAAAGCCCAAATCACCACGAACAACACGATCAGCCCGGCCACTGCCGGGATAACAATCTGTAATGGTTTGAATCCGGAGGTCGCCGGAGGCGGTTGTGGCTGCCTGAGCGGTGTTTGCTCCGGCGGAACATAAGCAGGCGTACGCGGACGCACAAGTGTCTGCTCATCATCCTCAAGGATCCCGCTCTTCATCTCTGGCGACGCAACGCGACTCGCGGTTTGATCGCGGAGCTCCGGCTGCACCAGGCCGGTTCCCTCTGCAATTACTAAATCCTCAATCAATGCTCCGGCTGTTTGATACCGATCTTCTCTCCTTTTGGCCAGGGCTTTAGCGACAACCGTTTGCACGCCTGCGGGCAGGTCCTCCCGGTCAGTGAGCACAGAGGGCGGCGGTTCCTGCAGGTGCTTGAGCATGACGGCGGTGGGCGACTCTCCGGCGAAAGGCACGTGGCCCACCAGCATTTCAAACAGAATGACCCCCAATGAGTAAATATCCGAGCGGGAGTCGATTTGTTCAGACTGGGAACATTGCTCGGGGGACATATACTGGGGTGTGCCGATGATTAGATCCGGAGAGGTCAGTCCGGGATCCATTTCACCAGAGGACTCCTGAATTTTAGCAATCCCAAAGTCCAGCACCTTGGCATAATCGGCCCCCGTCGTATTGAGCAACATAATATTGTCGCTCTTCAAATCGCGATGGACCACACCTTCGGCATGCGCGGCGTCGAGCGCGCTGCCGACCTGTCGCATGATCTCGACGGCGCGCGTGAGCGGCAAAGGTCCATCCTGGCGGATCACTTCCTTAAGCGTGCGCCCATCCAAAAATTCCATTATCAGGAAGACTACGCCGCCTTCATCTTCGCCGAAATCAGTAACGCTCAAGGCGTGGGGATGTGAGATGCGCGAGGCAGCACGAGCTTCGCGCGAAAAGCGGGCCACAATCTTCTCGTCAGCGGCCAGCGATGGTCGCAGTACCTTGATGGCCACTTTCTTGTCCATCAGGATGTGCGTGCCACGATAGACAGTGCCCATGCCGCCAACGCTAAGGCGTTCTTCCACGCGATACTTTCCCGCCAGGGTTTCGCCCAGCAATGGGTCACCGGTCTGTTCCAGTCCGGTCCCGTCAGCGGGACAAAGCGTGGTCGTGTCGGAATATTCTGTTCCGCAACGCGGACATTTTTTCATCGGCGGGTCTTGCCTCTTTCTTTCTGGCTATGGAAGGGCGAGCGTACCACACTGCTTCGGAGAGAGGCAAAGCAGCGAAAATTGGCAAGTGTCTGCCTGGTAGAGGGGCTTCGTATCGTCCTTATAACTACAAAAAGATGCGAGCGGGTTGCCAGTCCCACTCGCATCCTGTCGTCGTCACACTCGGTTAGTTGATCTTGGCGAATACGACCAACAGCGCAAATAAGACCAGCGATTCGATCAGCGCCAGGCCCAGAATCATCATGGTCTGAATACGGCCAGCAGCGCCCGGATTGCGAGCCGCGCCTTCAACCGCGGCGGCGCCGATACGGGACTGCCCCAGAGCGCCGCCAACTACCGCGATGGCAAACCCGACGCCCGCGGCGATGGCTTTCAAGCCGGGGTTATTGTCGGTGGCTGCTGCTGCCGGACCTTCCGCCAGGGCCGGAATCGCCGTCAGCAGTATGGCCACGGTGGCAAAAAACAAAATATTCACTATTCTCATCTTCTTCTCCTTCCGGGCAAACCGGGAACCAGTGGTTGAACAACACGCGCTTGGCGGCTGGTTATTATTTCGCCTGCCTCCGGTATCCACCGCCCCTCAAACAACGGCGCTCCTGCAATACAGACATTGTTTTGCTTCAAAACTCGAAGCTATGAATTCGCCGACCTGGCCTGTCGTGACAACCTCATCATTATGCTTTGTGCGCCGCAACGTGCGCGGGCGCGTTGCCCGCGTCGCTCGGGGAGCGTTTCGGATAAAGCCATCATTAAGTCAACACCGGAACCATAAACTCTTCGCTCTGATCTTCGTCCTCGGAATGCTGCGCATGTGAATCATGTGGCGCGTGCGATACCTCACTCAGGTAAAGCTGTGATAAGAGCACGAATACAAAAGTCTGAATGAAAGCCACAAACAAACTCAATGGCATGAGGAAGACCGGCACCACAAAGGAACTGTAAGGCGGAGCCAGGTGGGCGATGGTATCCAACACTTTTTCGTCGGCAAACAAATTACCGAATAACCGGATACCGAGCGAGAACGGCCGGATAAAATTACTGACCAGCTCGATTGGGAAAATCAGCGGCGCAATCCACCAGATTGGCCCGGCGAAATGCTTAAGGTGGCCAAACAAACCATTCTCTTTAATGCCAACCGAATTGTAATAGAGAAACGAGGCCAGTCCGAGTGCAAAGGTTACGCTGGTGGCCGCCGTGGGCGACATAAACAGGGGAAACATGCCCATCAAATTCGAAACGAGAATCAATACGGCAAAGGTCATGACCATGGGAAAGTACTTCAGCCCATGGGGCCCAATAATGTCACCCAGCATGTCTCGAATCGCCAGCACACCCACTTCCAGGGTCTGCTGACCGTGACCCGGATCTTCGGCCGAGAGTTTCCGTCGAAACAGCAGAATTATCGCGAGGCTCAAAATGCAGGCGATGACAAACATCACCGTGTACCAGGGGATCGCATTTTCAGGGGTGTAGGGACCAAACGCACCTTCCGGGGTGCTGCCGAATCTCCCGAGGATCTTCACCCAGATCGGGTGCGTGTACTTCATCTCAAAATCGTAGGCCCAATGCCCGAAGTATTGATTCACATACTTAACGATAATCGGCACATGCTCGGCATGTTCCTGCGCCTTATCCGCATGTTCCGCAGCCGCTGCGGCGACTTTCTCCTGTAACCAAAACATTAATTGATTCCCTCTCGATGAATGATAATGAAATAGAACTGTCTCAAGGCTTCGGCAAACAAGGCGACGACAAAACTACACAAGCCAAGAATTGTCGCCGGCAGCGACACGACATTAAGTTTGTAAGCGCCGGCGACGGCGACGGCAACCACGAAGTAGCGAACGATGTAGCGGGCGCCCCTGGCTGTAACCGCTTTGCCTGAAACGCGGGCCTGAAGGAGCGCCGCAATCGAGGTCCTCATCCAGCGGTAATTCAGGAGTGAGAGCAGGCCTCCTAATAACAATCCTGTGGCTATGCGCCAGGGCATGAACAGTGTGGCCACAGATACCGCTACTGCCACGGACACAACCATGACGCGGAAAATACGCGCTTCCAGGCCATCATCAGCCTCCAGGATCGGGCCGCCAGTTAAGCTGTTGGTGATTTCCTTCATCGGCAAAGCCAGCGATTTTACACAGGTGGCGCGGCAATTGTCGAACTGCGCTAGGAGTTTCGCTTATAGTTTTGCAGTCAGGCGAATAAATTGGTAGAAACCGACGATCGCGCCCAGCACAATCCCGGCCACCATCAGCCAGGGGCTTGTTCCCAGCCAGCGATCGAATGCCCAACCAGCGCCACAGAGCGCCGCCACAGAGAAGAAAAGCGAAAGCGCGGCGGCATAGGCGACTCCGCTCTTCCGATTCGTTTCCTGGTCATCGCTGGCAGGCATTAGCTTGGCTCGACTTCCGCCGCCGGATCAATTGGAAATCTTTTCGTAGACATCGCTGAGGGCAAGTGAACAGTCTATCGAGCGAAGCGCTACGACGCTATCGAGCGAATGGTAATCGAAAAGTATCCACTGGTTGTCTGGCTGTTTCAGATAGTGCTCAACTCGATGCCTGTCCTGGGCAACGAGCAGATGTTCCGCCAGGGAATCCAGCGTTCGATAATACGATGACTTTGCGATGCGGTCATAACGCTCGGTCGATTCCGAGAGTATCTCGACCAGCAAAGTGGGATTGAGCAGCGTATCGAGGTGTTCATCTTCCAACCTTGGCTCACCGCAAATAACTACTATGTCAGGGTACGTATACAAACCAGCGGCAGTCACCTTAACTCTCATGTCACTCGCGTAGACTTCGCAAGGTCTGCCGCGTAGTTGCAAGCCTAAGGACACTACGATATTGGTTGAAATGAGATTGTGGTTGCGACTAGCCCCAGTCATCGCGAATATTTCACCGTTTAAATATTCGCTTCGCTGCTCAGACTTTCGCTCAATGGCCAGATATTCCGCTGGGGTGATGAAAGGCTTGATTTGGCTTGACATACTGGTCGAGTTTACCACGTTTCACGCTTCAGATAATTCCTCGGCAACTCATACAGCATGGCTCGCGTTGAATGCCGCATCGAATCGTGAATGAAACAAACATGAGTGCACCAGCAAGCCTTGCCGCCATCGATTTGCTGAAGTTCAGCGCTGCGTTCCTCGCCGGCCCAGAGGGCGCCAAAATCGTAATCGTAGTCGGCCAGTGACCCGAAACTCTCGCGCAACTCACAAGCGCGCACGTCGCCGTTGTAATCAATTACCGCGGTCGTCTCTCCCGCCGTGCAGGGGAACGGCCAGGGGTTGGGTTGCTGGAAATTATCATGCTGAGTCCGGTAATGCGTTGTGATAGCGCCGACGTAAGCGATGTTCTTTACAAATCGCCGGCTGGCGTCGTCAGCGGCAAACATCCGATCACCGTAGCGCTTGGTCAACTTTGACACCTTGGCATACATCCGGGGCAAAATCTCAGGAGGCACCTGCTTAATGGCATCGCCAACCGGAGTTTCGCCGCGGATGAGGTTGAAGTATTGACCGTCAAGTTGGAAGTTACTCCACAAATATTCTGCGAGCTTCTCGATTTCGGTATAGTTTTCCGCGCAAACCACCGTGTTGACGTTCAGGCGAAGGCGATCGCCAAATTGTTTCTTGAGCGGATACAGCGCGCGAATACATTCCAGAGCTTTGCCCCAGTTACCCGGTACCCCCCGGATGCGATCATGTGTTTCGCCATACCCATCGAGAGCTATATTCAGATAGAGATCCAAGCCTGGATGACGACTCAATGCCTGATCAACCACTTCGACGACGCGCGATTTGATAAGGCCGTTGGTGGGGAGAATCACCCGCTCCACTCCATTCTGCCTGACGAATAGTTCTATAATTTCGGAGACGTCACGCCTCAAAGTGGGCTCGCCACCGGATAACCATAGATCGCTGATCGGCGACATGGTACGCGAGATCTTTTCAATCTGCGCGAACGTCATGTCGCCTGGTTGATTCAGCTCGGCGTGGTAAAAACAGGTCTTACAAAAGGCGTTGCAGCGCGAGGTTACAAATAGGATCACCGTGCTGAGACGCTTCGCGCGCTTCGTCGTGCGCAGCAGTTGAATGAGCTGTACAGCTTTATTTGGCATCTCAATCCGAGTCGCGCGAGATGATGACAGCTTCGGTTGGGGATTTCAATTCATAACTGATACCACGCCAATAGATGCGTCGCGAAAAAGCCGCCGTCAGCGCATTGATCAGGAAGAGAGCAGAGGCGAACGGCCATAAACACAAGTGAGCCAATGCACTCGGCCGGCCGCTCAGCGAGTTGTTGAAATGCGCCCGGCGCACAGCTCTTAATCGTATCCAGGCCTTGGCCGTGCCTAAGCCGAACATTATCGCCAGCATTCCGACGGCGACTCCCACAGGCAATCCCATAAACAGTCGCGTAACTACCAGGACAATACCGCCAAAGAACACCAGCACAAACTGCGAACTCCCCAACAGCACCGCCTGCCACAAATGTGGAGCATACACGCGTGTAATCTTTAATTGGCGGTTTGTAAACCCCAGCAGCTCCCGAAGGCTGCAGTCACCAAACGACTGGACCAGGCACGCCGGCACAAAGTGAATCGCAAGCTTGGCCTTTTGCAGCACCCGGGTCATGGTGAAGTCGTCAGAGATGGAGCCGCGCCAAAGCCTGGCGACCCCGAGCCCTTCAAAAGTCTCACGCCGCATTGCCGTGGAGCCGCCCCAGCAGAAGTTCTGGTCAGCACTCGCGCCCAGCGCCGACGCAATCGAGGCATTCCAGACGGAACGCAGGTGAGAGGCAAGTGTCCGCTGCGGCTCAAACCAGCGATAGCCGGTTGCAGCGCCCACGCTCTCTTCGCTGAGCGGCGACACGAGAGCTCGTAACCAATTCCTGTGCGGTCGCGCATCGCTGTCGACAAAAGCTATAACCTCTGTCCGCTGATCAAGTTCCTGAACGGCCCTCTGTAAATTATAGACTTTCTGACCCGATTCGATAGCCGGACCGGCAATAATAATCCGTGTCGTCTGTCCGGCAAGCTTCAGATTGTTGTCTGTCGACGCAAGGTCGTCGCCAACTCGCGCAGGATTTTTGTGCGCGTCAGCGACCGGTTGAAGTTTGTTGGACAAGGCTCGCTCGACCACCAGGAGGCCGGGGTCATCGGCGCGGTCCGTGACAAAGATGATTTCGTAGGCAGGATAGTTCTGCGCCAACAGAGCGGCAATGTTTTCGCAAAAGTCCGGATCGGCTCCACGGAAAGGCGCGATCACGGAGACGAAGGGCAGATAGCTGCCGGCTGGTCGGGCCAGCTCTTGTCGCACATAAGATGAGAATCGCAATCCTCCGCGCAGGGACAAGACACCGAGCCAAATGGCAATCGCGGCAAGAGAATAGTAGACAAGCATGTGGCTTCAAAAAATCGAAAAAGGCGATGCTCTGTCCGAAACATCGCCCCCAGACTTGCGGTGGGAAATCCAGCGCGGCCTTATCGCATCCACTGTTCAATCAGCACATGCGCAAACTTAAACAAGGGTTGCGGATAAACACCAAGAACAAGAATGCCAATGACTGAAACGGCGAGCGCAGTGCGCAAGGCCGGCGACAATGACAGGGGCCTGTCATCGGCCACCTGATCACCCAGGTACATGACCTTTATGAACCGTAGATAGTAATAGAACGAGATGACGATATTGATGACGGCCCAGCCTGCCAGCCAGTAGTACCAGGTTTTTCCCGAAGCCCTGGCTTCGACCTGCCCACGCTGCCAGAGGCCTAACAGCAAGTAGTACTTGCCCATGAAGCCGCCGGTAAGCGGCAGGCCGCCCAGCGAGAGCATGAACACAGCCATCATGGCCGCCATTGCCGGGGCCTTCTGCGCCAGACCCGCCATGTCGTCAACGTTGTCGCCGATGATACCTTTGCGCCGCAGACTAATTACGATACCAAACGCGCCCATGTTCATCAGCGTGTACACCAACAGATAGATGAAGATGCCGACATAACCGTACACATTGCCGGCCACCAGTCCCAGCAGCAGGTAGCCCGCGTTGGAGATCGAGGAATAGGCCAGTAATCGTTTGGAGTTTTCCTGAGTAACGGCGCCCCAGTTGCCGACAAAGATCGTGATGGCTGCGACCAAACCCAACAGCGGCGCCCAATCAGCTCGCATCTCGCCCAGGGCCACGATGAAAATGCGAGCATAGAGCACGAAGCTGGCGGCCTTTGAGCCGGTCGAAAGGAAAGCCGTCACTGACGTTGGCGCGCCTTCGTAGGCATCCGGTGCCCACATGTGGAAAGGCACGGCCGAAATCTTAAAGAACAACCCTGCCGCCAAAGCGATCATTCCCAGCAAGAGCATCGGCCGCAGCCCCTTAAGCGCATCGCCCACCTCGGCACTCTTGACGGAGCCAACGACGGCAGCGACGCTTTGCCCAATCTCACCAATGTTGGTTGAGCCTGCGATTCCGTAAAGTAGCGACATCCCGTATAGAAGAATGCCGGACGAGAATGCGCCCAGCAGAAAGTACTTCATCGCCGCTTCATTCGAACGTTTCTCGCGCTTGGTAAAGGCCACCAACACATAGAAGGTCAGGGCCATCAACTCCAAACTGATGTACAGCAGGATCAGATCATAGCCACTGCCGAGAAACATCATGCCGACGGTGGCAAACAAGACGAGGGCGTAATACTCCCCGTGCTGTTCATTCTCGATATCCAGAAAGCGCGTGGAGATGGCAATGGCCAGGGCCGCAGCGAGCAAAAAGATGCCTTTGAAAAGAAGCGCAAATCCATCGATGCGCACCATGCCGTAGAAGCCCGAGAGCGGCAGCGAGTCCTGATTTCCGGACCAGAGCAAGCCGAGCGAGATTGCCGCCAGGGCGATACCAGTGAGCGCGAAGTAGGCCGTCCACTTGCTCTTCCGGTACGGGAGGATCACTTCCATGACCAGCGCAATACAGGCGCACACGGTCAGGATCAACTCGGGCGCGATCAGCGCCAGATCGTTCACATTAAAGAGTGAATAAGTATTGGCTTGTAGTAACAGGATCATAAGATAACGACATTTAGCGCGGCTGAATGGTTATGCCGGGCTGCTGCTGGACTGGGCTGAGCGGCGGCACTGTGACCCGCGTATCGATGGGGGCGCCAGGGGCCGCCATTCCGGGAATGGGATACGTGGGCCGCACCTGTCGCACGATGGCGTCGACGGGCTTGCTGATGTAATCCATGAACACCTTTGGATAAACGCCAATCCACAGAGACAGGATTAGGAGCGGTGTCATGTAAGCCCATTCGCGCCAATTAAGATCCGTCAACTTCTGGTTCTTGGGATTCTCCACATTGCCAAAGAACATTCGCTGATATAACCAGAGGAAATATCCTGCGTTGAGAATGATTCCGAGCGTGCCCCAACCCGCCCAGGCAGGATTGGCCTCAAACGCTCCTCGCAGGGCAAGAAATTCTGAAATGAAAACAGCCAGCAACGGCAAGCCAATCGCGGTCATAACCATCGCCAGGAATACAGCGGCATAGCCGGGCATGACATGTGACAGACCGCCAAACTCCGCAACATTCCGGGTGTGGCGCCGTTCATAGATGATACCTACCAGCAGGAAGAGCGCGCCGGAATAGATACCGTGATTGATCATCTGCATCACGGCGCCATTCAGTCCGTTGGGATTCAAAGCAAAGAGGCCCAGCATCACCATACCCATTGACGATACAGACGAGTAGGCCACCAGTTTCTTCACGTCGCCATCCTGCTTGACTACAAAATACATGGCGGCGAGCGCTCCATAGATAATGCTGATTATTGCCAACAGCACCATCACGCTACGCACGCCAAAGGTGCCGAAGTACTTTTCGTCAAGCGAGGCGGTGGGAAACATGGGAATATTGAAACGATAGAAACCGTATGTGCCGAGCTTCAGCAGGATGCCGGCGAGAATAACGGATCCCGCCGTCGGAGCTTCGACGTGCGCATCCGGCAGCCAGGTGTGGAACGGAAACATCGGCACCTTGATGGCAAATCCGAGCGCGAAGGCAAAGAACAACAACACCTGAACGACGTCCAGGGGCAACACCGATCCAATGGATTGCAGATAGACAATATTGAAAGTGCCGCCACCTGCTGCCGCCTGGACTGTTTTATTGACCATTGCGGCCGCCGCCGGGTTTCCCGCCAGTAGATTAATCGTGGCGGATGAAATTTTTGTCGTCAGGTCAGGATCCTGCGTCAGGAAATACATCTTCAGGATTCCGAGCAGCATGACGACGGAACCTACCAGGGTATAAAGGAAAAACTTGATGGCTGCATACAGTCTGCGCTCGCCACCCCAGATACCAATCAAGAAGTACATGGGCACGAGTGAGACTTCAAAGAACAGGTAGAACAGAAACAGATCCATCGAACTGAACACGCCCAGCACTGCCGCCTGCAGGAACAAGAGCAAAGCGTAGTATTCCTTCTCGCGTTTTTGAATGTAATCCCATGAAGAAAGAGCAGCGATCACTCCCAACAGCGTGGTCAACAAGATCAGCAGGACCGAAACACCGTCCACACCCATCTGATAGCGCGCGCCAATCACCGGAATCCACTGGTGATCTTCCAGAAACTGCATGCCACCGAGAGTGCGATCGTAGTAACAGAGATACAGCGAGGCGATGAAATCCAGACCGAGCCAGGCAGTCGCAAAGCGCTTGATCAGTGTCGACTGGTCTTTCCTGAAGAGCGCGATAATGACGATCCCGCCCAACACCGGCAGCCACGTGATAATGGAGAGAATGTTATCTTTCAGCACTTCTATTCCTCGCGGTCTTTCAGCCTTCGTGAACTCAGGCCAGGAGTTTGAAATAAAGTGACGCGCTCAACGTCCAATTACGGCGGCTACGATGTCGGTGTAAAAGAAAACCGCGACGGCTACCAGCAGCCCGATGACCATCATCAGCGCGTAGTTCTGGGCCAGTCCCGTCTGCGCCGCCCGCACGAGCGGGGAAACCAGCCGGATGACAAAAGCCGCAATGGCATTGACCACGCCGTCAATAAAGTGTTTGTCGATATTCCCAGTGATTGTGCTCGATAGTCGCGTCAGCCAGGCCGTTCCGTTGACTCCGCCATCGATCACCCTGGAGTCGAAGGCAAAGACGCCCCGCGCGAGGTCCATGGTGCGGCGCGTGATAGCCCACCCATAAAACTCGTCGACCCAGTACTTGTTGAAACTGGCGCTATAGAGCGGGCGCAGGCGGCTGGCCCAAATATCCGGTAGCCGCGTGTCCTTGAGATAAAACAGGTAACCGAGTCCCATGCCCGCACCGGCCGCGAGGAGCGAAATAATGATGAACAACCATTCGGTAGCAGTATGGCCCAGGCGATGCGAAATGGTGTGGGCCAGATTGAAACCAGTGTCGCCGTACGGCTCGGCGGCCTCTCCCTCAACTTCCTCCGCGGCGTGAGGGGTTTCGGCCGCGGGCGTGGCAGTAAGGTGGCTCGCGGAGGCGTTCTCATTATTGCCCTCAGCTGCAAACGATTTCGTTTGCGGATCCCAGACGATTGGCTTGAGCCAGTTGACGATGTTCAACCTGGCGCCAAAATGCTCGCTCCGCGTAATGCTCTTAAAAGCCGGCCCAATCCCAACCAGACCACCCACTGTCGCCAGGACGGCCAGCACCGCGAGCGGCATCCACATGTTCGCCGGGGATTCGTGCGGTACGTGAACGTCGTGCTTGCCTTTGCCACGCTTTTGGCCAACGTGCTCGCCGGGCTCGTGGCGCGGTCGATCCCCCGCCGAAAACTTCTTTGCATCATGCGACTTCAAGCCCTTATCAAACGCTGCCGCGTGCGCTTCGTCAGCTTCGCCGCCTGCAGGAGCGTCGAGAAATTTTTCCCGGCCCCAGAAAGTCATCGCCATCAGCCGGGTCATATAAAAGGCGGTGCAGGTCGCGGCAATCGTCGCCACCAGCC
>DAIMCP010000008.1:0-98087 GCA_036726305.1 Pyrinomonadaceae bacterium | reverse complement strand
CCAAAGACCAAAGACCAAAGACCAAATTCCCTTATGGACTACCTCAAAACATTAATTCGCGAAGTGCCCGACTTTCCCAAGGCCGGCATAAATTTTTATGACATCACCACCTTGCTCAAGCATCCGGAGGGTTTGCGGAAAACGGTGGACGCGCTGGCGGCGGAATTTGACGGCGAACAGGTCGATACGGTCATCGGCGTCGAAGCGCGTGGTTTTATCTTTGCCCCGGCCCTTGCCTACCACTTAAACGCCGGATTCGTCCCGGTGCGCAAACCGCGCAAGCTGCCTGCCGAATGTGCTTCCATCTCCTACGATCTGGAGTACGGCCAGGACACGCTTGAGATTCATCGCGACGCGATCGGCAACGGTCATCGCGTCATCATTGCCGATGACCTGCTGGCTACTGGCGGCACGGCCAAAGCTGTTGTCGATCTGGTAGAAAGCCTCGGTGGGAGAGTGGTGGGCTTGTTATTTGTCGTGGAATTGGAGTTTCTACCCGGGCGGCAGAAACTGGCAGGACACGACGTCAGGTCGCTGATTAAGTATCAATCGTAAGAAGGGTCTTTGGCCTTTGGTCTTTGGCCTTTGGTCTTTAGCCTTTGGCTTCAGTTGCGGCCTGTCTAAACCGGCGTGGGCGCCGAGTCTCGAGGATTAAATATCGAAAGACCAAAGACCAAAGACCCAAGACCCAAGACCAAAGACCAAAGACCACAGACCACAGACCACAGAGCTTCAACCCGCTTTACCATTCTTACCTCAACATTTACTATTGACCCTCAGGCTCCCGTAGCTCAGTTGCATAGAGCGTCCGCCTCCTAAGCGGAAGGTCGCGCGTTGGAATCGCGCCGGGGGCACCATTATTGCCTCACCCTACTGATAGTGGGAATGAAATTTTCTTGACAGCCTCCGCCAGGTTTGTAAGACTCACGCCAGATTCCAACACAGGGAAAACAGTTTGCTGCTTTGCGGAAAACCATCGATTCCGCCGCAGTTGAACTTCACCACTAAACACTGATGGCTAAGCGTCGTTGCAGCGCGACCCTGCGTTTGCGCTGACTGCGGCCACTGCCAATGGAGGAGGAAACATCTTGAAAAACTCAAAACCAATTCCAATCGCGTTGACGATTGCATTGGCAATTGTTGCTTTTAACCTAAGTGCTTTCGGTCAGACCGCGAGCCAGGCAGCCAAAGAGATTAACCTGGCCCGCATTAGTGCGCTGGGATCGAGTGTCAGGTGGGATCTCGCCGCTCCTTACGCGTCGCTCACGCTTACCGTTTCCGCTCCTGATGGCAGGGTGTTCCGTAAAGAGCTTAAAGCGGGCAGCACGCCTGAGTTCAACCTGACCGACGCCCAGGGCCAACGACTGCCTGATGGGCCCTACACCTACGAACTGCGTCTGACCCAGGAATTATCTCCCGCCGCCAAAGAATCCCTGCAGGCCGGGCGCGGCAAAGACGATGACTCTGAGGAAGTGCGCGCGACGCGTAAAAGAATTGAGCTTCCCGCGCTCGTGCAGTCAGGCGGATTCTCAATTCTGAATGGCGCGATCATTGTCGCCGGCGCTCAGGAAGAATCAGGGCCGCGTGCCGTTAACAACAGTGCGGCGCCGGCGCAGCCGCAGCTTCCCAGGGAATCAGTCGCGGGGGTGAGACCTCACCGGCATCATGCGGCTCTCATGCCGGATCAGGTGATTCCCGACGACCTCATTGTTCAGGGCAGCGCCTGCATCGGCTTAGATTGCGTCAACAACGAAGTCTTTGGCTTTGACTCGATCAGGATCAAGGAGAACAACACCCGGATCCAATTTGACGATACGAGTACCAGCGCCGGCTTTCCCACCAACAACTGGCAGATAAGAGCTAACAACTCGGCCAGTGGCGGCGCCAGTTTTTTGGCGTTCGTGGACCAGGGCGCGACTGGCAATTCGGAGACGGGCACGATCGTGTTTGAAGTAGACGCAGGTGCGCCGGCCAACTCACTCAAAGTGGACAGCACCGGCAGAGTCGGACTGCGGACAGCTACGCCCGTCCTGGATCTGCACATTAATACCAGCAACACGCCTGCCCATCGCCTCGAACAAAACAATTCAGGTGGCTTCACGGCGCAAACGTGGGATATTGCCGGTAACGAAGCCAACTTCTTCGTGCGCGATGTCACGGGGGGCTCACGCCTGCCCCTGCGCATCCGGCCAGGCGCGCCGACCAGCAGTCTTGACATCAGCGCTACAGGCGCAGTTGGGGTGGGGAGTGCCAGTCCCGGGAAGGCTCTCGATGTTGTCCGTAGTGGATCCGATTCTTCCTCGAATCAGGCGGCAATACGCGTACGCACGACCGCCACAAGCGGGTTCGGTCCCGGCGTTTACGTGGATAACACGTCAATGACCGGAGGTCGCGCCTGGTCTCTGTTTGCTAGTGGCGCCAGCGACCTCGTCGGAGCGACCGGCGTCTTCAATATTTTTGACGGCACCGCGGGCGCTGCGCGAGTAACTATCGATGCTACCGGCAGGGTCGGCATTGGGACAACCGCGCCTACCGATACTCTGTCTGTCAATGGCACCGCCAGCAAGCCGGGCGGCGGATCGTGGGCGGTGTTTTCGGACGAACGGCTGAAGAACATCAAGGGCAATTTCAACAGCGGACTCAGAGCCGTGATGCAGTTGCAGCCGCTTCGCTATGAGTACCGGCCGAATAATGGATTGGGCATAAAATCTACTGGAGAGTACGTCGGCTTTGGCGCACAGGCAGTGCAGAAAGTCATTCCGGAAGCCGTCAGCAGAACCGACCAGGGCTACTTGGTCGTCAATAATGATCCAATCCTCTGGACCATGCTCAATGCCATCAAGGAGCAGCAGAAAGAGATCGAACAATTGAAAGGACAAATCCGCCGTTTGCAAGGGAACTCGCGGCGGCGGCATTAAGAAACCGCGCCCCGCGGGCGTGGCAGGTCAATAACGACTGAGGTGACCGACCGGCTCCCGGTTTTCTTGGGGGCCGGTCGGTAGCTTCCAGCTTTTCCGGCAGGAGCCGAAGTTGCTCGCTCCACCAACCGAATCGTTATCGTTTCGCTGTTTCCCCGCCAACTGGTAAACCTGCGGTAAGTTTTTCCGGTCCCGCAGGCTGTACCTGCTTCCAAAGACCACGCTACGTGAGTTAGCATGTGCTGGACCCTGATGCGTCAAGAGTTGATTGGAATCAGGTGCATCTACGCCAGGGGTTATTCAAGCTAAACGCGCTTCGCGCCATTCGATAAAAAGATTGTTAGAGCAGTTTTTCAGCAGCCGCCGCCAGTAAATGCAAATGCCAACTAACCAGTTGAAGCCAGGAACGTGGCGCGCTTTGCAACGCGTTCTCTCTTATTGTTTGTTCTTTGCTTTCTGTTTAGCGGGGATGATGCACGGCGCGACGACCTCTTCATCTTCTCGTTCGCTGACATCCTCCGCGATCATTGGCGACAAGCGGACTCCTGCGGTGGGGAATGAAGCGGAACTCTTCATCGACGACAGTGACCGTCAAGGCGCCCGCTCGGCTTCCGAGAGAGTAGTTGGGACTGCTTACAATAGTACGATTCCGCGCCCTCTGGGAAAGATTGGGCCTCTTTTTCTTATCACCCAGGCGGACAAGATCGCCCCACAAGTCCTGGATGATACTGCAGATGGCAAGAGCGCTTCGGTGGTGATCTTGCTCAGCGAGCAGGCTGATGTCAGCGCGGCTTATGCCATGAAAGACCAGGACGAACGTGGCTGGTATGTCTATAAGACGTTGACTAAACATGCGGAGCGGACTCAGGCGCCACTCAAAGCGTTCCTGGAATCACAGGGGAAGACTTTTCAGTCATTCTGGGCGGCGAATATGATAGTGACCACGGCCGATCGTTACCTGGTAGAGTCCCTCGCCGGCCGCGCCGATGTAGCCAGGATTGATCCCAACAAGCCCGCACGCTGGATCGAAGATCCGGAGGTGGCCAATTTTGGAGTCTCTTCGCCTGACACTCGCTCTCCCGAGGCGGCCGAATGGGGCGTCCTAAACGTCAACGCACCCGCAGTCTGGGCCCTCGGTTTCAACGGGACCGGTATCGTCATCGCCAACCAGGACACAGGAGTCCGTTGGACGCATAACGCACTTAAGCCGAAATATCGGGGCTGGAATGGCAGCGCCGCCGACCATAACTACAACTGGCATGATGCGATTCACAGCGGTGGTGGTAGCTGTGGAGCAAACACTGTCGCACCCTGCGATGACAACGGCCACGGCACGCACACGACGGGAACAACCAGCGGCGATGACGGTGCTGGAAACCAGGTCGGTGTCGCGCCGGGGGCGAAGTGGATCGGCTGCCGCAACATGGATCAGGGGAATGGAACACCTGCCACTTATACCGAATGTTTTCAGTTCTTTATTGCGCCCACCGATTTGGCCGGAAACAATCCCAATCCAACCCTCCGCCCGCACGTGATGAACAACTCCTGGGGCTGCCCGGCGAGTGAAGGCTGCGTCACACGCGCGGAACTGGAAACCATCGTGAGCAACACTGAGGCTGCCGGTATCTTCGTCGAAGTGTCGGCCGGTAATTCCGGGCCAGGCTGCTCCACAGTTGCTGATGCGCCGGCCATCTACAGTTCGTCATTTTCCACCGGCGCCTTTGATATCAGCAATACATTGGCGACCTTCAGCAGTCGGGGTCCCAGCACTTTCTACACCCCAAACTTGCTGAAACCGAACATCTCAGCCCCCGGCGTCAACGTGCGATCTACTACGCGCACCAGCGATACGAGCTTTGGTAATTTGAGCGGGACTTCGATGGCTGGACCACACGTCACCGGTGTGGTGGCTTTGCTTTGGTCGGCGCGACCCCAGTTGCTGCGCAATATCGCGGCCACCAAAGCCCTGCTGCAAAACACTGCCAACCCAGCGGTCACAGTCGTTGCACAGACTTGCGGCGGTACGCTTTCGACGCAGATTCCCAACAACTCGTTTGGCTATGGCCGCGTTGATGCGCTGGCCGCCGTCAACGCCGCGCCGGCAGCGCTTTCGCTGAGTGGTCATTTGAATTATCAGGATACCGTCATTGCAGCCCGCAACGTAACGATGACCTTGAGCGGAAGCGGCGGTTTCCCCACTCAGACTACTACGACCGACGCCAACGGTGATTACACGTTCACTAATGTGCCGGCAGGATTCGATTACACCGTCACCCCTTCGCGAGCCGCGGCAGTCCACGACCTTAGCATTACGTCCTTTGATGCCTCGCGGGCAGCGCGCTTTGACGCTAGCCTGATAAGTCTCAGTGCCAACCAGCAAACAGCGGGTGACACCAGCAATAACGGTACCTGCACCAGCTTTGATGCCTCACAGATTGCTCGCTACGAGGCGAGCATCGCCAGTCCCGGCAGTATTGCCGGAAGTTGGAAATTTGTGCCGGGCAGCTTGAGTTATTCCAACCTGACCTCCAGCCAGACCAATCAGAACCTGACAGCAATCCTGGTAGGTGATATCTCCGGAAACTGGACGCCGTCCGGTCCGGCCACGGGACCTTCATCGCCAAACGGCATACCCAATATCATCGTCTCTTTGCCGGTCAAACAAGATCCGCCCGGAGGCCAAAGCTTTATTCCCGTCAATGTCGGCAACACGACGGGGCAGGGCATCGGCGCCTTTTCATTCGACATCAGCTTCAATCAGGCTGTGCTGGCGCCGCAAGCCACACCCTTCGATTCCAGCGGAACCCTCAGCAGCGGCTGGTCGGTTACTGCTAATACATCGACTCCCGGTCACTTGATACTCAATGCATTTCATACCAGCGACCTCACGGGGCAGGGAGTATTGATCAACTTAAAATTCAATGTGGTAGGCGGACCATCATCGACTTCCGCGTTGACCTGGACGAACTTTACCTTCAATGAGGGTGTTCCAGGCGATACTGACATCAATGGATCGTTCACGGCGACTGCGCCGAGTGCGGTTGCGGCCAGACTCATCGGCCAGATAGCTGACGGGACCGGCCACCCAGTAGCCGGTGCGACTGTTGCTGTCCAGGACGGTGCCGGTACTCGCAGGGTCATCACCAACGCCGAGGGTTTGTACACAGTTGAGAATCTCCCGCTTGGCGCCCTCATTACAGTAACTCCGACCAGGGCTAACTATGAGTTCTCACCGACGAGCCGCTCGTTTGCGTTGCTTGGTGAAAGGACCGACGCCGTATTTGCGGGCCTCGCTGTCAATCCTGATGCAAATCCACTTGAAAGTCCTGAGTTTTTTGTCAGACAACAATATCTTGATTTCCTCGGGCGTGAACCGGATCAAGGTGGTTTGGACTACTGGAGCGGGGAACTGCGTGCCTGCGGCAACGATTCCAATTGCCTAAAGATTCGTCGCGTCAATGTGAGCGCCGCCTTCTTTGCCGAGCGGGAGTTCCAGGATTCGGGACTATACATCTACGATCTCTATCAGGGCGCGCTGGGCAGACGGCCGGGCTACGCGGAATACGCGGTTGACAGACGGAACGTAGTTGGTGGGCCGCGTTTGGAAGCCGACAAGGCAGCCTTTGCCGCCGCGTTCGTGGAAAGAACTGAGTTCATAACGCGATATCCGCTGGCGGCGACGGCCACGGAATTTGTGGATGCATTACTGCTGACCGCGCAGCAGAGTTCGGGTCTTGATCTCGCCGGCTCTCGTGCCGGCCTGATTGCTCTTTATAATTCCGGCACGTCAACCACCGAAAGCCGCAGTTTGGTGTTACGTAACCTGGTTGAAAGCGACCAGTTCAAGCAAACGCAGTACAATGCGGCGTTTGTCCTGACACAGTACTTCAGCTACCTCGGGCGCAACCCGGATCAGAGTGGCTATGAATTCTGGCTGAACATACTGAACCAGAGAGACCGCAATAATTATCAGGGCATGGTTTGTTCATTTCTTACTTCGTTGGAGTACCAGCGCCGCTTCAGTCCGGTGGTCACGCGCAGCAATACCGAATGCGGGCAGTAACTGCCACGTGCAACCGGCGTTCAGACTTCTGCAGTTTGTCGGACATTCGCGCGATTCTGCATAACAGTTGAGTTTCAGTTAGCCCTGAAGATCAATCAATTAATAAATAATTCACCACACGTAGAAGGGGAATCATGACAAAAAACAGGTGGGACATTACGGTAGGCCTGGGATTGCTGCTGGTCACTGCTCTCGCATGTAACTTCAGCGCCTCGACAGCCAACATCAGTAGTCTAACGCTCAGCAAGGACAAAGCCGCAGGGGCGGAAGCCAGCAGCTTTGCAGCGAGTGACACGATTTACGCAGTAGGCACGATTTCCAATTCGCCGGGCAAGGTTAAGGTTAAGGGCCGGCTTGTGTTTGACGACGTGCCGGGTCAAACAAAGGGACCCGTGCCGGGTCTCGAAGAGACGCTCGAACTCCCTGGCAGTGGCACCGCCACCTACACGTTTACTCCACCGGCGACCGGTTGGCCCAAAGGTAAGTACAAGATCGAAGTAATCATGATGAATGAATTGGGCGAGCAAAAAGATCAAAAGAGCGCGAGCTTTTCGATCTCCTAGTCCCGTTGTACAAGCGGCGGCGCTGCTCCCGGGGTTTGGATTGGTGTTCCAAATCCACTTGTCGCTTCGTTCAACTTTCCCTGCCCGGAGCTGTGACGCGTTACCGATGGATCCTGAAATCCGGGAATTGGTCGATTTTCTGGCGCAGACGCCTGCGTTGATCAGTAGGCGAATAGCAGCACTCCCGGATGTCGAGGTGCGACGCCAGCGGGCGGACGGGAGCTTTTCGATTGCTGCAGAGGTTTGTCACCTGCGCGATTTGGAAATCGAAGGTTACGGCGCCCGCATTGAACGCCTTCTCAAAGAAGACCGCCCATCCCTGCCCGACTTTGACGGCGCCCTTATCGCGATCGAGCGCGATTACAACAGCCAGGACGTACAAGAGGCGCTCAAGTCCTTTGCGCGCGCGCGCGGACAGAATCTGAATCGCGTGAGCGCGTTGCCGGAGGAGCAATTCGAGCGTGAGGGCACGCTCGACGGAGTCGGCTGCATCACTCTAAAGCGTTTGCTGGCGCTGATGAAAGAACACGACCAAGGTCACTTGCTGACACTCATTCAGCCCTGACCTGGGGCCTTGACCTGAGGCCTTGACCTGAGGCCTTGACCTGAGGCCTTGACCTGGGACCGCACGCTTCCAGCGTGCCGCTTTTCTCAGGGGACTTATGCTGATAACGAGGCTTCCAGCTCATCGCCAGCACGCTGGAAGCGTGCGGTCCCAGGGTTCGCTATTTGGCGACATATCGCCAGAGGGTGTTAGAACCTGCAACCAGCAACCCGCCAGGGGCGTTGGAATCTTCCGCCGGCAGCACCGCCAAAGACGTGCTTCGCTCCGGCAGCACTTCCTGGTAGACAAGCTCCCCTGCGGCGGAATACACGTACAAAACTGAGCGGTCAAGCACGGCAAACTCGGTAACCACCGCGAGATACTCCGGCTTATCAGCCTGCAGCTTTACCCACACAGCCTTTGCCCGGTACACGCTGGTGTTCGTCAATCCCATTCCTTCAAAATCTTCGTGCGGATCGTGGAACTCGGTCAGCGGCGCGCCGAATATGGAAACCGTCTTTCCGTCAAAGTCGATTAGCGAGATATAGCCTTCTTCCACATCCAACAGCGAGGGGATCTTCTGGCCTGGCCGGCTGCAAAGCGAAATGGTTCCCAGGTATCCTTCGACCTCCACCGACCTCAGTTCTTTTCCGGCAGCATCACGGATGGTGATTTCCGCACCTGCCGACACGATCTCGTTCTTGCCGTCGCCATCCACGTCAACTACCGCAAGTTGCGACGGGCCGAACTCCAGCGGCTGCTGCCAGAGTCTCTTGCCATCCCTGTCAAATACTTCGATACCATTGCCTCCAGCCACAAACTCAGCAACACCGTCTCCGTTCAAATCGCCGGCAGTCATTTCCTCGAAAGACCGCGAGCGATCATTCGACCATGGTAAGGACCAAAGTCGCTCGCCTCGGTGGTTGAAGACTACTGCTAGGTCAGAGCCTCCGTTGCCGAGGTATTCGCAAACTCCGTCGCCTTCGATATCGATTATCTTCATTTCTCCAACCGACAGGCGGGGGACGGACGAGCTAAAAGGACCGAGCTTGACCTGTTTTAGTCCAAAATCATATTTCACACTTGCCTGCTTCTGTCCGGTCCGATCCAGAACCAGCGAACCCGCTCCCCCGGCCAATACGATGTCAATGCCCGGGTGAGGATCGAACTCGCCGACCCGCATCTCCTCAATCGTGCCAATGAAGTCAGGGTCGACCACTGCGACACCAGCCTCACTGATTTGAGCGAATTGTGATCGAGTAAGAAACCCGGCGCCCGTAATAATTCTGGGCTCGACAAGTTCGGGCGGTGTCGGCCGCCGGTGGCTCAGAATTGGTTTAAGGGCCCTGTAGATTAGGAATGCGCTGCCGCCTACCATCACCAGCAGTACCGCCAGAATCGAGCCGATAATGATCAAGAGGGATTTTCGTTTCATACGGAACTTTTTGAAGTCTTTGAGCTTTTCGTATTTGCCCCGCCGGCTTGTGGGTCATCATTCAGCTTCCATTCTTAGGTGGACGACTGTTGCCCCAAGTCCGCCGGCCTCGGGCGGCGCATCGACGAAGTTCGCGACAAAGGATGTTTGAGCTAAAATTTTCCGCACCATTTTACGTTGCACGCCGATGCCTTTGCCGTGAATGATTCTTACGCTCTCAAATCCCGCCTCGTGCGCCAGCCGCAGATACTCTTCGACTACGCTCTTCACGTCGCGCGGCGGGATCGTATGCAAGTCTATGACATCAGAAATAGCAATCTCCACCGGCTCCGGAAACGGATTGAATAGATCGACCTCGGAGTCTTCTGCCATTCGGGCCGCCGTCGTATTGCTCTTATTTCCCGTCCATAGATTGCTGAGCCAATCAAGGATCTGCATCGTCAGTTACGTGTGCCCTTGAAGGGCACTCCTGGTGGTTAAAGGTGGTGGCGGAGACACTATAGCCCCGAGGCTGGCAGCTTGAAAAGAAAAGAATGGACGTGCCTCCGGTTGCTCACGAAACGCCTGTTTCCAAGCAGACTGGCTCCTCCGGTCTGGTCCAGCAACCCCCAAAAATCGAGGGAAGAAATTCATGCCGGACCCGGCTGCTTGTATCGGGTGCAGTATCTTGACACCCTCACGCGCGCACCTGTACTCTCGGGTTCTAATCCCAGGCAATTGTAGTTACAACTTTAGCAGGAAATGATCGCTTCAAGTGTTGCTTCCTGTTCGCGTGAAAGGACTAAAAATATGGGTACGAGAAACAAGATAACAGTTGTTGGCGCCGGCAATGTGGGCGCGACGGCGGCGCATTGGCTGGCCGCAAAAGAACTAGGTGACGTGGTACTGGTGGATGTAGTCGAAGGCGTGCCGCAAGGCAAAGCCCTTGACCTGGCCCAAGCCGCACCAATCGAGGGTTTCGATGTTCGCATGGTGGGGACGAACAGCTATGACGGCACAGAGAATTCCGACGTTGTGATCGTCACCGCCGGTCTGGCGCGCAAGCCGGGCATGAGCCGCGATGATCTATTGAAGAAGAATGCCGAGATCGTTTCGCAGGTAGTTGATGAAGTCGTCAAGCGTTCACCCAATGCGATTTTAATCATTGTTTCGAACCCGCTCGATGCGATGTGCCAGGTGGCATATCGCCGCTCCGGTTTCCCCAAGCACCGTGTCATTGGCATGGCCGGTGTCCTGGACTCAGCGCGTATGCGCTGCTTTCTTGCTGAGGCATTAAATGTCTCGGTCGAGAATGTGACCGCGTTCGTGCTGGGCGGACATGGCGACACGATGGTGCCGCTGCCGCGCTTTTCCACCTGCGCCGGTATTCCCATCACTGAGTTGCTGTCAAAGGACCAAATCGACGCGATCGTGAAACGCACCGCCGGCGGCGGAGCCGAGATCGTTTCTTTATTGAAGACTGGTTCGGCTTACTATGCGCCATCAGCGGCCGCGGTTGAGATGACTGAGTCAATTCTCAAGGACAAGAGAAAAATTCTGCCCTGTGCGGCGTACCTGGAAGGCGAGTACGGTATCAATGGTCTGTTTGTTGGCGTTCCCTGCAAGTTGGGCGCAAAGGGCCTCGAGCAAATCATTGAGATCAATTTAACTGCCGAAGAGCGCATCGCTTTGCAGAAAAGTGCTGCCTCGGTGCAGGAACTCATTAATGTGCTGGGAATCTAGGGATCGTCTTGTAAACAATCGGCGGACTTGATCCGGGCGATTTGCTGTTGCCAACGGACAACTTTGATCCGGAAATTGACCCTTTTCACAAAGGGAAGGGACTTTGATGCTTAAGAACAATGTTCTTGCAGTATTGCTTTGCCTGACGCTGGCTGGCGTGGTGATCTCTCAAGGACAGTCATGTAAGGACACGAGGATGAAGGGCAACAGCGGCAGCTCCAACCAGACGCAGGAAAACGGTACTGCCGCCCCGGAGCAGCACCGCATGAAGGGACACTGGGGTGGCCAGGACATTTCCGTCGAGGTCACTGACAGCGGCGCTACCCTCGATTTTGCTTGCGCGCATGGGAGCATCAGCGAAGCGATAGTCCCTGATGCCCATGGCAAGTTTGCAGTGAAAGGCGTTTTTGTAACGGAACATCCAGGGCCGATTCGCGAAGATGAAGATACGAGCGGTCAACCGGCCACCTACAGCGGCACTGTCGACGGAGAGACATTGACGTTAACAATTACCCTGGCCGGAACAAGCAAGACGATCGGCACCTTTACGCTGACGTTCGGGAAGATGGGCCGGGTTAGGAAATGCGGATAGCGGGTACCACGTTTACGCTCTCGACCTTCTTCTGAAGGTTTGCGCCGCGTGATTGCTGCCGAGCGCCTGTAAGTCTCCTTATCCTCGCATTTAGATCAAAGTGATTGACGGGCCAACTCTACCCACTTTAAGATACTAGGGCGTCTCCGGGCCTTTAATTCCTCCGGTTGGCGCATCCCGAGAGCACGTCTTACCCAGTAACCCACCGTAGCAGCTTCAAGATCCTACGTTCGCGCCTTTTACCGGAATCTACCATCGTTCTGTAGCTTACTCTCAGACAGAGCGAGGAGAATGCCCATGAGCGCTCAAGCTGAACAATGGCGTGTCAGTACCATTGAGGGAATTTTCGAAACCGATTTGGACACCCTCAAGCAGTGGATTGCCGAAGGCTGTGTGCTGCCCACCGATAAGGTGAGCAAGGGAAAGCTTAGCTGGATTGAAGCGGGACGAGCACCGATGCTACGTGCTGCTTTCAATGGAGAGCTTCCTGCCGGATCTCCGCCCCCGGTGGACGCCGGCGGAGTGCCGCCGGTGGTTCCGGAGCCCGCAGTTCAATGGCATGAGCCTGCCCCGCCTGCAGACGACGCCTCGAATTGGGCTGAGTCTACAGCCGAAAGCGGGGACCGGGCGAGACCTGTCACCCTGAGCAACGCCTGCCACAACCACCAGAATGTCCCTCCTGAATATGTCTGCAAGGTATGCGCCGCTTGCTTCTGCGCTGCGTGCCCGCGGTTCGTCAGCCAAATTCCGGTTTGCCCGCTTTGCGGCGAGATCTGCAAGCCCTATGTGGAAGTTAGCATGAAGCTCCAGAGTTTGGACTTTCAAAGTTCAGGTTTTGGATTTGCAGACTTCGCCCGAGCCCTGCGCTATCCGCTGGACCACAAGATGGCTCTGATCTTCGGCGCGGCCATCTATGGCTTTCTTCAACTGGCGGGCTTTCGCGGCAAGGTGGTCGCCTTCGTGATCATGTTTGGTTGCATCTCCCACGTGATCAGCCAGGTAGCCTGGGGCAGGCTCAATCGCAGTTTTCTGCCTGATTTCAGTGCCTTCTCCATGTGGGATGATGTGGCCGTGCCCATTGGTCTCGGTATCGGCATTACCGTTGTCACCTGGGGGCCGATGATAGCGATAACTTTGGCGCTGGTATTCGGTGTGATTAAGGGACCCGCCTCAGCGCCCTTTGGCGCTGCGCCTGCTGCCACAGCGCAGCCGACAGCAGTGTCACAGCAGGACCTGTCGGTGCTCATGGATCCTGAAGCGGATCCCAAGAAGCTCGAGGAGGCTAATGCCAAATTGAATCGTCTGCGGCCCGGCAGCCAGATCGCGGCGGAAGCTGAGCGATCGAAACAGCAGCTCAAAGATCCAACTTCCGATTTACGTCTCTTGCTGGCTGCCTTTCAGCTGCCGGTGATCCTCGTCCTGCTCCTGCTCTTAAGTATCGTCTGGGGTATTTTCTATTACCCCATGGCGCTTTCGGTGGCGGGATATACCGAACGCTTCGGTTCAGTGGTCAATCCACTGGTCGGACTGGACACCATTCGCCGCATGGGTAGCACTTACTTCAAAGCTTTTGGGATGGTGATTCTGATCCAGCTGGCGGGTTTTGTGGCCAGTGTGATTGTGGCGGCGATCACGGCGCCCCTCGCCATGCCATTCTTCGGCAATCTGCCGGCGAATTTTATCGACGGCTCACTTACGTTCTATTTCAATCTGGTGATTGCGTGTCTGCTGGGGCTTTCGCTACACAAGTGCGCTGACCGGTTAGGCATCGAGGCGCAATAATTGCTGCTGATGGTGAACGGTCACCCCAGGGCGCTCCCGGGTTGAAATCAGTGGACGGGCCCTCGTCGGGTATCGTTAGGTTTGCAACCGGGTCCGAATGGACCGGCCTGGATCGCCTACTTTCTTAACCAGCCAAACAATCCGTGGATTACGGTCTCGCGGTTCTCTTCATAGATGGCTTTGGTCAGCGGTATGTTCATCGGACAGGCCTTAACGCAGTTTTGAGCGTTACCACAGTTGGTGATGCCGTCCTCGCCCATTATCCCTTCGAGACGTTCGTCCCGATTCATCTTCCCGGCGGGATGCATATTAAAGAGGCGCACCTGGGCGATGGCCTGGGGCCCAATGTAATGGTCCTCGTCATATTGCGGACAGGCTTCCAGGCAACAACCACAGGTCATACAGCGGGAGTATGCATATCGTTCCTGGACATCTTCCTGGTCCATGCGCGGTCCGGGACCCAGATCGTGTGTGCCGTCGAGTTCTACCCATGCATGCACGCGCCTGAGGTGGGAAAACATTTGCGAACGGTCCACCACCAGATCACGGACATTGGGAAATTTCGACATGGGCTCGAGCTTGATGGGCTGTTCCAGGTTATCGACGAGGGCCGAACATGATTGCCGCGCACGCCCGTTGATGACCATCGTGCAAATCCCGCAGACCTGCTCGAGACAATTCATCTGCCAAACTGGTGGCGTTGTCTTGGTTCCTTCCTTGGTGACGGGATTTTTCTGAATCTCCATCAGGCAGGAAATGATATTGAGATTGGGACGATAGGGAATCTCAAAACGTTCCCATGTCTGTGACGAGTCGGGGTTCGCGCGCCGGCGAATGTGAATCTCGACTGTCCTGGCTGGCACGCGCGTTGTGGAGTGCCCGGGGTTTAAGTTAGTTGACATAAATATTTGGCCGGCGCCGGTAAAGAGAAGCGGCGACTGCGCTGGTTGTGAAATGTGTCCCTGTGGGAATTCATGAATCAGGGCGGCGACGCTCTGCAGATGCCGCCGCACTCCAAATTACGCTTTCTTCCCCTTGCTGTAATCGCGCTTGCGCGGGGGAATCAATGACACGTCAACCGGCTCATAGGAAAACACCGGCCCCTCGCCGGAATACTCGGCAATGGTCGTCTTGAGCCAGTTCTCGTCATCCCGGTTGGGGAACTCAGGCTTGTAATGCGCGCCGCGGGACTCGTTGCGATTAAGCGCGCCAAGCGTGATGACACGCGCCAGGTCAAGCATATTCTTCAAGTGGCGCGCGTGCGGCAAGGCCATTGTGGCCCAAAGATTTGAGTCATTTATCGAAATGCGCTGGTAGCGATCCATCAGCTCCAGCAGCTTGGCGTCGGTCGCTTTGAGCTTGTCGTTGTAGCGCACCACGGTAACGTTCTCAGTCATCCATTTGCCCATCTCCTGGTGCAACACGTACTGATTTTCAGACCCGCTTTGCTTGATCAAGGCATCGTTAATTTCCTGCTGGCGCTGCGATTCCAGTTCGTAGAGCCGCGAACTCTCCGCGCCGTTGCGCGGCACATTTGTGGCCCATTCGATTGCCGCCGGCGCCGCTATGAAACCGCCATAGACACAACTCACCAACGAGTTCGCGCCCAGTCGATTGGCTCCATGGATCGAATAGTCGCATTCGCCCGCGGCCAAGAGACCGGAAATGTTCGTGCGCTGGTTGAAATCAACCCACAACCCGCCCATCGAGTAGTGCACGCCGGGAAAGATGCGCATTGGCACGTGATGGGGATCGTCGCCGACAAACATCTCGTAGATTTCAAGGATGGCCCCGAGTTTTCGGTCCAGTACATCGGGCGGAATGTGCGTCACGTCGAGGAAGACCTGGTTCTCACCGCTCACCCCCATGCCATCGAGGCAGACCTGAAAAATTTCGCGAGTGGCAATATCTCGAGGTACCAGGTTGCCGTAGGCTGGATATTTTTCTTCCAGAAAGTACCAGCGCTCTTTTTCCGGGATCGCCGAAGGTGCTCGCTTGTCTTCTTTCTGGCGCGGCACCCATACCCGGCCACCTTCGCCGCGCGCCGACTCAGACATCAGGCGTAATTTGTCTTCACCGGGGATCGACGTCGGGTGGACCTGAATGAATTCGCCGTTGGCGTATTTTGCACCCTGCTGATAACAAGCGGAGACTGCGCTGCCGGTACAAACCATCGAGTTGGTAGACTTGCCATAGATAAGGCCCGGCCCGCCCGTGGCCATGATCACAGCATCCGCAGGGAAGGCCTTGATCTCCAGAGTCTGCAGATTCATGGCTGTCAGACCTCGACAGACCTGATGGTCGTCGAGGATCAGGGACATCACTTCCCAATGCTCGTATTTCTTTACTTTGCCGGCTACTTCGTAGCGGCGCACCTGTTCGTCCAGCGCATAGAGAAGTTGCTGACCGGTGGAAGCGCCGGCGAATGCCGTGCGGTGGTGTTTGGTACCGCCAAAGCGCCTAAAATCGAGCAAGCCCTCCGGCGTACGGGAAAAGGGCACACCCATCCGATCAAACAGATAAATAATCGCGGGAGCCATTTCGCACATGGCCTTGGCCGGCGGTTGATTGGCAAGAAAGTCGCCCCCGTAAACCGTGTCATCAAAGTGTTCCCAGGTCGAATCGCCCTCGCCTTTCGTGTTGACCGCGCCATTGATACCACCCTGCGCGCAAACTGAATGCGAGCGTTTGACCGGCACGATGGAGAATAGATCGACAGCATGACCGGCTTCAGCAATCTTCATCGCCGCCGCCAATCCCGCCAGTCCGCCGCCGACAATCGCTATCTTGATTCCGTTGTTCGCCACGTTTACAGGATACCTCCCAGCAATCCGCCGGGGCGTATGAACGCGACGGCGGCGTTGATACCCACCAGAAGCAGTACGACACCGAAAGCGATGCAGGCATAACCGGTCAGGCGCTGGGCGCGCTCGCCGATAGTGATGCCCCAATCAACCATGAAAAGCCAGATGCCGTTGGCCAGATGCCAGACCGTCGCAGTGATGCCAATCATGTAAATAAGAAATATCGACACCATGCTAAACTCGCCTGCCACTATTGCAAATGCCTGGTCGGGATGGCTGGCGACCGAGATGTTATTCAGCCCCGGAACCAGACCGAACCTGAAATTCAGCACATGAAAGGTGATGAAGAAGAAGAGGATCATTCCCGTGATTCGCTGGATCAGGTAGAACCAGTTGCGTGGGTAAGGGTAAGCCAGATTATTCGGGCGCGCCTCGACTGTGATTACCAGGCCGTAGACGGCATGATAGATGAGGGGAATAAAGATGCCGCCAATCTCCACGAACAGAATGTAAGGAATGGATTGCAGATCCTTAACGGCATTGTTGAAATCGGCGGAGCCGCTCAACGCCTTGGAGTTCGTGTAGAAATGTTCCAGTAAAAAAATGCCGAGCGGTACAATACCCGATAACTGATGCAGCTTGCGCAGAACAAACGTCCTGCTCAGACGGATCGCCAAGTACGCACTCCTTTGCCTTCAGGCTCCAGGTTATGAACCAAAGGTCTTTGCTCGTACGAGTTTAGGAAAGTATTTTTCAGAACGTCTGAATTATATTGACAAGAAGGGGAAAAGCCAAACGAGAGCGAAAAGGATCCTGAAGTTGGCGGCCGGGTGATCTAAAGCGGAGACTGATGGGTCCCCGGGGACATTGCGCCGGGCCGCTGCGATCACCCAACTGACCCTTAAACCTGACGACGCCAGCGGCGATTTGTTTCTATGTCCGATATTACTTCTCACTCTGCGGCGCAACTAGCGCACCTGATTCGTCACCGCGACGTTTCTGTGCTGGAAGTTATAGAGGCCTTCATCGCGCGCATTGAGCGCATCAATCCACTTCTAAACAGCATCGTGACGCTCGCGCCGGACCTGCTGGAACAGGCCCAGGCAGCCGACGCCTTATTGTCCGGCAGCCCCCTATTGGGACCTTTGCATGGAGTTCCCTTGACCATCAAGGACACCATAGACACGGCCGGGCTGCGCACCACGAGCGGCTCGCTTTTGCGCGCGCATCATGTGCCTGAGAGCGACGCCCCAGCGGTGGCTCGCTTGAAAGCCGCGGGCGCGATCATTCTCGGCAAGACCAACACGGCTGAGCTGGCGATGGACTACAATGCCGACAACCCTGTCTTTGGACGCACCAATAATCCGTACGACAGCAGCCGCAGCCCGGGAGGTTCGAGCGGCGGCGAGGCGGCCGCGATCGCGGCCTGCATGTCGGCTGGTGGTTTGGGGAGCGACCTGGCCGGCTCGATTCGCATCCCCGCGCATTTCTGCGGCATTGCCGGATTGAAGCCGGGAGTGGGACGGGTGCCGGGTGCCGGACAATTTCCGCCCAGCGCCGGACCATACTCATTGGGTGCGGCGATTGGTCCGCTGGCTCGCCAGATCGCGGATCTGCAGCTGATTTTCGGTGTGATTAGTGATCCCATGCCGGTGCCCGCAAGCGGCAGCCGGGTTGCGTGGTATGCGGATGACGGAGTGACTCCGATCACGCTCGAGACGCGCCGGGCAGTGCGCGCAGCCGCCCTGGCTCTGGCTGATGCCGGCTTTGCGGTGGAAGAGTGCAGGCCGCCGGGTGTCGAGCAGGCTCTCGATATGTGGCTCAAGATTTTCTCCAGAGCCTCGGTAGTGCTGCTGCGCGATGTCTATCAAGCTCACGAAGATCAGGCCGGCCCATTTGTGAGCTGGCGCTTAAGGACCGCCGACGACTCTCCGGCGCCCGGCATTGATGATTACATCCACGCCTGGCTGGAACGCGATCAATTGAGATCTGAACTGCTCAAGTGGATGGAGCACAACTCCTTGCTGGTGGCGCCGGTGGGAGCTACTCCCGCCATAGAGCATGATGCCCACAAGGTGTGGGTGGACGGCACAGCGATCGGCACTTTTCGCGCTTTTAGTTACTGCCAGGCATTCAATGTTTTTGATTTGCCCGCGCTTACGTTGCCGGTGGCACGGTCGGCTGAGGGTTTGCCGATTGGCGTTCAAATCGTGGGGCGCCCGGGCGCGGAGGAAAGAGTTATGGCTGCCGCGCTGATTGTTGAAGAGGCGCTCGGCGGCTGGCCGCCTCCACCTCTGTCCGACAAACTTTAGCGTATCAGCCATGAGGCAAAACAAGTTGGAGGCAGTAAGCATGTTTCGCGGCGGGTTCCGGCGTTCATAAAAGCGCTCGCGACAAACTGAATATTGTCGGACTGAGGCGCGATCCGCTATAGTTCTGCCGCAGGTAGTTCAAACCCCATGCGCTCTGACGCATTGCTGCAAGAGGTAATCATGGATCCAGTCATGTCAGTCCTAGCCTTTTTACTTTTCGGTTTCATCGGCATTGTGCTGCTGGTTATCGCAGCCAAGACAATCAGAATCGTACCCCAGGCCACGGTCATGCTGGTTGAACGTCTCGGGCGTTTCGATAAGGTCGCGAGCAGCGGCCTGAATCTGCTGGTTCCTTTTCTGGATCGTCCGCGCGCCGTCTATTGGACCAACACGCGCCCGGGTCTGACCTCCATCGATCTGCGTGAACAATATATCGATCTGCCACCGCAACCGGTGATTACTCGCGACAACGTAACCATTCACGTCGACTCGGTTGTGTATTGGCAAATTACCGATCCGGTGAAGGCCGTTTACGAAATGAACGATCTGGTGGGCGGCATTGTGCAGTTGACTATCACGGGTATGCGCGCGGTGATGGGTGATATGGATCTGGACCACACTCTCTCGCAGCGCGATCAAATCAATGCCAAGCTGCGCATCATTCTGGATGAGGCGACCGACAAATGGGGCGTGAAGGTCACCCGCGTCGACGTCAAGAACATTAACCCGCCGGAAGACGTGCGCATCACCATGGAAAAGCAGATGACCGCGGAACGTAACCGCCGCGCGCTCGTGCTGCAGGCTGAGGGCGATCGGCAGGCAGCAATTACACGCGCCGAAGGTGAGAAACAAGCAGCAGTCACGCGCGCCGAAGGCGAAAAGCAATCAGCCATCCTCGCCGCTGAGGGTGCGGCTGAAGCGCGCCAGCGAAACGCCCAGGGTGAAGCTCAGGCAATCGCCCTGGTCGCCGAGGCAATGCATGAGCACGGCAATCCCGCGCAGTACCTGATTACGACTCGCTACATTGAGAGTCTGCGCGACATGACGCGCACAAATAACTCAAAAGTAATCTTCATGCCGGTTGAAACGTCGGCGATGCTGGCCAGCGTGGGAGCGATTAAGGAAGTGTTAGGCCAGAGCGGGATCAAGAGTGGGGAACAGGATCCGACCGCCGCACCAAAGCCGCGCGAGCTGCCCCGTTAGTTCGTAACGCAACCTGCCCAGATGGGTTCTGACGGAGGCGAGGTCCTCACCTGCACCCCTAAGGCTGCTCGCTCAGTCTATGTTTCGAGATCGTTGTGTATTTTGAGCCTTTAACACCCAACTCACTACGAATCACCGACAACTCTGTTACCGCAACCTCCACCGCCGCGAAGCCCATCTCCTGGTGGGCCGTGGCCAGTGCGCGTGCTCCTCGTTGACTTCGCACGCGGGCAATCGTCAGATGCGGATGGAAGGCGCGTTCTTCGGCAGTGAATCCTTCGCGTGTGCACTCCAGGTCTAGTTGCGCATGTAGTTTGGCCAATCGTTCGGATGGATCCTTAATGCCGAGCCAGAGGACTTTGGGCGGTCCCTTCTTCGGGAACGCGCCCGCACCGGCGACGATGAGATTGAAGGCTGAAAGCCTGGCCGTCGCCCGTTCTGCTGCCAGCGAAAGCCGTGCGACGTCTTCCTTCGGGACTTCGCCTATGAATTTCAAGGTGAGATGAAACTTTCCCTCCCGGTTCCAGCTGGCCGCGACGTCAGGAACCAGCCGCCGGAGACTGTTGATACGATCGCTGACCCGAGCCGCAGCGTTCGCGGGAAATTCGATCGCACAGAAAACGCGCCAGGGGGAGGGATTAAGGCTGAGAGATGAAGGACGAAGGCTGGATGAAGAGCGCTCGTTCGCAGGGAGGTTAGGCGCCGGGGAGTCAGCGTTTGAACGCAGCTCGTTTACTTCCTCCTCCATCCTTCCAACTTCATCCTTTGTCACTACTTACCCGGTTCCAGAACAAGGGTTCTTCTGGTCGCCTTAGTTATCGCCGCAGCGGTAAAAGGAAAAGTTCTGGGGGTGACGGCGCGCCAGTCAGGGAGTTGATCGATCCAGTGCGGATTGTTGGGGATTCCTGACTCGCCCAGCGCAATTCCGTGCTGGGTCCTGTCCCAATCGCCGGCATCGGCTATCAAGCGCATGGAAACGGCGGATCCCACATTCACGGTCGCGCCCAGCAGAACACCGGTGCCATTTTGCGGGAAAGGCGGAATCGCAAACTGTAGTCCCACGAGTGGAACGCTGGCCAGTGGGTGCGGGAAACGGGCCCTGGCCAGGTTGCCCCAGGTCCATCGCGACTCATCAGCTCCGAGGTTTTTGGTTAGGGCCTGGCGGGCATCTGCGTAACAGGCTCGTAAGAGTTCCGCATAGCTCTTGAAGTCTTTCGGCAACCAATCAGCAGGCTGTTCTGTGATTATGTAGTCGAGGGTAGTGTCAAAGTTGGACCAGCCAAAGGTGCGGGCGCGCTCTTCGCCGATCGCGGCGTTGATGATGCGACTGCGAAAAGCAAGACGCATTTGCGCCGCCACCGGTCCCGCCATCGAATCCGCGTCCAGCCGAGCGTCCCACTTTGCAAAGGTAGCCAGAGTTTCTTTCAGTTGATCGTCTGCCGGTGAATTTAACTCTCCCCCCAGGATCTTTGCGGCGGCCCGCGCGAAAGTCTCGCCCGCGTGCGTGTAAACATCACCCTGAATGGCGCGAAAGTCTTCGGGCGTCAGCTTCGGTTTAGCTTGCAGCAACTCTAGGATGCGATGCGCCCGGTAAGGTTGGGCCCAGGAATGCGTCAGAAAGAAAGGATAATCCTGACCGACGATTCGTTGGTTGGCCGTAACAATTATCCCCGCTGGTGGATCATAAAGATGCGGCAATTTTTCGAAGGGAATGAAGCCGGTCCATTCTCCGCTGTCGGTTGAGCCATCATAAGGCGTACTGCCATCGCCTGACTTTCTAAGGGGCACTTTTCCCGCAGCATAGTAGCCGATGTGGCCCGCGTCGTCAGCATAAACCATGCTCTGCGTAGGACCGGTGTATGACCGGAGAGCGGTCGTAAATTCTTTCCAGTTACGCGCGCTGTTGAGCGCCTGGTTCGCGCTGGCCCGGTTCAACTCAGGATCCAGCGCGGTCCAGCGCAGCGCATAACGCCGTCCATCCTTGTCGAGAACTATTGGTCCGTGACGGGTGACCGTAACGTCGAGCGCGACGATGTCGGTCGAGCTGTCAGTGAAGCCCTTGCGCACCTTGATTTCTTCGTGACGAACCTCAGCGTCACGCCACCCCTCCGGTGTCAAATAACGCCTGGGATTCTGCGGGTCAAATTTCTCGAGATAAACGTCCTGTACATCGGGACCAACGTTCGTGAAACCCCAGGCGATATGATCATTGTGTCCGATTACGATGCCTGGCAATCCGGCTGCCGTCACTCCGGCTACGCGCAGGTGCGGCGCGCTCAGATGGACCAGGTACCAGATTGAAGGCGCCGAGGCAGCCAGGTGCGGATCATTTGCCAGTAGAGGTTTGCCCGACGCGGTGTGCTTGCCACTGACAACCCAATTGTTACTGGCGGCGAGGTTTTCAGCGTAAAGACCGATGCGGCCCAACGACCGGGCTTCAGTATCTGCATCACGGCTCAGTTCTCTGAGTATGGCATTCGAGATTTCATGACGCTGGGTAACTGCCGGCAGCGCCGTCGTCCTGGCGGCATCCTTACCGACCACGACAACATCGAGTGGCGAAGTTTCAGGCAAGAGCCCGGCACGCTTAGCAGGAGGCAGATCGCTTAACGCCGCGCGCATCAGGTCAAGCCGCCACGTCGAGCTCAGGGACTCAAAAAAATTCTTGACAATGATCAGCGAGTCGGCTGGTGTCCATGGTCGCGGTTTATATTGTAATAGTTGAAACTCAGGCGGGAGCGTTTTGGCATCGAGTGACGAGATGTAGGCGTTAACGCCGTTGGCATAAGCTGTCAGGATGGATCTTACCTCGGGCGCCGCCTGGGCTGCTTCAGTCTCTACTACACGGGCGAAGCCGAAAGTACGATGTCGTTTATCGTCTTCGAGGGCGGCGTTGCCGAAGATCTCGGCAAGTTCGCCGCGCGCGTTGCGACGAAAAAGGTCCATTTGCCAGAGGCGATCGCCGGCAGTTACGTAGCCCTGGGCAAAGTAGAGGTCATCATCATTTTTCGCCTCGATGTAAGGGATCCCGCGCTCGTCGCGACGCACGGTGACGCGGTCGCGCAAGCCTGAAACCTGAAGCGTTACGGCTGTTTGCTTAATCTCCTGCGCCCGAACGGCCGACGCAAGTACCAAAACCGCGATCAGTGAGACAAAGATTGCTGGCCGGAAGGCGCACTTTCTCATCATTTTCTTAGGGAACCTCGAATTGGAGTTTGCCGCCGGGTTTGACTGCGGATCTCTGCAAGAGCAATTTGATTGATCCAGGCAGACACACGAGCGGGGTCTCGCGTTAGTCAATTGAGACCTCGATACTGGTCAAGATACTAGCATAGGCACTCCCTGAACTTAATAGTTGCTATCACCGGTCAATAAACCTACAATTTTTTTGCAGGCAGACTACAAAACGTGGTCTGCACATCAAATTGTCGTGGTCGAGAAAATGAATCGATCTGAGGTACTGACAATCAGCAATTGTTTCTTTGATTAATGTCCGAATTTGGGGAGGGTTAGCTCCCATCCCCTTCAAAGGATCCTCCATATGAAAAAAACCAGCGCCGCCATTTTCCTTCTTTTTGTTTGTGCGTTCTTGTCTATCGCCCAGGAGCAGAGTGAGTGGATCAAATACTCCTCTACCGAGGGTCGCTATAGTGTATCCGTGCCTGTCACGCCAAAGGTTTCGACTCAGGAAACAACGGCTGCGACCGGCGAGAAACTACCGCAGTACCTGGCTTCGGCAGTCGAAGGAAACGGTGTTTACATGATCGGGTACTTCGATATTGGTAACATGACTTTTTCGCACGATAAAGCCAGAGATGGGATGGTGAGCAGTATGAACGCCACCTTGATAAGCGATGATGAGATTAGTTTCAATGGCGCTCCAGGGCGTTCCCTGAAACTACTGGCAAAATCTTCAGACGGCACGGAGTTCCTCGACCGGGCGAAGTTTTTCGCGATTGAGAAGCGCATTTTCATACTGCAGTGCATTTTTCCTAACGCGGAAGACAGCCCTGGCCTCGTGGCCAAGTGCGCCAGGTTTTTCGACTCATTTAAGCCAGAGGGACAATGAGCACGGCTAAAAGCGAGCTCGACGGAAATCCAGTCAATCAAAATTCGTGGGTTTATTGGATCCCTGCCGTCGGCAAAGCTCCGAGGGAGTTTAGCTTCTCGTTGACGGCCTGCCTGCTGCCGACTACAATTTGCAGTTGCCAATGACTTCCATTCTCAAAACAATCGCGAGCGCACTCGTCACACTTGGTTTCGCGCTCAGCCTCAGCCTGGTGGCGTGCGCGCAACAACGACCGTTATTGACTGAGGACGTGGACACGATTCCGCCGGGAACCATTCGCATCCAGGCTGGTCTTGATTTCATGCAGGATGTGAAATATACAGCGTCAGGGTTGACGGGCGATCTGACGCGGGTAGGAGTTATTGGGATCAATATCGGGCTTTCGCCAAACGTGGAATTTCAGATCGAGGGTGTGGCCCAGAATTTTCTAAGTATCAATTCTCGGAACCCAGGGGCAATCCCTCTGACCCTGGCCCCTGGAGTCAATTCGACCAATGATGTTGGTGACTTCATTCTCTGGACCAAAATCAAGTTACATAATGAAACTCGGCACGCTCCGTCGCTGGGTTTTCGTGTCGGCGTGCAATTGCCGAACTCAAATCAGGCGCGTGGATTGGGCTTGAACAACACCAATGCTTTCGGCTCGATCTTGATCGGGAAGAAGTTTGGGGCCAATGGTCGTCTAAACACCTTTGGGAATTTCGGCATTGCCATCATTACCGCGCCGACACTCTTGTTTACTCAGAACGACATGTTGACCTACGGCGCCGCCGGCATCTTTCGCCTTAATAAACAATTCAGCCTTGCCGGAGAAGTAAATGGTCGGGCCAACACACGCCCCGGTAATGGACCGCTCGGTACAGAAGCACAGTCTGAGGCACGTCTCGGGATGCAAATCCACGCTTCCGGTTTGCGCTTTGATTTTGCCGGCATCCGGGGGTTGGGCAAATTTAGTCCGAAATCAGGTGTCACAGTGGGCGTCACCTACGACTCCCCCTCGATCTTCGCACCCGCCAAATAATCAGCAAACCCCAAACGGAAAATCGTTCCGAGTGACAAGGGCACGCTTACGAGGCTAAGCTAGTCGCCTTGTAGGCTTACTCATGCATTCCTTGTTGGCCCGAGTGGGCTGGGCAAAGCTGATTGGCTGGGTGGTCTTATTTACTGCCTGTCATGCTAAGTTATGTTTGATTGGTTAAGAGCATTCAGTCGTTGGTTGGAGCATTTCGTCATCGGGGCACCGCTGTATGTGGCCGGTCCGGCGATGGTTCTGATTGGAGCTCTGGACTCATCACTGTTGTCTCTGCCAGAGATTAATGACTATTTGGTAGTGGGGCGTTGTTACAAATATCACTCCGCAGTTTTCTATTTCCCCTTATTTGCGGCGGCGGGGTCGGTCATCGGCTGCCTGCTGCTTTATTCAATTATGCGGCGTGGTGGCCAGGCACTCCTGCGCCGGCGTTTTCGCGCGGAGCACATTCTGCGAGCAGAAAAAGCTTATGCAAGGTTTGGCGTGCTCGCTTTGGCAGTGCCGGCGATATTGCCCCCGCCCTTGCCATTCAAGATTTTTGTGGCCACCGCCGGCGCACTCGAGTATCCCCGTTGGAAGTTCCTGGTTACGGTTCTGATTGCCCGGGCACTACGTTATTACGTCGAGGGTATCCTCGCCGTATTTTATGGTCGCAGGGTTCTAACTTTCATTGAAAAGAACGGGCTCGCAATTATCAATATCATAGCCGCACTTGGCTTGTTGGCCCTGCTGATCTATCTATTGACCAGGCGTGGCCGCGCCGCTACTACTGCCGGAAAGGAAGCCAAGGAACAAGTGAAACAAGAGGCTGAGGTCGAGGCCGCCCAGTCCGCTGCGGCAACAGACAGTCCTCGTTGAAATGCTTAATACTTCGGAAAGGAATCATCCAGCCCAATGATCTTATTTCTTCTCAGCCTCGGCAGTTTCCTGGCCAAGATTTCGCGGAAACTGACCAGGTTTGGCGCTTACGTGGCGGCCTTTGGCGGACCGGGGCTTTTCATCCTCTGCCTGCTGGATTCCACCTTTGTGCCATTGCCGAGCAGTGCCGACGCCCTGCTGATTTTTCTTTCCATGGCGAACCCGCGCTGGATGCCTCTATACGTCCTGCTTGCAGTACTCGGTTCAACTATCGGTTGCGTCATTCTCTATTACATTTCGCGGCGCGCGGGCAGCCGGGCCCTGGCGAGGTTTTCGCCGGAAAAGCAAAAACGCGTTAAGGACTGGATTGACAAGTACGATGTGTTATCGGTGCTGGTCGCTTGTCTCCTGCCGCCACCTTTTCCGCTCAAGCTTTTTGTCGTGACGACAGGTGTGTTGCGATTGAGCGTGGTGCGCTTTGCCCTGGCCATCGCCGCTGGGCGAGCATTTCGATACCTGCTGCTGGGTTACCTCGCAGCGCGGTATGGGGAACAGGCAAAGGTCATCCTGGCAAAGTATTATCCCTGGGTTGGGCTGGCATTAGCCATTTTGATCGTGGGATTTTTCCTCGCCCGGTCGTTCCTGCGCCGGCCGCGGCCCGTCGAGATCTAAGCCTCGTTCGAATTTGAGCCCCGTCGAGATTTGCGCATTGAGAAACGCAGGGGCTTTCAAGAAACAGTGATGCGCTCAAACAGGCTAATGACTCTTTCCAACGGATTGCGGCGGAAGTTTAGAACGTCTGAAGCAGCGGTAAGGCTTCCGGCGCATCTTCAATGACCCGGAAAGTTCTGGCCGTGGCCAGGTCTCGCACGCCGTGTTCATTCAGTCTCGCAAGCAAGTGAATGAAGATTTGAGCTGTGGCCAGGGCGTCACTACCGGCTCGATGGCGATTTGAGATATCGATTGAAAAATGGCTGGCAATTGTGTCCAGGCGATAATTGGCAAGGCCCGGCAGGGTGCGGCGGGACAACTTGACCGTGCAGATATGCGAGTTGACCATTCGGTGCCCGGGATAAACTCGGGAGATTTCATGGTTCAGAAAGCTCGTATCAAAAGGGGCGTTATGTGCCACCAGCACGGCATCGCTTACAAACTCCAACCAGCGAGGCGCCACTTCGGCGAAAACTGGCGCCGCTTTGACCATGTCGTTGGTGATGTGAGTGAGAGAGGCGACGAAACGCGGGATGGGCAGTTCAGGATTGACGAGAGTTACAAATTCGTCAACGATGCGGCCCGATCGCACACGGTATGCTCCCAGCTCGATTAGCCGGTTGGGAGGGGTCTTGGCGCCCGTGGCTTCGACATCAACTACCACAAACTCGAGCTCTGAGAGTGGCTGGGTTTCAACGTTGCTCGTCAGTAATTCGACCATTTGTCCGTCAAAAGCTTTGAAGCGGTGATCGTCCCGAACCAAATCAGCTACCAGCAGACTGGCCAGTTCCGCGTCGATATGTGAGATCTTAAAGACGCTATCGGCAATTTCCGTCGCGGGCGCTCGTCCACCACAATCGCGGAGGAGATCAATTGTTTCCTGAACAAGGGTTGAGTCGGATACGAGATTACGAAATGGCGGCATGAGCGGCTAAGTATAACATGCCTTAGACTCGAAATAGGAGCGAATCATTGCAGGCTGAGTCAGTGATTGAAAAATTTAAGGCCGCAGGGGCCCTGCTTGAGGGCCACTTTGTGCTGTCCAGCGGACTGCACAGCACCAGGTATTTGCAGTGCGCCCTCGTGCTGCAGGACCCGGCCCAGGCTGAAGAATTCGGACAGGCTTTAGCCTCGCATTTTAGAGAACAGAGGATCGACCTGGTCGCGTCTCCGGCCATTGGCGGCCTGATTATCGGCCATGAAGTAGCCCGCGCGCTCGGAGTGCGCTTCCTGTGGACTGAGCGTCAGGATGGCGTAATGACTTTGCGCCGCGGGTTTTCAATTTCGCCTGGAGCAAGGACCCTCGTGGTTGAGGATGTCGTCACCACTGGCGGCTCCACGCGCGAGACTATTGCAGCGTTGCGAGCCGCTGGCGCCGAGGTTATTGCTGCAGCTTCGATAATAGACCGTTCGTCAGGAGCAGCCGACGTAGGTGTACCCCGCATTGCGCTCGCGCCCCTTGCTGTCCCGTCGGTTGAGCCGGCGTTCTGTGAGGCTTGTGCGCGCGGTGAAGCGACGACCAAGCCAGGTAGCCGGAAGGGCAGCACCGAACTGACTCCGGACTACTGACAACTGACAATCCTGGGATCTAATGAACTATAAGCTCACGCTTCAATATGACGGCACGGATTTTCACGGGTGGCAGATACAGGATAGTTTGCGCACCGTGCAGGGTGAGTTGAAGCGCGCTTTATCGTTAATCGATGGTCGGGAGGTTGTGGTCCATGGTTCAGGTCGAACTGATGCGGGGGTTCATGCTGAAGGACAGGTCGCCAGCGTAGACATCAGCCGCCAGATAGCCCCTGAGAAACTGCGCGCCGCGCTGAATGCCAACCTTGCTGCTGACGTGCGGGTCATGGAAGCGGCTGTGGTGCCAGACGATTTTCATGCTCGCTACTCTGCGCTTGGCAAAACTTACGTGTACCGGATAATCAATGGAAAGGTTTGTTCACCGTTTTGGGCCCGTTACGCCCACCAGGAAGCGCGAGTTCTCGATGTAAAAAGCATGCAACAATGTGCCCTGCTGTTTCTCGGGGAGCACGATTGGACAGCTTTTTCGTCCGCCCAGTCGGACGCCGAGAGTCGAGTGCGGACGGTTACACGCTGTGCAGTCCGCGAACATCTCGATGAACGTGCACGGGCCCGCATGATCGAGATAAGCATGAGTGCGGACGGTTTCTTGCGCTACATGGTTCGCTCAATGGCTGGCACTCTGCTAGCTGTTGGACGCGGCGAAATCGATTGTGCCCGTGTTGGCGCGGCGATCCGGAACGGAGACCGTTCGCTGGCAGGAGCAACTGCACCGGCCTGCGGCTTGACGCTGGTGTCCGTGACTTATTCTTAGCCCGGTCTGTTGGTCTTTGTCGCACTCGCAACCGAGAGCAAAGGCCAAAGACCTTCTTCTCAATTGACAGTCACGGAGCCAGCGGCAACAATGTCGAGCGCCACTCGTGATTCGAGCATGCCCACAATAAACACCGATGCTGTCTGACTTCTCTGAAGTAGTGGAAAAAGGGACCCGCGATGCTGCGCTGCTGGGCGCCATCGATTGGGACCGTCTTCCCAGACATCTCGCGATCATTATGGACGGAAACGGCCGCTGGGCCGCGCGTCGCGGACAGCCTCGTATCGCCGGGCATCGAGCAGGTGTTGAGGCCGTGCGAGCTGCAGTCGATACGGGAGCCAGGCTTGGCCTGGGGGGACTGACTCTGTACGCGTTCTCAACTGAGAACTGGAAGCGGCCGCGTTACGAAGTCGACGCCCTGATGCGTATGCTGCGTCGTTATCTGAGGCTCGAGTTGGATGAAATTGACCGGCAAAATATCAAGTTTCAAACCATTGGACGAACCGGCGCGCTGTCCGAAAGTGTGCGTCGCGAAATAGCACGTGCGGCGGACCGCACGGCCGAAAATTCCGGGATGGTGCTGACCGTGGCCTTGAACTATGGAGGACGGGCCGAGATCGTTGATGCAGCGCGCGCAGCGGTGCGGCGACTTATTGATGAAGGGAATCCGGCGGATGAACTGACCGAGGAACGGATTGCCAACGAACTCTACACCCGGAATCTTCCCGACCTGGATCTGCTGGTCCGCACCAGTGGAGAGATGCGCATTTCCAATTTCCTTCTGTGGCAGGTTGCCTACAGCGAAATTTATGTTACTGAGACACTTTGGCCCGAGTTCCGCCGAGTTCATTTGCTGGAAGCGATCGTGGAATACCAACGCCGTGATCGCCGCTTCGGTGGATTGAAGCTGGTTAGTAGTTCTTAGTGTTGGTACGTCGCGTCTGGGGTTTTGTTCCTTCGCCGCTCTCTGTTCACGCTCGGGGAGTCAAATCAAGGAACGAAGAACCATGGATGAAATCAAACGCTTAAAGCCAAAGACCAAAGACCAAAGAGCAAATCCCAAAGACCATTCTTTGAAATGAAGCGCATCATCACCGCCGCCATCCTGCTTCCATTCCTGATTTCGTCAATTCTTATTGCCTGGTTACAACCGCTGTTTGCTGTGCTGATGGCGGCCGCGATGAGCCTCGCGCTGTTGGAATTCTGGAAGCTGGCCAAGCGCCGCGGGATGAAGCCGGACATGGCCGCTGGTTATCTCGGTGCGGCCGGCATCTTTACAGTGTTTTTTTTCAATGAACCGAGTCAGGATTTGTTCTCACTGCAATTGCTTTTACTGATTTTGGTGGTGCTGACGATAGGCACGCTGGCCGCGGCCACTTTTCGCGGCGCTCCTTTTGAAACCATGATCTCCTCGACCGGCGCCACGTTGCTCGGAGTGCTCTACATCGTGCTGCTCGGCGGTCACCTGGTAGCATTGCGAACGGGCTTCAGTCAAAAACTTTCGGCGCACCTGCTGTCGTTTTTCTTTCTGGTAATTATGGGCGCTGACACGGGAGCCTACTACGTGGGGCGGACATTTGGAAAGCGCAAGCTGGCGCCCAAGATCAGCCCCGGCAAGACCTGGGAGGGCGTGGTTGGCGGTCTGCTTACGGGATTGCTTATGGCCGCATTATCGCACTTCTGGTTCTTTCGCGAGCTGCCTTTGAAGTGGGCCATGCCGCTGGCCGCCATCATGGTAGTGTTGGGAATTGTCGGAGACCTCACCGAAAGTGCTCTGAAACGAAGCGCGGGCGCGAAAGATGCGGCAAACATTCTTCCGGGGCACGGCGGGATCCTCGATCGACTCGATAGCTTGCTCTTCAACGCACCCCTCATCTACTATTTCGCTCGGATTTACTTTCAATAATCCTTAACCTCGATGACCACTAAGAAGATTGTTGCAGTAGTCGTCCTGGTGCTGCTGGCGATGGGTTTGGCGGCAGCGCTTTTCGCCGGAGGCATAGTGGCCTACACGCTTTATGCTTTAGGGAAGAGCGATGCAGCGAAGGTGGCTAAAGCTTATCTGCGCAGTAATGAAAAACTAAAACAGGACATTGGCGAAATTAAGGAATTTGGGACGTTCGTCAGCGGCAACCTTAACGTGCAAAACTCCGATGGCGACGCAAGCTTGAAGCTCAAAGTAATCGGCAGTAATAAGACCGTAGATGCCACCGTTGACCTGACCTATCGCCAGGGCCGCGCCTGGCGCGTGGTAGGAGCCTCCTACATTAGCGATCAGGGACGCTTGATCGAATTACTCAACCCCTACGAGTCATGGTTGACTCTCGTCCCCCAGGCCGCCTGATATGAACTATAAAGGCGTCGCGATTCTGGGTTCCACCGGCTCAATCGGCTGCAATACGCTGCGAGTGATTGAATCACTTGGCGAGCAGCGCTTTCGCGTCGTCGGCCTGGGGGCCGGGCGAAATATTACGGTCCTGGCAGAACAAGTGGCTCGCTATCTCCCCGAGGTGGTGTCGGTTGAGACGGAGATGGCTGCTCATGATCTGCGGACGCAGCTCTTTCAGCGGGATGTCGATTTGCCGCGCATCCTGATTGGGGAAGCAGGCTTGTGCGAAATTGCCACCCATCCCCAGGCCGACTGTGTAGTCTCGGCTACCGTAGGGGCGGTTGGCTTTGTTCCGACTTTGCGCGCTCTCGAGGCCGGTAAACGTGTTGCCCTGGCCAATAAAGAAACGCTCGTCATGGCCGGCGAACTCATGACCCGCGCTGCCGAGGCCTCAGGAGCAGAGTTGCTGCCGGTTGATTCCGAGCATAATGCCTTGCATCAGTGTTTGCGTGGAGAAGACATCAGCGAAGTACGCCGAATTGTTCTAACTGCTTCGGGGGGCCCGTTTCGCACCAAGAGCAAAAGTGAAATGCAACAGGCAACGGTGGCCGATGCGCTGCGCCACCCCACCTGGAACATGGGTGACAAAATCACCATTGATTCGGCCACCTTGATGAACAAAGGGCTGGAAGTGATCGAAGCCCGCTGGCTGTTTGGCTTTGAGGCCGACCAGATTGGAATCGTCGTTCATCCGGAATCGGTAATCCACTCGATGGTCGAGTTGATTGATGGTTCCGTGATAGCACAGATGGGCGTGACAGACATGCGCCTCGCGATACAGTACGCATTGACGTATCCCCACCGGCATTCCTGCGCCCTGCCGCCGCTGGATTTGACGGCTCTCTCAGCCCTCCATTTTGAGGCACCCGATCCGGATCGCTTTCCCTGCATTGAACTCGCCTACAGGGCCCTGCGCACCGGGGGCACCCTCCCGGCGGCGATGAACGCCGCCAATGAAGTGGCTGTGCAGGCATTTATCGATGGACGCATCTGTCTAACCGACATCCCACTAGTGATTGCCGCAGTCATGGATAGTCACCGCACACGAGCCCTGGCGGACCTCGATACGGTGCTTGAAACCGATCGTCTGGCACGTTTAGCGGCGCTCGCAGAACTAGAGAAACTGGCGCAGACTCCCAATCAATTGGCCGAACGAATGGTTTGACGCCTGCTCGGACGCCGCGTAAACTCAGTTGTGCAACCCAATTTAGCAGGGTTGACTCTGAGTCTGTGTGGCTTTGGTTGCAGTTTCTAGAAAAGAGAATTTGAACGAATGCCTTCTTTAATTGGTGTTTTAGCTTTTATCCTGATTTTAGGCGCGGCGGTCATTCTGCACGAATTTGGCCACTTCATCGTGGCCAAACTTCTCAAAATCCGCGTCGAGACTTTTTCTGTCGGTTTTGGACCCCGGTTGCTTGGCAAGCGCTGGGGCCAAACGGATTATCGCCTGTCAGCGATTCCGCTGGGCGGCTATGTGAAGCTCGGCGGTGATGAATCGAATGCCCCGCTGGAAGGAGCCGGCGCCTCCGATATTCCTCCGGAAGAGATGTTCAACCTTAGGCCCCGGTATCAGCGCATTCTTGTCGCCCTCGCCGGCCCGGTTATGAACGTGCTTACCGCCTTCACTATTCCTTTCGTGGCGGCCCTAATGTTCGGGGTGCCAAATACGCCGGCCCCAGTTGTCAGCTTTGTGGTCAAGCAAGGCGCCGCTGAGGTAGCCGGCTTGAGAGCGGGCGACCGCATTGTCCAGTTCAACGGGGTCGAAAATCCAAAATGGGACAGCATATACGGCGATGGCTTGTTGTCACCGGATCAGGAATTGCCCCTGGTAATAGAACGGAATGGGCAAAGGCTGGCCCTCAATATCAAGCCCACGCCGCGGACGGAGAACGGCGAAACCGCCGGTACTCTGGACTTCGTCCCGGACAATGGCGGAGTTCCGATTGTGATTCACGAAGTAACTCGTGACTCGCCAGCCGCCGCAGCCGGCTTGCAAGCCGGAGACCGGGTGGTGGCCCTGGGTGGCCAACAGGTCAGGAGCGCCGCGCAGGTCACCGGCTATATTCGCGAACACAATAATCAGCCACTGCAACTGACCGTGGAGCGTGGCGGAAAGACAGTCGAGATAAACACAGATTCGCGGCGGCTGGCCAATGGAGTGCTCGGGATAAGTATCGGGGACGAATTCCCGCTGCAAAAAGCCGGCATTGGCGGCGCTGCCAGTTATGCCTATCGCTCGAATGTGGAAATCATCAAACTGACCGGCAAGGCACTGGGCCAGGTGTTCAGCGGCAAGCGTTCGGTGCGCAACACGCTTTCAGGCCCCATCGGTATCTATAAGGTCGCTTCCACCCAGGTTGAAAGATTGGGCTGGGACGGGTTTTTTCAGATGCTGGGATTCTTGAGCCTGAATCTCGGCGTATTTAACTTATTGCCGATACCGGTGCTGGACGGTGGGGCTATCTTTCTCTTGCTAATCGAAGGCGCGCTCGCCGTGATTGGCCTGTCGCTTTCGACCCCGATTCGCGAGCGTATTCAACAAGTAGGCTTTGTGATGGTCATTCTGCTGATGGTGTTCGTGATTTCAAACGATCTGCTGAAGACGTTTTCTCCGGAGCCTGACAGTAAGCCGGCAGCCACGACGCCCGCGAAGTAGCTTTGGTCCGACAAGCCTTAGTTTGTCGTTTGCGCAGCAGAGAGTTCAACTTAGGACCAAACAACAAATGGAAGTTTGTCGGATGTGATGCGAAAAACTCGAGTAGTAAAAGTTAAGGACATTCAAATCGGCGGGGGCGCACCAGTGGTCGTCCAGTCCATGACCAAGACGGACACCGCCGACGTTGCCGCCACAGTGGCCCAGATTGAAGAAATGATGCGGGCCGGTTGCGAGATAGTGCGCCTGGCCGTCCCCGATAATGACGCGGCTATCGCCCTCAAAGAAATCCGCAAACGCGTCCCTGACGTTCCCATCGTCGCTGACATTCATTTCCACTACAAGCTCGCCCTGATGGCCCTTGACGCAGGTATCGACAAACTGCGGTTGAATCCGGGCAACATCGGCTCACAGGAGCGCATTCGCGAGGTAGTACGCGCGACCCAGGCGCGGAAAGTTCCCATTCGCATCGGCGTAAACGGCGGCTCGCTGGAAAAGGATCTGCTGAAAAAATATGGCACGGCGACGCCCGAAGCTATGGTCGAATCGGCCCTGCGCCACATCCAGATCCTGGAAGACCTGGATTTCACCGATATCATCATTTCGCTGAAAGCCTCGGACGTGCACCGGACTGTGGCCGCGTACCGAATGCTGGCCGAGAAGGTCGATTACCCGCTGCACCTGGGCGTCACTGAAGCCGGTACTGCGTTTGCGGGGACTGTGAAGTCGGCCATTGGATTAGGCATTCTCTTGCATGAAGGCATTGGCGATACGATTCGTGTTTCGCTCGCCGCAGAGCCACAGGAAGAAGTTCGCGTCGCCTGGGAAATTCTCAAGTCACTCGAACTGCGCAAGCGTGGGGTCACGGTGGTGGCATGTCCCACCTGTGGGCGGCTCGATGTTGACAACTTCGTCGGCATCGTGACCGAAATTGAAAGACGTCTGGCCCACATTCAGGAGCCGCTCCATCTGTCAATCATGGGTTGTGCGGTCAATGGTCCAGGCGAGGCGCACGACTCGCAACTTGGCGTGACCTTTGGACGTGGCGTCGGCATGATTTTCAAGGACGGCGTGCCCATGCGCAAAGTTGGCGGGGCAGACATCGTCGAGGCCTTTGTCCTGGAGACTGAAAAACTGCTGGCCGAGATCGAAGCAAAAAGGTCCGCCACGGAACCGGAACTTGTAAGCATCACCTAGAAGCAACGAAGTTCCAATTATTGAAGACTGCCCGGTTGGTTAGCCGCGCAGTCTTTTCATTTTTGCGGGTGTTTTTTTCTCGCCGGCCGTTGACATTCTCAATTAGCCAACGCGGAATGCGAAATTGGGCCACCCAAAAGCCATTGACTCCAGCTCTTTCATGGTGATAAATCTACGCCCGTTCATACTGCGTTTATCCGTCCGCCTTTTGCATTAGTCCGATCCCGAGGGGAATCCATTACGAAACGTCCGGCTGCGTAATCTGGAACGCAGGGGAGCGTCGGCTCTTCATCTGGTACCGGTGAAGAAGATGACGCGGGACGAATTCTAAGAGGAGACTCTCATGAAGACAGCTATCGGATTTCGCTTCACGGCCTCTACACTCGCCGCGATAATGTTAATCGCTCCACTGAACGTCGCATCCGTTCCGGGGCCTCCGCCGACTGCCAATGAGTATGACGACGCCAGGAAAGACGCGGAAAAAAAAGTAGCCGCGGCGGATAAGCTGGCGCAGGACTGCGATGAGCTGAAGAAAAAAGCCGCGGCAGCCAAGGCTGCTGCGGCCGCGGCCAGGAAAAAAGCTGACGACCTCCGTAAGGCTGCCGGCGATGCCGCAACGGCAGCGGCAGATGCGGAGAGCGCTTCGGGCGGGGCGGGGAATTACCGGGACGGCAAAGCTGCTGACGCGGCCGACAAAGCAGCAGCCGACGCTTCAAAGGAAGCGGATGACGCCCGTGATAAAGCCCAAGACAACCCGAACGACAAGAAAGCGCAAAAAGACGCCAGAGATAAAGGGAACAGGGCCAACGAGGCAGAGAAGGCAGCTGACCTGGCCGATGCGAAAGCGTCGGATCGCGGCAAAGGTGAGGCTACGACTGCTGCTCGGAAGGCAGCGCGAGCAGCCGAAAGGGCAGCTCGGGCCGCGGAGAGAGAAGCCGCAGCAGCTGAGGCTGCGGCCGCTGGAGCACAGGCCCTGGTCGATGCAGCGGATCCGTGCGGGAGAGTCGATGCTGCGCGCGCGGCCGCCGATGCGGCCATAGCACGGTTCGAGAGGTTGCTCGCAGAGAAGATCCGGAGGACAGGCGGTTCCTCGGAAACAGAAAAGGACACTGCGACGGTCGACGGCTGGAAACAAAGAGTGCATTCGCCACCGCCCAAACAGGGCACTGTGATTCCGGCGGGCCCTCGGGACACAGTCGAGACCGGAAGCGGTAATGGCCTGAAGACCGTCACGTTCGATGCGATTCAGGGCCGCGTCATCGTGAACCTGCCAGACGACATGATGGCCGGCGATACGATTTCCGGAACGGTCATAATCCAGCCGAAACGACAGAGCCAGCCAGAAGTGGACAGGGGTAGCGGTGGTAGATCTTTGCCGCTGGAGTTGCTGTTTGATTTCTCGAAGCCAATCGCTGTCCCGACCACCGGTGGCGTACCCGAACGCTTCACCATAAAGATTCCTGCCAACCTTGGAAATGACACTGCTGAGGCGCAGATCAAGCTGGCACTCAGAAGCAAAGATGGTTCGCAGATCCATACTGCGATGGTGCCAATTTCGTCGGCGCGGAGTTCGGCGGTCGTCGCCGGCAGCGGCCAGGTCGCGCCGCTACTCCCCAACGTCCTGGCCATCGGATCCGATTTCACGCTTCCAACAATAGCCCAGCAGGGACGGCCCGTGGAGATTTCGGGCAATTTCGATGGCAGTTCCCAAAATACGAGATTGCTCGTCGGCGGTGAGGAAATCCCAGTGCTTGCCGAGTCTTCGCACAAAGCTGTGTTCCGAGCCCCCACCAGAGTAACCGGGCTGACTGAGATTGTGGTTAATGAAAGGGGGCAGGAAACTAAGGGCCAGTATCGCAGCGTCGGCGTGAATCTAAGCGCCCCGAAGACAAGGCTGCTCAGGGGCGAGAGCACGACGCTGACTATCGAGGTGTCTGGTTTGCAGGGAATCACAGAGCCAGTTCCACTCCACCTGAGCAAGGGCGGAGTCGTCAACATGGAGGGTGGCGACGCGCAAACGGTGGCAATCAGGCCGGCTGAGGTTCAAGGTAACGGGATCTTCAAGGCTACGCGGACGATTACCGGTCTGCAAGCTGGGGGTTGGAACGCGACGGCCACAGTGGTGATATTTGACATCTGTTTGCAGGATGAGAGCAATGGCAATTCTCTGATTTTCAGTTCAGACACCGGAGACTACGTTTTCTGCGGCTCTGCACCCGGGCTTAATATTGCCATCGCCTCGTTCGACAGTGCGCGCGGAGGCGGCAAGCCGTCGCACCCTGATCTCGATACTGTTTATCCCAAGTTGATCACAAGAACCGGCGCCATCCTCAAAGGCGACTTTCGCTTTAACGAGGGGCGAATTCAGGCACAGGTCGACCGCTTGGCACACACGGGCAGTGCGACGGTGCAGACAACAAATCCGCAAAGAAATTTCACCATTACGGATCGCTACACCAGAAACAACACCTGTGCCTGTCCTGGACCGGAGGGCGTTCAGGGAAATGAAGCCGAGCAACCGCCGGTGGCAGAGACGACACCGTCTGCCACTCCTGGTGGCACGAAATTGTCCGGTTCAAATCGCAAGGTGAAGGCGATCGATCTCGAGGGGCAGACAATCCACATAGAAGGTTCGCCGCAACCGGGTGTCAAAGGACTTTGGCACATCAAGATCAAGACACGGTTGGATGCTACCTCCGAAGTTTTCATCAAGTCTGACGAGATGCCTGCGCTCAAGTTCTGCGATTGGATCAAGGTGAGTAAAGCACACGATGGCTTCAGCGATCCGTCTATTGACTCGTACGAGAAGACTGACGATCCGACGCCCAAGCCCCCGCCTACAGGGCCCAGGCCCGCCGATAATGCAACGCCGCCAGCGAAAGTCACGCCGATGCCTACGCCGGAGGCGCCGCCAACGCCGCCCACAAATCCCCCGGGTGATACCACTGCGAGAGAATGTGATCCCGAGGGCGCAAAAAAAACCGAGGCAAGGACAGAAGTGACCTGCGAGCTAAGCGACGCCGCGGTGACCAAGTACGGAATCAGCCCCGAGGGTGAGGTGTTGATGAATATCTTCGGAGCGATCATGAAAATTGCAGGCGCAGGCAAAGGGGTAAAGCTTGGCGAAAAGATAACCGGCGCCTTTTCCACTTCGGCACTGCGACATATCTACGTCAAAGTAAAGAAGACGACGACCACGTACAAGGACCTTTACATCTGCGAGCATGGCAAATGGGTCTTGAAGGGTCAGGATGGGGCTCCAACGTCCGAGACCAGTGAGTCCGGATGGATAAAACTGATGAACACTAACAATGGCGGAACCGATTATTGGTTGGCGGGTGATTCAACTGGAGATGTTGAAGCGGGGGTGTCTCTCGCGAAACAGTCACTTGGCTGCCCGTAGGAAATCGCTGAGAAAGAAACTAACTTTGAACTGAGATTTGTGGAGGATTCGGCGTTGTGTTTGTGCTGGCTCAAGCGGAGCGCGTTATGGAGCAGGCTGAAATGATGAGGATCTAATTCAAGCAGGTGCGCTGAGGGTTTTCTAGGTGGATGCGGCCAGCGAGAGAAACAGCGCGTCAGTAGCTACCTTACGGTTGATGTTGACTTCCAGTTGTTCGCGCAAAGTTTCGGTTTCGGCAATCCAGCGGGCCGCGTTCCGGCTGTCAATCTTATCTGCAATGCTGCCGAGCTCCTGCCGCAAATCTTCATTGACAATTTCTCTCGTCCCCAAACTCAGCCTCCAGGCGTCACGAACCAGCCCCTCGAAAATGTCCAGCATCTCTTCATAATCGTCTTTGTACCTGACACTGTTCAGCTCTTCAGCCACGCTCAGGAGTTGCTGGCGATCCCCTGTAAGCGCGAGCGCTTCCAGTACGCGCATCATGACGGCCCGGTGCGCTTGATAATCTTCCAGATCACTCTTTAAGGCCCTGCCAATACTGCCGCCGGCAAGTCGAGCCCGCAAAGGGGTCTCCGAAGCTTTTGCAGTCTTGCTGCTGGCCAGGTACTCCTCCATTTCCGCGATACTGAGCGGAGCAAAGCGAACCATTTGACAACGTGAGCGAATCGTTTCCAGAAGCATCGCGGGACGTGAGGTAATGAGTATCAGGTGAGATGTAGCCGGCGGCTCTTCCAGCGTCTTTAAAATGGCATTGGCTGCCTCGTCATTCAACTTGTCGGCATCATCAATCAGAAACACGCGCGCCTTTCCTTCGAAGGGGCGATAGTTGGCCTCGCGTTCGATAGCCCGCATCTGTCCGACCTTGAGAACGCGTTTCGGGGGCACGACCATGGCCACATCCGCATGATCAGTACGGATCAATTCGTTCCAATCGTCAGACTTATCACTTTGCGGAAAATTGAACCTGGCAATGCGAAGACAGGCTGGGCACTCGTCACAGGCTTCCACACCGCGTGGTGCGCGACAATTCAACGCTTTCGCTAGTTCGAGCGCAAAAAGCTTCTTGCCCACACCCTCAGCACCGACAAACAGGAGCGAGCCGGGCACGCGTCCGGATGCGAGAATCCGGATGAGGAGCTTCTTTATGCCTTGATTGCCCGCCAGCTTATTGAACATGATTCATTGTCCTGACAATCTTAAGATTGTCGTTATTTCCTGAAAGGATCTTCAGTGCGAAGCTTCCTTCCGTGCAGCGACAAACTAAAGTGTGGCGGAAGCCTTCTTCCGCTTTTCAAGGAACTCGTTGACCAGCGCCTTTACCCGCGCATGAGTTTCCTCCACTGACCCTTCGGTATTAACGATTTTGACGCGCTCAGGTTCGGCCGCCGCGATCTCGAGATAGGCAGCGCGCACCCGGGTACGAAAGTGGACATCTTCAGCATCAAGCCGATCGGTCTGCTTCTTTTCGACGGTGCGGCGCCTGGTCCGGTGCCCGCCTTCAGCGACCGTGAGATCAAACAGTAAGGTTAAGTCAGGCTTCAGTCCCTCGGTGGCCAGCTCGACGATTTCTTTAATCAACTGCGGCGAGAAGCCGCGCCCGGCCCCCTGATAAGCGACAGTGGCATCGGCGTAACGATCGGAAAGTACGATGCGACCAGACTCCAGCGCCGGCCGCAACAGTATGCGCACATGTTGTGCGCGATCCGCGGCAAAGACCAGCAGTTCGGTGAGTGGGTCCACGTGTTCCTGCGAATCCAGCAGGGCGCTGCGCAGGCGAATTCCCAACGGCGTGCCGCCCGGTTCACGCGTGCTGATAACGTCGTAACCCGCCATCTTCAGATGGCTGGCGAGCAAGCGCAGCTGGGTTGACTTACCGCTGCCGTCGATCCCTTCAAAGGTAATAAAAATGCCGCTCACTCGCTCTCCTCGACGTAAAATCTCTGGAATTGGCGTACGCTTCTCCGTCGGGCATTGCTGGCCTCGCCCTCAGTTAACTGCAAAAATCTTAATCAACGAGTCAGGATCCGGATGGAGCATCGCTTTGAGGCGGGGCTTCAAGCTGCGGAACTTCGGCTGGCGCACCACGCAGTTCGCCCAGCGGGCGCCTGACGACGGTTATCGTCGAGATGGCATGCTTAAATATCAGTTGCTCCTGCGAGGTTGATTCCAGCAGCACTGAAAATTTGTCGAAGCTGCGTATCTTACCGACAAGTTTTGCTCCGCTTAGCAGATAAATGGTGACACCAATCTTTTCGCGTCGGACCGTATTCAAGAATGCGTCTTGAATATTCTGCGGCGTGGACTTTCCATCGCTCATGACCCACCTAGCCAAAACTAAATTAGGGGATTTTAGATTACATCAGGCGCTATCCCCTGACAAGGGAGAGGCAGCCGGCAAGTTGGGGTTGTTTGCCTGGCGCGGGCCCTTATTCCAGGCAAAGCAGTATTTGTGTCCCAAACAAAGCGTGTCAGCGCGCCCAAAGGCTGTTTGTGCCGCGCGCGAGTACTGCGTTGAGCACTCGTTCCTGCACTTCCGGCTGATCGCCAAAACCTTCAAACCACTCCACGTCCGGCTCATGGCGAAACCAGCTTAACTGCCGTTTTGCGTAGTGCCGTACGTCCAATCTGGTTTGTGCCACCGCGCCCGCCAGGTCGCGTTGGCCTTGCAGGTATTCAACGACTCGTCTGTATCCATGCGCCCCTAACGCGTTAGACTGTGGCGGCACCCCTTGCGCCAGCAATTTCCTGACTTCTTCCACGAGCCCGGCTGCGAAATGCTCTTCCGCCCGCTCATTAATGCGCCGGTAGAGTTCAGCTCGTGGTGGGTTAAGAGCCAAGATCCGCAGGCGCCTGACACTCTCGGGAGGTTCTGGCCGCAGGTCTTTTTGCGCGGACAACGATGCGCCTGTCTGCATGTACACTTCGATCGCCCGTTGCACCCTCGGCCAATCGCGCGCGTAGAGCTTGTTCGCCGCGTCGCGATCCAGACGTTGCAGAATGCGATGAAGATGCTCTGCCCCCCGCCGCTCGCGAATCTGGTTAAGTCGTCGCCGCAATTCAAGATCGGTAGGTGGGCTGACGAAGAAGGGCCGGCGCAAGGCACGCAGGTAAAAGCCAGTGCCTCCTACCAGCAATGGCACTCGACCGCGAGTTTCGATCTCGTCGATAGTGGCTGCCGCCGCCCGGGCCCATTCACCCGCAGTGTAGTTAACCTGCGGTGGTATGAAATCGATTAAGTGGTGCGGCACACCCTGACGCTCAGCCAGGGGTACTTTGGCGGTGGCGATTTCAATGCCCTGGTAAACCTGCACCGAGTCGCAGTTAATAATCTCTCCCTGCAGTCGCTGTGCAAGTGTGATTCCGAGCGCGCTCTTGCCCGAGGCGGTGGGCCCAACAACCGCTATGATTGGCTTTGCTTTCGGCTCGGAACTCACGCGAATAAAAAGCGATAGCAGATGACGATCCAGATAGCCGCGAGCAATAAGAGTGCTCCGATGATCTGGGCTCGAGAGAAGCGCATTTTTCCCGGTTTCGATAATCGCGAACTCGCCGTCTGCGGGCCGACGGGCTGTGACCACAAAGCACTCGAATCTGAACCGGAGGGCTAATACATTCGAGTCAGTTCAATCCCTGTGTAGTACGCTTGCAGGATTTTTTCGTAGCTCCAGCCCTGGCGGGCCAGACCATAGGCGCCCACCTGACAAAGTCCCACACCATGGCCCCAGCCGCGTCCGGTGAAAATATAGGCGGTCACACGCCCCTCTGAGTCGTACCTCTTTTCAACTACGAAGAGCTGTTCCCGCAACCCCAGAGCAGAACGAATGCGGCCCCCACGTACGTGAGCTATACCTTCGCTTCCCATTACCTGGAGGTCGGTTGCGCGTCGCGAGGCACCTCGGGCAATCACGCGCAAGTCGAGCAGGGAGCCGATACCCTGCGCTGCGCGTCCCAGCCGCGCCCTAACCGCGCCCGGCGTTAATTCAACGGTCCAGTTGGAAAAGGGCGAAAAGCGATCGGCCGCGGCGCCGTTAGGAGCTGGTCGCACTTCCAGATAGTCAACGGCGCCGTAATTATCGAGATGAAAAGTTACCGGCTCTCCACCCACCAGAATAACGGAGCGCGTGGCATAGATTTCTTCGCCGAGCTGGCGAAACAGATAAGCATTGCGGCCGACTTTAAATGGCTGGTCCTTGCCTTTGGCTGAACGCAGAACCAATGAGCCGTCAGCGGCGGGACGCGCCGTGCCTTTTTGCATTTGCAGCAAACCGCGGGTTTCGAGCAGGCGAGCTATGGCACGCAGCACGCGCCCTCTGGTCATGATCTCTCTCGCGTGCAGACGCGCATCCGGAAAGACCGACAAGTAACCATCGCGAACCAAGAGCGCGACGTCCGCCCGATTGGGCGCGGGCACTTCACTGGCGTCACGAACTGCGCAGTAGTACTCAACATCCGCATCATTCAGCAGCGTATCGGCACGACTTTCACCAAAAACAGCGAGGCTCAGGGCCGTGGCGAACCCAGGCGGGCGATTTGCGTCCTCGCCAGTCGGCACGACAGGTTGATGGGCCAGGGCGGCAACAGAGCCAAACCAACTCCGGAGTTCGCCCATGGAAACCGGCGCCGATAGCCAGGAATCGGATATGCGCGCGGGCAGCATTCCAAAGTTGTGAACGGAAAGCATGGCCACCAGGCGGGCCAGCGGCACGTGTCCTTCTTCCTTAAACTCAGCCGGCTCCCGTGCTGATTGAATAGTGAAAGAATCCAACTTCGTCCGGCCTTCAATCGAGCATTCGCGCCCACGCAGGTAGGGAACTTCGCTGACGAAAATGTTTACCGCATCTTCCGTACGTCCCCCACAAGTCGAGGTGTAGAGAGCGTTGATTGGTTGCCCTTCGTAAGTCGCGACCAGGCCGCGGGTGCCATCTACGGCGCGGGATGAGAGCGGCTGCTCTGAACTCAGGCCCCGATAGACCTGCGAGCGAGTGGTCGGCAAAAGATCAAAACCCTGCGACATGAACTGCCCGCGATTCTTGATGGCATAGGTACGGGCGGCAATGGCCTGGGCCTTAAGGGCCTCCAATTGTGGGTAACCCCCAGGTGAGAGCTCATTTGCGACTACGCCGCGAACGTAATCTTCCAGCCCAATCACGTTGACAACCGTCAGTAACCCGCGGCTGTTGGCGAAAATCTCGACACGCCCGCGATACGGCTTATCATTGAAACGGACCGGCGCCTTGTTTTCATCGTCAGAGGCAAACAATACCGGCGCGGTAGAACTGAAGAGTTTGGCTGCAGTCACCGATGATGCCACCAACTCGCGTGTGGCAATACTTGAACGCGCGGCGAGGCGAACAGCTGGATTGTTCGTACGGGTAGACTTTCCTGGATCCGGGTCTGTCTTTGCTGGGGTCGACGCTCTTGGCTCGGGCGTGAAAGAGCCGACGGTTCGGGTGAGCGTTGCTGGTTGCCCGTTTCGAGTTGAATCAATCGGCGGCGACGGACGCTTTGCGGCCTCGGAATCTGAGTTATTGCCGGCCCGCGACTCGAGATCAACTATGGTGGCCACAAAACCCGCTTCATCAAGTCGCGTTTGTGCCTGCTCAGCTTCTTCGCGAGAGCGTCGCCCGCCTATTAGCAGTCCCCAAGTTTCAGTTTCGGCATCGAACACAAGTTGCGATTTTTCTGCCGTTGCCTCGCGTATTAATTTGGCTTGCTCCTCAGCCTGTGCGCGCGAGCTCAACCCGGCAACCCTGACCAGGAAGGTCTCCGCCATGACCGGCATTGGCGCCAGCAAATGTGATTCAACCCGCACCCGCGCGACCCCCAGCGGCACAAAGGTTTCTGCGAAGTCAGTTGCGCTCAGCAGTCCGGCATTGGTTGAAACGGTGGCCGTGCGCACATCAGTTGCCAGGGCGATGCGCATGATTGGCTCCGCGCCATTTAGCACGCCATGCGTTGCGTCAACCCGAGTGATTGCAGTCTCGGGAGCGCTCCATTCCTTAGCGGCCGAACGGGACGACGTGTCTGCATCCAAGACTTCAACCGGTGTTCGATTGTTGGGTTGGGCCTGAGTACGGCGGGGGCGCATCTCTTCGCGCCTATCCTGTTGGGCCAGCACAAAGCTGGAAACAGAAATCGAATAAACGACCACCAAGACAATTGCTCTGGCAGGGAACCTTAACATCAGGCGGAAGTCCTCGGCGATGAAATCTCGGGGCCGCAAGGCAATAGTACTACAGATGCCCCGCATTGAGATTCATTATTAAGCGAGGTCGTCCAGTGTGTCCCCCGGCAGAAGCTCGCAGGGCCTCTGTCCTCTGCGGAAAATACGAGCTCCCGACGGGCCCTTTAAGATTGACGAGCCGTGCTCGACGCGCACCATCGCACCCTCCCTGAGTCCGACCACAGCGGTATCGTTTTCTTCAAGGAATTGCAACAGTCGCTTCTCACGAGTCTCGCCCTGGTGTGTCGACTTCGGATCGGGGTCGAGGTAATGCGCATTAATTTGAAAAGGCACCAGGGCGAGCGCGATGAATGATGGAGGTTGTACGATTGGCATGTCGTTGGTGGTCCTAATCGTGGGGGCCGCCACCACGGAGCCGGCACTCGATCCGATGTACGGCATTCCTTCCTCGACGCGACGGCGAATTGTTGCGAGCAGGTCAGACCTATACAGGTTCAGCAAGAGTCGAAAGGTGTTGCCGCCGCCGATGAAAATTGTTTCTGCCTCGAGGACCGCCCGGCGGGGATCCGTGGCCGTGTGGATGGACGTCAACTCGTACCCCATCTTTCGAAACCGATCACCCGCCGTGTTGGCGTAGGCTGCATGATCGTAAAGGGCATAGGGCACAAACAGGACGCGACTCGTCGACTTACCCAGGAAATCTCGAATCTCCGGTTCAGCGTGATCCAGATAGCCGCTACCGTAGAGTGTGGAGTTGCTAATCAACAGCAGTCGTTTGTTCGGGTCCGGGGTGGTCATAATCTCTATCTTGGAGCGAAAAATCCGCTCTCAGGGGGGGTTACTGGTTTCTTAGGCCCTGGAGGCATCTTGGCGATGCGAGTCGTTCAAGCCTGAGACAGGACGGCGGTAATTAACGCTACGGCAGTTGCTGAGGGCGCTACAGCACTTTCGCGATGGGGCAGGACTTCGAACCGGACGCGGCGAATGTGACGCCGGTCAACCCGTTCCACTGTAAAACGTCCTCCGTTGTATTCGATAGAGTCCCCCACGTTCAGCAAGCGACCCGCCTGGTCCATCAGAAAGCCAGCCAGGGTGGTGTAATCCGAGCGCTCGGGGAGATGAAGTTGCAATGCCCGGTTAGCATCGCGAACCGCCAGCATTCCGTCAAGCAGGTATTGTTCGCCGTCCTTGACGATTTGAGACCGCAGCTCTTCATCATATTCATCATTGATTTCGCCCACGATCTCTTCGAGCAGATCCTCCAGGGTGATGATTCCTTCCATTCCGCCATGCTCATTTACGACACAGGCTAGATGAGCGCGCGTCTTTTGCATCTCTTTCAAAACGGCACCGAGGAGCGCACCTTCAGGTATGAAGACGGCCGGGTGCAGTAATTCCTGAAGGGCGAATGTGAGACTCTGGTTTTCAAGATAGGGCTCTAAATCTCGTCGGAACAAAACGCCTACCACGTCATCGATTCTATTGCTGTAAACAGGCATGCGCGAATAACCGAGTCCGCGAAAGGCCTGCCGCGCTTCGTCCAAGGTGGCGCTTAGAGGTAACGCCGACACCGCGGTCCGCGGGATCATGGCCTCGCGAACGGTGGTGTCCGCAAAGTCAAAGACTCTGTTTATCAATCTCTTTTCGTCGCCTTTTAGTTGTCCGCTCTGATGCGATGCCTCAATGAGTTGCCGTAATTCGTTTTCAGTGTAAATTGCGGCGTGATCTCCTGAGGGGTGAAGCCCAAAGAGGCGGACGGTGCGTGTTCCGGCCCAATCCAGCAGTCGTATGGGCCAGCGAAAGCACCTGTAGAAGAGTCGCAATGGGGGCGCTATCGCGAGTGCAATCTTTTCCGTCCTTTCGAGGGCCAGAGTTTTGGGAGCTAGTTCGCCGATCACGATATGCAGAAAGGTGATGATTGTAAACGCGAAGGTGAAGGCTATCGTGTGTAACCAGGCCTCGGAGACTCTTCCTTCCAGAGGCCCCTCCAGCAGGTGAGCAAAAGCGGGCTCGCCGATCCATCCCAGCGCCAGCGAAGCCATCGTGATGCCCAATTGGGTTGCTGAAATGTATGCGTTAAGGTGATCAAGCAGATCAAGAAGCAACCGCGCGCGCCGGTTTCCTGCTTCGGCCAGAGCGGTAATCCGTGATCGCCTCACGCCGACGAGCGCAAATTCCGAGGCCACGAAAAAGCCGTTTGCCAAAACCAAAAGAGCTACGATAAAGATATACAGAGCTGTCAGCACGAATTCTTATGCTAGATGGTCGTCGCCTCGTCGTCAATTATGCTTCATGTTCTCTGCTCGCCGGACACATCCGTGGATTACCTCAGGAATCCGGTTTGTCACGACTTACCAAACTTCTGCGTAATCGGCCCGCCCCTAACATTGATCTTCCCCCAAACAATGAACCTGTGATATAGACGCTAGACCCCGCAAGCGCAATGGCATTGGAGCTGAGTGTCGTGTCCCCGGCTGAGAAGGATCTGCCGTTAGAGGGAAGGTGCATTGATGAACCGGAGAACTCTCGCAGGTTTTTTCTTGTCCCTGATGTTACTCGCGGCGGGTAGTTGCCTGCCCAAACCTCCGGCCGAAGGTGGCGGTCTCAATATTACGGTCTATGGCTTTTCGGTGATGAAAGAAGCGCTGGAGAAGTCGATTTATCCGGCCTTCGCTGCCAAATGGAAACGAGAGCATGGCCAGGACATTCACTTTACCTCGTCATTCGCCGGGTCAGAGACCATTACGAATCAAATCCTGCAGGGCGTTGGGGCCGAGATCGGAATTTTTTCAATTGACCGCGATCCCATGCGCCTAAAGGATAAGGGGTTTATCACAAGTGATTGGCACGCCCTGCCGCACCAGGGAATTATCAACCGGACTCCGTTCATTATTCTGGTGAGGAAGGGTAATCCAAGAGGTATTAATGATTTTGCTGATCTGGCCAAGCCGGGCGTGCGCTTGATTCATCCCGATCCGATCAGCTCCGGCGGCGCCCAGTGGTCCATCCTGGCCATCTTTGGTTCGGAACTAAAACTCTCTGAAAAGCAAACCGGGCAACCAGACAAGGCACGTGCGCTGCAAACTCTTCAGGCTGTTTGGAAGAATGTAATCTCCACTCCCGGATCGGCACGCGAGGCACGCACAACCTTTGAGCTTGGAAATGGTGATGCGCTCGTTACCTACGAACTCGAAGGGCTTTTGATGAAGGAGGCTAATTCACCAATTCAGATAATCGTGCCGCAGGCGACTATCTTCAGTGAGCATCCCGTCGCCATAATCGATCGCAACGTGAAGCCCGAGAAACGCCCTGTGATCAATGCCTTTTTGCAATACCTCTGGAGCGACGAGGTGCAGCGGGCGTTTGTCCAATATCATTTCTACTCGGTGACCAACGAAGCCTTCAATGAAAATAACAGAGAGTTCGGACATATCGAGATGCCTTTTGGTGTTGACTATTTCGGGGGTTGGGTCCGGGCTTACCCCGAGGTGATTGAGCAGATTTTCCGCGATCAGGTGCAAAGAAGAGGTAAACGGTGAGCAGAAGCCTGAGCCAAATACAGTGACACCCTACCCGTTTAGATTGTTTTGCGCTACGTTTTAGCCGCGTTTGCGGCTCAAGTTCCGGTTACAATTGACGCTAGCCTGATGAGTTCTATAATTCCAACCATGCGACATGTACGCGGCTTTGACGTCGCACGACCGCTGAGCATCGGCATGTTGATGTTCATGATGCTGCCGCTCGTGTTCCTACCGCTGCTGTCTATCTTTATCTTTGGAACCAGCAAGGGACTTGCAAGCTTTTGGTCCGCCCTGACTGCATCTGAGGCGGTATTTGCGCTCAAGCTTTCGCTGGTCACCAGTTTTTGGGCGACTGTATTTAATGTAGTGTTCGGGTTGTTCGCCGCCTATGTAATCTCGCGCCATAATTTTTGGGGGCGAAACGCACTCATCGTCACCATCTCTTTGCCGACTGCGATACCCACGGCCGTGGCAGGATTTGCTTTGCTGTTGTTGTGGGGGCCTTACGGTACCCTGGGAAGACTCCTGGCCCCACATGGCGTACAGGTGATGTTTACCGCTGGTGCGATCATCTTGGCAAATATTTTCGTCACCTTCCCGCTCGCTTTTGGGGTTATTAAACCTGTCTTCGACACCATGAACCGGTCCCTTGAAGAAGCATCCGCAACGATTGGCGCGACCCGGTGGCAGACCTTTTGGCATGTGACGATGCCATCGCTGCGTGGCGCAATCGTCTCCGGCGCGCTGCTTACTTTCGCGCGCGCAGTAGGTGAATTCGGCTCTACAATTCTGGTCTCCGGAAATCTTGCCGGGCGTACGCAAACAGCGCCCCTGTATATTTTCGCCAAGTTCAACGAAGGCCAGATCGAAGCGGCAAATGCAATCGCCATCGTGTTAGCATTGTTCTCGTTCCTGATTTTCAGCGTGCTGTTCTTTGCGCGGGAATGGCTGGATGTTGATTGATACTCCGGTGTATTCAGTTTCGCGATTGTCGCGCAGGCTCGGAACTGTGCTGGCTCCGAGCTTGACCGGAATTGCGATATTGAAGATTGCCGGCTTTTAGGGAATTAATGATATGGCAGCGAGTGCGGCTAAAATAGTCCCCAGAATGACTCCAGTCGACGTTCCGAGCTCGGAAGCGCCTCAACCCGCAGCCAGTGTGCGTGCTCTTAGCAAGCGCTTCGGGCAGACGCCCGTGCTCGAAGACATTTCTTTCGATGTTGCTGAAGGAGAAGCACTGGTATTGCTGGGCGCTTCGGGCAGCGGCAAGACCACGATTCTGCGTGTCATCGCCGGACTTGAACAGCCTTACACCGGTAAGATTATCCTGCATGGTAAGGATGTGACCGAGCTGCCGGCCCGTGAACGCGGGGTAGGAGTCATTTTCCAGTCTTATGCTTTGTTTCCGAAGATGACCGTGGAAAAAAACATCGGTTACGGGTTAAGAATCCGCCGCCGGCCGCGCAAAGAGGTAAAGAAGACAGTTAATGAGTTGCTGGCACTGGTCCAGCTTGAAGAGCACCGGAAAAAATATCCATCTCAACTCTCTGGCGGTCAGCAGCAGCGAGTGGCGATTGCACGAACTCTCGCATACAAACCCGAGGTCCTGCTCTTTGATGAACCTTTCGGTGCACTGGACGCGCAGACAAGAGTGCACCTGCGGCGCGAGATACGTACGCTGCTGAAGAAGGTGAATGTGCCCGCGATTTTCATTACCCACGATCAGGAAGAAGCACTGGAGCTGGGCGATCGAATTGCGGTGATTAATACCGGGCACATCGAACAGATCGGGACGCCGCAGCAGATTTACAACCACCCAGCTACCGAGTACGTGGCTACTTTTCTGGGAGCCGCAAATATTCTGGAGGCGGTGTTTCGGGGAGATCGCCTAGAGATTTGTGGCGCTCTTATTGCCGCTGAGGTAGACCGTAGTCGTTTCCGTGATGGTCAACCGGTGAAAGTAGCCTTTAGACCCGAGGATGTCCTGCTCAGTAAGACAGACAACTTTGCGAGTGGCGTCTGCCGGCTGTCACAGGGAACCGTAGAAGAGATAGGCTTCGCGGGCGCTTACGAACGCCTGAGTATTCGCCTCGATTTGATGCCGGACCAGTTTGATATGGACCGCGAAACGGCCTTCTACTTGACTACCGAAACGCCTGACAATCCCACCACGAGGCCTATCATCGCCACTCGCACAAAGCCCGAAGCCAGGGCGGTGAAGTTGAAAGCGGGAGACCGCGTAGTCGTAGGCCTCTCTTCTTTTACTGTTTTGCCTTTTCCCTCGCGGCGCAGCGAAGCGAAATAGCAAGGCTCAGACGCTTGATTCCCGAACCCTGAGGGCGGTGACTGCCAGGCTGTGGAACTGGCGCCGCACCTCGTTGATGTTGGCAAAGGGCAAGGCGCGCGCGTGTGTGCGGTTCGTCAGCAGGATGAAAACTTGTTGCGCTTCCGCATCGATCCAGCAACTGGTGCCGGTGAAACCTGCATGACCAAAACTGCGGGGCGAGAGATCGGGGCCCGCAGATGATTCCGGCGACGATGCCAGCTTCCACCCTATTGACCTGTCCTCCTCCAGCCCTTTGGTAAAGTTGGTGCGAAAAAGAGCGCAGGTTTCGGAGTTGAGCAATTCCGTTTGCTCGGCAATAAATTGCCGCGCGATTTGTAACGTTTCTGATGCGCTCGAGAATAGTCCCGCGTGCCCTGCTGCTCCGCCGAGAAAATAAGCATTGCCATCGTGCACTTCGCCCCAAATCAAACGGTCGCGCCAGAAACCATATTGAAGCCCCATCTCCTCGCATGTCTGTCGCTCGAAACTGTTGCCCGCTTCACAAGCCGCGATGCCCGTTCGCCGTGCGCTTTCGGGATTGAAAAATGTTTGCTTCAGTTTTAAAGCGGCGAAGATTTCGCGCTCAGCCAGAGCTGCCAACGTCACCCCCGTTATGCGCTCAAGTAAGCGACCCAGGGTAATGAAGCCAAGATCGCTGTAGACGACTCGCCCGCCGGGGGGATATTCAAGGTCAAGGTTTGCGATGGCGGCAACCGCCGCGTCGGGGTTACCGGCAGTCAAAACGTAAAGTGGTCGCCAGGCCGGGAGCCCGGAGGTGTGCGTCAGCAGTGACCGAATGGTAATCACTTGTTTGTCTGTACGCTCAAACTCCGGCAAATAATGCAAGACTGAGCTGTCGAGAGTGAGCTCCCCTGATTCGATACGGCGGGCGCAAAGCAGGCCCGTGATCAAAGGTTTGGTCAGCGAAGCAAGATCGTAAATCGTCGCCAATGTCGCGGGGATTTGATCGGGCTGATGCACAGCGTAGCCGTGGGCCCCGGCAAAAACTATTTGACCGCGTTCGGCGACGAGATAGACTGCGGAAGGGAAGTCCTCTGCGTCAACGCGCTCGGACAGCAAAGCTGAAATTGATGGGTCAGTTTTGATTTTTTGGCTCATACCGGCCAGGCTGGTGCCCCAGCAATATTAATCAGCCTGGTTCGCTTTGGAAATAACGAGTCCGGAGCGGGCGGTATGCTCGTGAATCTTTTCCAACGCTCGCAGCGCCAGCGCCAGCGCGCGACGTCCATCTGCCCCCGGGATCGGACAGATTATCTTGCCTTTCGCCGCCTCAAAGAACGCTTTTATCTCAGTGCGCAGGGGCTCGACCTTTTGGACTTCGAGTTCTTTTGTATGTACTCCCGGCCAGACGCCGTCGGCCGTTGGTGGCGCCAGGCTGCTGATAGTAGCGCGATTGGTGGCATAGTCGACGGCCACGTAATCATGTGGCTGAAAGAAGCGCATCTTACGGATCTTTTCCGTGCCGACTCGCGAAGCGGTGATATTCGCCACGGCGCCGGTAGCAAATTCAAGCCGAACATTCGCGGCATCGACCTTGTTCGTTAAAATCGGAATACCCACAGCGTGCAGACCTGTCACCTCAACATCTTCGCCAACCAGCCACTGCACTATGTCCAAGTCATGAATCATCAGATCAAGCACTACGTCGATGTCCAAAGAGCGGGCAGTAAATTCACCGATCCGGTGAATCTCAAAATAAACCGGGTTGTGGACTTGCGGTCGCAACGCCAGCAACGCCGGATTAAAGCGCTCCAGTTGTCCAACCTGAAGAATTGCGCGGCCTCTCTGCGCGGCCGCGATCATCTGGTCTGCCTCCTCCAGAGTTCTCGAGATGGGCTTCTCTACCAGCACGTGCATCCCTGCTTCAAGCAAGCCACAGGCGATCTCGCAATGTGCCTCGGTGGGAACGGCGAGGCTGACGGCCTCGACACGCCCCAGCAACGTCCGCCAATCCAAAGTCCATTCAACCTGACGTTCGTCGGCGATGGCCCTGGCTGTGCTTTCCGACAGATCGCAAACAGCAACGAAGGTTGAAAGAGTTTCGGCAGCTAGATTCGCATGAATGCGTGCATGTTGGCGGCCGAGGTGACCCACGCCGATGACTGCGGTACGTAATGGCATAGTTTCGTAGTGGTCAGTTGTCCGCAAAACGTCCTTGGGGCTTTGTACATTCATCTTTGTACTTGGTACTTTGACAAAGCTCAATGTGCCGAGATCAAACGATGACCGCTGACCACCTGGAGTGTACTTGCAACCTTTGAAGCTTACCAAACGGGCGTGGCTGTTGCTGTTGCTCGGTGTTACTGCTTTTTATCTCTACGGTCTGGGCCGCTTGCCATTGGTTGGGCCAGACGAGCCACGCTATGCACAGGTCGCGCGCGAGATGTTTCTGCGCCATGACCCAATCACCCCTACCCTGGGTGGACACCCCTGGTTCGAAAAACCGGCGCTGCTCTATTGGATGATGATGGGGAGCTTCCGCCTCTTTGGCGTTTCGGAGTGGTCAGCGCGGCTGGGCCCGGCGCTGGCGGGGTTGCTGACCATTGGCGCTCTTGGCTGGATCGCCTATCTGGTCGAACGTAGGCAGCAAAGCGAATTTGAGAATTTCAGCTTTTTCAGCACTTTGGTTATCTCTTCCAGTGGCGGCTTGATCGTTTTCTCGCGCGGGGCGAGTTTTGACATTGTGCTCACCATGACGATTACGCTGGCGCTTTGTCTTTTTCTTGCCTCTGAAATCAGCGAGAAAGGGCGTTACTGGCTGCTCGCGGGGTTCTACTGTTTTATCGGCATGTCGTTGTTGGCAAAAGGGCTGGTGGGCATCGTGCTTCCTTTCGGAGTGGTCACCGCTTTTTATTTGCTGCTCAGAAAACTTCCGGATCGCAAGGTCTTTGTAAGTCTACTTTGGGGAGTGCCGCTCGCCGTGGGCGTCGCTGCGGTCTGGTATGGTCCAGTGATCGCGCGCCATGGCTGGGTCTTTATTGATCAGTTTTTTATCCAGCATCACTTCGCGCGTTATCTATCCAACAAGTACCAGCATCGACAGCCCCTTTATTACTACGGACCGGTCATGCTGATGTTGAGCCTGCCCTGGACGCTATTTTTGGTTGAAGCGGCCATCAAGGTGAAGGAATGGAGCTGGACTTCCGTTGAGCCGGCCAACAAGACACGCGTGTTTGCGTTGGCATGGTGCCTGGTTCCGCTCATCTTCTTCTCTTTTTCGGGATCGAAACTGCCGGCCTACATTTTGCCCGCGCTTCCGGCAGCTGCCCTGCTTTCTGGCGAACGTTTGAACCGCTTTGTTTCGGGCTCCCCTGGCAGCTTGACCATGCGGTTGACGTCCGCCCTGGTCGTGCTCTTGTCAGTGGCCGGGATCATCTATGCCCGACAGTCTCATCAGCTCACGCTGTCGAGTGCGCTTGCGATCCTGGCGCCGGTCGCGTTGCTTGGTGCTCTGAGTTTGATTTTCAGTCGCCGGCGCCGGCTGGCTGTGTTGCTGCTGGCGCTCATACCTTTCGTAGGTAGCGTACTAACCCTCAGCCTTGCGGTGGATCGATTTGCTTCGCCGCAGTCAGTACGCGATTTGTTCAAACAAGCCGATGCGCGGGGTTACGCCGCGGCGCCGGTATTTATGTTCAGCCGCATTGAAAGAACCTCAGAATTTTATGCGGCAGGGAGGGTAGCTTACGGCCCTGACGGCGAGCCGCATAAATTTGAAACCGGGGATGAAGTAGCTGCCGAGGCGCGCAGGGTGAAAGCGCCTTTGTTAATTGTCGCCCCACTCGGATCAGCTGGGCGCCTGCAGAATCTTCCCGGAATTCAAACGCTGACTATTGCGGATAATGGCAGGATCGCCTTAATGGCTGTCACTGCAAAGTAGGCGCTGGAGCTATGTCGCGCAGACTGTGATCAAAGAATTCAATCACGCGCCGATCGTAACCTTCCCCCTGCTCTCCAGTGGCCGAAGGCAGGCTTAAACCCGTCAAGGGCAGATCAGTTTTGACTTCGACATTGCTGGCGCGGGGAAAGCACTGCGCGAGGCTTGCCGTGGATTCTCGCAGGTATCCAGCATCAGTACCCGACAACAAGAGCACCCGCTGACTCGGGAGTGACGCCGCCAGTGAACATGAACTGGCGTTGTCGTAGCGACCCATAAAGTACGCCCGCGTCGCCAGGTGGGCCAGAAATTGCACCGGAGCATTTGCCAGTCCCGTCTCTTCTTTCACCGCGGCGTTTATTAGTTCGTCCGGGTTGCGTGGCACAGAGTCAAGCACTAACACACGCAGCCGTGCATCCTGCTTTGCCGACTTGATGGCGGTATAGGCGCCCAGCTCGTTCCCATAGGCTCCAATCTGATCACCGACGAGTGGCTGACCTTTCTGACTCTTCAGTTGCTTCAGGTAATCCATGGCCGCCAACAGATCATCGGCTTCGCTAACGCCAAAGGAAGTAGTCTGGACCGGCGGTTTTAAACCATGACCACGCAGGTCAGGCCAAAGAATTGTGAAGCTGGTAGCTTCATTGAGTTTTACGCCGAGGTTGAAAAGCCACGAACGATCGGAGGAGTAACGATGCAGGAGTACGACGGCGGGAGCGCCTTCCGCACCCCGCAGCAACCAACCACGCGCAGTCGTCCCGTCAAGATTGTGCCAGGTTTCATCCGTAGCCTTTACTCCTGGCCCACTGATTTGAGCAAAAGCCTGCGGTGTTACCAGGTACGCCTGACGATGGGGCCGGCTGATGTCATAGACAATCCAACCAAAGATGCCGCCGAGGGCAAGCACTACCAGCAACAGGATTGGCAGCAGCGCCTTGAAAAGTTTCTTTCCGAGTGGCGGTCGTCGGGCCATAGTAGTAAGGATGAAGGCTGAAAGCCGAACCCCGAAACAGCAATCTCAATCCGACCGAGTTAGTTGACTTTGTTGGGACCTGCCCCTTTCGTCTGCGCCTGAGAGTAATCTTCAGGGGTGTTCATGTTAGCAAAAAAACGGTCAACTCCGTCGAGATCCCCAAGTTCCGCGAAAGTTACCCAACGCGTGCGAACGGATTGTAGCAGAGTCAGGGGTTTTCGTTCGCCGGATTGAATCAGCTTTTCAGCTCTGGTCTTGCACGGTTCAACTCGGTAAAGCGAGCAAAGCGGTTGCGGACGGCCATCTGGCTGGATGGGCGCGACCGCTTCAGAGTTCCCGCGCAGGCTGATCAGCCTCGAGAAGAGTTCCTCAGTCACATGCGGCATATCGCAAGCTACAATAAGCGCCCAGGCCGCGCTGCAAGCTGACAGGGCCGCATGCACCCCGCCGAGGGCGCCCCACTGCGGGTAGACATCTGCGATACTTTGAAGCCTTGAATCGGCGGTCTTTCGACCAACGATTGTGACCGTGTCCGCAACTTCAGTAAGGGCTGCGGCGACGAGCTGGAGGAGCGATTGTCCCTCGATCCGCAGTTCCGATTTATCTGTCCCCATTCGACGCGAAGCTCCGCCGGCGAGGATGAAAGCGTCAATGTTTTCCATGCATGATCACTGGCGCACGTTATCACGCATACTGCGCCTCCGCAAAGTGGTTTCTCCTTCTCGATTCCGGTACCCGGCGCTTAACGCATCTAACGGCTTGGCCTCTTTCACAGAGAACATAATGAAGACAGAGGGGGCGTGACTATTTCGCGGAACGAATTGTCGCCCTGATGCGTCTAAGCACATAGCCGGTTTGAGAAGTTTTTCCACCCGGACCGAGTCCGCCAGCTTGTATCTTGACCCGGTCTGGGACGGAAGCTATAGTCGTGAGGGCGGCCAGGGCTCAATTCGACCGTGACTATGAGCGATTCGTACAATGTCTTTTGTGAACGGTCTTCAGAGGTAATTTGATGAAAAGATGTCTTCTGCTACTCGCAATTTCCATTACATTCCTTTCTATGGGCGCGGCGCTGGGCCAGAAGCTCAAGAGCTCCACTGCCAGCGATCCGCGTCTGTATCCGCTTGAAGATTTGCGACCGGGCATGAAGGGAATCGCGCGTACCGTGTTCAGCGGCAGCGAGCCTCAGGAGTTTGGCGTGGAAATTCTGGGGGTTTTGCCCGGCTTTCCCGGCCCACATCAATCGGGAATTATCGCCCGGCTCAGCGGTAACAATGTGGAAAGGACCAGTGTCTTTGCCGGCATGTCCGGCTCTCCGGTCTACATTGACGGCCGTTTGGTCGGGGCCATCGCCTTCAGTTTTCCGTTCTCAAAAGAGCCAATTGCGGGCATTACGCCAATTAAGGAAATGATCGATATCTTTGAGAAGGGAAACGGCAGCGAGACACAAAAGGCCAGAGAGCCGCGGGCATTTTCATTTGCACAACTGGCAGGTACTGAATGGAAGCCAGTGCTGCCGAGGCCAGTCATTACCGGGGCCCCACTGATTGCCTCCGTCGCTTCCGGTTCGCCTCTCATTCCCCTGCTGGGCCAGCAAATGATGCCCATCGCTACCCCCGTAGTTTTTGGCGGTATCAGGCAGGAAACACTTGCGCAGTTTTCGTCGCAGTTGATCGCTAATGGGTTGTTGCCAGTGGCCGGTGCGGGCGGGGCAGCCGCGATTACCCCGCTGGTGACCGCTAACGAAAAGACACTGCTTCCGGGAACCTCCATCAGCGTGCAGTTGGTGCGCGGCGATTATTCGCTGGCCGCTTCGGGGACCGTCACATTTCGCGACGGCGATCGCATTTATGCCTTTGGCCATCCTTTCCTCAGCCTCGGATCTTCGGACATGCCGATGACCGAAGCTTCGGTGGTGACGGTCATTCCCAATGTCAACAACTCTTTCAAACTGGCAGTCCCGGGCCAGATGGTCGGTTCAATTTCCCAGGACCGCGCCACCGGGGTTTTTGGGAACCTTGGCATTGCCCCAAAGATGATTCCGGTAAAGATTAAGCTGCACACCAGTCGCGACCGTACCGAATCATTTTCCTACGAAATCGCGAACGATTCATTTCTGACCCCACTGCTTCTGAACATCACGCTGTTTAATACCATCACTTCCAGCGAGCGCTCGCTCGGCGATGCCACTATCAGCATCAAGGGCGAGATCAAGGTTAAGGGCCAGGATACTGTCACTGTGGACAGACGCTTTTCCGCAGTGAACTCGGCCCAGATGGCGGCCGCTTCAGTGGCATCGCCAATTTCGTCTTTGCTGGGTAGCGGGTTTGACGATGTGCAACTGGACGGCATCAACCTGGAAGTGACCTCGACGGACACAAAATATGCCGCCAACCTCGAACGCATCTCGCTTGATCGGACTGAGGTCAGGCGTGGTGAAAAGGTCGAAATTCAGGCCTATGTACGCACGGATTCGGGTAAGCAATTTGTGCAGCGAATTCCCATCCAGATTCCGGCGGATTTGCCCACCGGACAGCTCCTGATATTTGTCGGTGATGGCGGGGCGCTGCAGGAGGGTTCTTCGGCAAAGATGTTTGTGCCGCGTGACCTGGGCCAGTTGGTCACAGCGATAAACCAGGTAAAGAAAAGTGACCGCCTCTACGTCAAGCTGTTCCGGTTGACGCCGGGCGCCGTCATTGGTACGAACGAACTGCCCAACCTGCCGCCCTCGATGGTGGCAACACTAAACAGCGACAGGACTTCAGGAGGCTACATTCCCACTCCCCTGTCACCGATTTTTGAGATGGAGCTGCCGGCAGCCGATTTTGTAATTTCAGGGCAGCAACTGATCGGCATTGAAGTCGTCCGCTAGAGGTATCCATTCCCGGGGCGCCGATGACTCCGAATCACCGGCGCTTTGGTCTGGGTTTTTTCTCCTCCTTTTCACTCGCGCCCATAAAAATCCGCCTTGTACATCATTGAATTCTCAGGGGCTCGGACACCGTGAGCCTGGGCTACTCAAATCTTTTCGACAACAAATAAGAACCGGCGCTCCGTGTCAGGGATTTTGATTGCAGCGAACTCGAGATTCGTTGCGGTAATTTGTTTTTGCAGGCCAGGGCCGCCGAACGCCAGTAGCCTGGAGCGAGGCGGAGCCCAATCGATTAATGCAGGCAACAGCTCTGTGAAGCGATCCAGAGCCCTGCAAGTCACAATATCCACCATGGGCTGCGGGAGATCTTCAAAGCGCGCGGCGACCACTTTTGCCTGCCCCCCAGACTTGGTAACGCGCAATGCTTCTTTGAGAAACACAGACTTCTTCTGTGAAGCTTCGACCAGAGTTGCTTGCAGGTCCGGTCGGGCGATTAAGTTGGGAATTATTGGCAGGCCCGCACCAGAGCCAACATCAGCCACCCGGGCATTTGCCGGCAAGTGCGCTGACAGCAGTAGGGATTCGAGTACATGCCGCGTGGCAAACTCCTGGGACGAGCAGGGTGCCACCAGGTGCAGGCGTGGATTCCAGGTCAGCAGCAGGGCGTAGTAATCAGAAAGTCTGGACACTATAACGGCGTCGAGCGCCACGCCGTAGCGTGCAGCGCAGGCGTTAAGTGCTCGACGGAATTCGCCGACCGGTGACGTTTGTGAATTCATTAGTGCTATGCTCTTGTACCACGGATGTACAGGACGGATGATTAAATTTGTTTCCGGCGATATTCTTCGCGCAACTACCAGCTACATTGTTACCGGTGTCGGCACCGGTACGCAGGAGGAAACCGGCCGGGGGTTGGCGGCGCGAATCTCTTCAAAGTGGCCCGATGCGCAAAAGCACCTGAGACAATTTGCCCGTGGCAACAAATTTCTGGGAGGCGATCTCTTTGTCGTCGCCCCCGCGAAGAATCGTCCAGGCATAATTTATATGGCGACCCAGGGGGAGTCGAACGATAACTCAGCCTCTTACCTGAACACCGGCTTACGGAAGCTGGAGCGTTACTGTGCGAAACGCGGCATCGAAAGCGTATCGCTCCCGGGAGTTGCGGAAGGGCTGGTTGCCGCGGATTGGGAAACCGAGGTGAAACCCCTGATGGTGAAATATTTTGAATATGGCAAGACGGTCTTCCAGATTTACGACAACCCCGATAAATTGTGAGCGCCAGAGATTGGGGCGCAGGTCCGCGGCAGCGGAACATAGAGTTATGAGCCCAAGGCAAGATCTTTCGCGATTACTCATAATCGGATTAGCTAGTCTCCTGGTGCTGACTTCCGGCTCCCACGCTCAGGTTGTCCCGGCCTCTAACGAGCGTTCACTGCCCGCGATTTCAAGCCGCGAGGAGTTTGACTCAATCGCCGTTACCTATGATCCGGACACGCCTTATGCCTTGCCCCACGCGTTGTTCGTGATTGACCGCAAAGAGAACAACCGCATCTATTACGTCAACACAAAACGTTACCCCTTTCACAAGGATTTTATTAACGGAACGTACCTTTCACTCGAGCGCGGCCGCGTATTCTTTGAAAACAACTATCTAAAGCCTAATCGCCGGTTTATCCTCGGCACGATAGCCTGGCAGACGCCAATCCGCCGCTGGACATTTGAGTTCTGGGAGGGGGATCTGATCCCGGCGGAACAAATTAAGCTCGCGGCAGAGATCCTGAACCGGACTTTTTTTACCAAACTGGCTTTCAAACCCAACTCCACGCGCCAGGAAGAGGTTTCATCGTCCATTGGAGAGATCCCGCGAATTACGCAAAGCGAAATCGCTCGTGAGCAGGAGTACCAGGCGCTGAATATTGCTCACGGCCTCGGCCGTATTCACATTATTCAAAAATTGGACGAGCACGTGGAGATTGGCTCGAACGAGATCATTGTGCTCAACGAAGTGCCAATTCAACTGCCGCCGGTCGCGGGCATCATTACCACTCTGCCCTCGACTCCGTTGTCGCACATAAATCTGCTGGCCAAAGGCCAGGGCATTCCCAACGCCTACATAAAAAATGCCCAGGAGCTGTTCAGGCAGTACGATGGCTGGTGGGTAAATTTTGAGACCAGGCGCGACGGCTACAGCGTCAAGCGCGCCGACATCGACGAGCTGCGAACCTACCAAAAGCGAATGGCCGAACGGCTTGATGTTATGAAGCCGCGTTACGACCTCGCGGAAAAGCGGCTGCTCGATCTCAAGCAACAGCGCCGGACAATGAGCATCGCCTATGGAGGCAAATCGGCGAACCTGGGTGAAGTGGCAAACGCCCACCTGCCGGGTATCGACGTGCCCGAGGGTTTTACTATCCCATTCTATTACTACGACGCGTTCCTCAAGGAAAACAATTTTGTTGACGCGCTTTATGAGTTGCTGAACGATCAGAAATTTGTTCACGATCCTGCTTATCGCCGGCAGCGGCTCGCGGAAATGCGCGAGCGCCTGCAGAATGGCAAGCTGAACGCCCAACTGCGCGAGCGCGTTTTGCAGCGCGTGGAAAAGTCATTTGCCGGTCAGGGTCTTTTCGTCCGCAGCTCCTCGAATTCAGAGGACCTGCCGAACTTTAGTGGCGCCGGTCTTTATACGACGGTGCCCAACGCTCGGGGTGCGGAACAGATCCTCGCCGGAATCAAGAAAGTCTGGGCGTCACTCTGGAACTTTGAGGCCTACGAAGCGCGCGAGCGCGCGGGCGTCGACCATATGAAGATATTTATGGCGGTCCTGATCCAGAAAGGTGTGAATTCGGAAAGCTCGGGTGTGATGATCACCACCGATCCCTTTGACCGGGACAACAAAGGTGCGATTTACATCAGCGCCAAGCGTGGATTGGGCAGCAAGGTGGTCGAAGGTCCAAAGGTCGCGGAACAGGTAATCTACAGCCCGCGCGCAAAGGCCACGCGCGTCTTGACGCGTTCTGCTGAAGACTCCTTATTGACATTCGACGAGCACGGTGGCCTGAAAGAGATTCCCATAACCGGCGAGCGCTCAGTGCTCACCGATGGTGTGATTAAGCGCCTGGTGCAGGCGGCGCTGGGAATCAAGCGCGTGTTTGGCAACCGCGAACAGGATATCGAGTGGGCCTATCTGAACGGGCAGTTGTACATCGTGCAAGCGCGACCGTTTATTGCTGGTAGCTAGACTGAAGCGACAAACCAGGTTACAGAATCAGGAGCTGTAGTAATCGGATCGCAGACTCGAGTTGAGTGGCAGCAGGCCTTGCTATCCACCACGCGAAGCGGGCTGCCCGTTTGGGGACCCCGGTCCGCTCCGGGTTCTGTATTGCGCGGTCTATTTGTTATGATGCGCCCATGGATTACAGCCACATAATCACTATCGAGCCGGGCAAGCGAAGCGGAAAGCCAACTATTCGCGGGACGCGGATGACTGTCACTGATGTTTTGGAATACCTCGCTGGCGGTATGACTGAGGAAGAACTCCTGGCAGAATTTCCTGATCTGACTTCAGAAGATATTCGCGCATGTTTGGCCTTTGCTGCCGATCGCGAGCGCAAGCTGGCGACGCTACCGGAGTATGAGACTGCTGTTTGATCAGAACCTTTCTCCTCGCCTGCCACGCCTCCTCGCGGACATTTACGCAGGTAGCGTTCACGTACGAGAAATCGGGCTACGTGATGCCAGCGATCTCGTCATTTGGGAACACGCGAAGGACCACGGTCTTACGCTCGTCTCGAAAGATTCGGATTTCCAACAGCGGAGTCTCTTACGCGGTAGTCCCCCAAAATTTATCTGGTTGCGGGTTGGCAATTGTACAGTCAAGAAAACTGAGGAGTTGCTGAGACAACACTCAGCAGCAATACACACCTTTTATATGGACGAATCAAAATCTCATTTGATGCTGCCGTGACCTCGCCGAATAAAGGAAAAGCCTAATGGAATCCGAGAAAGAGCCGGTCGCTAGGTGTTACGCGAAATACATATTCCTGGACGTTGTACAATTCAGCAATAGAAGCGCTGAAGCTCAATCCGAGATTGTCCAGCATCTGAATGAAATTGTGCGGCAGGCGCTGAGTTCCTTCAAGGTTAACTCTGAAGCATACGTTCTCCTGATCCCCACCGGCGACGGAATGTGCATAGCCCTAACCAATCCCGCTATCGCCTACGATGCTCATATTCAAATCGCCCTGAGTATTCTTCAGTCGGTCGAAGAGCACAACAAAGCGACAGAGAACGAAACCCGCCGTTTCCAGGTGAGAATTGGCATAAACCAAAACACAGATATCTTGGTTTCAGATATAAACGGTAGAAAGAACATTGCTGGAGCTGGGATAAACATGGCCTCACGAATTATGGACAAGGCTGATGGTGGGCAAGTCCTTGTGAGTCAGGCAGTATTTCATGAGCTGCAACCGAGTGAACTGTACATGGACAAGTTCAAGGGCTTCACCACATCAGGAAAGCACAACCTAACACTATTTGTGCATCAGTATCTGAGCGAAGGACATATTGGTTTAAATACAGAAACGCCCAGTGTCTTTGTTACACGCAAACCTTGAGAGGAAAGGCTAAGTGAAGACGTTGCTCATTACTTCATGCAAGCAATAAGGCACAGGAGAGATCTCTTGCGGATTAAGGCGGGTGACTACCTCTATTGGGATGGTGCCGTTGCCGTCGTCTTACTGGGCTTTCTTTCAGTCGATTCGTACCGACTTTCTAAAGCAAATGCGTTTGACGATCCATCAACGGCGCTTACCTTACTCACCTTCGAATCCGGCAAGAGTACGTTCGATGAGCAATACGCACACTATAAGTCTATTGACCGCTTGGTCACCGGACTTGCGAAAAGCAATGTCATCTACACTTCCCAGCTCAATGGCGGACTGAATCTTGACCAGCACTCGGATTGTTTCGAAGTAGGTAGGTTTACCCGCCATTATGAATTTATTAATGACCGTGGCATATCGAAGTTAAGGCAGGAATGGCCCGGCATTTGGACACAGAATGAACTAGACAAGTACCTGTGAACTCAATCTTGCAACCACCCGCCAACACACGTGGTTCTAAAAATTATGAACAAACAAATTTTCATCGCAGGGCTTTTGAAAGATCATGTCGCCTTCGTCACAGGAGGCGGTACGGGCATAACCGGCGGAGTGGCGCGCGCCTTGGCGGAAGCCGGCGCGGCTGTAGCGCTCGTTAGTCGCCAACTCGATCACCTGGAGCCGGCTGCAGCCGCGATTAACGAAAACGGCGGGCGAGCTTTTGCAGTCGCCGCTGACGTGCGCAATCCTGAAGAAGTAGCGAAAGCGATTGCTGCTGCGGTTGAGCACTTTGGCAAGATCGATATTGTGGTCAACGGCGCCGCCGGAAACTTTCTCTGTCCCGCCGATCAGCTTTCGCCCAACGGTTTTGGCTCCGTGGTGGACATCGATTTGAAGGGGACCTTCAATGTCTGTCGCGCCGCTTTCCCCCAACTGAAGGAGCACCGCGGGCAGATTCTGAATATCAGCGCCACGCTTCACTATCTTGGTACGCCCATGCAGCTTCATGTCTCGGCCGCCAAAGCCGGAGTGGATGCCTTGACACGCAACCTGGCAGTCGAGTGGGGGCGTCATGGGATACGCACCAACGCCATCGCCCCCGGTCCAATTGAGGATACGGAAGGCATGAAGCGGCTGGTGCCCGAGCCAATCAAAGAAAAGCTCCGGCAACGAATTCCCCTCGGCCGCTTTGGACTCATCAAGGACATTGAGAACGCCGCTGTCTTTCTGTGTTCCGATGCCGGCAATTTTATTAACGGGGCAGTGTTGGTGGTTGATGGTGGCCACTGGCTGGCCGCCAACAGCTTGCTCTGAGGTCGTCGCCGGTTGAGAGCGTAACGGCAAGTTGCGCTCAACCGGACTGGGCAGCATTCGCCAGGAGCCCAAGACCCAAGACCCAAGACCCAAGACCCAAGACCAAAGACCAACATTCAACGTCATTACTCCTAGATTCCTCCCCCCAACTACGCTAGAGTTTCCAATGCGGCATGCTTGATCTGAAACCGGCAACATTCGAGGAATTTGAGCGCGAGGCAGGACAGGGCAATGTCGTGCCAGTAGTGCGGTCTGTCTTGGCTGATTTGCAGACGCCGGTGGGAGCCTTTATCCGTCTTGCCGCAGACCGCCCGTACTCTTTTCTGCTCGAATCCATTGAGGGTGGCGAGCGCATCGCGCGCTACTCATTTCTTGGGACCGATCCCGAAATGATTGTGCGTGGCTGCGGGGACGTCACTTTTGTCGATCGGGGAGGCACACGTGAGACGCTCGCTGTTCGGGCCGTCGATTTTGTGCGGGACTACTTTCGCGAACGGGTCCTGGCAAGACGCCCTGGCCTGGCTCCATTTGCCGGTGGCGCTGTTGGCTACCTGGCTTACGACGCAGCCCGCTGGTTTGAACCGGTCTTGAAAGCGAAGGACGCGGGTTTGAATTCTGCAGAGACGATGCCGTTGGATCTGCCTACCGATGCGCTCTGGATGTTCTATCGCAATGTCATTGCCTTCGATCGTCTCCGCCAGCAGATGGAGATCACGGCCATCGTTTTAACTGAGGAAGCGCGGGGGAGCAAAGCGCGTTTGCATGAGCTATATGATGAAGCCGTGGAACGCACCGCCGTCATCGAAAATGAGCTGTTGCAAAGTATCCCTGCGGCTGCGTCGGAGTTGAGAAATCGTGGTAGGGAACCCTCGGAACTCATGTCCAACTGGACGCGACGCGGATTTGAAAACGGCGTGCGCCGGATTCAGGAGCACATTCTGGCCGGGGATTGTTACCAGGTAGTGCTCTCCCAGCGTTTTTCGGTCGACTATGCCGGGGAGCCGCTCAGCATCTACCGGGCACTGCGCTCGATCAATCCCTCTCCCTACATGTTTTTCCTGCGCTGTGGCGAGGAGACGATCATTGGCGCCTCGCCGGAGATGCTGGTTCGCTGCCACGGGCAACGGCTCGACTATCGTCCCATTGCCGGTACACGCAAGCGCGGCGCGACCGAGACTGAGGACTGGATGCTTGGTGAGGACTTAAAGACTGATGAGAAGGAAGTGGCAGAGCATATGATGTTAGTGGACCTGGGTCGTAATGACCTGGGCCGCGTGGCTGATTATGGGTCTGTGAAGATCGAAGAGCTCATGTCGATCGAGCGTTATTCCCATGTACAGCATCTCGTGACGAGCCTGCGCGGGCGCCTACGAGATGACCTGGACTGCTTCGACGCACTGGCATCATGCTTCCCCGCCGGCACAGTTTCCGGCGCTCCGAAAATTCGGGCCATGGAAATCATCAGGGAACTGGAACCTGACCGGCGTGGCATCTATGCGGGGGCGGTACTGTATCTGGATTACGCGGACAATCTCGATTCCTGCATTGCCATACGGACGATTGAACTGCGCAACGGCAAGGCTTCGGTACAGGCAGGCGCAGGGATTGTTGCCGACTCCGTGCCGGAAAATGAATACGCAGAGACATTGAACAAGGCGCGCGGGCTTTTGCGCGCGATTGAACTCGCGGAACGCGGATTTTGATATGCGATCGTTCAGAATAGCGGGGACCAGGCGGGTGAAGTCGGTACTTCGGACAGCTGTCGGTTTGGGATTCTGCAGGTGAAAATCAAGCTGATCAATTTCTTTCTGCACTTTGGCTGCAGCCTGGCGTTTGCGATGAGCGTTTTCGCGCAGGGTCAGACGCAAAGTCCTGCGGATAATGCTAAGAAGGCGAACGCCAGGCCACCCAACCTTGTCTCGCCGCCGCGAGAACCCTTTGACGGTCTGCCGCCAGAAAAAATGGCTGGTCAGTGTGTGACGCTGGAGACGGAGGCGGGTCTGATCGTTGTGGAGATGATGCCCGAAATTGCGCCTGAGGCAGTGCGAAATTTTCTCAACCTCAGCGTTACCGGAGCCCTAAACACCACGACCTTCGGCCGCGTCGTCAGGGATTTTGTGATTCAGGGCGGTAATCTGGCGACCAGCGAACACTGGAGCGCAGAGTTGGCCAATCGTATGAACCGGCGGCTGCCCGACGAGCCGAGCGACGTCAAGCACGTGCGGGGAATTGTTTCCATGGCCCGTACTCAGGAGCCAAACAGCGCCAGCACCCACTTCTTCATCCTGGTCGGCGAAGGTCACCACCTCGATGGAAAGTTTGCTGCCTTTGGGCGCGTGGTGAAGGGTATCGAAGTTGCCGACGTGATCAACCATGCGCCACTGGATGGCGAAAAGCCCGTAAAGCCGGTGCAGATTAAACGTGCTGTCGTAGCACGCTGCGGCCCTTGAGCGAGGTGCAGGTGTGTTCAGGATACAACTCGGAATTTTCATCGGGTGCTGTCTGCTTGTTTTGGTGGCCTGCGGTGAAAGAGGCGAGCGGCAACTGACGCCCGACGGGGCAAAGCAGTTCTTGAAGTTGCGCGGTTACGATTTTGAGGAGCAGGCTTTTCTTGCTGCAGTTACCGCAGGCGATGTCATGGCAGTCAATGCCTTTCTGACTGCCGGAATTAACGCGAACGCGCACGATGCGGCCGAAGGCGACACCGCCCTCATGACCGCCGCAGCGACTGGTAATTTGCCCATGATTAACGCCCTGTTGAAAGGCGGCGCGGACGTCAACGCAAGAAATCGCAATGGGGTTGCGCCACTGGGGCGCGCTCTTTCTTACAATCATGAAGAGGTTGCGCAAGTCCTCTTGGCCCAACCTAATGTTGATCTCAAAGTAACCGGGGCCAATGGCGCATCTATACTGATAGTCTATGTGTTTCGCGATCGCGAAGATGTGGTCAGTAATCTGTTGCAACGCGGCGTCGAAGTAGACCTGCATGACCTGGACGGCGATACTGCGCTGCACGGAGCCGTCAAGACCGGCAACAATAATGTGCTGCGAATGTTGCTGGCCAAAGGCGCGAATGTGAACATACGAAACAAGTTTGGGGCCACACCGCTGATGTGGGCCGGCGGTTATGGGCAGGAGCAGGCTGCACAGATGTTACTGGAACACAGCGCGGATCCTCATCTCAAGGACGAGGATGGGCGCGACGCTGCCGATTGGGCTGATCAGAATCGACATGCAGAGTTGGGACGGATACTGCGAGCAGTGAAGAAGTAGGTGGGACGCCGCTCCAGGTTGCAGGCTTCAGGTTTCAAGTTCAAAGACCAAAAATCAAAGACCAAAGGGTCCAAGCCCATCAATGCTCCTCGTCATCGACAATTACGACTCCTTCACTTACAACCTCGTTCAATACCTGGGCGAATTGGGCGAAACTGTTGAGGTGCGCCGCAACGACGAAATAACAGTGGACGAAATCGAGTCTCGGCTGTGCCCCGCACGCATCTTGATCTCCCCCGGCCCTGGAACGCCCGACGATGCGGGAATTTCGTTGCAGGTGATTAAACACTTTGCCGGCCGCGTGCCTCTTCTCGGTGTCTGTTTGGGACACCAGGCAATTGGACAGGCATTCGGAGGGCGAGTAGTGCGTGCGCCGGAGTTGATGCACGGCAAAGCCTCAGAGATTTGTCACGACGGCAAGACTATTTTTACTGGTCTCGAAGATCACTTTAAAGCCGGCCGCTATCATTCTTTGATAGTTGACCGCCCCTCGTTGCCTGAGTGTCTTGAGGTTTCAGCCTTTACCCCTGATAACATCATCATGGGCTTGAGACACCGGGAGCTGAAGGTCGAAGGCGTCCAGTTTCATCCGGAATCGATCCTCACCGAAGGCGGGATGAAGCTGTTACAAAATTTTTTGAGACTCTGACAAATTCCGGATAACTGGTACCCCAGGCCCGCGCGTCGCAGCGGTCTACAAGCGGTTGCAATCTCTGTCTCTACTTATGCCTAACGATCTCTTGCGCTCGTTTCTATTGCGGCTGTTGCGCCGCGAAAGCCTTGCCTGTTCTGAGGCTGCTTCGCTGCTCGATGCCTTGCTCGCTGCCGATGCCACCGAGGCGCAAATTGCAGGCGTACTGGTGGCCCTGGCGGCAAAGGGTGAAACGGCGGATGAATTACAGGGGATGACCATGGCCCTTCGGGCGCGAGCCTTGCGGCTAAATGGCCGCCACCGGCAGTTTGTGGACACTGCGGGCACGGGCTCCAGTCGTGTAAAGACCTTCAATATTTCTACGGCCGCCGCGTTTGTGATTGCCGGTGCCGGCTTGCCCGTGGCCAAGCATGGAAATCGGTCTGCCAGCAGCCAGTCCGGAAGCGCTGATGTCCTGACCGCCCTGGGTGTCAATGTGTCAGCGGCGCCGCAACTCTCTGAACGATGTTTCGATGAGATTGGTGTTTGTTTCATGTTCGCGCCTCTATACCACGGAGCTACGGCACGCGTGGCCAGTGTGCGGCGGGAGCTGGGTATTCAGACCACCTTTAATCTGCTGGGCCCCTTGAGCAATCCAGCAGGTGCCCGGCGTCAGGTAATCGGAGTGGCGAACGGGGAACTCACCGAGCGACTAGCGCAGGTGCTGTTGGCCCTGGGCACCGAAAGGGCGTGGGTGGTCCACGGTTCAGATGGGCTCGATGAGATCACCATCGATGGCCTGACCGCAGTGGCCGAAGCTTATGAAGGCGCCCTCAGAATTTTTGAGATTGAACCGGCAGACTTTGGCTTAACTCAGGGAAAGTTGGACCATCTGCGGGGCGGCGATCCAGCTGCTAATGCCTTGATCATTCGTGAAGTGCTGGCAGGCACCCGCCGTGATGAAGCGAGAAACCTCGTTGTGATCAATGCCGCTGCTGGTTTGTTCGTCGGCGGTCACTCGGAAGACTACAGATCCGCGGCACAATCTGCCGCGCAAAGTATCGACAGTGGCGCGGCGCACGCAAAGCTCGAGCAACTGGTGCAAGCTACTAACGCGTAATCCCGCCGGGGTTGTGGGTAAGGACCGCTGGAGGTGAAAGGCACCCTTTGGACATGCTCGCTGAGATTGTTGCAGCCAAAAGAAAACGTCTCGCCACGGTTAAGCAGGCGCTGTCCCTGGGTCAGTTGCGTGAACGGGTGAAGGGCGGACGCTTAAGCTCCGGGACACACACTTTATCAAGTGCCCTACGAAGTAGTTCGGGGTTAAAGATCATCGCTGAATTCAAACGCCGCTCTCCATCAAAGGGCGTGATTAGAACTGATGCGGATCCCGTTGCAATATCTCGCGCCTATGAACGAGGCGGGGCCACGGCTATTTCTGTCCTTACCGAAGAGGACTATTTTGCCGGCTCGCTGGCAGATTTCAGGGCCGTAAGCGAGACAGTAACTCTTCCGCTCTTGCGCAAGGATTTTGTCGTTGACGAGTACCAGGTATGGGAATCGGCGGCGCTTGGCGCCGGCGCCGTGCTGCTGATTGTCGCGGCCCTTAATGATGTGGAATTGAATTCACTGCGGGAGCTGGCCGAAGATGGGTTGGGACTCGACGCCCTCGTGGAAGTTCACACCGCCGGCGAATTGCAGCGCGCACTGGACGCCGGCGCGAAGTTGATTGGCATTAATAATCGCAACCTGCGTACCTTTGAGGTTTCCCTGGAAACGTCGCTCACCCTCGGAGCGAAGGCGCCCGCGGACGTCTTGCTGGTGAGCGAAAGCGGACTGCGGAACGCGCAGGATCTGCGCACACTTTGGGCGTCCGGGTTCAGGGGATTTCTGATCGGCGAAACACTCATGCGAACCAATGACCCCGAGGGTGCGCTGCGAGCACTGCTTTCAGACGCCGAGCCGTTCTGATTCTCAGATTGAAGTTAAACGCTTTTTCGGCGCTGCTGTCGGCCGCCAGGCTGAGACTATGCTGGTAAAAATTTGTGGCATAACCAATCTCGAGGACGCGCAGGCGGCAGTTGCTGCCGGCGCCGATATTCTGGGTTTTAACTTTTTTCGTGGCAGCTCGCGCTACATAGCACCCCAGACGGCCCGCGCCATCACCGCCGAGTTGTCCCCGAACAGCATCTTGGCGGTCGGTGTCTTCGTGAATGAAACTTCACCAGAAGTAGTTGAGGAAATTGCACACCAGGCAGGCGTTTCGGTTTTGCAGTTGCACGGAGACGAATCGCCCGCTTACTGCCGGGCGCTAAGTCATCGACGGGTGATTAAAGTCTTAAGAGTAACACCCGATTTTGTTCCGGAGCGCGCCCTTGATTACGAAGTGGAAAGCATATTGCTCGATGCTTTTGACAAAGATTTGCGTGGTGGCACGGGACAAACGATCGACTGGACCATTGCCCGGCAGACTCGCGAAATCGTGCCGCGGCTGTTCCTTGCCGGAGGGCTTTCGCCTGACAACGTTGCGGGAGCAATCGCCGCCGTTGCCCCTTACGCGGTCGACGCTTGCAGCGCACTGGAAACCGCACCGGGCAAAAAGGATGCGGAACGAATGCGCGCCTTTGTCCGCGCTGCTCGGGTCCCTGGCTAACCACATTTCCCTTCAAACTGCCACTTAAAAGAGCTTTTAGAGAAGGACATCGTTCCCCTTCCTGGTGAAAGTCCCTCAACCTCTAGTGTTAAACCTTGACCATAAAATTTGATCGGTTATGCTAGGTTTGTTCAACAAGCAAACGGTTCTCACCAAAACAAGGTCTTGAATGCCTACACAAGTCAAAGACAGACGATTTATTGAAACAGAGTCACGCCAGCGTGGGCGCGTGCTTTTGATCACAGAGCAGACTGCTCCCGCAGAAGCAGACGCACTCAGCGCGCTGGGGTTGGACGTCGTTGGCGTAGCCAGTGGTACCAGGGCGATGATAGCGCTGCAGCGCTCGCGCCCGCATGTCGCCATCGCCAGCACTGACCTGCGAAGTGTGAGCGCCGCTGACCTGATCCGTATGTTTAGTCAGACGCAGGAACGGACACCCCTGGTTTTGATTGGGCCAGAACCTGCAACAACTGATCGACGTCTGTCAGCTCTGGCCATGGGATTGGCTGATTATTTTCAAACTCCCCAGGAAATCGCCTTGTTGCAGGAGCGGACCAAACAACTGGTGGTCCAGGCCCAGGCGATGGAACGTCTGCGCGGGGAAGCGGATTTGGATTCGTTAAGCGGCCTGGCAAACCGCCGGCGTTTTCGCCTCGCGCTTAATCGAGAAGTTGAACGATGGCGGCGTTACGGCCTGCCATGTGCTTTGCTGCTGCTGGACATTGACTTAATGAAAGCAATCAACGACACGCACGGTCACACGGCCGGGGACGTGGTCATTTGTCGCATCGCTGATACTCTGGTTGCGGCATCCCGTGACAACGACACGCCAGCCCGAGTGGGGGGTGAGGAGTTCGCCTTGCTGCTGGCCGGCGTGTCCGCTGAAAAGGCACAGGTAGCGGCTGAACGTTTACGGATGATAATCTCAGCTCTGCCCATTCCAGGCGTGGGTACGGTAACGGTGAGCATCGGCGTCGCAGTCTGTCCTGAGCACGCAAATTCAGAGCGAAGACTGTATGCCGCCAGCGATGCCGCTCTTTATGTAGCGAAAAATGAAGGACGCAACCGCGTAGCGATGGCACCGCCGATTCAGGGTACGCTGCCTGGAGTTTGATTCAGATACACCACTTGTGCCAATCATGAACCCTGACGCTGATATTCAATGGCCAGACGCACTCGGTCACTGGGGACAGTATGGCGGCCGCTTTGTGCCGGAGACGCTTATGGCTCCGCTCGAAGAGTTGACCGAGGCCTTCGAGGCAGCCAGAACTGATGACAAGTTTCAAACTGAACTCAGTTCCTTGTTGCGTGACTTTGCCGGGCGGCCCACGCCGCTATTTGCCGCCGAGCGACTCACTCAGCACGCTGGAGGCGCGCGTATTCTCCTGAAGCGCGAAGATCTCCTGCACACCGGCGCGCACAAGATTAACAACACTTTGGGCCAGGTGTTGCTGGCTCGCCGCATGGGCAAGCCGCGCATCATCGCCGAAACAGGCGCCGGACAACATGGCGTAGCGACCGCCACTGTGTGCGCATTGTTCGGACTTGAGTGTGTGATCTACATGGGTGCAGAGGATATGCGGCGCCAGGCCCTGAATGTTTTTCGCATGCAATTGCTGGGAGCTGAAGTGCGTGCGGTCGAAGCCGGCTCTCGCACTTTGAAAGATGCCATTAACGAGGCCCTGCGCGACTGGGTCACAAATATCAAAGATACTTACTATCTACTCGGCAGTGCGCTGGGGCCACATCCTTATCCACTGATGGTCCGCGAGTTTCAGACGGTTATCGGCCGCGAGACGCGAGCCCAACTCCTCGAACAGGTGGGGCGCTTACCGGAGGTATTGATCGCCTGCGTGGGTGGCGGCTCAAACTCGATTGGCCTGTTCCATCCCTTTATCTATGATTCGGGTGTACGAATGATCGGCGTTGAAGCGGGTGGGCGCGGCCAGGGTTTGGGAGAGCATGCCGCACGTTTCATCCAAAACGACCAGAATGAAAGCGGACGGCCAGGCGTCCTGCAGGGAACTTTGAGCTACGTCTTACAGGACAAGCGCGGGCAGATTGCGGCCACTCATTCAGTGTCAGCCGGACTAGACTATCCATCGGTCGGACCAGAACATGCATATCTTCACGACCAAAAGCGTATCTCCTATGTAACGGCTTCTGATGAGGAAGCGCTGGCAGCCTTCGAGCTGCTTTGCAGGCTGGAAGGAATCATTCCAGCGTTAGAGTCAGCGCATGCAGTTGCTCACGCCGTAAAGATTGCACCCGAGTGCGCCCGCGAGGACGTGATCGTAGTTAACCTTTCCGGCCGCGGAGACAAGGACATCGATACGGTTAGGGATTTACTTTAGGCAGCAGCAACGGAAACTTTGTCAGAAAAAAACTGAAAAACCACCCACATTCAATGGGTGGTTTCAGTTTTTCACGGGTGTCAGCCTGAGACGTGCCGCAGCAGGCCTAACTTGAGGCCGCATTGCTGCTGGCGCAATGCTGATCAAAAGCCTCCTTTAAGTCAGCAGCAATCTGGTAGGCATCCCGGCCTTCAATTTGCCGGCGCTCCAACATGTAGACCAGCGCCCCGTCTTTCAACAGCCCGATCGAAGGGGATGAGGGCTGGTACCCTGTAAAATAGGTTCTGGCCTTTTCCGTGGCCTCGATATCCGCCCCTGCAAAGACGGTTACAACTTTGTCCGGCTTCGCCTCGTTCTGCAGGGCAAGCGCAACACCCGGCCGAGCCTTGCCCGCGGCGCAGCCACAAATGGAATTCACCACCACCATCACAGTGCCTTTGGAATTCTGTAGTGTTTGCTCGACGGCTTCGGCCGTCCGCATCTCTTCGACACCGAGACGCGTCAGGTCTTCACGCATGGGCCGAATCATAATCTCTGGGTATGGCATATTCTGTTCTTGCTCCTCTTCAAATTTGCTTGCCAGCGCATTGTAGCATGTTTGAGTTGAGCTGACCTGTCAGGGCCAGGACAGCCAGCCTTGCCGCTTGACGTGTTTTCGGTGTCCGGTCGCATTCGGGCTCGGATACCCAGCCGTCTCTATCCCGATCCCGCCGCGCGCCTTCAATCCTTGAATCCGAGCAGGGAAGCGTCATTCCTAAAGGGAGTCGCTCGAGATCAGTATTTGACGCGGATCGTCGCCATCGCCCGAAATCACAATGCGAAATTTATTCGCCGGAAGGTGATAACGGCCAAGGCGTTCGGCCCACTCGATGACCATCACTGCCTGCTCATCTGTTAGTAGTTCATCCAGATCCACTGCGTGAGCGGCCGTTGGACCTTCGTCCAGTCGATAGAGATCGATGTGATATAGGCGCAACCGTCCGTCGTAAGGATTGACCAGTGTAAATGACGGGCTGGTGACTTCCTCCGGGTCGATGCCCAACGAGTGTGCCAGGCCTTTAACGAACATGGTTTTGCCTGCACCCAGAGGGCCACTAAGCAGCAGCACTTCGCCGCCCGTAAGTTGGTTTCCCAGGCGTTCGCCGAGTTTGAACGTCTCGGCCGCGGAACCTGAGAGCCATTCGCCGGTGGGAATTTGGGAGTATGTGGCTGACATTACCAGTTGATAGACCTACTCGCGTTTGGCCGCCCACCTCTGCGAGCAATTGACAGAAAATGACGTTGCCTCTCCGCCGCGGCAGACAAGTTCCTAAAATAATAGTGATATCCAGGGCACACGGCGACTAAGTGAATCTGATGAAATTACAACTTCGGGGACTCACCCACGCTGTCGAGCAAGCGTATCGCAGTACTGAATTGTTCGCGAACGTCGGAAGCTACCATGCTTCTCATGCCCAGTTCACGCGCTGCTAAATCGCCCGCCAGGCCGCCGACAAAGAGCGCGGCGATGGTCGCCCACAGAGCTTCGGCGGGGTCTCTTAAGGTGGCGATAGCCTGGGCGACAAAGCCCGCAATCAAGCCCGTCAGAGTATCACCTGCGCCTGCTGTTCCCAGCCCCGCGTTACCGTTCGGGTTGACAAAGACCCTGCCGTCCGGTGCGGCCACCAGACTGCGAGCACCCTTCAACAGCACGATGACTTCATGCTTTACAGCGAACTCACGCACCGCCTCGAGGCTGCCGTCTGACTGAGACGTCATATTCAGTCCCATCAGTCGCGACATCTCGCCGGGGTGCGGGGTCAGAATTAAAGGCAGCGCCGCCGATCCGCGCAAATCCGCGGGCCAGGGAGAGAGGCAATTCAATCCGTCCGCGTCAACCACCATAGGGTTCGTCCGCCGTTCGATCATACTGCGCACGAAGGTACGGGTGCGCTCATCTTCAGCAGTCAGTCCGGGACCCAGTGCTATCACGCTCGCCCTTGTGGAAAGTTTTAAGGCGTGCTCGAGCGCCGCGTCGCTCACCGCACCTCGATCTGTCTCCGCCAGTGCGGTAGTCATGACCTCTGGAATGGCGCGCGCGGCCACCGAGGCTTGCGCGGAAGTGGGAACGGCTACCGTGACCAGACCGGCGCCTGAACGCATCGCAGCATTGGCGCAAAGCGCGGCGGCCCCGCTGTAATCAGGCGAACCAGCAATTACCAGCACATGACCATGTTTGTTTTTGTAAGAGTCTGGTGTATAGCGTGTCCGCATCAGCCACGCCCGAGCATCTTCTTCCTCGACCAAAAATAGCTTCGAGCCAGCCGCTGCCACCAGAGCCTCGGGCGAGCCAATGTTCGCGATGATTAATTCGCCGCCGAAGAAACAGGCAGGCGAAAGCACATTCGCTGGTTTTGGCGCCGTAAAGGTGACTGTTAGATCAGCTTTCACCGTGGGTCCAATCGTACGCGACAGATCCGCGTTGAGCCCGGAGGGAATATCGAGCGAAACAATCAAAGGGCATTCCTCGCCGGCGCGATCGCGCGCTTCCCTAATGAGTGTAAGGTGTTCGATAACCTGGATGAAAATACCTTCGAGGGGACGTGTCAGCCCGGTACCAAATAGTGCATCTACCAGAAGATCGTAGTTGTGCGACGGCCCGGCCAATTCCTCCCAGTCGGATGTACTCTCGCATTCAATCAGGGTCAGGCGAGAGGGAAGGGACATAGATCCAGCCTTGAAGCCTGCCAGTCGCCGTGTTGTTTCAAAATTCACCCGGGCATCGCCCTTTGTCAGTTCGACCTTTCCCAGGAGGATGACGTCAGTGTGGACCCCGGCAGAGGCCAGTTGTCGAGCCAGGGCGGCGCCATCGCCCCCGTTGTTGCCAGGGCCGCAAAGTACTCGGGCCCGCTTGCCCTTTAGGGTGCCCGAGAAGCGCGACTTGATGGCCCACAGCGTGGTGGCTGCAGCCGATTCCATCAATAAGACGGAAGGAGTGGCGTACTCCTCGGTAGTCCGGCGATCAACCTCGCGCATTTGGGCGGATGTAATCACGGTCTGCACGCTTTTGATGATAGGAGCAAGGGGAGGCCGGGTCAATTGAATAGCCCGCAGCGTGGCGGGGAGCGCATGCTTCCGATTGCGGTGGTCGGGGTGGCCAAGGACTTCAACTCGTCAGGAGGTTGGTGTGGAACCCTAACCGAAAACAAAAACAGCGCCAAAAGGGCTCTCTGCCGCCTTTTTGCCGCTGCGCCATCGTCCGTTTTCCAGGATATTCAGGATAAAGATCTAATGGAAAAGGTTCTCCAGAAAATTCTAAATAAAAAATGGAGCAGGGTAATCCCCGCCCCATTCTGCTATAAACTTAGCAAAATCCACTCACTTAGCCTGGCTGACCTTCCAACGTCGACGCAGCGCGCCGGCCAGTCCGGCCAGACCGGTCCCCAAAAGTGCCATCGATGCGGGTTCCGGAACTTCGCTCGGCTGCTGGCAATTGGCACAGAAGAGGAACCCCTGAGCGCCGTTAACACTTGCTGAAAGAACCGACCAGAGACTGGGGTTAGCGGCAATCACGACAATAATCAAGATGAATAAAGTGCCGAGAATCAAGGCCATGCTTGTTTGTAGCTTGTTCATATTATTTTCTTTCAATCCCAGGCAGGCGTAGTAAGTAAGGTTTCCAACTAACCAAAACCCGCGCTTGCTCGACAAAACTCGTCGGACCACGCAACTGCGTTTCTGCGAAGCGATCCCAATAAAAGAGACAATCCGACAGCGTTTCCGAAAATGTTTGGTCTTTGATTAAGAAAGCGTGGTGAGAGAAGGTCTTAGGGTATCAGCGATTTCAATACTTTAAGAATCCTGGCGATAACGGTCTGGGCCTCAGGGATTTGAGCCAGGAACGTCACCATGAAATAGGTCACTCCATAATTACCAAGGACGACGACTGCCAGGGGCAGTGGATGCAGCGCGGGCAGAGCCAATTTGAATCCCCAGGCCACTGTGGCGCCGGCAGCAGCGCCCAACCATAATCTGGCCACAAAGGAGAGAGGCAGACCTGTGCGGCCAATCCTTTGGTTGAGGGCCTTTCGCAAGAGCGTGAATTCAACCCAGCCGGCGACCCCTGCCGAACCTGTCAGCCCGGCCACGCCCCACTTCAAGTCAATGCCCAGCAAAGGGGGGAGTGGAATGGCACAAAGATAGCCGAGCACTGTCGTCAGAATCACTCGAATCACCGCACAGCGAAGTGGTGTGCGTGTATCCCGCAGTGCGTAAAACGTCGATGAATACAGACGCCCCAAAGTTGAAGCGAGCAAGCCAATGGTAGAGCCCGCCAGGATGGCCCAAACGTAGTTGGCATCGTCATGTTTGAATTTGCCGGTTTGATAAAGAACAGCGGCGATCACATCGCCCAGGGCAAGGAAGGCCATCGAAGACGGGACGATGAAAAAGGCTATCCGGCGCAATCCCTCGTCAAGCCGGTGACGCAGAGTGTCGGCAATTTCATCCGCTGCACCGAGGGCCTTGGACATGGTCGGAAGTTCGGCAGCGGAGATCGCCATACCGAAGAGACTGACGGGCAGAGTATAGAGACTTTGCGCATAAGTCAGCGCGACCACCGCACCCTCACCAAGAAAACTGGCCAGCATCGCATCCACAAAGGCGCTGATCTGGACCACACCGCGACTGACAAAGACCGGCATGAAATTGCGGCCGACTGTGCGCACGTGAATACTCGCCAGATCGATCGCCGGGCGCAGGCGGCGCACTAGTTTCAAAACTGTCGGCAATTGCACTCCGAACTGGAGTGCACTGCCCACGACCGATCCCCAGGCCACCATTTCGGCGAGCGGAAACTGCCCCATGCGCCCGCCAAAGAAAAGCAGTGCAGCAATGATCGAAAGGTTCCAAACCACCGGCGCCGTATAGGAGATAAAGAACCGGTGATGGCTGTTCAGCACCCCCAGACACCAGGCAGACAGCACCAGCAGGCCCGCTCCGGGAAAAAGGATTCGCGCCAGGCGAATGGTGAGTTCACGCCGTTCGTCCTGGAATCCCGCCGCTATGACTGTGATCAAGTACGGCGTGGTGAGCACACCGAGCAGGACAATCACAGATGTGATCAGGGCCAGCGCCCCCAGCACCGCGTTCGCAACATGACGAGCTTCCTTCTCGTCGCCCTGCGCGAGCAGTCGCGCGTACACCGGGATGAATGACGCCGAGAGCGCACCTTCGCCAAAGACATTTTGTAGAAAATTAGGAATCCTAAAAGCGGCGCTGAAGGCGTCCCCGGCAGCTGAGGTGCCAAAGTAGTACGCAAACACGCGCTGTCTGACCAACCCGATGATGCGGCTAATCAAGATACCGGCGCCTACCATAAAGGCATGACGCCCGGTTGCAGATTGTTTGGGTGGTGGTGAGTGGACCGGGAGCTCCGGCGTGCCGGCGCCCATTGGTGAAATGCTCTCGCCCGCGATTAATTCGGCGTCCGGCGGGGGGCTCGCATCCGCAGATTCCTGCTGAGGCATTGGCATTCCCTGGCCGGGTTTGGAAGAATCTTTCATCAGCTGTCAGACGGGAGGCTCGAACATGAGCGGCAAGTCTAAAGGCCGTATTCCTTTATCTTGGTCAGCAGTGTCTTGTAACTAACACCCAGCGCTTCAGCGGCGCGCGCCTTGTTTCCCTCGAGACTCGCAAGCGCCTCGCGAATTTTCAGACTCTCGAGAAATCTCTGGGCGCGAGTATTGACGTCCGCCAGGGTTCCCGACAAATCCAGGCCGCCCAGTGTTGCCTCAGCGTCTCTCCCCGGTGCCGTAAGTCCAAGATCCGCGGGTTCCAAAATCATTGTGTCAGTCAGGATACAAGCTCGCTCGATAGCATTCTCTAATTCGCGCACATTGCCTGGCCAGCGGTGATTAATCATGGCAAGTCTGGCGGCGTCACTTAGCGTAGCCTCACGTCCACGCAATTCCTTCCCCAACTGGGCTGCGAAGTGTTTAGCCAACATTAGAACGTCATCGCCCCGTTCCCGCAGCGGAGGAATCTCCACTGGAAAAACAGCCAGGCGAAAGAACAAGTCACCGCGAAATTCACCTCGCTCCACGGCCCCCTTCAGATCCTTGTTGGTGGCTGCCACCACCCGGACGTCGACGGGAATGGGGGCACGACCACCGATGCGGTCGATCACCTTTTCCTCAATGGCGCGCAATAATTTGCTTTGCACAGCGAGGGGAAGCTCGCCAATCTCGTCCAGGAACACCGTCCCCGTCGACGCAAGTTCAAATTTTCCGTGACGCCGATCGTTGGCGCCGGTAAAGGCGCCACGCTCATGGCCGAACAATTCATTCTCAATCAAAGTCTCGGGAATCGCGGCACAATTGATGGCTACGAAGGGCTTGTCGCGGCGATTGGAGAGGTGATGGATCGCCCGCGCGAACAGTTCCTTACCCGTGCCTGATTCGCCCAGCAGCAGGACGTTGGCTTCTGTCTGCGCCACGCGTTGCGTTTCAGAGACAGAACGCTTGATGGCTTCGGATTCGCCGATGATGCGCGGAAATCCATAGCGGCGGGACCACTCCTCGCGCAGCAGAATATTCTCGGTGCGCAGGCGTGCCTGCTCCAAAGCTCGATCGACGAGGAGCAGCAAATGGTTGGAATCGACGGGCTTTTGCAGGAAGTCGTGGGCGCCGTCCTTCATGGCCTGGACTGCTTCATCAATTGATCCAAACGCAGTCATTACGATCACGGGAACATCAGAATCGGCGGCCCGGGCTGCGTGCAGGACGTCTATCCCTGAGCCATGCGGCATGCGCAGATCGGTGAGGACAATGCGGTGAGGCGCACGCGCGATTTCCATTTTGGCTGCGCGTGCATCGGCCGCCTCCGTGACGGTATAGCCTGCGTTCTCGAGGGTGAGGCGCAATACTCGGCGCAGGCTGTCTTTGTCTTCTACCAGAAGAATGTCAGGCATGTTGATTGGTATTTTCCAGCACTCGGGACGAAGAGAAACGGCCCATCGCAAAAAGCATGATTGACCTGCGACCATTGTGATGTCAAGCAGGTGATCGACGGAGCGTCAGCGTGTTCTTGCCGGCCCTGGTGGTCAAAAGGGCGATCGAGGAGGTTGCAATTCAGGGATGGCGGGTACGAGGGTCACAAATAGAAAAGGGGCGCTGCTCTTTCGAGCTGGCGCCCCTCTTCGAATTGCCCCCCGTTTCAATGCCGCGTTTGCAAAAGGCAGGGTGGCCGAAGGTGCGAGTGCTATTGCATGCAAGCGGTGTTATCGCCCGCGAGCACGCTATCACTGACCAACACCCCGTCACCTACCAGTACACCGTCACTTACCAGCACGCCATCGCTTACCAGTACGCCGTCACTGACCAGGACACCGTCGCCGACCAGCACGCCGTCGCTAACCAGCACTCCGTCATTAACGAGCACTCCGTTTCCGCGCAGGGCGAGTGGGAGAGCTGAGCCAGTTCCAAGCACTCCACCGCTGCTGGTCACAATATTTCTGCCGACCGTGATTCCGGACGTAAGCTGCGTGCTATCCCTAACCAAAAGACCAGTGCTCGAAGCGATTATGTCGTCGCCGAGGCGCTGTCCATTCAGGAATGACTTCTGGAACTTGGTGATCAATTCCACTCCTGTCCCAAAGGTGTAGTCAAAGGTCACTCCCTGGGACCAGGTGTAGTTTTGGTCAAGCATCGTTTGCGGAGCGGGGGCGGCAGCGGTCAAGAGCGCCGTTCCCAGCGTGGTTGACGCCGTCAGGTCACGTCGCACCAAATCAGCGAGCTTGACGGCTCCCGCGATGTTGAGTTGACCGGCGCCCTGCTCCAGCAGGTTGTAACCTGCCATCGGAGTGGCGGTGTATTGCAGCAACACCTTGACCATAGTCGGTGTCAGCTTGGGATTGATTTCAAGCATCAAGGCCGTAGCGCCGGCGACGATTGGAGAGGACATCGAGGTCCCGCTGGCATAATAGAATGCGTCGGCCGGTCCAGGTCCATTGTAAGCGACAAGTTCAGGATGAGTATTGGCAATCAGACCACCGGCGCTGGGTCTGCAGGAGACCACCTTATTTCCAGCCGCGACGAGGTCAGGTTTGACAATATTGTCGTAACGTTTGGCACCGGCCGCGTCGGTCCAGTAGCTCCGCGTCGGTCCGCGTGAACTGTAGGTGGTGATAGTGTCGTCTGATCGGGTGGTGGTGCCGAAGCTGTTGGCGGCGCCAACGGTTATGGCTGAAGGTTCATTACCAGGCGAATGAATCTGACCGTATACCTTTTGTCCGAGAGTGTTTTTGCCATTATTCCCGGCAGCGGCGATGACAACCAGCCCCAGGTTTGTGAGTCTCCGGACAGCCCGGCATACCGCGTCGTTGTTGTAGGATTCAAGAGCAGGACCACCAAGGCTCAGATTGACGACGCGAATGTTATAAGTGGCGTAATTAGTCGCCAGCCAATCGAGCGCTGCCAGCAAATAGGAGGTTCTGCCATTGCCCTGAGCGTCCAGCACTCGGAGGTTAATCAAGCTCGCGTCAGGGGCAACGCCGCGATAGGCCCCTGAGAGGATTCGGTTATTCCCGGCGGCCAGTCCGGCGACGTGCGTGCCATGACCATATAAATCTTCCGTGGTGGTTTCAGTCGTGACGAAGTTCTTGCTGAAAACTACGCGGCTGGCAGTGCCGGCAGAGTTGAGAAAGGATTCGTGAATACCGTCGATGCCGGAATCCACGATAGCAATACCCACGCCCGAACCATCAGCCAGGCCGACACTGCTATAGGTTTGTGCCAGTGCCGCGTCCGCCCCGGATTCCTGTGAAATGTGACCCATCGTGGTGATCTGGCGATCGCTTGATAAGTGGGAGATCAGCCCATTGGCTGCCAATATTTCAATAGCATTTATCGGTAACTGAACCGCGAGCACTCCGCCAAGGTTTTGGGAGACTCTGACTCTGTTTTCGCGAAGCAACTGCCGCAACTCAGCGTCCCGAGAATCGTCAACCTGCAGAATCGCGCTCACCTTACCGGAGGGGTCGCTCTGCATCAGTTCGCGCAGGTCGGGAGAAACCTTGTCGCCCACAAACTCCTCACCGTCGTCCTTGCTCTTGCTGGTCGAAACTTCGGTGTTGTCGCCAATAATAACTTTCTCAAAAAGGCTGGCTAGCTTGCCATCAACTGCCGCCAACCTCTCATATCCTTCAATTGTGGCCGCTCCGATAAGGTGCAAGTCGCCGCGCTTAATCGCTTCGCCCGGGAGCGTGTTCTGCACCCCTTCTTTAAACAGGATTTGGTTGACGTCATCCACAAACAGAATGAACTGACCCTGGCTATTTCTGACATCTTCCAGGATCGCAGTCAGTCTGGCTTCCAGTTCCGTTTCATCGCCAATACCGGCAGCCAGAGAAGTGAGGTTCAAACTGAAGACGCGCTTGTCTTGTAATGACTCAGGCACTGAGCCGGCCACAATGCGTTGGGCCAACCCGGCGACCAGGATGCTTCGGCCAAACCCAGGTTCCCCAATCATGACCGGATTGATTCGTGAGCTCGTAGCGCCATCGCGAGAGAGTATGCGAGCCATTTGCCGGATTTCCGCATCGTGATCTCGGACCGGGTCGAGCTTGCCCTGGCGAGCCAGTTTCGTTAGATCGGTGGCATACGCAAACAAGGATGGATATTCCGTGGCGTCGTTCTTTCCGCTGGTTCCGGTGCCAGCTACTTCCCAATTCTTCCGACCCACTGCCGCAACACTGCTGAAAAAGCTAAGAACCAGAGAAAGCGCCAGTATCACTGCGCTTAGACGTTTCGTGTTTTTCGATAGCAGTTGCATTGGTTCCATTCCTTATGATCCACAAGGTTATTGCCCGCCAAAAACAGTTCGGGCAAAGCCATTGTGGCAATGACTGTGCCGCGGCTCCAAAATTCAACAATTGTTGATTTTGCTGGGAAAAATGACGGATCAAGTCAAACCGACGGCAACTCTATCGGTCAGAACGAAGGTGTATGCCAGTCAAGCTGAAGTCAAATGCTGGCAAATTGCAAAGCCGATAACGCACGGTGATCCCGACGGTGAGCTTTCACGCAGGCAAACAGAATCGTCCCCGCAGCCGAACCTGGTTGCCGGCAGCGGCCGGCCTAGGCCCGCCGCAGCACGTTGGAGGTTCTTGCGGCGCCGCGGCGCGTGAGTAAAGCCTGGCCGTCCTGCCGGTTGAGTATGCTTTTGCGCACCATGTCATTGATCGAGGCCTCGAATGTGATCATGCCGTAAGCCTGACCAGTCTGCATGGTCGAATGAATCTGATAGGTCTTTCCCTCGCGAATCAGGTTAGCGACCGCGGGAATGTTCACGAGGACTTCGACCACGGGCATGCGACCGCTTTCGTCGCTGCGACGAACGAGAGTTTGCGCGACCACGCCTCGGAGACTCTCAGAGAGCATGACTCGAATCTGGGGCTGCTGCGCTTCTGGAAACACATCGATGATCCGATCCACGGTTTTTGTAGCGCTGTTAGTGTGCAGCGTCGCTAACACCAGATGACCGGTCTCGGCCGCCGTCAATGCCAGCGAGATGGTCTCCAAATCGCGTAACTCCCCTACCAGGATCACGTCGGGATCCTCTCTGAGCGCTGCGCGCAAGGCCCCGTGAAAGGACTTTGTATGATGCGCAACTTCGCGCTGATTGATCAAAGACTGTTCGTTCTTATGTACAAATTCGATCGGATCTTCGATGGTAATGATGTGTGCGCGTTGGGTAATGTTGATGTGGTTAATCAGTGAAGCGAGGGTGGTACTCTTGCCCGAACCGGTGGGCCCCGTAACCAGGAGCAGTCCCTCTGAAACATCCAGGAGGGTTGTCAGCGTTTCCGGCAAACCGAGTTCCTCAACGGTTTGGATGCGCTCGGGGATCAGGCGGAATACGGCTCCCGCACCCTTCCTTTGTTTGAACGCATTAACGCGAAAGCGTCCCACACCTTTGAGGGAATAGCTGCAGTCAAGGTCCCAATCTTCGAGAAAGTGGGCCCGCTGGTTTTCCGACAGAATCTCCATGATCAGGGCCTGGCAAACATCAGGATTTACATCTCGAAAATTGAGCTTCACCATTTCTCCATTGATGCGCAGGTACGGTGCAGAGCCGCTGGCCAAATGGAGATCGGAAGCATTGCGCTCCGTCATTAACACTAATAATTCGTCAATTTTTGGCATACTAGTTTACTCGGTTGAGACTGCTAAATCGAAAATGGCGCTGAGCAGGTGTTAAGGTCGGAAACGCATCTCAATACACCTGCCGGAAGGCAGTCGGCTCGATGTATTGGAACAGGGGGTGTATCTGGAAGCAGCCGATTTCCCGTCTGCGAGGGAAATTGTCCATGCCGCCGTTGAGTCGCGATTCACCGGATGTGCATTACCCGCATCCGGCGTGCCGGCGAGTGCCGATAAGTCATAGCCCGCGATGATGGCCGCGCGGACCGCGGTTTCGGAAGTCAAGCCAGGCAGACCTATGTCCGCCCTGCCCAAATTGACATCGTTGGGATAAAGAGTTGTCATTCTTCCGTGGAGCCCGGTAGAGATTGGAGATGGGTGTGGTAGCGCCACTCTTAGTATTCGTGAATACCCTGGGTAAGCGGGCCGCTTAGATTGAGCGCTCTTTGTAAGGCTCTGGAATCGTACTGGATCGTGGAGTTGCCGGCGCCATTAGTGAGGAAGACAGGAGCTAGAAAATCGCCAGGACCAGCCAGGTCGAAGCGCGCCACTACCATGGCGCCATAAACCTCGCCGTTGCCACCACCATCACGGTTTACAGTGCCGCCGCCCAGCACCAAAATGAGTCCATCGAAATTCGGATTGCCGTTCATTAAGAGGTTTCCGGTCACAATCAACAGACCTGCCCCGCCATCGAGACTGCAATCGCCGTCAACAAAAGTGAAGGCAGGCGCTGCCGAAGTGCCTGCCACGCCGCTGAAGGTCGAGAAGTAACCACCTTGCGAGATGGCATTCGCTTTCTGCTCGGCCAGGAAAAGCCGGGCATTGTCGGCCGATTGTAGCCAGGTGGGCAACGACGACTTGGGAAACGTTTGAGCTTTCGGATCAGCGACTGTGGCTGGTTTGGTAGGATCCGCCATGATGGCTGTGTCCAGAGGGTGCGTTGCTCCGAAGGCGGGCAAAATACCCGACCCGCCAGGCCCCGAGTAATGGTCATGGCCTGAATACTGCTTGGAGTTGCTGCTTCCGCTATCGAACGTAATCCGTGTGGTGCCGTCATCAGCGCTAATCACCAGAAGTGTCGCCAAGGGAGAAAAAATGAAGTTCGAACGATTAATGATCAGTTCAAGGTTCTTAGTGGCGCCTTTTGGCCCGTATCCGGTGACCCGAAGTAACAGTCGAGGTGGCTCACCAGAGGCTACCGGAAAGTTATCAGGATCGCTCACTTCGACCCTGTACGCCAGCCCGGTCTGGGGCGTATAGCCTGTGGCGGGACTCAACACCACGCGATCCGGATTGGGCGCGCCAGCAGGCGTATAGTTGTAGTTCAACCAGCCCGAAAGACGGAACGTGGTCGAGGTATCAGTCGGCAAGTTTGATGAAGCTGTCGTAACTGCATTACGAAAAGTCATCTTTGTGCCCACCGGCATGGCGCCATTCGGGGCCACATTGCCCCGCAAGACATTCAGAGTTGCTTGTAAACCCGCTTCCGCGCTGTAATACGCCTGCATCTCTGCAGTCGCATCCACGGCCGTCCGGGTCGCGTTTCCGGTTACCAACAACAGGACGCCGCCAGCACCGAGAAGCAGCGTCGAGATCAACAAGACAGTCAGCAGGGCTGCACCGCGCTGGCCCTTTGATTCGTGCTCTCGGATGGTTCTGTGCGTTGTTACGCGATCCATAAGAAACCTCCAGGTCAGTAAACAGAAAGATTGGCATTTCTCAGGGCGACATCCGAAACCAGCAAGACGTTGCCCGCCGGTTGATAGCCCGGTCGATCCGGCGTTCCTACCGCGTCCTGTTGCACGCATGCGGCAATCACCACATATTTCGCGGCGCTGGGAGCTACCTCGGTCAGCGAGGCTCCGGTGATGTCGCACCCGGCAGTGTTGTAGGTAACCTTTTGAGCAAAATAATGAAGATGAAGACTGTCGAGGCGATTGGCGAGGACGGTTGATCTACCGCCGCTCACGGCATACGCATCATAGCGAGCGAGTAAAGTAGTGTTGGCTGCCGGGTAAACAAAATACTTGATGTCCTCGTCCACATCCACACCGACGACTCCAATGCCGTTGCGCGCGGTCAAGCTCACGCCGGTGTTGAACTTGTTGAGGTTTGAGCGAATCCTGATGGTACTGTTGCCATTGGCATCAGTTGTCGTGTCGCCTGGAACGATGCCGTTGTCAGTCAAGTTGAAACCGGCGTCAGCAATCTCACGCGACATGATGTAGAGTGCCCGCTGGGCATCGGCCAGAGAATCGACGCTCTCAGTGGCCCGTGTGCGGATATTCAAAGACTGAGCCAGCAGCGTGCTGACAATTCCCATGACGACAAGGGTCAACGTCATGGCAATTATCAGTTCAAACAAAGAAAAACCCGCCTCGTCTGCCTGTGAACAAAATTGCTTTTTCATGAGAAGCTCGCCTTCCATCTAAAGGTCTCGGTTTGGACCTAATAGCTGAGATGTTCTTTGCGATATCAATCTGACAGAGCCGAACAGAGTTGAAACAGCGCTGGCCCATGTCGAAGTGCCGTTCTGGGGAGTGGCAATGACGGTAATCGTCTTGGCCGTCGCCAGCCCGTTTACTACGTTCGCGTCGGCGATTATCGTCACCACGGCGTACTGGCGCCCCGCTCGGCTGATGTTGGTGGTGTTTCCTGCGGTCGAAGTTGCGGTCAGCGTCGCGTCTGCGAAAGCGACGTTGCGCAGTTGCTCCATTCGCTGTTGGGCAACTGCCATCGCCAGTTCTCTATCAGCTGCTGTGACGGTGTTGCTCGCAGCGTAAGCGAATAAGGAGGCGATCCCTAAGCCGACGACAGCCATCAGGACCATGGCGATTAAGGTCTCCAGGAGGGAAAATCCTGCTTCGTCCTTCAGCGTTACCTGGCGGGGCTTTAGCTGAACAAGTTTCTTACTGCTTCTCGTCAAAGTATTTACCCTCCTAAGCTAATAGACTGTAACGTTGACGGTCTGCGAGCCGCATGAAGAATTGAAGGTTACGCTGCCGTTAGAGCTCTTGACCGTGACAGTAAAGCTTGCCGGGCTGCCACCCGTGACGGTCTGGGACGAGGGTGACACTAGAATCTGGCCGTTATTGCTCGAAGTTGCTGTGACTATCTGGCTGCCAGAGTAATTGTTGAGTATGACGCTAACGGAGCCGGCGCCATTTCTAATAATGTTTAATGTCTCCGGACTCGTGGCGATCGAACAAGGTCGCGGTGTCGGCGTTGGTGTCGGCGTCGGCGACGGATACGGCGTTGGCGTTGGTATCGGCGTTGGCGTGGGCGTTGGCGTCGGCGTCGGGGTCGGGGTCGGCGACGATCCCGGCGTTGGATTGGGATCTGGTATCAGATTTACGGGTGTGGGGCTCATACTCACAGCCGGAAGAGCAGCATCCTGAAAGATATCTGAGTCGACAGTGACATCCCCGGAACCGGTGATGTCAACATTGCTCGGGGCGGCTCCATTGGAGAATCCCACGGCAACATATGTCGGCGTACGTCCGCGCCAATCGAAACTAAAGGTAGTGAGTGGTGTGATGAACGTGACGCCATTCTCCAGGGAGAAGTTTCGCGTGGTCACGGTTCCTGAGCCATTAAAATCCATAGTTATGGCGTAGGTGTTGGTGCTGAGCATTTGCACTGTCGTGGTTCCGTGCCTGCGTACGGCGTCGGCACGCGCTCTCTCAACAAAACTAGCGAACTGCCGGGCGGAATTCGATAGCCGCACCGACTTGCGCGCAGTGGAAATTCCCATGAACCCTGCCGTGCTGACGATCGACACGATTGCGACCGTGATCAACATCTGAACTACAGTAAATCCACGCTGTTGTTTAGCCGATTTCGTTTCGCTAGCTTTGTTGTCGATGCCCATTAAGCCTCCCAAGGGACGGAAAGTGGAGATCGTCCCGCAGCAACGCTTGGCAATGAACGTGCCAGGTTCTATTTCCCAGCAAAACCAGGCCAATTGGGACCGGCACCAGACTTGTCCGCCAGCGCTACGTAACTTTACGTAACATGAGTGGGAAGCTGACTTCTCAATTGCTGGGTGGCTGCCTGGCGCCGGCGCTTAAGAAGATAAGAGACGATCCACCGCTGATCCTGGCGGCCTAAGGTGGTTGCTGATCAACCAGCACTGATAACCGGAGATCGACAAACCCTCAGTAGCAGGTCGGAAAAAGAACTGAAGTGGCCGAGGCGTTTTCGGGAATCCCAAGGGCTTTTGCTCTTTACGATTCATGTGGGATTGGTTTTGGGTAGCACCATCGCCGCCGTGAGGCGATGATGATTCGCCCGCTCTCGCGCAGTGCCGCACGCAGCGTGGGAAACGGGTGGAAAGCGCCCCGGCGGTCTTCGGATCACCGGGGCGCAAAATCTTAAGCCTGCGTCTCTCCTCGTCAGACAGCCAGATGAATTAGCGACGCGTCCGGATTCTCCCTCGGAATTCTCCCATCGAAAATAAATGTCCGCGTTCCTTTGGGCCTTGGAAATTTTTTCGGAGTCCCTCCTGCCTGAACCTGTCCATTCTCCCTCTTGCCTTCATGACGATTGCGTTGACAATGTTCCAACCACACTCATAGAATCTCCGTATTGACAAATCACAGTGCAACGCGATCATCAGCCTGTTACGATTGAAAAAGTTCGCGCCGTTCATAAGGCACGACGCAAGGAGATCCGCACCCGGCTTGCAGAGTTCGACGACGTGTGGCGTTCGGGTTCGGACGCGCGACTTTGGGAAGAGCTGGTCTTTTGTATCTTTACCGCGGGCGCCTCAGCACGGATGGGTTTCAAATCAATTGACGCTGTAAGATCTCTGCTGTGGGAAGGAAGTTTTGAAGAAATGAGCGAGGCGCTGAAAGCTACAGGGGCGCATCGTTTCCCCAACGCCCGGCCTGGATACATCGTCGTGACGCGAACGTACTTGCGGCAACACTGCCGGATGCGGCTGCGCGAAACGCTACTCAGCTTTTCCGATCCCTTTGCACGTCGTGACTGGTTGGCAGGCGAGCGCCAGGTAAAAGGCCTTGGCTACAAAGAGGCCAGCCACTTTCTGCGCAACATAGGCTTTAAGGGTTATGCGATTCTTGACAAGCATGTGTTGCGATGTCTGACAGATCTCGGTGTAGTAGATTCTCCCCGTCCGCCCTCGACCCGATCCCGTTACCTGGAAGTGGAGGAAAAGTTGCGACAATTTGCCGGCGCTGCCGGCATCGACTTTGACGAGCTTGACCTCGTGCTTTGGTCCATAAAGACGGGAGAGGTGTTGAAATAGGGCAGTGCAGCCAAAGCGAGGATCCAGGTTCCGCTAACGAGCCCGGCCCGCGAGGAAGACCGATATGTGGTGTCGTTTTCCAGCATCCGTGATTAGCAGGCTGGCAGTCGCAAGCCTGGCGGCCAGTGCCATTTGGTTGGCCTCTACCACGCCTGTTGTGGCGGGGTTCGATAAATCGCGCAGCCGTGCCGAGCGTGCCTTACGTGCCGGCGATTACACCGAGGCTGAAAACATTTATCGGGAAATACTCAGCCGCAACGCACATGATCTCGAGGCCCGACTCGGTCTAAGTCTGGCGTTGCTGAAACAGCGAAACATTCAGGACGCCTACGATCACGCCGCCCGCGTTCTGATTGCCGATCCACTATCGGCGAAAGCCCACGCGCTGCTTGGCTCTGCCATTCTTGCCGCCGGAGGTTTTCGTGAATCGGTGGAAGAGTTTCGCACCGCGCTCAGCCTCAACGAGGACGAGGACATGGCCATCGCCGGCCTGGCAATGATCGACTTTTATGAAAACCGTTCAGCGGCGGCAATTCGCGGTCTGCAGCGGGCCGCATCCTTGTCGCCCAACGAACCTGATTATGTGTTCAATCTGGGGCAGGCCGCGGCCCGCACCGAGCGCTACAAGGAAGCCGCCGATGCCTATGAGCGCTTTCTCGTCATCGCCCCCAAGACAGATGCGGATCGCCGGGCCCGAATACGTGGTTTGATTGATTTTCTCAGGTATCTGGGCCAGCAAAAATCCCTCTACACTTTGAGCGGTTCCAGTCGTACAAGCATTCCTTTTGAAGCCCTCGACAACCGGCCCGTGCTGCTGGTGCGCGTGAATAATGAAAAGACGCCTTTTCGTTTTGTGCTGGATACGGGTTCGGGAATGTCGGTCATCTCCGAAACGACCGCAAAACGATTGGGCCTGCGGGCGGTGGCCCAGGGCGGCATGGCGCGCGCCGTCGGTGGCGCCGGACGTTTCGAAATTGTTTATGGATTTGTGTCGTCGCTGGGGATTGGAGATGTGGAAGTAAACAATGTGCCGGTTTACATTAGACACTTCTACGATAACAAGCTGCCGGTCGATGGATATCTCGGCGTTTCGGTCATCTCAAAATTCATCGCCGCGATCGATTATGGCACTCATAGTTTTACACTGACGCGCCAGCGCTCCTCTGATAATTCCGATCCCTGGAGCGTAACGCCGACCTCCGACTCGCGCCCTCCATCCGCTGCCCTGGCGGCGCCTGCCGGCATAGAAATTCCGCTCCGTACCACCTCCAGCGGCTTTCTGAGCGGCGAAGTTCGACTTGATGGAGTGGACCAGTCTTGGAATTTTATTATCGATACCGGCGCCAGCGTCTCGGTTGTTGCTGAGCGACTGGCCTCCATAGATGAGATTAGTAATTATCCGCAGGCGCAGCCGATGCGTGTGTATGGCGCCGCCGGCATCACTGAAAACGTGAAGACGTTGGTTCTGCCGCGCGTTATGCTTGGCACGCTGTCCCAGGAAAAAGTAAATGCGGCAGTGCTCGATCTCGATCCCGTCAACGAAACGGCCGGCTTCAGGCAGAGCGGTATTCTCGGCGCCAATTTCCTGAAGTATTTCCGGGTCACCTTCGACTTTCGCAGAGGTATAATCAGGCTTGAGCCGTTGCCGCGCAACGAAGGTCTGAAGCCCGAGCAGATGTAGACGAAGATAACGATGAAAGCGAGCCTTTATCTGGAAACGTCTGTAATTGGCGCCTACCTCGACAACGGGGAGCCGTTTCGGCGCGACCTGACCATTCGCTGGTGGGAGCACGAAATGCCGGACTATCGCGCCGTGGTTTCGCTACTCGTGACTCGTGAGCTGGAGCGTGTGCCGGAGCCGCACCGCAGTTCTTATCTGAATCTGATTAGCCCGTTGGAGCAGGTCGAGTTAACCGAAGAGGCTTCGATCCTGGCTGATGGTTATGTGTCGCGGGGAATTTTTCACCGGAAGTACATAGCGGATGCGTTGCACGTGGCTATTGCCTCTTGTCACAAAATCGATTACTTAGTGACGTGGAACTTTGGTCATCTGGCAAACGTGCGGCGCCAGGCGCGCATTCGCTTGTTCAATACTGCGGCGGGATTTTTTGTGCCGATGATTGTCACGCCTGAATTTTTGGTGTCGGAGGCCACGGAAGTGGTCAAGTGAGAAGGCGGAAGGCGGAAGGCGAAAGGCAGAAGGCGGAAGTAGATACAAACCAAAGACCAAAGACCAAAGACCAAAGACCAAAGACCAATTTCTATGTACCGACGACCACGATTTCTGGAAGAACTTCACGCCATCCGCGAAGAGATGGCGCGGGAAGTGGACTACGACGTGGACCTCTTTGCCGAGATGGTGCGCTCTGGCTTGCGCCCAAAGCACGGCCCGGAACGAAACATTCGTGGATTCAAGAGCCGTGCACCCCGCGCCGACGATGCAGACAAGGAAATGCAACCACCCAGGAAAAAACGCGCCGGGTGAAGCGCGAAGGGCAAAGCGCAAAGGGCAAAGCGCGAAGGGCAAGGTTCAGGTTCTGGAGACCAAAGACCAAAGACCAAAGACCAAAGACCACTTCTTCATAATTAATGAACCTGACATTCGAAACAATTGGGCTGGAAGTGCCGAGCGAGAAGGCCTTCAACTATCTTGCCGAGCGCGCTGGCGATCAGGGCGAAGCCACGCAGTTAAACCGGCGCGGCGCCGTTCTGCATGGTCGCTGCTGGAAGCTTGGCGAAGGCCTGGAAGTCTGGACAGTTTTGTATGAATCCGGCAGTGGCGATGTCTTTTACGCCGACTGCCGGCCTGGCTTCCGCGCACGGTATATCCAGTCGATCACTCCCTGGGCCCTGACCGAATACGATGAAGAGGGCGAGGCCGTGGTCCATGGTTATTGCAAGGGTACTGATTGTGAAGTCCTTTTTGAGCTGCAGAACTTGACCGAGGTTGGGCCCCGCGGATTTCGGGCCCAGGAATTACAAGTGGGTTTATGCGGGCTCGCTTATCGCGCGCGTGTGCGCAAGGGGCCGCCAAAAACACGCTGGCTACCGTTGGAAAAAACGGCCCCAGCACGGGCTGCTCATGAAAACGACTGGAGCCTGTCCGGACGAGTCATTGCCTGCAAACCCCTGCGCAACCCGCTATCCGGAAGTGAGCTCTATTGGATCCATCTTGATTTGGAGCGCATGACTCTGGAAGTATTGGTAAACCAGCGCTCGTTGCGTGGCGAAGCGCTGGCTCCCGGCATGACCCTTGACGCCGAAGTCTGGTTGCAGGGCCACGTGCTGGATGAACAAGCGTTGCGTTCGCGCTACGAAGGCGTTGACCAGTCTTACGGGCCAATCAGTTTTTGGTCCGCGCTTAAGCGAAGGAATTGAGAATCAGAATTGGCCGCGCCTGACCCTTGCATCACAGAAACCCGCCACCACTCAGCGTCCAGTCCCCTAAGCACCATGCATCCGGGATACGCGCAGGTGAGCGCCGACCGGCGATTATTAGCTAAATGAAACGGGCCATTCTTCTTACCCTCATTCCCCTCATTGTTGGTTTCTGCGTCTATTTTGGTAATCAGTATTGGATCCATCGGTTTGATGAGCTGGTGGCGCGCGAGGCAAATATCTATCATCTGGATCCGGACCTGGTCTGGAGCATTATCTATGAGGAGACCTATTTTTCTCCGTGGAAGCTGGGTAAGCACGGCGAGGTCGGTTTGATGCAGGTGACTCCCACTGTCGCTCGCGACTGGGCCGCGGAAACCGGTATGCGCGAGCTCGAGCGACAGATGGCTGCCGATCCTGAAAGCGTGCTTAAGAACCCAGAACGCAATGTGCAAATTGGCTGCTGGTATCTGGAAAAAGTAAACCTACCTTTCCGCGATCTCCCAGAACCGGAAGTGCGCATGATCTCCGCCTACAACGCCGGACCCAGCCGGGCTGCCGAGTGGAACAAAACCAGCGAAGGTGAGCCGCCACTCTCGGGCGACGAATTTGTGAAGCGCATCGATTTTCCTTCAACCCGAGCGTACGTAACCTCGATCATGGCCCGCTATCGGAAGATCAAGCGCGTCCGCGGTCAAACCAATTGAGGATGGCTGGTAAATGACAGTCCTGTACCGCGCCCGCTGGGTTATACCGGTGACTTCAAATCCGATCGCCGAAGGGGCCATTGCCGTCGCCGGAGATCGAATCGCGGGGGTGGGCAGGTTCGCGGAGGTGTCCGGAGGTTACCCCGAAGCCCAGGTAAAAGACATGGGTGACGCGGTAATAATTCCCGGGTTGATTAACTCCCATACGCATCTCGAATTGACTGCCATGCGTGGCTTCCTGGACGAGCAGGAGTCGGATTTTTTTGCCTGGCTCAAAAAATTGACGATGGCCCGTCTCGAACGGATGACACCGGATGATTTGTATGTCTCGGCCGCGTGGGGCGCCTGTGAAGCGGCGCGCGCGGGTGTAACCTGTGTTGCCGACGCGAGCGATGCGGCGGAGCAGAGCATGACTTCGCTGCGCCACGCCGGCCTCAGGGGGATCGTCTACCAGGAATCATTTGGACCCGACCCGCGGCTGGCCCATGAGAATTTTGTGAAGCTGCAGGACAAAGTGGCGCGCTTGCGCCGACTGGAGACGCCACGCGTAGGGGTTGGCGTTTCTCCTCATGCCGCTTACACAGTCTGCGCCACGCAATTGGAAATGATCTCCGAATTTGCACTGGCCGAGAAACTGCCGCTGATGATACATACGGCTGAATCGGAATCCGAATCACAGTTGTTGTCCCGTGGTTTAGGTCCGTTCGCGGAAGGTTTTGCGCAGCGGGGAATCGCATGGACAGCGCCCAACTGTTCCAGCGTCCGCTATCTCGAAAAACATGGGGTGCTGCGCACGCGTCCGCTGTTGGCTCACTGTATCAACGTTGAGGAAGGTGATCTTGAAGCAATCAGGGATAGCGGCGCCGGCATCGCGCATTGTCCCAAGTCAAACGCAAAGTTGAGTCACGGGCGTGCTCCCTGGGCCAGGTTTCGCGCGGCCCATATTCCGGTGGGATTGGGAAGCGATTCCGTGGCCAGCAACAATACCTGTGACATTTTGGAGGAAGCCAGATTTGCGTTGTTGCTTGCGCGCGCGGGAGAGGCTGGTCGGGATGACCTGCAAATCCCGAAGGCTTCAGATGCACTGGAAGCTGCAACCATCGGAGGCGCGCGAGCGATGGGCCGGGCAGCGGAAATCGGCTCGCTCGAACAGGGGAAGCAAGCGGACTTTGCGGTCGTGTCATGCGCAGGAACACATCAAAACCCGATCTATGATCCGGTGGGGAGCTTGATCTTTTCTTCCTCAGGAAGCGATGTGATGATGACCGTGGTAGCGGGCCAGGAAATCTTTCGCGACGGCTGCCTGACAACGCTTGATGAAGCAGCGCTGCGAGCGCGGATGGATAAGATTGCGGAAAAGCTAGGGCAACTTTCGAATTAGGTCTTTGGTCTTGGGTCTTCGGTCTTTGGTCTGGACTCTGGCCTTTTGAATTCCGGCCTTTGAGCTTCGGCCCTTGGGATTTTGGTCATTCGGCTCATATACTTTGTGACTTCTCAGTGCGGTAGGTAACGAACCACCTGAGGTTAAGTACCTGAGGCCAGAAACCAAAAACCAAAAACCAAAAACCTAAGACCCAAGACCCCAAAGACCAACCTCCCCGTTCCCATATGCACATCCTTGTCCTGAACTGCGGCAGCTCAACCATCAAGTTCCAGTTAATAGCTACCGATCTGGAAGCGATTGCCCAGAATGACGATCGCCGGCTGGCTCGTGGAGAGATTGAACGTATTGGCGGGGAATCGATCATTGTTCTTCATGCTGAGGGTCGGGAGCCGGAGCGTTCAACCGCCACGCTGCGTGATGCGCGGGCTGCGATTGACATGATCGTGCGCTGGATTTGCTCGGAGGAGTCGGGCATCAGCGAAGTTCAGAGTGTGGCCGACATTCACGCGGTGGGTCACCGGGTAGTGCATGGCGGCGAGAAATTCACGCATTCAGTCATTATCAGTGACGAAGTGCTGCGCGATATCGAAAAGTGCATCGAGTTGGCGCCACTCCACAATCCGACCAACATCAAAGGCATCGTCGCCGCCCGCGAGGTGTTTGGCTCGGGCTTGCCGCAAGTGGCTGTCTTTGACACGGCCTTCCACCAGACCCTGCCTGAATATGCCTACCTCTATGCGATTCCCTACCAGCTCTATCGCCGGCATCGCATCCGGCGTTACGGTTTTCATGGCACCTCGCATCGCTATGTGGCCTATCGTTACCGGCAACTGCGCGACATTAGTCGCGAGGCCACCAATGTCATCACGCTGCATCTTGGCAATGGATGCTCGATTGCAGCCATTCGCCGCGGAGATTCCATCGACACTTCGATGGGCATGACTCCGCTTGAGGGACTGGTGATGGGCACGCGGTCGGGTGATATCGATGCCGCAATAATCGATTTCATCGGCAGCAAAGAAGGACTGTCCTCTCACGAAGTCGAAACCATGCTAAACAAACAGTCCGGGCTGCTGGGCATTTCCGGATTGACCAACGACATGCGCGAACTTCTGGCGGAGGCCCACGAGAACAATGATCGCCGCGCGCGCCTGGCCATCGAAATCTTTTGTTACCGGGCACGCAAGTACATCGGCAGTTTTCTGGCCGCTTCGGGCGGCGCCGAGGCGCTGATCTTTACCGGAGGTATTGGAGAGAACTCAAGCGAGGTTCGAGCAAAAATTTGCGAAGGTTTGGAATGGGCCGGGTTGAAACTTGATCAGGACCGCAACGCCGCGCATTTTGCAGGCCGTGAAGGCGTCATCACTACGGACGATTCACGCCTCGCCGCTTATGTGGTGCCCACTGATGAAGAGTTATTGATTGCCCGCGATACGGTTCGCTGCGTCCGCGGCGCCCCGCAGCGCTACTGATTCTGGAGTGCAGTGGCACGGCGAAGCGACGACGCCTTTGGGTTTCGATCCTACTGGAAACCCTCGCTTTGCCACCGCACTTCAGGATTAAATGGACGCCGCGATCGCCTCGTCAAAAATCTCGAGCGCGACATCGACATTCTCTTTTGTAAGAATCAAGGGCGGTGACCAGCGTATCGAGTTCACGCCGCAGCCCAGGATAATCAGGCCCCGTTCAAAGCAGGCAGTCTCCACGCGCTCACGCAGTTCCGGATCCTCTTTCCTGCTGACCTTGTCTTTCACGAACTCGACGCCAATCATCATTCCCAGGCCACGAACATCGCCGATGCAATCATGCTTTTGCATTAGTTTTTCGAGTCCGGTCTTCAGATACGCACCAACCTCGGCGCTGTTGTTTACCAGACCATTTTGCAGCAGCTCAATAGTCTTCAGGGCCGATGCGATGCAAACGGGATTGCCGCCAAACGTGGATGCATGGGCGCCCGGCTTCCAATTCATCAAATCGGCGCGTGCGACAGTGGCGCCAATGGGCAGCCCCGAGCCAATGCCCTTGGCGAGGGTTATGATGTCAGGTTTCAAGCCGAAGTGATCGCTGGCAAACATCTTGCCGGTGCGTCCCATACCGGATTGCACTTCATCGACAATCAACATGATGCCGTGCTCGTCGCAGATACGGCGCAGGCCGTCCAGGAAAAGTTGTGAAGCCGGAACATAGCCGCCCTCGCCCTGGACCACTTCGACGACAATGCCGGCGACTTCTTCCGGAGGCGTAGTTGTCTTAAAGAGACGTTTTTCAATCCAGTTCAATGCGCCACGTCCCGCGCCCTCGCCTGCGCAGTCCTCGGCACTGAATGGATTGCGATACTCATTGGGGTAAGGCACATGGACCACGTCCAGCAGTTGACGCTTGAACCCAAGGCGCTGCGCGACTTTCGATGACGTCAACGAAAGCGATCCCAGTGTACGGCCATGAAAACTGTTGAAGAAGGCGATGAATTTTTCGCGGCCCGTAACATGCATCGCCAGTTTCAACGCGGTCTCAATCGCTTCCGTGCCGCTGTTGGCAAAGTGCGTGCGCGTAGGCGAAGGAACGGGAACGATCTCATCGAGCTTTTTGGCCAGGTCCGGCATTAGTTGATAGTAGTAATCGGTGCCGCACATGTGAATAAGTCTGGCCGCCTGATCCTGAATCGCGCGTACGACTTCAGGGTGGCAATGGCCGGTCGAGCAGACGGCTACGCCGGCGTTGCAGTCGAGGAACGTATTGCCGTCGACATCTGCAACCCAAACACCCTGCGCGCTTTCGGCAACCAGCTTGAACGACGGGCGCGGGTAGGATGGATTAACAAACTGCGCGTCAGCCTCGATAATTTTTTGACCTTTGGGCCCTGGCAATGGGGTCTTAATTTCGGGTCTACGAGGTGGAGCAATAGTAGCTGACATGGGTCTTTCTCCTTGTGCGCCGGGATAAACCGGCAGGTTGTATTGAATGAAAGTTTCAAACG
>DAIMCP010000007.1:66941-107253 GCA_036726305.1 Pyrinomonadaceae bacterium | reverse complement strand
GGCCAAGGCCGCAGCGTCAACGGCAACACACGGGAACGCGCCTAACGCTCACTAGGAATCGTTTAATCGCGCATGGAGAAAGGCCACTACTTCGTTGGTGGCCTTTTCCCATTCCAGCCGGCCAATTTGTGGAGTCTTAGTGGTTCGCAGATTAGACACAGAGCTTTCCGCTCACAGAGGCAGAAACTGAATCCGGGTATCCTCGTCGAGAAATGCTGCAGTGAATCCTCTGTCGTAAGTCTTTGACTGTCGTCGTATCCGGGTCAGCAGGTTAATTGTAAATATAGGTCGAGCTTTTCTTTTGTTCCCATTCGAGACAGGCGATGTTCTCAGAATCCTCGGCGAGGATCTCCTCGCTTAACTGATCGGTCGTGGCGGCGGAACCAAGACTCAGCTCATAAACGACTTTTCCATTTTCACCTTCCCCAAGGCCTCGCTCCAATTGGCGCAGCTCGAAACTGCAATCATGTCTTGCAAAAAGCTTTTTCAGCACCTGATGAGTCTGATCCAGGTTCCGTGTCTCGATGCGAATTTCCATGGCGCGAAATATTTGGCTGGATTCGAAATACTCCAGAATCCAGAGCGCGAAAAGTACGAAGAGAGTCAGGATGAGCGCCATGTCCAGACGGCCCACTCCGCAAGCCAGTCCCACGCCCAGACAAATCAAGAGCACCGTTGTCTCCTTTGGATCGCGAATGTTGGTGCGAAAGCGAACCAGGGAGGCGGCGGCAAAAATACCGAATGCCCGCGCAGCGCTATCGCCCACGATCATCATCATCGCCGCCGCCACCACGGCCAACAATATCTGCGTTTGGGCCACGTAGGGATTACGCCTGGTCAGCGACAGGCCACGGCGCCAGCGAAAGGCGAGCAGCATCGCGAGGAACGCGGCAATCAGAAACCGCAGCAGCACGCGCGCGGCAATCAGTCCCCGCTCAGCCTCGACATTTGCACTCCCCTGCGAACCGTCGAGGCCGAAAAGTTCATTGATAATCGAATGTTTGCCCCGGTTCTCATCAGATGCGAGCGCCTCGGGCGAAGCAGTTGAAGCTGGTTGGGTGGCAGTTGAAGATGAACGATCTGCTGCCGATTTCCTGGCGGAAGTTGCGGTCCGGTCAAGCACAATGTAAGTGAGCAGCCCGCTCCCGATCAGGATTCCCAACAGGATTACTATTAAGCCGACCGGCTGTTTCTTCATCGCTTGTAAACTCCTCCAGTTCGACGGGGTCTCTCAGTTTGTGCAGCGCGCGTCAATAATCGTTTTTGCCTTGCGCACGAACTCTGCGGTCCACGCCGCCGGTGGCTGATCGCGTTCTTCATTGCGCGAAGCATGAAATATGCGCGTAATCGTGCCGTTCATTTTTTCCGCATTGAGCAAACGCTGCAGACCGTCAGCCAGAAGCTGCCGGCCTGATTCGCTGATGCTCGTATCGCCCACGCTTTTGGCAGTTGTCGAACAGCGCCCACCGCTCACCTTGATGGGATCCTTGCCCATCCAGTTTTGCAGCGTCGCCTTCTTTTCGCTGGAACTGCTGTAACCAAAGGTCGAGCCCATGTCGCTGACGTAGTAGACCGCCTGGCCCGGCTTGCAGATCCGCGACCCGTCGGCCGCCCGCTTCGAATCAAGACAGCTGAATTTCTGGTTGTCAGCCTTGGTATCACCATGGTCGATGAACGCCAGCCACAGCTTGAACGCGTCAATCTCGGCGCGCGGAGCCCCGTGCTTCAGCAACTCGGACAATGAGCCGGCCAGAGCCCCGGAGTCTTTGTGGTTGCATTTCACATCAATGCCGTCACCCAACGGTAGTTCAATGCCGGCGGCTGGCTGGAAAGGTGAGAAGGGTACTCCCTGAAACTTCTTGTTCAAGCTCTGCTCGCAGTTGGGACAGGTTACGTCGGCTACCCACTCATCATCAGCGAAAAAGCCCAGCGCCTTTGAAAAGCGGGATGACAGGAACTCGCCATAGATTTCGCCGTTTCTCTTGTCCCTGCTCTGTCCCTTGAAGTGAGGTTTGATCTTATACCGAATCAGCTCTCCGTCCGTGTCAAGCACGCCAGGCACAGAACAGTGGAACTTTGGCGTCGTACCCGTTCCCTCCTCCGGCTTCTTATTGGCGACGCATTTGAGCGGTGCAGCCCGCCCGTCGGCAGCCACCGCCAGGGCGCCTGGGCGGCGAGCAAGTCTGCGATTGAAACCCAAAACCGGATCATAACCAGGATCAGGCCGGGCGAAAACTTTGGCGGTTCGTTCCGCCTGTTCCCGCGCTTCCGCGCTGAAACAGACTTTCTGGGCGGTCGCCGGCAAGGCCATCAACATCAAGAGCAAAGGCGCGCTTAGCGCCCGCAAAATCCTGCCAGTCATAGTCGGACCTCTCGCTTGATCATGAATTCAGACAAAGTCACTCTTCAAAGTGCAATTGACTGTTAAAGGGTGGTTCCCCCGAGGCTACCGGCACACGTTCATAGTATCCGTCGGCGTTGAGAATTCGTGCTTTGACGTTATCTTTCAGATAAGCGCCCAGAATCTCGTTCTTCAAATGTGCCTTTAGGTTTTCATCAAGCACCGGAGTCACCACTTCCACTCGCCGATCGAGATTACGTGTCATCCAGTCCGCGGATCCAATATAAACATCTTCTTTACCGCCGTTGGCAAAATAGAAAATTCTGCTGTGCTCGAGAAACTGGCCCACGATACTTCTGACCCGTACAGTTTCTGACAGTCCCGGTACTCCCGGCCGCAGCATGCATGAACCGCGTACTATCAAATCAAGCTGCACTCCAGCCTGTGAAGCGCGGTAAAGCGCATCAATGATTTCCAGGTCCGTCAAACGATTGATCTTTGCGGCGATGCGTGCTGCTCTCCCTGCCTGCGCATGAGCAATCTCTCTCTCGATCAAATCCAACATGCGTGCCCGCAGATTTACTGGCGCTACCATCAGGTGCGTGTACTCGCGCGGCCGTGAAAATCCCGTCAGATAGTTGAACAAGTCAGTAGCATCGTCTCCGATTTCGGGGTTGGCGGTTAACAGCCCCAGGTCGGTGTAGACTCTCGAAGTGGTCGGATTATAGTTTCCCGTGGCGATGTGGACGTAGGTTTGCAGTCCGTGTTTTTCCCGGCGGATGACGAGGGCCACCTTGCTATGGGTCTTGAGTTTTACCAGCCCATAGACGACATGAACGCCGGCTTCAACCAACCGGCTGGCCCATTCGATGTTGTTTTCTTCGTCAAAACGCGCCTTGATCTCCACTACCGCCGTCACCTGCTTACCTTTTTCACTGGCTTCAATCAACGCCTCTGGTATCGGCGAATGCTTGCCGGTGCGATAGAGACAGATTTTGATTGCCAGGACTTTTGGATCTCTGGCCGCCGCCTCAATGAAATCTGTTACTGTCGAATAGCAGGTGTAGGGATGATGGAGCAGGATGTCCTGCTTCCTGATGGCTTCGAACATCCGGCTCTTTTTGCTTAACGGCGCAGGCACTTTCATGCGGATTGGTTTATCGCGCAAGGCGGGCAAATCAAGACTGTAGAGTTGCATTAGATCGCCGATGCCCAGGATCCCGCCGGTCACGTAAATATCATCCGGCTCGATCTTAAGTGATTCAGTCAAGTACTGGACCATCTCCGCCGGCATCGCGTCAGAGACCTCGAGGCGCACGGCGTTGCCGAAGCGCCGTTCGCGCAAAGACTCCTTAATCCGCGCCAGCAGGTCCCCGGCCTTGTCGTCCCTAATCTCAACATCAGCATCGCGGGTGACGCGAAACAGATAGCTCTTGCTGAGACGCATACTGGGAAAAACAGAATGCAGGTTGGCATCAATCAGTTCTTCGAGCAGGACAAACCTGTGTTCAGTCTCATTGACGGGCACCAGGCGCGGCACAACAGAAGGCACTTTGATGCGCACGAAACGTGGCAGACTTCCGATGGTCACCGGCTCATCGGACACAGAGTCGACTTCGACCGTCAAACCGATATTGAGACTGAGATTGGCGATATGGGGAAAGGGATGGGCTGGATCCACTGCCAGCGGCGTTAAGACGCCGAAAACGTTCTTCATGAAATACTGATTGAGATGCTTTTTTTCACGAGTGCCGAGGGAGTCATACGCTACGATCTCTACTCCATTCTCAGCCAGGCCGGGAAGCACGCGGTCACGCAAGCACTTTACCTGCTCTTCCACCATCGGCAGCACGCGCGTGCGGATCACCGCGAGTTGCTCGGCTGGTGTAAGTTCGCCGGGCAGTGGTTGCAGATCACTGATGTCCAGCATTTCCTTCAGGCCCGATACACGGACCATAAAAAACTCGTCCAGATTACTGGTAAAGACTGCCAGGAACTTTAGTCTTTCGAGCAGCGGAACTGATTCGTCGGTCGCTTCCTCCAGTACGCGCTTGAAAAACTCCAGCTGGCTCAAGTCCCGGTTAAAAACGGACCACGCCAGAAAATGTTTGTCCTCCGCGGGGTTCGCCAGCGGTATTTTCGCCAGCCGGGCCAGCGGTTCGCTTTTGCCCTCCTCGAGCACGCTTTTCTCTTGTACACCCTGGTTGTGCTTATCCATTCTGACTCAGCTCCATATCCTGCAAATCGGTGTGAAAGACAATCAACACGTTATCGCGTATTCCAGCTCAAGGGAACGTGATTAGAACCTCTCACAATTACCACTCGCGTAGGTCTCTTCAGAGTACCGGGGACTGCAAACCCTTAAGAAGGGTCATAAGTTCGTCGCGCCGGCACGCTTTTGAACTCACCGGTTTCAATGATGTAGGCGGTAAGCTGATTGCCGTAAACGCAGCCTGTGTCCAGGCCAATGGCCCTCTTCCCCCGGCGCGGTTCTGACGCCGGCCAGTGGCCAAACAGTACGATCTTTTCCCCGTCATACGATTCATACCAGGGCAGACCGTCGCGCGCAGTGCGATCGGGCCCCAGGCTGCGCAGCTCCGTTAGATCATCGGTTGTTTGAGAATGCAAAGCTACGCCAGGCCGCAGCCCGGCATGCACGACCAGATGAGTTCCCAGATCGATGGTGAAGGGCAGCGAGTTCAGATAGGTAACGTAATGTTCTTTGTCTTTTTTAAGTTCCTTGTGCGTGGGTTTCTGTGAATCCTTCAACTTGAATTTTTCGCCGTTCCAGCGCCGGCGCAAGGCCAAATCATGGTTGCCAATCACCGCGGAAAACCGGGGCTCAGACATAAAACGTTCGAGTACCTCCCGATTCTTTGGGCCCTTCGTTATTAGATCGCCGACCGAGATGAGACGGTCTTCGGCACTGAACGCGACTGCTGCAAGCATGTCTTCCAGTTCGTCGTAACAGCCATGAATGTCGCCGACAACAATCGTGCGAGATGCCATCTTCTCTCAACCTTCTTTGAAAACTTGTTTCGGGAGTACAGTAACATTAGGCCCGATTCCCGATAGCGTCAAGATAAGCTGCGGAGGATATTTCGGTATAATCCTGGGACCGCACGCATCCTGCGTGCTGCAGTGGCGGCAAAGAAGCGTTAGCCTCGGAGAGTGACCCTGGAGGCCCTGACACTCGTTGGCCTCTCCCTACTTGCCAAAGAAATCTGGGGTATCCGGCGTGGGGATATCGACTTCCCCGGCAGGTTCAGCTTAAAAGCAATGTCGATCCGGGTTCGACGCGAGAATACGAAACTGTTCATATTGCAGGAGCAAAGCCATGAAAAGAATCCTTTATATTGTCTGCCTGATCGTGGCCCTTAACGTAGCGGGCTTTAGCCAGATCCGATTGCGAATTCCCAGGCCGCGCACAAATCAGCCGCCGCCGCCGGGGCAGGTAGATCAGCCGGTCGCACCCGCACCAGCACCCGCAAGCGGCGGCGATCGCGTCGACGATGGGTTCACGTGGTTCGAAGCTGTCTCAACGGAAGCGCTCGGGCAGAATAACATTCCCTACAGCACTGGCTGGGTGTTGAAGAGTCATGTGCGCGTCTTCGGAGAGTATCCCAATCGCAGCGCGATTAAGCTGGTCGTTACCAAAGCGGGTCGGGCCGTTGCGACAACCCGCTGTGAGGTCGACATCTATCACCGCGGGCCGAATGACATCGACGAAAGTTACATGTGGACCAACGAATGCTGGCGCAAGGATACGGCGACCAAAGAAACTGGGAACTTTGACGTGCGGGTGCTCGCGGTCAACGGCGATACGGATGAAGAAAAACTGGTGCGGACTTACAAGATAGAAGTCCGAGGAGCCCACCGCGTGCCGGCGGGCCAGCAACCTGGCGAAGCACCACCGCAATATTTCATCCCGCGCCATGCGGAAGCGCCCGTGAGCTTTATCTTTTTGCGACCGAGCGGCTACACAAATTACTTTGAATTCGGTAGCCGCCCTGAACGCTCGGGAGCAAATCTGGTGGAACTCTATTTCAACCTCTCCCCCAGCCCGATCGGCCACGACTTGCCGCACGGCTACATGCGGTGCTCTGTAGATGGCAAGCGCCTTTCAATGCCCGGTCCAATGCCCTATGCCGATCAGGCAGTCAGCCGTGTGGCGCGGAGTTTTCAGGTGATTCACACCGACCGGGACGCGCCGCAATACAAGCGCGGCACCGAATACCGCGACGAGATTGGGTTCCGCATGGTCCGTCTGCAGGCGCCGCTTACCTGGGGTCGCGTGCGCGACACCAATCGCCTTGCGCTCGAGGACTATCCCGGCAACTGGGAATGCAGCTTAATGAACAATGGTGAAGTCTGGCGCACCTGGCGGTGGCGCATTGGCAGCAGCGGAATGCCGGAAGTACATCCCGAACAAAAAGGCAAAAGCCGGCTTCCCCATCTCCCAGCTCGGCGCTACCACGATACTTCCGTGCGGTTCGCTGTACTTGGCAGAGTTACTGGTGATTGCTGACAACCCGGGCCAGACGGATGGGATCGGCCTGCAGTTGGTCTTGATATTTCAGGAACACAAATCACCGTGAGGGCGAGGTATCAGGATCGGGCGCGGCGGCCTGCTCATCGGCCACCCAGGAGACGAAGAGTCGCAACCAGCTTTCTGTCGGTTCAGCAATCTGTACGCCGACTCGTGCCGTGCCGTAAACAGCCGGTGCAACGCGGACTACTATAGCGGTCACTTCGATTGGGCCGCCATCCGGTCGGTGGGCGCGCAGGTATAGACGTTCGCCGCGCGTGACCTTTTGATTGAGATGGAACAGCGCGCCGGAAGTTGAGATGTCATCGGTTTCGGTTGGCTCGCTCCAGGCCGACTGATCTTCTGCGCGACCCGACACCACAATGGCGATGCGCAAAGACATGCGCAGTGCGAACCTCTTCTCTTCGTTGTTATAAGGGGTACTCATGGTTTGCAATGCCGTTGCTCCAAACTCATCTCAGGAATACGCGCGACGCGCGTCTCCTGCCTCATCATTCCATCGATAGAAACCTTCCCCTGTTTTCTTGCCCAATTTACCTTCCGCAACCAGCCGGCGCAGAATCTGCGGCGGACGAAAGGTCTCAGAACCAAGCTCCAGATGCAAGTACTCAGCGATGTTGAGGCGCACATCGAGCCCAACCAGGTCCGTAAGCTTCAGTGGCCCCATAGGATGGTTATAGCCCAGTTCCATCGCTTTATCGATATCCGGCGCACTGGCCACGCCCTGCTCAAACATCCTCATTGCTTCCAAACCCAGCGCTACTCCCAGCCGGCTTGAAGCAAAACCCGGGACATCCTTTACTACAATTGTCTCTTTTCTCAGGCGCCGCCCCACCTCGCGCATGGTCGCGACCGTCTGATCGCTTGTTGCCTGACCCACCACAATTTCAACCAGGCGCATGAGGTGAACAGGATTGAAGAAGTGCATACCCACCACCAGCTCGGGCCGCGTTGAGGCCCTGGCGATTTCCGTAATCGAGAGCGAGGAGGTATTGGTGGCAAAAATAAACGAAGTTTGCGCCAGCGATTCCAGCTGCTGCAGGATCTCCTGTTTCAATGGCAATTGCTCAGGTGCTGCTTCAATCACCAAATCGGCCTGGGCCGCATCCTGCAAACTCGTGGTGCCGCGAATACGTTGCAGGGTTTCATCGCGGTCTGCTTCAGTGAGCTTGGCGAGCTTGATTCCTTTTTCCAGATTACGCTCGATGGCCTGGACGCCGCGGGCCAGTGACTCGCGATCGACATCCCGGAGAATAACCCGGTAACCCGCTCCTGCGGCAACCTGAGCGATGCCGTGGCCCATGGTGCCGGCGCCAATCACAGCTATGCTTTCGACAATGGGAGCGATAGTGTCTTTCAAGGATGTGCGGAATTCTCTCCTTCAGGCCGGGCTTTGTCGGTCAGTAAAGCTTCGGTTCGACTAGCCTAATAGCAGTAGTTATACTATACGCATTACCCAAAAGGCTATACTCAAGAGCAGTTTGACGCCAGTATTTCAAGTTTGAAACCCGAGAGGTGGAACAAAGTTAATGGAGAAACAGACTATGATCAGGGACGTCGTAATCATAGGTTCGGGCCCGGCCGGATTGACTGCGGCGATTTATACCGGGCGGGCCAATCTGGCGCCGCTCCTGATTGACGCGCCGGCGGATGCGGAAAAGCAAACCTCGCCCGGCGGCCAGCTAATGATTACGACTGAGGTTGAGAACTATCCCGGATTTGCTCAGGGCATCCAGGGGCCCGAGCTGATGATGGAGTTTCGCAAGCAGGCTGAGCGGTTTGGCACCCAGTTCCTCGAGGCCTGGATCACGAAGGTGGAGCTGCAGGAACGCCCTTTTACCCTGCATACGGACGAGTACATTATCAAAGCGCGAACCCTGATTATCGCTTCCGGCGCTTCCGCCAAATGGCTCGGGATCCCCGGCGAAGCCAAGACGCCTGAAGGCTTCGGCGGTAATGGAGTTTCCGCTTGCGCGACCTGCGACGGCCCCTTGCCGGCCTTCCGAAACAAGATCCTGGTGGTGGTAGGTGGGGGCGATACCGCAATGGAGGAGGCTACTTTTCTGACTCGCTACGCTGCACGAGTCTATGTGGTCCATCGCCGTGACAGGTTAAGGGCTTCCAAGATCATGCAGGATAAAGCCCGGGCCAACGAAAAAATTGAGTTCATATGGAACAGCGCGGTCGAAGAGATTCTGGGCACGCCGGAAGACGGCGTGACGGGAGTACGCTTGAAAAACCTCAAGACAGGCGCAGAGCAGGTAAGGCCATGTGCCGGAGTTTTTGTCGCGATCGGGCACAAGCCCAATACCGACTTGTTCAAGGGGCAGCTGGAGACCGACGAGGTTGGGTATATAAAGACCGCGGGTAGTTCGACGGCAACGAATATTCCCGGCGTCTTCGCCTGCGGCGATGTCCAGGATTCGGTCTATCGCCAGGCAGTGACTGCAGCCGGCACCGGTTGTATGTCAGCCATCGATGCCGAACGCTTTCTTGATCACCTGCCCGTGGCCATGCCCTGCGGCGACGAGGTCACGATGGAAGGAGAGCACGTCACACCCGATCACAAGACGATCATTGAGCCGGACGGCACCCTGATTTCAAATGTGGCCGCGGTGGCGGGAGCCATCGACGACTGCTAGGAGACTCAACAGTTGGGCCAGGTTCACAAGAGGACAATCGAATCGTCCGGTTCGGGTCGCCGGGAGGGGGCAGGCGCGATTTCCTGCTCCGGAACCAGGCTGGGACGGTGAAAGTCATTTAGCGGACAAGCCTCGCAGTAAAGCCCCAGTCGTTCGAGCCGATCGGCACATTCATTACAACCAAGGTTCAATCCCGCCTGTCGCAAAGCCTCAACCACGGGGAGCAGTAACAATCCGCGTTCGGTCAGACGATATTCGACGTGGGGTGGCTGGCCATGAAAGTCCATCCGCTCTACCAGGCCATCGCCTTCCATATCACGCAGCCGATCAACCAGAGTGCGGCTGCTGATGGGAAAGAGCCCGTCGATGAGTTCCGTCGTGCGGCGCGCCCCGCCCGCCAGATCGCGGATCACCATCAGCGTCCACTTGTCGCCCACCAGTTGCAGCGCTCCCGCCACCGGGCAACCATCACCGTCGCGTTTTCGCAATGCTTCTTTCGCTCCTGATGCGAGGCAGCTTAGCACATTTTAGAATCTCCCTGGGGTTCTGCATTCATCCTCCGTGCTCCTTGCGACAGAGTCGGCCACACGCTCGAAGAGTGTGATCCAGGGTGTCATGTTTGATGGCCCATGAGGACACTAGGGCCGCAGACTGATGTTGTAAGTCTTAATCTTGGAGTTGAGTGTGGTGGCGTTCATGCCCAGCAGCCGAGCCGCGCGCGACTGGTGGCCGCCGGTTTGTTCCAGGGCTCGCCGGATCAAATCGATCTCGAAGCGCCTGACTTCGTCGTAGAAATTTATGCCCCGCCCAATGTCCTGGACCGAGGCGCTGCTGCCTTCGCGGCTTGACTCGATCACCGACTGCGGATCGCTGATTTCGGGACGCAGGCATTCGCGTGAAACCTCGTTGCCGGGGGCAATCACTACCGCCCGCTCGATGGCATTTTCCAGTTCGCGCACATTGCCGGGCCATGAATAGGCCTCCAGCATGGCCAGAACTTCCGGGGCCAGATGCTCAGAGACTTCGCGGGCGTTCTCTTCGTTGTATTTGCGGATGAAGTGCTGAGCCAATGGCAAAACGTCTTCGCGCCGATCACGCAAAGGAGGCAACTCAATGGGCACCACGGAAAGCCGGTAATAGAGATCCTCACGAAAGGCCCCCTGCTTGACGGCTTCCTTGAGATCAATATTGGTAGCGGCCACGATGCGCACATCTACGCGCCGCGGCGTTGTGTCTCCCAGCGGCGTGAACTCGCGTTCCTGGATCACGCGCAGCAGGCGCACCTGTGTTTCGGGAGGGATGTCCCCGATTTCATCCAGAAAGATCGAGCCCCCATCGGCGACTTCAAACAGCCCTTTCTTTGCTGCTATCGCCCCGGTGAAGGCCCCGCGCGTGTGACCGAACAGTTCTGATTCAAGGAGTTCAGTGGGAATGTTTGAGCTGTTAACGGTAACAAATGGGCGTCCGACCCGCGGGCTGGCTTCATGAATGGCCTTGGCGATTAGTTCCTTTCCGGTGCCGCTTTCACCAGTGATGAGCACCGTGGAACGAGCTGGGGCAACCTGATCGATCAGGCGAAAGACTTCCTGCATCACCTCCGAGCGGCCGACAATCTCGCCCCGGTCGACGGCGCGGCTCATGGCCCGTCGCAGGGTCTTACGTTCTTCGTCCTTACGGCGGCGTTTTATGCCGGCAGCGACAGTGGCCGTAATTTGCTCGTTTTGAAAAGGCTTCCGAATGCAGCCGAAGGCGCCCTTTTCCCAGGCGGCAATAGCGGTATCGAAGGTAGCGTAAGCAGTGATCATCACGATCACGGCCTCAGCATCCATCTTCAAGAACTCCTCGAGCGCTCGCAGACCGCCAATCCCCGGCATTGATACGTCGAGCAGCACGGCATCGTAAGCGCGACGTCCATAAGCCTCCAGCCCTTCTTCCCCGGTCTTGGCCAAATCTACGCGATAGCCGCCGGCCACCAGCAGGGTTTCCAGGACCTCGCGCATGATCTCTTCGTCATCAACGACGAGTACTGATCCTTTTTTAGCCATTCGTCTTTCTATCTTCAAATTTCAGTCGAAAGGTTTGCCGCGCGCTGACCCCGGGGAACTGGTTTTCAGTTTAGGCGAGATCAATTGATAAAACAAAAGCCACAAAAACGACTCTGCACTTTAGCGCAAGTCGTCAGCTTGTTTTGACTACGCTTGGAAACTTAGTCGCCCACGGCCTGCAGACGTGCTCGAGCATGAGCAGTAGGCAGCGCGATGCGGAAGGTTGTGCCACGGCCGGGAGCGCTTTCGACGCTGATATGGCCCGAGTGTTCCTGGACGATTCCATAGGAGACGGCCAGACCGAGGCCGGTACCTCGTCCGACACCTTTGGTGGTGTAAAAAGGATCGTAGATCTTGGCGACATTCTCCGGCGCGATACCAATGCCGTTGTCCGAAACTTCCACTACCAGCAAATCGTCGCGGCTGGAGGTGGTGCGCAGGGAAATGCGGCCGCCGTCGGGTATAGCATCGCGTGCGTTCAAAAGCAGATTGGTAAATACCTGCTGCAGTTTGCCGGCATTGCCAATGACGTTCGGCGCGTCGGGATCATAGGCGCGCGAGATCTCAATCTGATTGCGACGCAACTGCGGCTCAATTAGTTGAATAGTATCGTCAAGCACGCGATTGACATCTAATTCAGTGAATTCGGTAGCGCCGCCAGTGCGTGAAAAGTTGAGCAGATTGTTGACAATGTTGACTGCACGATCCGCCTGCCTGCCTATCTTTTGTAACAAGGCGTGCTTGGGATCGCTATCGGGCAGCATCCCGAGCAGCATTTGCGTGTAAGAGGAAACACCGGTAAGCGGTGTGTTCACTTCATGGGCCACACCCGCCGCGAGCAAGCCAATCGAAGAAAGTTTTTCTCGCTGTTGTAACTGCTCTTCCAACCTGATTTTACTGGTAACGTCTTCCAGAACGACGAGTGCGCCACTTTGCACCAAAGCGTCACCCTGAAGTGGCGCCAGCGAAATGTTGAGAACCAGCGAACGGCCATTGCGGGTTGCGGTATGTAGCTTGTAGATATTGCGCAACTGTTGCAAACGCCAGCCATCCTTACCCAGTACCTGGCGCAGAGTATCCGCAAAGTCTTCCGCAAAGAGTTCCTCGACCTGCTTGCCCATGGCCACGTCGCGCCCAATCTCCAGAATCTGTTCCAGTGCGGAATTCGAATGGGTCACGCGCCCGTCGAGATCGACAGCCATCAGCCCAACGTTAATCGAGTCCACAATTGATTCGTTGAATTCCTTCAGGAGTTTCAACTCCGAGGCGCGTTCTTCCTGTTCCTGATACAGCAGGCTATTTTCAATTGCTACCGCGACATATCCTGATACAGTGCGCAAAATCTCAACGTCTTCTGAGGAAAGCAAGGCGCCATCAGCGGAACGGCCGAGGCCGATGACGGCCACCATCCGCCCTCGAACTACGCAGGGCACGTAGTAATGCAGCGAGCGCCGGACAAATCCCGTGGTTTCAGGGACCAGATCGAGATCGTCGGTGCGCACGACTCCGCTTTCGGCCGAACGCACGCGAATCATCTCGCGAAAGTCCTGGGGAACAACCATCTGCCCTGAAAGCCCAGCGGCGCGGGCGACCCGATAGCCTGACTGCGCCTCCGCGTCTTCGATAAAAATTGCGACGCGCTCAACGTTCATCACCTGCTGCAGGCGGCTGACGAGTGCATCGAGCAGGGGTTCGAGTGCAGTGGTGGCTGATAGCGTGCGTCCAAAATCCAGCAAGCCGTTGCGCATGTCATAGCGCTCGCCGTAGAAAAGGCGGTCGACACGTTCCTGAAGGAAATTCTTTACCGGAGCCGCAATCACCACGATGATGGCCATGGCTGCGATTGCAATTGCGGCGCGCAGGGTAATTTCGCCGGCGCCTACTCCTTCGTCATTGCCGAGCGCATAGATACCACCCAGATAGACGACGGCCCCGATGGCAACTGCAATCGCGAGCGTAGTCAGCGCATAGACAAATACTCGGCGGACCACCAACTCCACATCCATGAGCCGGTACCGCACCACGGAATAGCCGAAGGCTAGCGGGATCAGAATCAGCGGCAGCACGGCCGTATCCGTCAGCCAGGGGTCGCTTTGCGCGCCAAATATGTAGCCGACGGCATAGAGCAGCGTAAAGGGAGCGATGGCCAGCGCTGAACCCCAGACGACCCACTTCAACTGCTGTCTGACCACGGTTGTCCGGGCCGTCACCAACCTGACGATCAGCAGCACTACGCTGGCCAATAACGCAAGGGACAAATGTATAAAGCTGGCCTTATAGAAATACCCGATCAGATTTTCAGAGACGCTGGCGAGTCGAGCCAGCGGCGGCAACACATCAATCAGGATGTTGCGCAAAAAAATCCAGGTCGCAATCACCAACAGAATGGTGGCGGGCAGGTACAAAACGGCCGCGCGCCAGCGGCGTTCAGGCACCAACTGGTGTCGCGTGGGATAGAGGGCACAGAAGTGCAGAAACAGAGGCGCAAAAAAGATCAGCGCGACGTTGTCCAGAAACGCGATGGCCAGATCCAGATCCCGGTAGCTCGCAGTTGGGGTGAAAAAAAGGAATACGAAAGCAGCCAAACACCAGGTCGCCAGATGGAGCGCGAAGGGCGCGCGCCCACCCTGCTTGAACAGGACGAACAGGCCTATTACCAGGCAGACAACCCCGATAAAGTTGATGTAGATCTCACGCGGAGTCCAATTCTGAATCGCACCCAGATTGTCGAGGTCGGCCCAGTAATACCTACTTTCCACCGGGTAGGAAGGCCGTTCAAGCAGATAATGGATTTCACCGCCGACGTGGGCCTGGTCCAGATACATTTGGACATCGCGCGCATGGATGACCTCTTCATCGCGGCCTTCGAGCTTGATACCGAGCAAGCGGTCCCCGGGAAGTACGTAAGCACGCGCCGCGGCCGAATTTGGAGCGACCTCTCGGGCAATGATGCCTGCGCCGGTGTCCACCCAGCGAACGCCGTCATAGGGAGGAGTCTGGTGCTTGGCACGTTGTACGACGTTCAATACACCGGCCGCCACGAGCAAGCCCGTAGCGATCAGGAGTATCCACGTTCTGGTTGTGAGCACTGACCCTTTCATATCGTATCGACCTTCGTCAGACAAAAACTTCAAACGAAGCAACCAACGTTCCCTATCCAGCCCTATAGTGAAGTCTTTTCAGCGCCCCGGACTTTGCAGGCGATAGCGACTCAGTTGGGGCTTCCTTACCCTCCTGAAAGGCCATCTCTGCCTGCAGTTTAGGGGTACACCCCATCCCGGTATCCAAGTTTTCGGACATTTCCGAGTTTTTGGAGGAGTTCTAAAGGGACTTCATATCTCGGGAAAAGAACGATCAGGGCGAATAGCTGTCGCAAACTTCCGCTTTCCCTCTTAAAACCTCAAAGAGATGCCACCCCGAACTGATCGGCGAGTGGTACTGACCAGGGTCAGGACCTCTCCATTATCCGCATTGGGCTGAGTGTCAAGCAGGTTACGGGCGTCAATAATCGCTTCCGCACGGAGCGGCAAGCCAAAGTTCGGCAGATCCTGCGTGACCTGAATACTCAGCGAAGGATCGTAAACGCCAAGCCGCCCCGCAAAGGGGTCGATGGCGAAAACAGTTGCCCGGCGCGAGAAACGAAAAACAGTGTGGACATGTGTGCCCCGGCTGAAGCCGGCACCAAGTTGCAGCGCGGCAGTCTGGAAGAATCCATTTTGAAAGAGTTCTCCGGGAGCGCTCAAGCCTCGTGGCGACAGACTCTGTCCGCGCCCAAACGAATAACCGGCCGAAGCTGTCCAAACGCTATTAAGCCTGCGCGTGTAAACCACGCGTATGCCGCGTGCCGAGCCTTGTTGATTAGCCACATTCGTGAGTCGCTCTCCTTCTGCTCCCGAAAAAGCAGATAGCGGCATGCTCATGAGACCCACACCCCGGCCAGAGGTCGTGTCCAGGAAAGCAGTTGCTTCGACAGTTGAATCGTTATCAAGCAAGCGCTCTGCTCCAATTTCGAACCGCCGGCTGCGTGCCATCACCGCCTGACCATCAACAAAAGCAACCGGCTGGTTACTGGTCCCGTTAAATACGATCTGGTCGCCTTCAAAGGCAGCAACGCTCTGCACGTTGGCTTCGTCGCCTCCGGGGGCATAGGCTGCTTTCAAACGCGTTCGCGCATTAGCGTCAAACTGCAGACCGAGGCGCGGTGTAAATGAATGAGCGCCGCCGGCGCCGACAAAGCGGGAATAATCGAGACCAAGAACGATCACCACGCCGTCTCGAACCAGCCACTCATCAATGGCGCGGATGGAGAGCTGGCTGGGATTCCGCTGACTATCGTCTTTTCGAGTCGGGGCTATCGGATTCCCGAGTCGTATGCCGCCGGCCCCAATGTTAAGCCGATGCCGCTCGCCGGCGCGGATCAAACCCTTGACTTCAAAGCGTTGTGGCGCCAGTGAACCACTGCCGGTTTGCCCCGCGAAGATCAGGTCCACACGTTCGCTGGCCGGCATCGAGACTGCGAAGTTCATGCCGACAAAGCCAGGATCTGAGGGACTGCCGGCAAAGTAAGATTCAATTACACCCTGCGTTCGCGCCCTTCTGGCAGTTTCTTCTCGGCTGGCAGCTGCCTCGTAGCCTCCAGCTTCGGCCTCTGCGCGCTCGTGGGCGGCAGTTTCGGCGGCCAGGATCGCTTTGAGAGCTTCGTCGGAGCCTTCCTGAATCTGGAAAATTGAACGCTGGCTTTGGGCCGATCGCAGTCGCCACTTGACGTCGTCCCGATCTCGCCGTTTTTCAGGCAATGTGCGACCGGAACCTGCCGGTTCCAAATTGAATTTGTAAATTAGTTCCTGCGAGGCACGAACTTCAACCGCGTCGAATACGACTTCGTTAAAGCCCTGGGCTATGGCGCGAATATCGTAGCGACCCGGTAATACGCGGGCAGTGAAGTTACCATCAGCACCCGTACGGGCCTGTTTCCTCACCTGCCTGGCTCCGTCTCTGATCAACGAGATGACGGCCCCCGCCAGAGGATTGCCTCTGCTGTCTCGAACTGATCCCGTAACCGTGGCCAGAGTGGTCCGGTTGGCCCTGGCCGCGTCAGCCGCACCCAAAAAGGCCACAGCAAAGACCAGCACAGCGCTAATGCTCGAGATTTTTCTCATCGCGGCGATACCTCCAGATGGTTCTCGACCCAGGGGTCCAGAGCCTTGGTTAAAAGCGATGACGTACTTTGGATGCGCGCAATGCGGGAAAGATTCTCTTCCTGGTAAAACCCCGCCAGAGGCGCACGCCAAAGCTGCTTGCAGAGAAGCGCGGTTCTGTCGAGGAGACTTGACCGGAACCAATCGAAAGCAGGCTATTTTCCGCTATTGGCGCGACGAGTGTCAAGGCAAGTTGGCCGGACGGGGTCCCAATTCAGGGGGTGGGTAAAAACCCGACTGAAGTCGGCACTCTAAACGCCTGCGGCACGGGGAGCCCACGTTCCTTGACGTCTTTCAGACCGACCGTTATCATCTCCGTTTCCGTTGAAGGCACGGAACTTCGCCTAGTGTCATATGTTTGAGTCGCTTTCGGACAAGCTAAAGCGGACCCTGAAAAACCTGCGCGGCGAAGGCGTGCTGACGAAGGAACACGTTGACGCCGCACTGCGCGAGATCCGTCTCGCTTTGCTGGAAGCGGACGTCAACTACAAGGTAGCCAAGGACTTTATTGCCTCGGTCAAGGAAAAGGCCGAGGGTCAACAGGTCTGGCAGGAACTCAAGCCGTCCGAGCAAGTTGTCAAGATTGTCTTCGACGAACTGGTCCAATTGCTCGGAGGCCAGTCGTCGCGACTGGTATTTACCAGGCAGATTCCCAACGTGGTGATGATTGTCGGGTTGCAGGGCTCAGGCAAAACCACTTCCACGGGGAAGATCGCCCGCTGGCTGGCGCTAAACCAGGATCGCAAGCCGTTGCTTGTGTCAGTGGACGTTTACCGGCCCGCGGCGCGTGAACAGTTAAAGGTCATCGCGAAAGCGACAGGCCAGCAGATCTTTGAACAACCGGATACGAACGACCCGCTTACGTTGGTGCAATCGGCTTTCAAGCATGCACAGCAGGTTGGATTCGATACCCTCCTAATCGACACCGCCGGCCGTTTGCACATTGACGATGAGTTGATGGACGAACTGGAACGAATCAAGGCCGAAACGCATCCCGTCGAAATCCTGTTTGTCGCCGACGCCATGACCGGGCAGGACGCGGTTCGCTCGGCCGAAGAGTTCCACCGGCGCGTAGGGATTACGGGTGTCGTGCTGACCAAGATGGATGGCGATGCGCGCGGGGGCGCTGCGCTCTCCATCAAACAGGTGATTGGTCAACCGGTAAAGTTTGTGGGCGTCGGTGAAAAGTATGACGCGCTCGAACCTTTTTACCCGGATCGAGTGGCCCAGCGAATTCTGGGGATGGGTGATGTACTTTCGCTGATCGAAGAGGTCCAGTCCAAGGTCGACCAATCCGAAGCCGAGCAGCAACTGAAGAAGCTGCAAAAAAACGAGTTCACGCTCGACGACTTTCGTTCGCAGTTGCGACAGGTCAAAAAACTCGGTTCTTTCTCAAAGATCATGAAGCTCCTGCCGGATCAATTGCTCGGCGGCATGGGCATGCCGCAATTGACCGATGAGCAGTCAGTCGTGATGGAAAAGGAGTTGAAGCGCACCGAAGCGATCATCGACTCCATGACACAGCTTGAGCGTACCGACCATCGCATCCTGAATGCTAACCGGCGCCGGCGCATTGCTCGTGGATCCGGGACGACCGTGGCGGAAGTGAACCAGTTGATCAAGCAGTACACCGAAATGCGTCAAATGATGCGCCAGTTCTCGGCGTCGGGAATGTTTGGTGGCGGTGGCGGGTTGAAAGGCAAAGTAATGCGGCGGGTTGCGGGTATGGCCGGTATTCCTGATCTCTCGGGCTTGGGAGGCAACGGTGGCGAGTCGCCCGCACAACTCCCCGCAGGGCCATCTCGTAAGAAACTGAAAAAGAAGCGAAAGAAGAAGAGGCACTAATCAGCCTCTGGAGAGGCAACAATTTGTTGCCGTCTTCGGAAACAGAGATTGTTGAGTAATATTAGGACTACAGTTTGTCGGACATTTAACTGGAGGATGAAGAATTGTTAGCAATAAGCTTGATGCGCACTGGCGCGAAGAAGAAACCTTCCTACCGTATTGTGGTGAAGGAAAAGCGTTCCAAGCGCGACGGCGCTTACCTTGAGAACCTGGGCACCTATAGCCCGACCCGACCGGCCGGCGACATCAACCTGGACCTGGATCGGGTTCGCTATTGGATTGGTAAGGGTGCGCAACCTACCGACACCGTGGACCGGTTGATCAAGGCAAGCGAGAAGGCACAAACAGCAGCAGTGACGGCTCCGGCTGCCTAGTTGGTCAGGGCTACCGGCATTGATTCCTGGTTGGTCCAGGCGCAGTCAACCGTGAAGTGAGTTGGTTTCTGTATGCGAGACACTGTCGAACTGATTGTTAAATCCCTGGTCGATGACCAGGCGGCGGTCGACGTCCGCGAAATCGAGCACGGCGGCTTGACGTTGGTTGAAATCCGCGTGGGCCCCGATGATATGGGTAAAATTATCGGTAAGCAGGGGCGCACAATAAGAGCTTTGCGTTCGCTGGTCAGCGCAGTGGGAGTAAAAAGAAAGCGCCGGCTGTCCCTGGAAATAGTTGAAGCGGCGCGCACAGGGCAAGAAGTTGTCGAATGAACAGAAACAAGCGGGCGCGCCCGACGGCGAGCCGGCTGAGTCTTTTGTAATAGTAGCCCGGGCGGTAAGGCCCAAAGGATTGAAAGGTGAGGTCGTCGCAGAACTTCTGACAGACTTTCCGGAACGTTTCAATCACCTTAAGCAGTTCTTTGCCAGATCTCCTCAGGGAGAACAAATAGCAGTTGCGTTGGAGCACTTCAGCTTTCACAAAGACCGCATTGTCTTGAAGCTGCGCGGAGTTGATTCGGTCGAGTCGGCCTCCAACCTGGTCGGATATGACTTTGTGGTGCCCGAGTCGGAGCGAGTCGAGCTTGCCGCTGATGAGTTCTATGACTGGGAGCTCGAAGGTTGCCGAGTTGAAACCAACGACGGCCGGTTGGTTGGGTTGGTAACCGGCGTCTTGCGAACGGGCGCGGCAAACTTGCTGGTGGTCAGAGCTGATGGCTCGGCCGATGTCCTGATTCCAATGGTCAGCTCGATCCTGATGAGCGTCGATAAGGAAAGAAAGCAGATCCAGATCGATCCGCCGGCAGGATTGTTGGAGCTGTAGATCCTTGGTCCTGGGTTTTTGGTCTTTGAAAGTGTCGTGTTGGGCTGGCTTGAACGGCAGCACTGCAGGAATCAAACTAATTTGAATGTCAAAGACCTTAGACCAAAGTCCAAAGGCCGAAATCATGCGCTTTGACATAATCACGATCTTCCCGGAATTTTTTGGCGCAGCGTTTAACTACGGTATTATCAGGCGGGCGCGCGCTGCCGGATTGGTTGAAGTAAACGCGCTGGACCTGCGCAACTGGACCAGCGACAAGCATCACATGGTCGATGATCGGCCGTTTGGCGGCGGCGACGGCATGGTGCTTAAGCCCGAACCGATCTTTGCAGCAGTGGAAAGTTTGACTGGAGCCGGCCAACGCGCTGATTATCCCCGGCGCACCCGGGTCGTGCTTCTTTCACCGCAGGGCCCGGTGTTGACGCAGGCGCTGGCGGCTGATTTTGCGCAGGAAGCCGAACATCTGGTTTTGATTTGTGGCCGTTATGAAGGGGTGGATGAGCGCGTGGTAGAGGCCCTGGTGACAGATGAAGTTTCCATTGGGGATTATGTCCTTTCGGGCGGCGAGCCGGCGGCATTGGTGCTGGTCGATGCGATTACGCGGCTGCTGCCTGGGGCGTTAGGCAGCGAAACTTCGGCATTGAACGAATCGTTTTCCGCTGGCCTGCTTGATTGTCCACAGTACACTCGACCACCGGAATTTCGAGGGATGTCGGTGCCGCAGGTGCTCCTGGGTGGCAATCATGGTGAGATTGCTCGCTGGAGGCGGGAGGCGGCGCTGGCCAAAACGGCTCGTAATCGGCCGGACCTATTGAAGAAGAGTTCTTAGTTGCTGGTGCTTTGGCCTTTGGGTCAAAGAAAAAGCTTAATATTTTGCGAACTGACGAGTTAGCCTCTTTCAGGAGTTAGTCATGAATCGATTAGATAGTGTTGAAAAAATTCAGCTGCGTGCAAATGTGCCGGACTTTCAGCCCGGCGATACAGTGCGTGTACACGTCCGGATAAAAGAGTCGGAGACCAAGGAACGACTCCAGGCCTTTGAAGGCGTGTGCATCGCGCGGAAGCACGGTGGGGCGCGCGAGACGATCACAGTTCGCAAAACGAGCTTTGGTATAGGAGTGGAGCGAATTTTTCCGCTGCACGCCACCATCGTGGATCATATTGACGTAGTGAAGCGAGGCCGTGTGCGGCGGGCCAAGCTTTACTACCTGCGCGAGTTGCGGGGCAAGGCGGCCAGGATCCGTGAGCGTGACACGCGCACGAAAACCACAGATGCACAGACGGCGGCCGCTTCGGGTAAAGTTAAGTAGATTTGCGGAGACGTCGTTTTCGCGTGAAGCAGCAGACTAATTTCATTTTCCATTTATCGTTTGACATCTGCCATTTGTCATTGAAAGCAACCAGTGGGTGGTTCAGCCATTACGTGGGGCCATTCAATGTTCGCCCTGAATGTCCGATGACAAATGGCAAATGATAAATGGAAAATGAATCCGGCTCCCGCTGCTTTGCGGATAGCAATTGACGCCCATTCTGTTGGCGCGCAACTTGCAGGTAACGAAACCTACATAGTCAACCTCATTGAATCGCTGGCTGCGATTGACCGGGTTAACAATTACACTCTTTATGTAACCCGTACGGAAGCGGTAGATCGTTTCCGTGGACGCTGGCCAAACTTCTCCGTCGTCCGCACGCTGCCGCACAGTCCCATAGTGCGGATACCTCTGACCCTTAGCGCTGAACTGCGTCGCAATCCTGTGGACGTGCTCCACGTGCAGTTTACAGCGCCCCCACTTTCACCCTGTCCGGTTGTCGTAAGTATCCATGACCTTTCTTTTGAGCACCTGCCCGAGACTTTTAAGCGTCGCAGCCGTATGCAACTGCGCCTGACGGTGAGGCGCTCAGCGCGTTCTGCCGCTCGAATCCTGACGCTCTCAAACAGCGTTCGTGATGACGTGATCGAAACCTATGGCATCGCCCCGCACTTGATCGAAACTATCCCGCTGGCAGCTTCAGCCCGCTTTCAACCGGTTACAAATGTGCAAGAACTGGAACGCGTCCGACATACTTACGGTATAAGCGGAGACTACATCCTGTCGGTCGGATCGATTCAACCTCGGAAGAACCTGAAGCGATTGGTCGAGGCATATGGCCGCTTGCACGCTGAACGTTCGGGGGTTAAGCTTCCCGCTCTTGTGCTCGTAGGCAAGCAAGCGTGGCTCTACAGTGAAACGCTCCGGGCCATTCAACGAAGCGACTTCGGCCGTCAGATTGTGCTGACCGGTTACGTGCCGGAAGCTGACCTGCCAGCTCTGTACTCTGGGGCGCTTTGTTTCGTTTATCCTTCGTATTTCGAAGGGTTTGGGCTACCTCCTTTGGAGGCGATGCAATGCGGGACGCCGGTGATCGTCGGTAATCGAACCAGCCTGCCAGAGGTGGTTGGGGATGCCGGCTTACTTGTGGATCCTTTTGACGAAGGAGAAATCGCGCGCGCCGTCGCCAATCTCCTTGATAATCCGAATCTGCGCGCCAGCCTGCGCGTTAAGGGTTTGGAGCGGGCCCGTGAATTCAGCTGGGATGACACTGCCAGGCGGACGTTGAAGGTTTACGAACAAGTTGTTACCGGACACTCCTGGGTGGTAGCTAAGGGTTTTGATGGTCCAGAGTGATTCGCTCGTGAGTTGCACAGCCAACTCGACTACGTCCCGGACGTACAAACACATGAGAATTGCCATTCTCGGAACGCGAGGCATCCCGGCCAGCTATGGCGGCTTTGAAACCTTCGCCGAACATCTTTCCACCAGACTGGCGGCACGCGGGCACGCTGTAACTGTGTACTGTCGCGCTCATTACGTTTCGCCGCGCGAACTTGAGTATCAGGGCGTCCGCCTGCGAATCCTCCCTACGATTCGGCACAAATATTTTGATACTGTGGTTCATACATTCCTGTCTGCACTGGATGCGGCGCCGCGTCGCTTTGATGCTGCTCTGATCTGTAATGCAGCTAATGCCCCGTTTGCCCCACTGCTGCGTTTTACCGGAACACCGGTAGCAATTAATGTTGACGGACTCGAGCACAAACGCAAGAAATGGAACTGGATTGGGCGCCAGTATTACCTGCTGACGGAACGACTGGCAACGATACTTCCCAACCGGACGGTGACGGATGCCGGCGTCATTAAGGACTATTATCTGAGCCGGTACAATGCCCCTTCGACGATGATCGCCTACGGGTCGGAAGTTGAACGGCGTCCCAATCCTGGCGTTGTGCGTCGCTGGCGTGTGGAACCAAACCGATATGTCCTGTATGTTTCGCGGTTGGAACCGGAGAATAATGCGCACCTGGTAATTGAGGCGTTTAAGAAAGTCAGAACTGCCCACCGACTCTTGATAGTTGGGGATGCCCCCTACGCCCATGACTACATTGCCGATCTGAAGGCGCGCGCGCGCGGGGACAAGCGAATCATCTTTACGGGATTTGTTTTTGGGCAGGACTATCGGGCTCTGCAGCAGAATGCTTATTGTTACGTGCATGCTACGGAGGTAGGCGGCACGCATCCGGCTTTGCTCGAAGCAATGGGATTTGGCAACTGTGTGCTGACGCTGGCGACTCCCGAAAACATGGAAGCGGTTGGCGAGGCCGCGATCCTTTACGACAACGAGAACGATTTGGTCCGGAAACTGCAGCGCGTGCTGCGTGATGGCTCACTGGTGCATGCCTTCCGGAACCGCGCCCAGACCCGCGCCCAGGAACACTACACCTGGGACCGCGTGGTGGATCAGTACGAACAACTCTTTGCCGAAATGGCCGGCGTGCCTCAGCCCTCCCAAACAGTCGAATCTTTCGCTCAGGTGACGCCAACCTCAATGGAAAAATCCAACTCTGCCCCAGCCCCTTAAATCTCGGTCCGACACTGCTTTCAAGGCCGACTCGTCATCGCCACTTCACGATCTTTGTTGCCCCACCGATTTGCCTAAGTAATGAACTACAAGTGCATGACAACCGACAACTCCGCTATTCCTTTCATAATAGAAAACTTCTCAGGGCGATAATCCGCAGCTTAATTGCCGGCAATCGTGAACAGAGTCTTTTTAAAGACGTCAATAGGGTGTTGGGGACGCATAGCAGGCAGGATGCCTGCGGTCCCCGGGCTGCTTCTTCCGCTCGACGTTCAGGAGCGTATAATGGCGAACATGAAAGTGAGGAGCGTTCTGGTAATACCCTCGCTGCTGGCGTTCGCCTTTGCGGTGGCGATCAATATCAAGGCTTACGCTGCGCGGGGTCCTCAATCGCCAGGCGCGGGCTCAACCAGCCAAACGCGAGTCGCGGAGCCGGACAAGGAAGCGCGCATCAGGAATGCTCTGGCAGAGTTATTGATTGACTCGGGAGTGCAGGTGGGCGCGGCCCTGCCAGTTAAGGAGAGTCAGACCTACAAAGAACTGCGCGTGCGCTGGCAAAGCTCTGCGAAGCAGGCCCGCGAACTCCCGAGCTTCATGGAGAGAGGACCAGTCTTTGGAGCGCTCACCTCGCTGGGTTCAGCAAAACGGCACGGAAGGCTACCGCGCGATCGATCGTTTGAACTCTCAACCAACCAGATTCTGGTAATCGCCGTAAATGAGAATGCAGAGCTGCGTTGGTGGCGGCTCCTGCTCGATCCTCGGCTGATTCGTGCCGAAACTCCAGGAGCGTCCGGCGAACTCAGTGGTGAAGAGTATTACCTCGCTAACGTAGATTTCATGATTGCTTACCCAGACGATCCGGGCATCAGGGAGGTGCGTGTCTATAAGCCAAGCTGGACAGGCAAGAATTTTCAGGTGGAGCTGCTCAGCATCCTGCCCGTGGAGTAAGACGAGGATGATGACGAAGCTATTGGTCAAGACAAAGCGGAGCAAAGCGTTCGCCGCGGTCTTGCTGCTTTTGCTCACCTTCATTGCCGCCCGCGCCGAGCCATTCGAAACGATCATTAACAACGGCAGTTCTGATAATCGCCTGGACCTTGCGGTTCTCGGCGATGGCTACACGGCCGGCGAACTACAGAAGTACAGGAACGATGTGCAGAATTTCCTGCAGGGCTTCTTTGCCCAGGAGCCATTCCGCGAGTATCAGCGCTACCTCAACGTTCATCGCATCGACGTCACCAGCAGCCAGTCGGGAGCTGATCACCCGGAAAGCAACTTATTTGTCAACACTGCCCTGGATGCGACTTACAACTGCAGTGGCATTCAGCGCCTGATATGCGTCAACCTTTCCAAGGTCAATACAATAGTCTCTAACACGTTGCTGCCAACACAGCAGGACATGGTTTTGGTGATAGTTAATGATTCCCAGTATGGCGGGTCAGGAGGTTCGGTGGCCGTCGCCTCGACAAATGCCGCGGTGGTGGAACTCGTGCTGCACGAAGAAGGGCATAGCTTCGGGTTTTTAGGCGACGAGTATCAAACACAGCCGCCGGGCTGCAACAACGCTAATGAACCGTTTCAGCCGAATGTCACGAAAGAAACTCAGCGCGCGCTAATCAAGTGGAATCATTGGATTGATCCGGGCACCCAAGTTCCCACTACTTCTACAAATCCCGGCGTGCCTGGGTTGTATGAGGGGGCCCTCTACTGCCCCCTTGGACTGTACCGGCCAACCTACCGATCGAAAATGAACGCTTTGGGATTCCCCTACGAACAGATCAATGTCGAACAACTGATCAAGCGCATATATAATTTCGTTTCGCCTTTTGATTCAGCCTCACCCACGCCGGGCGGAGTAATGTTGACTCGAGGACAAACGCAGGCGTTTAGTGTCTCAACTCCCATACCTTTTACTCACACTTTGACGATTAACTGGACCATTGACGGCCTGCAGCAGGCAACCGGCCCCACGTTTAATCTGGACTCTGCGGGCCTCAGTGCCGGCGATCACGAAGTAGCGGTCTTTATCAGCGATCCAACGGTGATGGTAAGAAGTGATCCTTTTCAGTTACTGAAGACCCAAAGATTTTGGACGGTCGTCGTCAATGCAGCGCCGACAATACAATTCGCCTCTGCCAACTACAACGTTGGCGAGGCTGATACCAGCATGGTCGTAACCGTCGACCGTCTGGGGGATACATCGGGCTCTTCGACCGTGGATTTTGCCTCCAGTAATGGCAGCGCCAGTCAGTTGCGAGATTACGAGGTGGCTAATGGCACGCTCACGTTTGCCCCCGGCCAAACCAGCCGCAGCTTCCGCGTGCTGATTGTCGACGATGTGTTTCCGGAAAGCAGCGAGACCGTTAACCTGGCGCTCAGTAATGCAACCAACGGTAGTCTGGTTGCGCCTTCGACGGCGACAGTCATTATCGCTGACAACGACAGCGCCGGCACTACTTCGCCGGTAGCCAAACAATTTGTGGCCAACATGACCCCGGGGCAAGTTGTGCCTCCGGTAGTCTCGAACGGTTTCGGTAGCGGTGTGGTGCTGCTCAGCCAGAGTGAAACGACGGCTAAGGTTTCGGCGATCTACTCGCAGCTTTCTGGCAGCGAGTTCCTCAAGAGCATACGTGGTCCAGCCGGTCCTGACGTCAACGCCCCAGTTGTTTTTCATTTGCCGCTGGGCAGTCCGGTTACGGATTTCCCCATTAATCCAACGGTGCAGGAGGTGTCTGATCTAAAAGCGGGCCTCCATTTCATGAGTGTGCACACGAACGGGCTCGGTTTTGCGAACGGCGAGATCCGCGGGCAGTTGCAGTGGAACCCGGCTGAGGAAGCAGACTTCTTTGTCCGCCAGGCTTTCTTCGATTTTCTCAGCCGCGTTCCCGACGCCGGTGGTTTCACTTTCTGGACCAATGAGATCACTCAGTGCCAGTCTGATGTCGAATGCCTGCGCCGCAAACGCGTCGATGTCTCGAACGCGTTCTTTTATGAGCAGGAGTTTCAGCAGACGGCGGCTTACGTGCTGCGTTTGTATCGCGGCGCCTATGGCAACGACCAGCCGTTTCCGAATCCCAATCCCAGCGGACTGGTTCCTAATGAAGAGAAGAAACTGCCGAGCTATGCCGTGTTCGTGGCTGACAGAGCGAGGGTGATAGGTGGCGCAAATCTCTCTCAGAAGCAGTTGGACCTGGCCAACCTGTTTGTGCAGCGCCCGGAGTTCACAATGAAATATCCGGCGAGTCTGGCGACCGCCGGACAGTTTGTGGATGCGGTACTCTTAACTTTGCAAAACGATCTGGGCGTGAATCTGTCTGGGCAGCGCGCGAATCTAATCGATCTATACACCACGCAGGGCGGACGAGGTGCGGTGCTCTATCGCCTGGCGGATGACAGCCCTACGAACCCCATCGCCAACCAAACGCTTATTGACGAAGAATACAACCGCTCGTTTGTGCTGGGCCAATACTTTGGCTACCTGCGTCGCAACCCTGATATTCCCGGATTTATGTTCTGGCTGGGCCAGGTCAACGGCGCGCCCTTGCGTGATGTGACCAAACAGCACGCGATGGTTTGCTCATTTATTACCGCGGCTGAGTTCCAGTTCCGCTTTGGCCCCATCGCCAGCCGCAACAACAATGAATGCCCGCAGTAGCGAAGAGGACAGACGGCAGGGCAGAAGCTAGGTCAGTACCACCTGCGTCAGCGGGTGGGTCCAAATGGTCGAAGGCGGTTGACAGGAACGAAGACAATGCTCGGCGAAATTTTCTCTCGCGCTGAGTGTAGGGTTAGTTTCAGCACGCAGGATGCGTGCGGTCCCAGGCGGCTATTTCAGGCCTTTGAGGGTTGCGGGTTTTGTGAACAGGGAATCGGGAACGGGTTTGTTGTATTCGATGGAGTCATAGCTGATGCGGCTGCTCTGCTTGCCCGCGATGAAGTGATCGATCACCCAGGGGGCCGTGATGCCGTCAATGGTGATTGGCTTCTGTAACCGATCCTCTTCCAACGCCTCTTCCAGCTCACCGTTGTCCATGTTCTTCCGTTTTCGTGGGTAGATGATCTTGGCCGGCAAACCTTCCTTCGCGGCGAACTCATATTCGATCCAAAAGCCATCGGGATAAGTTAAGCGCACGGTCTCGTTACGCTTCGCCAGGCCAGCCTCGCGGCGCCCCACATAACTGAGTTTTGCTCCGGCATTGCGCCACTCGCCCCGCAGGATTGTCTCGACGCTCGTTCGGAGACCAAATTTGAAATCCTTAATCTGCTCAGCTTTTTGATCGTTCAGTGTTTTGACTGCCCCATCGAAAATCCATCCCTGCTCGCCGAAATTACTTTGAATGGTGCGAATTCCATTGCTGGTAAACTCGGTGCGTTCTTTGTCCGGATAGACGATGTAGTCGACGAATGTCATGGGTATTTGAGAGATCCCATCCTGAAAAGGAGTAAACAGCCCACGCCCGATGACGGAGCGGACACCCAAATAACGGGACCCCCCGACCACCTCCACTGCCCGTCTGACGATGTCTTCCGCCTTTTGCTCGAGGGCGGAAGACGCCGCGTCCTGAACCGTGGTTTGAGCCTCAGACGCCAGGCACCCGGCCATGACCAGGGGCACCACCAATAATCTTCCAAGGAAATTAAGCTTAGTCATTCTTTGGCGATTTGCAGGGAGTTGTGACCATAAAGCTCAGGCTGGTATGGAACCAAAGAAAAGGGCGAGCTTGAGCCCGCCCTTGAACCTGGCTTAAAGGCCTGATAGCGCCACAACTTAGTTCAACTCAATATTCGTACCGGCGTCCGGAGTTACCTGAATTTCGCCACCCTCGACGTGCACGAGGAACCTGGCCCCACCCTTCCACATTGCAGTGATGGGCAGCTTGACCTTTTCGTCAATGTGACGCTTCAGGAACCGCGCGCCATACTTCGAGCTAAAGCCTTTTTCGGTCAGCAGATTGATCGCTTCAGACGTGACTTGCAGCCCTTTGCCCTGACGTTCCATTTGGCGCGTCAGCTTGTCGACGTAGAGCACTGCGATTTGCCGTACTTCGTCCATCGTCAAGGGAGCAAAAACGACAATCTCGTCGATGCGGTTGCGGAACTCAGGCGAAAAGCGCTGTTCGGCGCTCTTCATTACTTCGTTTTTCACTACCCGAAACTCAGCGGCCGTCTTGGTGCCGAATCCGAGTGGCTTCTCGAATTTCTTGAAGCTTTCCGAACCAAGATTCGAAGTCATAATGACTATCGCGTCGGAAAGATATACTTTCTTGCCGCGGCCATCCGTGAGCCAGCCTTCATCAAATGCCTGGAGGAACAGGTTCATCAGGTAAGGCGAGGCCTTCTCAACTTCGTCCAGCAACAGGACTGTGTAAGGATTCTCGCGCAGCTGTTCAGTCAGGATGCCACCCCGTTCAGAGCCCACAATTCCCCGCGGCATGCCAATTAGTTTTTCGATGCCCACAGTGCCATCGCTGTACTCGGACATATCGATACGCACCATTTTGCGCTCATCGCCAAACATGAATTCAGCCACCGCCTTGGCGAGTTCGGTTTTGCCTACGCCCGTCGGCCCCAGAAACAGCAGGACGCCATCGGGCTTGTAGTGCGATTCCTTCAGCGGACCCTTATTCAGCCTGAGCCTTTGGGCCACAGCCTTAATGGCTTCCTTTTGTCCGATGACCCGGCGGCCCAACATGGCTTCGGTCATCAGAAAGCGATCGCTGGTGTCCCGGAAAATCATGTCCGGCGGAATCCGCGATTCCTGCGAGATGACCTGGATTACATGTTCAGCTTTGACGATCATCGTCTGCGGTTCGCTGATTTCGACTTTCACCGCCGCGGTATCGAGCCAGCCAATCGCCTTATCGGGCAGGTGCAAGTTGCGGATGTACTTGGGCGCCATTTCCAGCGCGGTATTGATGGCCTCATCTGATATCTGCACCGAGTAGTTCTTTTCCAAACGTGGCCTCAGACCCAGGAGAATTTCTCGCGTCTCGCTGATCGAAGGCTCCAGGACTTTCACCAGACGAAAACGACGGGCCAGGGCTTCATCCTCACCAATGTATTCCTTGTATTCAGAAATAGTGGTCGCGCCGATGATGCGCAGATCGCCGCGGGCCAAAGCTCCCTTAAACATGTTGGCCGCGTCTGATGAGGTGCCGAGGGCAGCGCCCGCTCCCATGATGGTGTGCGCTTCATCTATAAAGAGGATCAGATTATCGCGTTCTTTGACTTCATCAATAATTCCCTTGATGCGCTCTTCGAACATGCCGCGTAACATCGTACCGGCCACCAGGCCGCCCATCTGCAGTTGGACGATATGAGAGCCGCGCAAACGCGCCGGTACCTTTTCCGGCTCCATCTCAATTAAACGTGCCAGGCCTTCCACGACTGCTGTTTTTCCCACCCCGGGTTCACCCACGAGCATCGGGGAATTCGCGCGCTCGCGATGACAGAGGATTTCAATGATCTGCTGAATCTCTGTCTCACGCCCGATGGTTGGAGGAATCTTGTCCTGCCGCGCCAGGCGATTAAGTGAAACACCAAAGTGTTTCAGGTAGGGCGGCATCTCATACTTCTTTTTGTAGCGCTCTTCTTCCTGTTCTCGCTTTTCAACCTGGAAGCGAACATTTTCCGCCACAGATTCCGGATTAGCCCCAAGGGTTCGCATCACATCAACTAGTAGGCTGTCGTACTTCGCCAGGGCTTCAAAAATGTCAGTTGCCTCGATAACCTTGCGTCCCTGGGCGCGAGCGCGCTCCATCGCCCTTTTAAAAAGGTCCGTGGTGTCGGGTGCGATGCGAAACCCTTTGCCGACATGTTGCTGGCGCGTGGTATCGAGCCGTTTGTTGATCGCCATCTTCACCGCCACGGGATCAAGAGACAACTCCCGCACGGTGGAATTGAACATGTCCGGCTCTTCATGAATGAGTGCCTCGAGAATATGCTCGACCGACACGTAGTTCTGATCGCGACGACGCGATTCAGTCAACGCGTGCTCTAATATTCGTTGTCCGCTGTCACCGAACTTATCTTTATATGCGCCTAAATCAACCATGATTTTCTTACCCTGGAAAAGAAGCAACCGTTTCCCAACTTGCTTCACGACCATTCAAGTAACAACCGGCGGGCTACCCTGGGCTGGAAGCTCCGATGACCCCGGAGCTTTGATGACATCAGCATAGGCACCGTTGCGTTTTAATGCAATAGATAAAACCAAACTTCTGTAAAAGCAAATTTGCGGCCAGTTGACAACTGGCCGCGTTTTGCCTTCAAAGTTATCTGCGTACCCGGACTTTAGTAGTCATAATCTTCGCCCCCTTGCGGCATTGGTGCCGCCTTCTTTTTTTCGGGTGCGTCGGTTATGGCGGCGTCAGTCGTCAACAATAATCCGGCAATGGAAGCTGCGTTTTGTATCGCACTGCGCACCACTTTTGTTGGATCAATGATGCCCGCGGCGATCAAGTCCTCGAAATTGCCGGTGCTGGCATTAAACCCCCTATTTCCTTTTGCCTCTCCAACTCTCCCGACTACGATTGCGCCGTCTATACCGGCATTCTCAGCAATGCGCCGGAGTGGTTCCTCAAGAGCACGTTTTACAATCCGGATTCCAGTGAGCACGTCCCGATCTTCATCTTTCAGCGCGTCCAGAGTTTTTCCAGCCTGCAGCAGCGCTACCCCGCCGCCAACGACGATCCCCTCTTGCGCGGCCGCTTTGGTGGCATTAAGGGCGTCCTCGACCCGCGCTTTGATCTCTTTCAGGGCGGTTTCGGTGGGCGCGCCCACCTTTACCACCGCGACACCACCGGCAAGCTTGGCCAGGCGCTCCTGAAGTTTCTCCCGATCATAGTCTGATGAAGACTCTTCGATCTGTCGGCGAATAGTCGCCACCCGGCCCTGAATGGCCTTTCCCTCCCCGGCACCTTCAACGATGATCGACGCGTCCTTGTCCACAATTACGCGTTTCGCGGAACCGAGATCTGACAATTCGACATTCTCGAGCTTTACACCCAAATCTTCGGTAATCACCTTGCCGCCGGTGAGGACGGCGATGTCCTGCAGAATCTCTTTGCGACGCTCACCGAAGGCAGGGGCCTTGACCGCACAGATCTTAATGGTGCCCCGCAGTTTGTTCACGACCAGCGTGGCGAGCGCGTCGCCTTCAATATCTTCCGCGATAATCAGCAGTGGCTTACCACTGCCGGCGCTCTGTTCCAGAATGGGAAGCAGTTCGCGCATGGCGGAAATTTTCTTCTCGTTGATTAGTATTAGCGGCTCATCCAGTACGCACTCCATCCGGTCCTGATGAGTGATGAAATAAGGCGAAAGGTAACCACGATCGAACTGCATGCCTTCAACGAATTCAAGTTCCGTCTGCAGCGTGCGTGATTCTTCGACCGTGACCACCCCGTCTTTACCGACCTTTTCCATTGCTTCGGAAATCAAGTCTCCGATTTGCCTGTCGTTGTTGGCAGAGACTGCGGCAACATTTGCCAATTCCTCTTTTCCCTTTATCTTCTTGGACATGCGCTGAAGCTCGGCCACCACTGCTTCGGTGGCAAGGTGAATGCCGCGCTGGAGTGACATGGGATTGGCGCCGGCAGCGACGTTTTTGATCCCTTCTCGGAAAATCGCCTGGGCCAGAACCGTTGCCGTAGTGGTGCCGTCGCCGGCGGTGTCGTTTGTTTTCACCGCAACTTCGCGGACCATTTGAGCACCCATATTTTCATAGTTGTCTTTCAAGTCGATTTCCCGAGCGACCGTGACACCGTCTTTGGTAATCACTGGAGAACCATATTTCTTTCCCAGGATGACATTGCGACCCTTCGGTCCGAGGGTCACACGCACGACGTCGGCGAGAATATTCACGCCGGCCAACATCGCGTTTCGAGCTTCTTCGTTGAACTTCAGTTCCTTCGCTGCCACTTGATTTTCTCCTTCTCGACATTTTCAGCAGACAGAGGCATTTTGCCTTTGAGTCTTGCAAGCCAGGTCAGTGCGATCGTTTAGATCTGAAACTATTGATCTCCTGCGCTTGTTTGAGCTCGGCCCACTTGCACTCGGGCGGGGCGCAAAAGGCGGTCGCCAATCCTGAATCCAGTGGTGTATTCGCCGATCACGATTCCATCTTTGTCGGCGTCGACCGGTACGAGATCCACCGCCTCATGTAATTCCGGATCAAATTTTTCCCCTACCGCCGGGATAGGTTCAGCACCAGTTGCTGTCAAGGCCGTGTTAAAGCTGGCCAGAGTCCCTTTGAGGCCGTCAACTACTGCTTCCCGGGGACTGCCAGTTGCTGCCGCCTCAATCGCTCGCTGCAGGTTGTCCATCACCGGCAACAGCGTGGTAATGAACTCCACCTTTTGGCGCTGGACCCGTTCATCGGCGGCGCGATTCAAACGTTGTCTGGTTTCGTCTGTCTCGCGCTGCAGTTGGGAACGCAACTGGTCGAAACGCGACTGCACTTCCAACATCTTTTGCTCGGCCCCTTTCGCGCGGGCCTCAAGTTCTTCGACATACGCTGGTTTGAGATTTGGTTCTTCTGCCGGTGCGGCTGCGCTGCCGTCAGATTCTCCATCGAGACGGATTCGCCGACGGTCGGTGACGCGCAACCCTGCTTCCGGCTCCTCACCGTGACGCTTATGATCCGTTCCCCGACCCTTGTTCATACTTGTCTTGCTCCCTCTGAATCGCCTCAGCATTAGGACACTTTGATCTTTACCGGTTGCGCCGCTCGCTCCTTACGTTTTGGCAGGCGCACAGTCAACACCCCATCTTTATACTCGGCCGCAATCTGTGCCGGGTCAACCGCGGCGGGCAAACCAAAGGTGCGACTGAAGCGACCATGCGGCCGTTCAGTGCGACCTGCCCTCTGATCGTCATTTCCCAGCCCGCGCGTCCCCTTGATCACCAGCCTCTCATGCTCCAGATTTATTTCCAGGGCAGCGCGATCTATGCCGGGAAGATCCATTGCCACCTCATATTCTTCGGCCCGTTCATAAACATCGGCAACCGGGATCCAATCGGGTCGCTCGATTCCGCTGCCGGTTTCGGAACGCTCACGAGCACGGCGCTCAGTGGCATCTTCGAACAGTTCATTCATGCGATCCTGCAGGTGCATCAAATCGCGGATTGGGTCCCAGTGTCGCGGCATTCATTACCTCCTGATGGTCCGACAAACTTCAGTTTGTCGTAACCTATTCACTTGGAGCCGGCAGCGGTCACGCAGGAGACGACAACTGAAGTTTGTCGAACTACGCTCCGGCTGCGGCAGCCTCCATGTTAAAAACCATTTCGTCACCCTGGGCGGCGACGCGAATCACCTGTCCAGCGGCGATCTCGCCTCGCAACAGCCGCACGGCCAGCGGATTTTGCAGCAGGGTTTGAATCGCGCGTTTCAATGGACGCGCTCCATAGTTGGGATCATACCCCTCCCGAGCCAGAAGTTCCCGGGCCGTTTGATCGAGGACCAGGGTCACATGGCGCTCGGCCAGCAGGGCGCGCAAACGTTCCAGCTGTACGTCAATGATTTGCTCGATTTGCTTTCGCGAGAGTTGATGGAAGATGACAATGTCATCAATGCGATTCAGAAACTCGGGCTTGAAATTCGAGCGCAACTCCTCCAAAACGGCGCTACGCACCTGCTTCTCGTCATCGCCCAGCGCCTGTATCTCGCGCGAGCCAAGGTTTGAAGTCATGATGAGCACGGTGTTCTTGAAATCCACGGTGCGCCCCTTGGCATCGGTCAGCCGCCCGTCATCCAGAATTTGCAGCAACACATTGAACACATCTGGATGGGCCTTTTCAATTTCGTCAAACAGAACGACCGAATAAGGACGCCGTCGCACGGCCTCAGTCAATTGGCCGCCTTCCTCATAACCAACGTATCCCGGCGGTGCTCCGATCATGCGCGCGACCGCATGCTTCTCCATGTACTCTGACATATCGAGACGGATCATGGCCCGCTCATCGTCAAAAAGAAACTCTGCCAGCGCCCGAGCTGTTTCCGTCTTGCCCACCCCCGTGGGCCCCAGGAAAATAAAAGATCCAACGGGCCGATTGGGATCCTGCAGCCCGGCCCTGGCCCTCCTGACCGCATTAGAGACCGCGTTCAAAGCCTCGTCCTGACCGATGACGCGCTGGCTCAGCCGCTCTTCCATCGTCACCAGCTTCTGCATTTCGCCTTCCAGCATCTTGGAAACGGGGACTCCGGTCCATTTGGCAACGACTTCCGCAACATCTTCCTCGTCAACTTCTTCCTTCAGCATGACGCCGTCTTTTTGAAAATCGGCCAGCTTCTCGCCTTCCGCTGTCAGCTTCGCCTGCAGTTCCGGGATACGCCCGTACTGCAATTCCGAAGCTCGGGCCAGGTCGCCGGCATTACGCGCCTGGTCCAGCTGTAACTTCAACTGTTCCACTTCGGCCTTGGCGGTGCGCATTTTCTCGATCGCTTCCTTCTCGGATTGCCACTTGGCCTTCATGCCCGAAGACTTTTCCTTCAGGTCCCCGATGCGCTTCTCGATTTCCTGCAAGCGATCTTTGGACCGCTGGTCTTCTTCGCGTTGCAACGCCTGGCGCTCGATTTCGAGCTGGATGATCTCTCGTTCCAGTTGGTCGATTTCCTGCGGCAAAGAATCGATCTCGATGCGCAGGCGAGATGCTGCTTCATCGATCAGATCGATGGCTTTGTCGGGGAGAAAGCGATCCGAGATATAGCGATTGGACAGCGTGGCCGCCGCTACGATTGCCGAGTCCTTAATGCGCACGCCGTGATGGACCTCGTATTTCTCCTTGAGCCCGCGCAGGATGGCGATCGTGTCTTCGACTGTTGGTTCACCGACATAGATCTGTTGAAAGCGTCGCTCCAGAGCCGCATCCTTTTCGATATATTTTTTGTATTCGTTCAGTGTGGTTGCGCCCACGCAGCGAAGTTCCCCCCGCGCCAGCGCGGGCTTCAACATGTTGGACGCGTCGATCGCTCCTTCGGCGGCGCCGGCGCCGACCAGCGTATGGAGTTCGTCTATGAACAGCACAATGGAGCCCTGAGCATTTTCAATCTCTTTCAAAACTGCTTTCAAACGATCCTCGAATTCGCCGCGATACTTTGCGCCCGCCAGCATGGAACCGAGATCGAGCCCGACCAGGCGCTTATTCCGCAACGTCTCGGGTACGTCGCCCGAAACAATGCGCTGGGCCAGTCCTTCAACGATGGCGGTCTTGCCTACGCCGGGTTCTCCAATTAACACCGGGTTATTCTTGGTGCGCCGGGAAAGCACTTGAATCGTGCGACGGATTTCGTCGTCCCGGCCGATGACCGGATCAAGTTTTCCCTTGCGCGCCAGATCCGTGAGATCGCGAGCGTACTTTGAAAGCGCCTGGTAGTTGGCTTCGGCGTTTTGATCAGTAATGCGCGAGCCGCCGCGCATTTGTTCGACGACTTTCAACAGGTCGTCGCGTTTTAGCCCGTGCTGTCGAACTATTTTGCCCGCGTCTCCGTCCTTGTCGTCAGCGATGGCCAAGAGGAGGTGCTCGGTCGAGACAAAATCATCCTGCATTGCCTCCGCCTGCTTTTGGGAGGCGTTGAAGACCTGCGTCAGCCGGGGGCTGAAATATTGTTGCCCGCCCTGCACTCTGGGAAAGCGCGCGATCGCTGCCTGAATATCATTGGCCACCACCGTGACGTTGACGGAAAGTTTGCCAAGCACTGGTCGCACAATGCCCTCAGGCTGCTCGAGCATGGCGGCCAAAAGGTGCTCGGGCTCCACCTGTTGGTTTTGATTTTTTTCTGCCGTCTCAATGGCAGTCTGAATCGCTTCCTGTGCCCTGAGAGTAAATCTGTCTAATCGCATTATGTTAATCGGACCTCAACTAATATCAGGTTCAAGGCGTTGAGAGCGGGTCGCTCCGGTGAGGGAGCAGCCCGCTCTGTATATTGAACACCCGTGCTTAAACTCCGCCAGCGGCTTCTTTGGCTTTCTGCGTGTTCCCTGATTCAGCCCTGGTTTCGATAGTCTTTGGTTTGGATTCCCGCTCGCCGGCAATCTCAATCCGTCGTGCCTTGGTCTCTTCTCGCTTGGGAAGAGTTACTCGCAAAACTCCGTTGCGGTACTCGGCTGCAGCCCCTTCGCCTGAGACAGTCTGTGGCAAAGTAAAGGAACGCGTAAAAGAGCCATAGGCGCGCTCGACGCGGTGATAATTATCAGCGTCGTCCTTCTTTTCGAAACGTCGCTCGCCTCGCAGGGTAATTACGTTATTCTCGATTGTCAGGTCGAAATCTTCCCGATTCATTCCTGGCAGCTCCGCTTCAAGGACGATCTGGTCCTTGTTCTCGTAAATATCGACATTAGGGTTCCAGGCCCCGCGGCCGATACCTTCGTCGCCGAAGGACGGAGTCAGATTATTTGAGAACAGCCGGTTTACCTCTTCCTGCAGAGTGCGCAAGTCACGGAAGGGATCGTAACGAACAATACTCATTTCAAAAATCCTCCTAAGTCTTAAAGCTAGCTCAGCTCCAACGGCCCTCCAAGCACCGGCCAATTAACTGAGCGCCCGATAATAATAAAGGTTGAGTGCCTTCCTGTCAAGTCCCATGAAAGCAGAGTGAAGCCTCAATGTTTTTGCTAACCCGAGACAGTATGAAAGGTTTGTTTTGAGAGTCTAGAGGTGAAAGAAACGTTTGATTGAGGCGAGAATTCCCTCTGATTCGTCCTCGACACCGGCGCCGGCAGGGCCCTCGGCCAGCGCTTTGCGACGCTCGGAGATAATGTAGCTCAGAGCTTCGACCAGATCGGGATTGGTATCAAAAAGCGTTTTCATGGCTTCGTGCCCGATCTCGAGGACCTCCGTTTCCTCGACCGCCACCACATTTGCAGTGCGCGGCTCTCCGGTAAACAGGGCCATCTCGCCGAAAAAATCGCCTTCATTGAGCATGGCCACCGTGCGAACGTGACCACTCTCGGATATCTGAACCTGCACGCGGCCGTTGTGCACTACAAACATCGACGCTCCGGCATCGCCGGCCCGGATGACGGTCTCACCCGGAGCAAACACGTGACTCACTGAAGCCCTTGCCAATCTCGCCGTTTCATCTACAGATAGCGGAGCGAAAATATCGACGGCCGCTAAACGTTCAATCAACGCGCTTTGATCGGATTCAACCGGGCCGCGTCTGGACTTGCGCTCCAACTCGATCGTTCGCGTCGGGAAATTAAAGGTCAGGCCCGCTCGGCGGAATGCGTACCAGATTCTCTGGCGGACGAGGGCGTCGGTGTCGTTGTAACGAGCATAGTCGTCCAGCCAGTATTTGACTTCGTATTCGACACCGCTGTCACCCAGGTTGCGAATGCGCACAATCGGTGTGATTTTGTCGGAAACGTTTTCAGTCTCGCGCACGGATTCCCGCACGATATGAATGGCTTTGGCTGGCGAGTCGGAATACAACGCACTGAAATAGACAAGGCGGGCATTCAAGTTGTTGCGGGGGCAGACTTCGATGGCTTCTTTCGCGGCGCTGCTGTTGCTAATCAGCACAACGTGATTCTGAAAGGTCCTGATTTTTATCGCGCGCCAGGAGATACTCTCCACGACACCGGTATGTTTTTGCGGGCCAACGGCGATTACATCCCCCACCTGGAACGGCCGGTCCGCATGCAGTGAAATGCCGGCAAAAAAGTTCCCCAGCGTGTCTTGCAGAGCCAACCCCAATATGACTCCGAAAATGGCCGAGGTAGTGAACAGCGCGCCGAGATTAACGGTGGGATACAACCAGTTAAAGATAACCACGAACAGGATTGTGAAGACGACGATCGAGAAAATGTTCTTTACCAGTGTGGGCGCCTCGTAGCCGCGCCGCAGGCGAAAAACCAATTCGAACAGGACCACTCGCAGAGCTCGGACTCCGAGATACGCGAGGAGTGCATAAAGCAACAACCTCACTAACAACAAAGTGTCCTGTTGGGCCTTGGCGGCCATGCGCCCGGCCAGCAGCGACTGCAAAGCGGGCAGAAAAGAAAGAGCAAGCAGCGCCGTGACGGTGGCGAACATAAAGAGCACGAAACGGTTTTTGAAGGAGGATCGACTCACAGCAGTCACCCGAATACCCTTTTGGCAGTAAAATGGCTTGGTCGAGACGCTATTCTTTTATCACTGATCGCTTTAGATGGCGAGAAGACCAGCGAACTTAGAACCAGGATTGAAGCAGTCGGGGAAACATCGTCGACACTATATAAAGGAGTGAGAGTAAGGTGACGAGGATCGTGGTCAGCCAGGCTGCAAGATTGTAGATTCTTCCATTTACGTAAGCTCCCATGAGCTCACGATTGTTCACCAGACGCAGTACGGCCAGCAGGATCACAGGCAGTAACAGGCCGTTAATCACCTGGGTCACCAGCAGCACGCGGATGAGCGGTAGATCGGGAATGACAGCAATAGCAGCTCCCACGGCAATCAGGAAAGTAAAAACCCCGATGAAGATCGGCGCTTCGCGAAAGCTCAACGAGACGCCCTTTTCAAAACCCAGAGCTTCGCTGATCGAGTAAGCAGTAGCCAACGGCAGCACACCAGCAGCTAACATCGAAGCGCCAAACAATCCGATGGCAAATAACTTCTCGGCGTAAACGCCTGCCAGAGGTTCGAGTGCGCGCGCGGCGCTGGCCGCGCTGTCGACCCGCAAGCCGTGTTTGTGAAGCGTGGCGGCTGTCGAAACTACAATGAAAAGGGCGATCGAGATGGCAAATACGGTTCCCACCCAGACATCGGTTCGAGTCTCTGAATAGTTAGCGGCGGTGACCCCTTTTTCAACGACAGACGATTGCACAAAGACCTGCATATAGGGCGAGATGGTTGTACCGACGATGGCGATGAAGGTAAAAAGGAATGCCGGAGCGAAACTAAAACTCGGCCGCACCATCGAGACGGCCACGGCTGACCAGTCGGGGCGGGCCAAAAACGCCGAGACGATATAGGCCAGAAAGACCAGCGACATTAATAGAAAAACACGTTCGACCCTTTTATAAGTGCCCTTCACCACCAGCCACCAGATCGCCACGGCGCCGAGGGGAACCGAGACCAGGCGAGGTATGCCAAACAACTCGGTTGCCGCAGCAATGCCCACAAATTCCGAAACCGTCACTCCGGCGTTGGCAATCAAGAGCGCGAGCATGACTAAAGCTGTCCAACGCACTCCGAATTGCTCGCGAATAAGATCAGCCAGACCCTTGCCGGTGACCGCGCCCATCCGCGCGCACATCTCCTGCACAATTCCCAGGCTGATAGTAATGGGGATAAGGATCCAGAGGAGTTGATAGCCATGTTCGGCCCCGACGGAAGCAAAGGTTGCGATGCCGCCTGCATCATTGCCTGCGTTCGCCGTGATCATTCCGGGACCCAGAATAGAGAGGTAAGCAAGCAGGCGTTTGCGGCGCGCCACGGTCCGTCGCACGCCCCGCGACCCGCGCTGTAACAGCCGGCGACCGGCAGCCCTTACCGCATCTTTTGACTCCGCCACTTGGAGGTTCCTCGCTCATGACTTTCCCGGACTCTGA
>DAIMCP010000007.1:7713-66841 GCA_036726305.1 Pyrinomonadaceae bacterium | reverse complement strand
CCCGCCACTACATACAGGTAATAAATCATGTTCGGCGTTCTGGCCATCTCGCGCAATCTGGCCAACGCCTCGCCGGCGGTTAGGTCCCGCGGCAGCGTAACGAACTCGGTAGTCATTAGTCCGCCCGCCGTGTCGTCTTCATAGGGCAGCAACTCTGCAACGTCGGCCTGCTCCGCGCCTTCCATCAATCCCAGCAGTTCTTCCGCTTTTGCCTCGGGTAGGTCGCCGAGTACGTCGGCGGCCTCATCGGGTGACATCCACTCCAGAATGTCGGCGGCCCTTTCCTCATTCATATCGCCGATGATGCGCGCCTGTCGTTCGGCAGGCATCTCTTCCAGCGCCTCCGCGGCGGTTTCGTCATTGAGAGCCTGCATGATCTCGGTGCCATGATGATAGGAAAGCGCTTCCGCGAGTCTGGCGATTTCAACCGGATGCAGGCGTCCGAGCTTGTCGCTGGAGGACTTTAGCTGCACCGTAGCTGCGTCGGTCGCCAGGTAGCCGACGTCCGCCCAATCAATTACCTCGACCGGACGTCTGGTGCTGGCAAATCCGGCCGGCGCCAGGCGCCGCCAAAAACCCTGCAGACTGACATCAGCTCCGGTTACCCGCCACTCCTGGGCCGCTTCGATAATCTGCACATCATTCACGCGCACCACGCGTTTGCCGTCCACATCAACCAATTGTTTATCCAGCACGTCGCGAGCAAGCAATACTTCTCCTTCGCGCCTGACGAAAGGCCGCAAATCGAGAATATCGGTGTTTAGGCGCACGCCCTGCTCGCCGAAGTCAGCGGTGTGCGAGCGGCCGAGAAAGAAATCGCGCCGCCGGTAACGCGCTACGAAGCCGGTTACCGGAGGATGGTCATCCTCTCCGAGACGGATGACGACATCTTTGATCGTCGCCACTCGTTCGCCTTCGAGGTCGCGGATTGGCCGCCCTAAAACCTGAGACAGATACAGCATTCCATTCCTCTGGTCCTAAGCTCGTCTGCGGAGGGATCGAGGGCATCATAGCACGATGATTTCAATGCCGGACAAGAGTTGCAGGAGGGAAAGGAATTACATTAATCAACGGCGGTGACTATTGATTCTGGCCAATGCCAGGAGCAGGGCATTGTCCTTCCGGTCATAAAGGTCGCGCCGCGTCAGGCCGACGATTTCATCCGGGGCGATGCCGGAGCCTTCCAAACGAACTCCGCTGGCGGTGTGATAATCAAGCTCACTTACTTCCAACTCGCCTCCATCGGGCAGCGCGTGTCGCGTACGGACAGCGAGGACGCAACCACAGGTTGAGTCGCCGAGCACCGTCGCGCGTCCAGTCTGTTTCATGGCTTCGAGAAATATCTCGGCTGCGCTTGAAGTCCGCGGGCCGGCGAGGATAACAATTGGAATTTCGAGGGGACGGTTCCGTTTTGCCCCAAACAGCAGCGGTATTCCGGCCTCAAGTCTCAGGGAGACATTGCCTTGACGATCTGTAAACTGGCCCAGGGCGGTGGTGGGCGGAAGAAAAGCGCCGGCCATCTCAGCCATGGCTTGCGCTTCGCCACCTCCATTGTTTCTTAGATCGATCACCATCCCACGTGCTTTATCCAACCTGGGGAGGACTTCCCGGAAAAATTCGTTCACCGCGCTCCGCGTGAAACCCTCCAGCTCAACTACAGCAATACCGTCATGCTTTGAAATTCGCACCCCGAGAGCGCGCTGCTGCCAATGGCGTTGCAGGTTAGCGCGATGTATTTTGCCGTGAGCGTTCAGCCACTCAATGGCAATACTTGTTCCGGGTATTCCATCGGTTAAGGAAGCGAAAGCAAACAGTCGAGTTACCTGGGGTGTCGACGACTCGTTTTGCTCACTGAGTTTTCTTGCCCAGAGCATAAGCGCGTCCTGGCCATCAATTGTCTGGACTACGTCCCCAGCCCGAATTCCGCGCCGTTCCGCCTCGGATCCCCGTTCAACCCTAAAAGCGGTTATCCGGCCCTGAACTTCCCGAAGAGACAGGCCAACTGTGACAAAGCGAGGATGTTCCCAATCGAATTTCTGCTCAGGTGCATAGACGCGTGTATGGGCATCGCGTAGTAGACCCAGTAATCGCCGCAGGATGGAGTACAGTTCGGTCGAATCCTGGGCGGTGGCTGCCAGCTGGCGGAACTGAGCGCGCTTTGCCCACCAATCGACGCCGTGAAAGCTGGGATCGTAGTAGCGGTCGTAGACGGTTTGCCAGACTTCATCGAATACCGCCAGGCGGCCTGCGGGAGCTGTAGTAGATACGGTCGGAGAGTCGGGGCTATCTGCGTAAGCTGGAGGGAAGCTTTGGGAGTTCGGAAAAACAAAGCAGACCAGGAGTAACGAGATGATAGCTACTCGAGACCCGCAGATACCGACAGCTCGCTTTGTCTGCTGCTTGAGGTTAGCCATCGCCTTACCCTTCACCTATTTCGCCGGCCGGCGAAAGTTATATCTAAGCAGGGCGCGAATTGGAATCGCTATTCCGTCCCGGATGGCTGGAAAGAAATGCAATTGCCTGGCGGTATTGAGCGCGGCCTCGTCGAGGCCAAAGCCGGCCCAGCGGGCTATATCCACACGCTTGACTTCGCCCGTCTGATCGATCTCTACCAGGACGTCGACCGTTCCTTCCGCAGCGGCCTGTGCCGCCTCATCGGGATACGAGGGTTTTAGCCGGCGGTAAGGTCGCGGCGCGCGGAAACTGTCGCCTGCTTTCCCCTCCTCGTTTGCCTCTTCGAGGACAGGTGTGGTGCGTTCGAAAGCCACTTCTCGCTCGTCCCGCTCAGCCGCCTGTGCCTGTGTAAGTTTCCGCAGATACGTCCGTTGCACTTCATCTCCCGCGAACCTGGCCAGCAACAGTTGTTCTGACTCGGCAGCGGAAGCTGCGGTCACGCTCATTCGCTCCCAGGAAATCAATCGTCCGGTGCGTGCGCTTACCAGAAAGAGCGACGCATAGGACTCAAAATAGGGCGGACCACTTGATGGCGAGCGGCGCAATGTCTGGGCCTCGCCGGTAAAATAAAAATCGCACCCAATCGCGGCCCCAAGATCGCGCGCCTCTGACAGAGACAAGTTGAGGGAACCGGCATAACCGGTACCGCGAGCCGCGGCGCGTCCCAGATCCCTATCCACAAGCGCCAGCCCAGTTGTCGAAGCGAGCCTGGCTGCAAGCCGAGCCGCTGTTAGTTTTCCAATTTCGCTGTCGGCAAAGTCCAGGACTGCCAGGTTGATGGGCCGAAGACTGGTCTGCGGCCGCGCCGGCGTAGCGAGGAAAATGGTTCCCAGGCACATTGCGACGAGCACCACTTGTCGGGGGCCAAATCCAGATGGAAATGGCACTCTTGAGGTTCTCAAATGCAGGTCCTTGGTCCGCCCGCCAGTCCTAATTCGCAGCGGGACTGCCCAACGAGCGCACCTGAGGCGCGAGGCTGTGATAGAGGCCGTACACTTCATTCTTTACTTCTGGCGGAAAACAGACCCGGTGCAATTCATATCCCTGTTGCAGGCCTCGCACGACTTTGCTTACTTCGCTGATTTCCCGTATCCGCGTCTGAGAGTATCCGTCCTCAACATAGATGCGGGTCTTTGGTTCCACACCCTCGGCGGTGTAGTAGTTGTAGTAGGGAACATCGCTCGCGCGATCTTCAATGAAATAGTAGTCGGGGTCAAAACCAGCCCGCGCGACGCAAGCGCGAGCGGCGCTCAGGAATTCCGCGCGTTCAGACTCCGGCATATCCAAATCGATGGCCTTGAACAGACGGCGACCCACAAAGCGACGGCTGAGGTCGGCCAGGACGGCATCAGCGGAACGCTGCCATTGCTTGACATGGAATATCACATCCGAATCGTCCATCTCCAGATGCTCAGTGAGTGAGAGAGGACTGCGCCGCAGTGCTTTTTCGAACGCCGTATCATGCGCATACCAGACAGCCTCTCCGGCTTCGAGCAGTGTCAGGGCGCGCCGCAGGATGGAACGCAGTACAGCTTCAGCCGAGCGCAGCGTCCGGTGAAAATATACCTGACGAAACATGTAGTAGCGCGCTTGCAGATATTCCTCGACCGCGTAGAGACCGCGCGCGGCTACATAAATGCGATCGGCTTCCTCGTCGATCGCCAGCGCATTTATTATCCACTCCAGATCGTAAATGCCGTACTTCGCGCCGGTCATCAATGAGTCGCGTAAAAGGTAATCCATGCGATCGACGTCGAGTTGCGAGGAGACAAGTTGACCGAGGGCTGCCGGTTGGAACCTGCCTTCAATGATCGCGGCGACCTTTTGCGGCAACTCGGGCGAGTAATTCGCAAGCAACTTACCGATTTCATTGTCTTCGCTGAGTACTACTTTTACCGTCCAGGACTCGTGATGAAAACTGAGCACCTTTTCCATCACGTGTGAGAATGAGCCATGGCCCACGTCGTGTAGCAGGGCTGCCGCCCGCGCTGCCGTGTGCGCCTCCTCAGCAATCGCGTAGCGTTCTGAGAGGCGATCGAGCACTCGCGTCATCAGGTGAAAAGCTCCCAGCGAATGCGTGAAGCGCGAATGCTCTGCGCCCTGATAGGTATACAGGCCAAGCCCCAGTTGCTTAATGCGCCGCAGACGCTGGAACTCGGGCGCATCGATCAGGCGCATCATCAACTGCCCTTCATCAGTATTGGTGCGGAGGCGAATTATGTTGTGGACGGGATCCCGATAGATACGCTCAGTCAAAATTGGGCCAACCTTCGTAAGTCATTTTTGGGGGCGAGGGCAGTTTATCACGCCCACTGTAATACTCCTGCTCAAGCGCACGGTTGGCTGACAAGCGCGGCGGCAGTTCGAACCCCGAATCGCAAAGCCGTCTCGAAGGCTGGCCTTCAGGCTTCGCTTGAATTTCTGGCTAGGCGCCCCTGGGAGGAGTTCCCAGACTTTTCTGTTTTATGGATTGTTCCCATTTTTTTGGATTTCTAAGAAGCATTTGCAGGCTGGGGGCTGGTGCTAAGTGTTGTGCGCCTAGGATTTGGCTGGCATCCGGATTGTGGGCATGGTAGTTGCGAAAAGGTAGGCACGTGAATGTCACGGAAGTTTTGTTTCGCATGAATTCTCCCTGTGCCGCCAGAAAATAGCGAGACCCTCAGAGAAGGGGCGGGATTAAGAAAAGGCGGTTTTTGTTACTTTAAGAAAGGAAATCTAAAAAATGAAAAGTGTTTTCAGGTTATTTCTGGTTCTGAGTTTCGCGCTGTTTTCAACAGTCGCTTTTGCTCAAACCTCAACAACCGGCTCGATCGAAGGCCGGGTCGTTGACTCTGCCGGTGCGGCAGTGCCGGGCATTGGCATAAGTGCCACCAGCCCCAACCTAATCTCGCCGCAGTCGGCCACGACGGACGAGCAGGGCCACTACCGTTTTTCGAATCTTCCCCCTGGGAAATATACAGTTGTTATCGAATCAGCTAAGGGCTTTGCCAGATTCGAACAGACTGTCGACGTAAATCTGTCGAAGACGACTTCGTTTGACGTTTCACTACAAGCTGCGAGTGTTGGAGCTTCGGTAACAGTTACTTCAGCTGGTGCCGGCATCGACACATCGGCAAGCACCACTGGCTCAAACGTCTCTACCGAGTCATTTTCTAACTTCCCAACGCAGCGCACAGTGCAGGGGCTTTACACGATTGCTCCCACAGTGACGCGCTCAGGACTCCGCGACGCTACTGGTCGTGACCGCGACCCCTCGGTTGGTGGTGCGTCAGGTCCGGAGAACAATTACATCCTGGACGGCGTGAACACGACCGACCCGGCTTTCGGCGGCTCCGGAGCGAATCTTCCTTTTGAATTCGTCCAGGAAGTCGAAATCAAGACCGGCGCCTATGGTCCTGAGTACGGCAAGTCCACGGGCGGTATTTTTAACGTTATTACCAAGAGCGGTGGTAACGAGTTTCACGGCGACATTTTTGGTTACGGAACCACCAAAGGCCTGGTCCGAGGCGTGAAGAATTTCCCGTTCACCGGGTCCGCGTTTAATGGCTTCTCAGAAGCCGACCTCGGAGTTGACCTCGGCGGTCCCATTGTGAAGGACAAGCTCTGGTTTTTTGGTGCTTTCAATCCTCAGCGCCGGAACAACTACTATCTGACGCAAACCTTCCACAACCCGGTTTCAAACAGGGTAACCATTCCTTTTTATGCCGGCAAAATCACGTGGGCCATCAACAACAAGAACACCTTTACGGCTTCTACGTTTGGTGATTTCACTAAAGTTGACGGCTTTTTGGCAACCGCCGCGTTGAATAACGTGAATGGATTCGGCGATGACATCACCGCTTTCCAGGGTAAGCAGGAAACTGGCGGACATAACTACGCATTTCGGCTGAACTCAACGGTCACCAATAACTTTATCGCTGAGTTTTCCGCCGGTCTGCACTTCCAGCGCGCCAACACCATTCCGCGGGCGATCGACAAGCCGCTCATCACCGACAACTTTGCGGTGTTGAAAGGCAACGCGGTCCTAACTCCGGTATCAACCGGCGTTACCTGTCCCGCTAATGGCTGTCTTGGAACCGGCTTTATCGATTTTGTCGATGGCCGAGGCGGTTCATTGCAACGTGGCTACACTCGTGGACCGGGTTTTGGACTTTATTCAACCCAGACCCGCAATCGCTACGAGGTCAATGCTCACCTGCAGAATATCCTGGGTAAGCACACGGTCAAGTACGGGTTTGAGTACTTCAAAAATAAATACGACATCAATACGCTTTCCAGCGGACCTGCTGTCACTTATGCCTTTACGCCTGGCCTTGGCTTGACGCCGACCAACGGCGCTTCCAATGTCACCAATGGCTCGCGCATCGCCAACAACTGGTTGGTGTGCACGGTTCGAGGCACAGTCATTAACTGCCCCAGCAATGCGGGTGTAACTCGTGCGTCGGCCATTCCGGCTGCCACATTAGCGGCGTTGGGTCTGACGGTAAATCCGACAGCCAATGCCATCACTACGGCTGAGGCCTTCAACACTCCGTTTCTGGTCAGAAATACCACCCGCGTTCGTGACTTCGAACTCGTGGGCAAAACAACCACCAGCGTGGAAAGCTTCTATCTCGGCGACGACTGGAAGTTTGCCAAGAACTGGCAAGTTAGCCTGGGTGGTCGCTGGGACTATCAACAGAGCTACAACGCCAATGGTGACGCCTACATTAAGTTCAACAACTTCAAAGACAACTTTGCGCCGCGCGTCAGCCTGATCTGGGATTTCACCGGTAAGGGTAAGGGCAAGTTGTTCGCTAACTACGCCCACTTTATTGAGGCTCCCGTGCCGCTGGACGTCAATGTCCGCGCTGCTGGAGGGGACGTTCAGACTGACAAGAACTTTAACGTCGGCACACTGAATGGCCCTGCCGGTGCCCTGATTGTACCCGGCGTCAGCACCGGATCGACGAATTTGGGATCTGATGCCACGCCAGTCGATCCGGGTCTCAAGCCGCAGAGCATTAAAGAAGCAACCGCCGGCTTCGAATACGAGGTTGGTGGAGACGTTACGGTCGGTAGCCGTTTGATCTATCGCGCGATGATCAACGTGATCGAAGACGGGTCGTTTGATGATGGTGATACCTACTTCATCTTCAACCCTGGTCGCAATGCTCCCGGCACCACTGAAGCGTCAGCTTGCGCTGGGGACCCGGCCACTGGTCGTCTTCCGTACTGCTTTGGACGCGCCCAGCGGTTCTATCGGGCAATTGAGTTCACGGCCACGAAGCGGTTCACGAATAACTATCAGTTTATCGCTTCTTACGTTTACTCGAGCCTGACCGGTAACTACGAAGGCTTGTTCCGTAACGATAATGGACAGTCTGATCCGAACATCACTTCGCTGTTCGACCTTCAGAGTCTGCTCGACAACACTTACGGACGCTTGCCTAATGATCGTCCGCACCAGTTCAAGTTCAACGGCAGCTATCGGACTCCCTGGAAGTTCCTGCTCAGCGCAAACTTCTATGCCCAGTCCGGCAGCCCGTTCAACCAGCTGATTCCGCATCCGATCTATGGAAACAACGAAGGGTTCGCGGTACAACGCGGCACTGCGATTGTTCCAGCTGTGACCGCGACTCAGGCTGGCTTCCCGAACTATGTCAACAGCGTCGGTTCGAGCCGTACGCCAATGACGATGAACATGGACTTTGGTTTCTACTATCCGATCAAGTTTGGTGAGAAAAAAGAGTTGCGTTTATCCGGAGACTGGTTCAATGCATTCAACAGTCAACGGGCCGTAACTCTCGATCAAACCTTCACGATCAACAGCGGCGTTTCCGGCGTTGCGCCGGTCCCCAATCCGTTCTACGGTTCGGCGCTGCTGGTTCAAGCTCCTTCGGCGTTTAGATTTGGCGCCAAGTTCAGCTTCTAAGCGATAACTTCTGCCTCGGGCAAAAGTCATTGCTCTTGATGGGGAGAGGTGCCGTAAAATGGCGCTTCTCCCCATTTCTTTTTTGGATTATGATAGCCACCTCAATCGCAGGACTGAGTCCACCAATCCCCCGAATGCCGGCTGAGCTGTAAGGAGATGTGAAATGCTCGTCGCAAGCGCTTCCCGCCGCAAAAACCGTCACTCGTTCGACAAGATTCTTTACCTGATTACCATCCTGCTATTGCTCATTCCGGCGCCCGGCTGGGCCCAGGGTAGCGGCCGGGCCTCAACCGGTACCGGTGGCAACCATGTCATCCAGGGCTATGTCTTCTTCCCTTCCGGTCGCAGAGCTGAAGGTTCGATACAGATCAAGCTACAAAGCCATGAGGCCGGCGAGATCTCTGTAATGGCCGACACCAGCGGATCGTTTATTTTTCCGGCCCTGGCGCCGGGCAACTACACAGTGGTAGTCAACGCCGGTGAGGGCTACGAACCGGTAACGGAAAGGGTCTATATCGATAATGACGTAAACCTTTCGCGGATGGGGATTCCCGCTCCCAGCACGTCGCGGCGCTATACGGTGATGGTACATCTGCAGCTAAAACGCGAGGCTCGGGTTAAGGCCTCAGTTATCAATGCAGCACTGGCGGAAGTACCGGTAGAGGCTCGCAAGTTATACGAGAAGGGTTTGGAGCACGCTCAGGCTGGTGAAAAGTCTAAAGCCGTCGATAGCCTGAAGGCTGCCGTGGCGCTCTATCCGAAGTTCCCGCTCGCACTCAACGAACTCGGAGTGCAATATCTGAGACTGGGTCGGTCCGACAAGGCCATAGAAGTCCTGCAGACTTCAGCGGAACTGAGTCCCGAGGCTTTCCCACCCAAGCTCAATCTGGGAATAGCCTATTTGGAGGCCAAGCGATTTAATGAGGCGGTAGCGCAACTGCAAGAGGCCCTGAAGCAAAATGCCACTGCCCCTACCGCTCACTTGTATCTGGGGCTTGCTCTCAGCCACGAGGCCAGGTTTGAAGAAGCTGAAAAAGAGTTGCTGCGCGCAATCGAGACGGGCGGCTCCCAACTGGGAATCGCACATTATTATCTCGGAGGGCTTTACTGGCGAAAGCGCGACTACACTCGGGCGGTTGAAGAATTGGAGACCTATCTTCGTCTAAATCCGAGCACGCCGGATGCCGAGCGTGTGCGCTCGACCATTAAGGATCTACGGGGACGAATCCATAATTAAATCACAGGAAGACAATTTATGTTTATGAAGGAGTCGGGTTTGTTGGCTATTGTGCGCACATGTTTCTCAAGCTTTGCTATTACCTCGCTGACGCTAGCGGTTGCGGTCATAACAAACGCGCAGGCGCCCGGAAGTTCGCATGACGCGGCCGGTGCTGGCGGCAATACAATTCAAGGGCGCGTTTATTTGCCTGCAGGTCAATCAGCGGCAGGCGCGGCCTTTAAAGTGAGATTAGAGAGCGTCAGCGCCTTCAATGCGCCCTCTTCGGCTACGGATCAGGACGGGGCTTTTAGATTCAGCGGTCTGGTGCCTGGCGTCTATAACATTGTGGTTGAAGGGGGGAAAGAGTATGAGACCGCGCGGGAAACTGTGAACATCGATTACGGAACCAGTAGCCGGGTGGTTTCCGTTGCGATTCAACTGCGACTCAAGGCCGGCCCTGCCAATCCGGCCTTTGCCAACGTTCCCAAGAATGCGATCGACCTATACCAAAAAGGATCAGCCGCGGCGCAGAAGGGCAACGCTAAGAATGCGGTGGATTTTCTTAGTAAGGCAGTCGAAGCCTACCCGACTTTTGCCGTTGCCTTAAATGAACTGGGCCTTCAATACCTCAAGCTTAGCCAGTGGGAAAAGGCTGCCGACACTTTCGTAGCCCTGCTGAAACTCAGCCCGGCTGATTCTCTGGCTCAACTTAATCTCGGCATCGCACTCTACAACCAGAACAAGTTAGACCAGGCTGAGACGCACCTGCGGGAAGCCCTCAAACTCAAGAGCAGCGGCCCCAACGCGCACTATTATCTTGGCATGACCCTGGTCAAGACAAAACGCTATGAGGAAGCTGAAAAAGAACTACAGCTGACCCTGAGTAACGGTGGCGAAAATATCGCCCTCGCACACAAGTATCTGGGCGGTCTGTATCTCAGTGGGCGCCACCATAAGGAGGCTGCCGACGAACTGGAAACCTACCTGCGGCTTGATCCCAAAGCCGCTGATGCCGAACGCATCAGAGGAACAATCAAAGAACTGCGCGCCAGGCAATAAATAACAACAATCTATGTGCATTTCCGGCCAGCAAGCCTGTCGCGACTATCTGCTGCTTATCGCAATCGCGTTTCTGGCGGTGAACTCCGTAGTGGCGCAGAACCAGGATCAACCTCAGTTGCCCGGCGACGATGTAGTGCGCGTTAACACCGATCTGGTGCAGACAGATGCCATGGTGTTTGATAAGCAGGGCCATTTCGTGAGTGGTTTGAAAGCCGAGCAGTTTGCGCTGAGAATTGACAACAAACCACGAACGATAGCTTTCTTTGAAACCGTTCATTCCGGGAGCTTGCGTGAGGAACCAAAGGCCGAGGAAAGAGCAAGTGACGCCTTGAATACTGTAGTCCCCGCCCGCCGCCGCACCCTAATATTTTTTATCGATGATTTGCACCTGGCGCCAACCAGCCTCGTGAACACGCGCAAAGCACTGCTCGAATTCATAGATCACGGCATGCTCGAAAATGATCAGGTTGCTATTACATCAGCTAGTGGTCAGATTGGGTTTCTGCAGCAGTTTACCGATGACAAGTTGGCCCTGCGCTCAGCGGTAGCCCGGCTCAACTATCGAACTAACACCAAAATAGACATGGATAATCCCCCCATGTCCGAATACATCGCACTCAAGATTCGCGAGGGCGACGAGCAAACCATCACTTATTACACCCAACAAATACAACAGCAGAATTGCTTCAAGGCAAGTGGCACTCTTATTTGCACGGTCTCTCCGCAGTCGGCCAGAACCCTGGTAAAGGAGCGCGCTCAGGAGATTGTGATGCAAGCCGCTCCCGATACCGATAACACTCTGCGACTGTTGGAGGGTCTGATGCGGAGTGCCGGTCAATTGTCGGGACGTAAACTGGTCTTTTTGATCTCGGACGGATTCTACCTGAACGACGTCAAGACCGGGGGACGGGACAAAATCAAGCGTATCACCGATGCTGCCGGCCGCGCGGGCGTGGTCATCTACACGCTCGACGCGCGGGGGATCATCAACGAGTCGATTGATGTGACCAATAATCGACCACTGGATTCCAAAGGTTTAAGCGTTAACTCGAGTATCGGAGAGATCTCAGCGTCACAGGATGGCCTTAATGCACTCGCCGGCGATACTGGCGGACGTGCCTTTCGCAACACTAATGCCCCAATGTCAGAGTGGGTCGAAAAGGTCCTTGATGAGACTGCTAACTATTACCTGCTGGCCTGGAGCCCGGACAGCGAGGAGCAGAAAAGAGGTAAGTTCAAGAATATTGAGGCGACCATAGTGGGCCGCCCGGACCTGACCGTGCGCCTGCGGCGAAGCTATTTCAAGACAACTCCCTTACCACTATTAACCATTAAGAAAAAGGCAGCCAAAGATCCGGACAGCGCGCGCGAGGACGATATGCGTCTGATTGTTGACGCGCCTGTTTCCCAGCAGCAGATACCAACGAGTCTCTCGCTCAGCCTGATGCAAATGCCGGGGGTTGGTACCAGGGTTACCGCCACTATTCAGTTGACCCGCGATTCACTGACCTTTGATCTTGACGATGGCAAGTTGACTGCGGCTGTAGATATCGCGGGAATTTTTTATGACGACAAGGGAAAGCCGGTGGACAGTTTTGTGGGCCGCCTTAAAATCTTCCCGCTCCCGCAAGGCTCCGGAACAAACCGTCAGGCTGTCTATGATGTGCACGCCTGGCTGCGTTCCGGCCTGTTTCAGGTACGGGTGGGCGTGCGCGACAAGAGCGGAAAGGTTGGCAGTGCAATGCAGTGGATACAGGTTCCCAATCTATCAGCCCATTAGCGCCGCAGAGGAGTCCGAGACTCAAAATCCGGGTTCAGACTTTGACATCGAGCAGATGACCCATTTTTTCCCTTTTGGTGCGCAAATATTTTGCGGCTGATTTCTTGGAATCAACCTGGATTGAGACACGCTCGACAATCTTCAGGCCGGCATCCGCGAGTGCTTGCAGTTTTAACGGATTGTTCGAAATGACGCGAACCTGGCAAAGACCCAGGTCATAAAGAATCTCGGCGCATTGCTGGTACTCGCGCGCGTCCACCGCCAGGCCCAGGAGTTCATTGGCTTCGACCGTATCAGCACCTTCATCCTGTAGAGCGTATGCACGGATTTTGTTCAAGATACCAATGCCCCGGCCCTCCTGCTGTTGATAGACGATCGCTCCCCGTCCTTCTTCCTGGATCATTTGCATGGCCCGATGAAGCTGCAACCCGCAGTCGCACTTCGTCGAGCCAAAGACATCCCCAGTAAGGCACTGTGAATGGATACGCACGAGCGTCGGAATTTCCCGAACCATTTCCCCTTTATAGATAACGACGAACTCTTCGGGACTGCTCAAAGAGCGATACCCCGCAATCTTGAAGTCTCCGAATTCAGTGGGTAAATTGGCAACTGCCACCTTTTGAATCGATAAGCCCTCTTTTGCCCACGAACAGGTTAGTGCTGTGTCTTCCATCAATAGATCGCTCCCGGGAGGTGGTGACAGTTGTCCATTTCAGAGCCCAATCGATGTCTCTTTGGAAGACATTATAGAAGTATGGTTAGAACGCGACAAGCAAGCACCGACTTCCCAGCGCCTGGGCGCTGTCAAATTGGTATTGCTCGGCTATCCGCAGCGCGTTAAGATACGCGCGCCACTAAGCCAGGCTGCATGCGACCGAATATCCCCGGCGAACTGATTTGGCAGCGAGTTCTAAAACATGCCCCACAATGACGATCAAGACAAAACGCAGTTCGATAAGACTCTGGATGGCCTGCCACTGCGACAACGTGAACGGCGTCCCGCGCTGGTTCTGTTGCGCGGCGAGTCCATGGCTGTGCCCATTCCGTTAGAGCGAGATGAAGTAGTTCTGGGCCGCGCCGTCGAGGCAGACGTACGCGTCAATGACTTTCGTGCCTCGCGCAAACACGCACGCATTAGTCGCAATTGGGATCCGGAGACAAACGTCGCGCGTTATCAGATCAGGGATCTTGGCTCCACAAATGGCACGTTACTCAATGGCCAGCTTATTACGGAGGCTATTCTGGAAGAAGGCGATAAGATAGCCATTGGAGACTATCTGTTCCGCTTTGAACTGTTCGACGAGATTGATCGTGAGTTCCAACAGCATATACATCGGCTATTGGCGCATGACGAACTAACCGGATTACTCACCAGCAAATCATTCTTCTCTGAATTGAGGCGCGAAGCGGCTCTGGCCCAGGAGGAGTCGCGCCCCTTCTGCGTGCTGATGATGGATTTGGATTACTTCAAACTGGTAAACGACACCTACGGGCATCTGGTTGGCAGCCAGACACTAAAGGAACTTGGAGGAGTACTCACCGGAGCATTACGAGCTGGTGATGTGGCCGCACGTTTCGGCGGCGAAGAGTTTGCCGCCTTTCTGCTGGATGCCGACTATGCCCAGGGCCTGGTGGCGGCTGAACGCGTGCGCGCGGCAATTGAACAACATCGATTCTCCGCGGTGCGCGAAGGCTCAGGTTCCGAACCAAAGACCCATCGCATCACCATCAGCATCGGGTTGGCAGCCTATCCGGATGATGCGCGCGATCCCATCGAGCTTGTGGAGTTGGCAGATTCTGCTCTCTATCGCGCCAAGCGCAACGGTCGCAATCGCATCTGTGCCTATCGACCGTCGCTCGCTGCTACAGAAAACCGCCCGCCTGCCAAGCGGTCATCATAGTCATTAATAGGGGCTGGGCTAATTCTTAAGCGACGCGTATTTGATTAGGTTTTGTGAAACCTGCCGGCCCCTGGCGCGTTTAACTCTTCGCCTGAGTGCCTGGCGCCGCGCAAAAAGCGCACCCGGTTGCGCCTATTTGACGGGCGCGTGTATGCTTGATACGCAGCAAATGGCCCTTCGTCTTGATTGGCATCAGCCCCATGCAGGACACAATTTGAGCCGTGAACAATAGACTTAATGTAGCCTCGAAGCCATTTACTAACCGGGCCCTGCCCTGGGTCATTACTGTGGCCTTAGCCCTTTTTTGCTTCGTGGCGATGCTCTTTGTTTTCCGCTCGACCGGGGAGGCAAATGCCAGGGCCGCAGTAGTGCAGCGCGAAATTGCGAGCCTTAAACAACAGCAACAGGACATTCAGAAAAGAGCTGAAGAGGTCCAACAGGCGCTCACTCCCGATCAGCTGCAATCATTAAAATCGGCCCACGAGTTGGTCAACCGCAAACGATTCTCATGGTCCCGTTTGTTCGCTGACCTGGAAGCCGTCCTGCCCGGGGGAGTGCGAGTGTCCCGGATTGCCGTACGTCAAATCAGGACTCAGGCAGGACACACCGTGGCTGATCTGGAATTGGCAGTAGTCGCCAAATCCTACAACACCGTTACGGATATGATTGCGACGATGGACCAGCAGGGCATCTTCCAGGCCGAATTGCATAATCAAAACCTTCAGAAGGGAAAAGGTGAGGGCGGCTCGGAGTACGAATTGAAAGTTCAATATAGTCCCAGGGCCGGTTACGCGACTGAGCCGATCCAACCCGCCAGAGCGGCCGTTGATTCTCCCGCACCGGCCGTCCCCGGAGGATTGCGATGAGCCAGACTTCAGAGAAGCTGGGCGCCGGCCGGGAACGAATTCGCGCGCGGTTGACGCGCCTTGAGCGCTCGCGACGCCGCGGAGTGCTGGGGATCGCCGAAATCGCGGGAATCTGCTGCGCCGGCTTGATGCTTTTGCTGGTGCTGGTTGGGTATTTCTATTTCTTGATCCCAGCCCAGTCAAGACTCTCTGCCCTGACGCTTGAACGCAATCGTCTGCAACAACAGTTGCGTAACTCGCAGGAGGACTTTGTTCGCGGTCAGGACACCAAGGCCAGCGTGGAGAAAATTACCAGCAGCCTGCAGGACTTCGAAAACATTCGTCTCGTCGCGCGGGGCGGTGGGCGCATGTTACTTTACGAAGAGCTCAATCAATTAATGCATAAGAATGGATTGCGCAATACTTCCGGTCCGACGTATACAGCCCTCGAACCGCTTGGATCTCGCTCTGCCGAACAGGCAGCTTCGGTGGCAGCAAACTCAGCTGCGGCCAAGTGGCAGAGCGTCTATCCGGGCATCGCTGTCAATGTAACAGTGGAAGGCCAGTACCAGAATGTCCGGCACTTTGTCAGAGACATCGAAAGCAGCAGAGAGTTCATCATTATCAACGCGGTAGAATTAGAGCGAGCGACGGAATCGAATTCGCAACCCGTCGAGGGCAGTAGCGCAAAGCCCAGCGGGAACGGGCTGGTTAGCCTGCGGTTGGACTTGGCCACCTATTTCCAGCGCCTGGAGTTGCAAGAGGCTCCGGCCGCAGTGAAGGCTCCAGCGGCGAACTGAGTGAGGATATTCTTTTATGGCCATGGTCCCAGCAAAAGAGTCAAATGATCAAAAGAAGATGATCATCGCGGTCGCGCTGGGCATTCTGGCTATCATCGCGCTTTGGTGGACCTTTTTTGGATTTGGCAGCAGCCAGAAAGCTCCGGTCCGCAATTCGAATGGCGCGGTGGCCGGCAACCCGCCGGGGCCGGGCAGGGTGCAGCAGCAGGCGCCGCCGCAGACTGACGATGCCGGCAGTTCTGCTTACCTGATGCCGATTAGTTTGCCTCCAGCGCCTCCGGCTGTTGCCGAAGCTCGGCGGAATATCTTCGCTTTCTACGAGCCGCCCCCGCCGCCGCTGCCCCGTCCTTCGGTGGCCGCGGCGACGCCGACACCCACCCCGCCTCTGCTGCTGGCTTCTGTTTCCCCGGCAAGTATCTACGCGCGCACCGACGACTTCACGCTTGAGGTCACCGGGGACAAGTTTACGCCGGCCGTGCGCATCGTCATCGATAACCGGGAACTACCAACTCGGTTTGTCAGCCCCCAGCAATTGTCCGCTACGGTGCCCGCTTCGATAATAGTTAATCCTGGTCAGCGACAGATTGTTGTCAGGAATACTGATGGGTCGCTCTATTCACTTCCAGCTTCTCTGAACGTGACTGCGCCGCCAACACCCAATTACAACTACGTAGGCATCCTGGGTAAACCACGGCACATCGGCGATACCGCCTTGTTGCAGGACAAGAACAACAAGGAGGTTGTAAGCGTGCAGCGTGGCGACATTGTAGGTGGGAGGTTCCGCGTAACCAGCATCGCCGATCGCGAAGTCGTGCTGATTGACACCTCTCTAAAAATCAAACACCTGTTGACGCTAACCAATGAAGGTGACAAAGGATCGTTTCCGCAAGGCCGGCCGACGCCAAAAGTCGCAGCCGAGGATGACGAGCCATAGAAAGTTAGACCACAATATATTAGGTATGCCCTCAACGCATTTTTCATCAGCTCTCAGCTCTCAGTCTGCGACACTTCGGCCGGCGGAGCAGGGTTACGTCCTGGTGGCGTTGATCGCCATGATGACGCTGATGGCGTTGTTTGCGATGGCCGCAGCTCCTCGAATCGCGCAGCAGGCACAACGCGAGCGCGAGAAGGAAGCGATCTTTCGCGGTGAAGAAGTAGCTGATGCAATTCGCCTTTATTACATCGCGCAGCTAAGAAACGGCAGGCCTCAGGGCGATCTAGCATTGCCCACCGAGATGAATCAATTAGTGGAAGGTGTGCCCATAGTGGGGCGCACCAGGAAGCTCCAGATCCTGCGCGCCTCGGCCGCGCGCGATCCGCTTTCGCTCAAAGGCGAGTGGCAATTGGTGCGGCCGCATTCTCCCGAGATGCTTGATTTCGTGCGCGACGTGATGGTCTATGCGGGCAATATCCGGCCGTCCACGTCTGACCCGCAACTCAAAGCAGTAGAAATACTTATGGCCCCACCTGTGCTGGGCATCGGTGGACTCTCGTCGAGCGGTGGAGCCAGTAGAAGTGGACTCTCCGCCTCTGCGAGTGGTCCATTTATTGGTGTCACCAGCAGCAGCGATCGCGATGCCATTCTCACCTACTATGGAATTGAGCGTCACGATCATTGGGTCTTCACTCCACTCTTCAGGTAATAAGAATTTGCTCTCGCGCAGCGCGTTGCAAACAGACCGCGCGGTCCTGATCGGCCCGGCCCATCTCCAGATGATCCACTCGAAAAGAAATCGCACTCGCCACCACGAACCTGCGTTTCAGGTCAGCGCGACCACCGCTCTGCTCGTCGCATCCTCGTTGCGTTGGTGACTCCAACGTCACGCAGGCTAAGAGTTGTGGGGTAAAAAAGTTTTTGCGATTTCGTAATAAGTTATTGACATCTGCTGCAATTACGTTTATATAGCAAGATGTTGTGCGCCGTTTACTCTAGCCCACAAGAGACAAGTAACTACAGTATCTTGTGGTCGGACCCGGAAAACAAAACCTGGAAGAAAGGAGCAACTAACGATATGGCAACTAAGAAAGGCGCAAAGAAAGCAGCGAAGAAACCTGCAGCCAAAAAGGCAGCCAAAAAGGGCGGAGCCAAAAAGGCATCCAAGAAGAGATAGTTCGAACCAAAGGGTACAGCAACCTCTGACTGGCGCACATACCAGTCCCAGAGTCTACGAGACTCTTCAAAAGGAACGACGAATACTTCAAGCGAAGTTCGTCGTTCCTTTAGTTTTTGTTTTTGCCAACTTCCGTTAGCATCGTTTCAATGTTCTCCATTGAATCTATAGTCCGCCGCGCGGGGTCTTATGCTTAGTGTTGCACTTGTCGAACCAGAGATACCTCCCAACACGGGAAACATTGCTCGCTTGTGCGCGGCGACTAATGTCCCACTGCACATCGTGGGCGTGCCGGGCTTTCGTCTGGACGATCGAGCTGTGCGACGAGCCGGTCTTGATTACTGGCCTCAGGTCAAACTGCGACAGCATGAGAACCTCAGCATGCTGTATTCCGAAATGCCGGAAGCCAGGTTTCTCTACCTGTCGACCAAGGCCGAGCGTTCGTACACCGACTGGCAGTTTGCCGCCGATGATTGTCTCGTTTTTGGGCGCGAAACACGGGGTTTGCCGGAAGAACTGCTGCGCCGGAACTGGGAGCGTTGCCTCACGATTCCTATGCTAAACCCCAGCATTCGCAGTCTGAATCTGGCTACTTCAGTGGGTATCGTTCTCTACGAGGCGTTGCGCCAACTTGGCGCCCTCACCCGCTGACCAACATCCGCTTGCGTCCCTGCCGGTGCCGCTTTTCTTGTCTCTCATTCTCCTGCGAATGCATCTGTTCCGGCCCGCGCGACGGGCGTTATGGCTCTCCAGATGGTACTATCAAAAGTTTGTGAGGGAGGACCCGAATCCCAGTTATCGCTGCTGTGTAGGTAATCATGAATAAAGAACGACAAGACATACGAAATATCGCCATCATTGCTCACGTTGATCACGGCAAGACCACTTTGGTTGACGCCATGCTACGCCAGTCGGGCACCTTTCGAGAAAATGAGCAGGTGCGCGAACGCGTGATGGATTCTATGGATCTGGAACGCGAGCGCGGCATTACGATCATGGCCAAGAACACCGCGGTTCACTATAACGGTGTAAAGATCAATATTCTCGACACCCCCGGTCACGCTGATTTCGGCGGCGAAGTAGAACGAGTATTGACCATGGTGGATGGAGTTATGCTGCTGGTTGATGCCGCCGAGGGGTGTTTGCCGCAGACGCGGTTTGTTTTGCGCAAGGCACTTGAGGCACGTTTGCCGGCAATTGCGGTGGTCAACAAAATAGATCGCCAGGACGCGCGACCGGCGGAAGTTGTTGATGAGATATACGAGCTATTCCTGGATCTTGATGCCACGAACGAACAGATCGAGTTTCCCATTCTCTACGCCATCTCTCGTGAAGGTGTGGCCAGGAAACACTTGAGCGATGAGTCTGGCGATCTGCGCCCGTTGTTTGACCAGATCCTGGAAACGATTCCCGCCCCGCGAGCTTTGCGAGAGGACAGCCTGCAATTGCTGGTTGCCAATCTGGATTACAGCGAGTATGTGGGACGGCTGGCCATCGGCCGAATTTTCTCCGGTGAGATTGCGGTCAACGATCAGATCACTATTGCGAAGGCCGATGGAACCATCAAGAAGACGCGGGTGTCCAAGCTCTACGCCTTCGAAGGCCTCAAACGCGAGTCGATTGACAGAGCCGCCTTTGGTGAAATCGTGGCCCTGGCCGGAATTGACGAAATCGAAATCGGCGAAACGATAACGGGCGTGGAAAACCCCCAGCCCCTGCCGGTAATCGCTATTGATGAGCCCACCATCTCCATGATTTTCCTGGTCAACAACTCTCCCTTTGCCGGCAAAGAGGGACGTTTTGTAACCTCGCGGCAGTTGAATGAGAGACTCGATAAGGAAGTGCTCGGAAATGTGGCCATCAGACTGGATCCGACCGAAACCCCGGAACAATTCAAAGTCTCCGGTCGCGGGGAATTACAGCTTGCGATTCTGATTGAAATGATGCGACGCGAAGGATATGAATTGCAGGTTTCCAAGCCGGAAGTAATTACACGGGAGATTGACGGCACCGCACATGAACCAATCGAGATGGTTGTGATTGATTGTCCTGAAGAATTTATCGGCGTCGTGACCGAGGCGATGGGCCGGCGCAAGGGCCAGATGCATAAGATGGTCAATCACGGCACCGGACGTGTCCGTCTGGAGTTTGAAATTCCCTCTCGTGGCCTGATTGGATTTCGCAGTGAGTTCCTGACAGAGACTAAGGGCACCGGGTTACTCAATACTTCATTCTTGCGCTGGGGCGAGTGGCAGGGGGCGATGCGTGGCCGCTCAACCGGGTCTTTGGTGGCGGATCGCACGGGGGAAACGACAACCTACGCTCTCTACAACCTTCAGGAGCGTGGTTCTTTATTTGTGCGGCCCGGAACCAAGGTCTATGAAGGGATGATCATTGGTGAGAATGCCCGCGCAGTGGATCTCGATGTCAACGCCATCAAGGAGAAAAAGCTTACTAACATGCGGGCCGCCAGCGCGGACGAAGCCATGCGTCTGGTTCCCGTCAAAGATCTGTCGCTGGAACAGGCTTTGGAATTCATCGCCGATGATGAACTCGTCGAGGTGACGCCGCAAAACATCCGCCTGCGAAAGCGAGTCCTGCGAGCCAATGAAAGACCCAAGCGTAAAGAGGTATGAAGGTCGGCCGCCAGTTACAGGCAAGCTCTTCCTGACCGGATTTGATGATGGTTTTCTCCTTTTCCTCCAGGCTCTATGCGATCACCGACACTCGTATTTCGGGACTATCCCACGCTCAGCAGGTTGCGGAGCTATGCGAGGGTGGTGCGGTCCTGATCCAACTAAGAGAAAAGCAACTCGCGCCACTCTCTTTTTACCAGGAAGCCGTCGCTGCCGTGAGCGAAGCGCACCAGCGGCGGGTAAGGGTTATTATTAATGACCGCGCTGATATTGCGCTCGCCGCCGGCGCCGATGGTGTCCACTTGGGGCAGGAGGACCTTGCCCCTGAAGCTGCCCGTCGAATCATGGGGTCGGAAGCCATTGTCGGATTCTCCACTCACACGCTGACTCAGGCAAAGCTCGCGGCTAAACTACCAATTGATTACCTGGCTGTGGGTCCCATTTTCGCAACCTCGACAAAGATTGACCCCGACCCTGTTATTGGGCTGGAAGGATTGTCCCGGATTCGCGAAGTTATCGGCGATCTTCCGCTGGTAGCAATTGGAGGAATCACCAGGGAAACTGCCGCTCAGGTCCTTGCGGCTGGCGCCGATGTGGTAGCAGTAGTCAGCGCTCTTTTGGCTCCACCTGCGTCAATTTCTCACAATACGTCCCAGTTCTTGCAGAGCTTCGAACGACCCAGGCCGGCGTAAAACAAATTTTACTTGCGTTTATTCTGGCTATACGTCAGAATAACTCGGGTTTTTTTGGGCCGGCCGGGTCCGAAAAGACGCCTAATTATCCCGCCCAGTCATCGCCAACCTTCCCATGGAGTTGCACTCAGCATGAGCTTCTTTGACCTGCCCCCCATTATCGAGCGCATGTTGCTCGTCTCTGACAAGATCAGTGACTTGAATTTCTCGGTCGGCCAGTTGCCGCAGATCGAGATCAATGGAAAGTTGACGTGCGTCCAGCCTTTTGGGCTGCAAAAACTTACGCCTTACCAGACTGAGATCATCGCCATGACTCTGTTGGAGGGCAACCCTGACGCGGCGGAGCGATTAGCCAGCAGCGGCACAGCCGATCTCAGCTATTCGCTGCCTTCCAGGGCGCGCTTTCGGGTGAATATATTTCAGCAACGCGGCGTTTACTCGATCGTAATGCGCGTCATCCCAACCGACATCCCGACCCTGCAATCCCTGGGATTGCCGGATCATCTCGCAAGTATTGCCGAACTACGCAACGGTCTGGTTCTGGTGACCGGTCCGACGGGATCAGGCAAGAGCTCAACCCAGGCCGCGATTATCAACATCATCAACGAAAAGAAGCACTACCATATTGTCACCATTGAAGATCCGATTGAGTATTTACATACCCACAAGAACTCGACCATCAATCAACGCGAAGTTGGGCACGATACGCGAGATTTCCCGTCGGCACTGCGCGCCGCTTTGCGCCAGGCGCCTAAAGTGATTCTGATTGGCGAGATGCGTGATTATGAAACGACAGAGATTGCTCTTGAGGCCGCGGAGACGGGTCACCTCGTGCTTTCGACTCTGCACACCATCGATGCGTCCAAGACCGTCGATCGCATAATCGGTCTGTATCCCAAGAGTGAAGAGCCTGTCATCAGGACGCGATTGGCGCAGACTTTCCGGTACATCATCTCACAGCGGTTGATACCGCGGGCCGAGGGCCGGGGCCGCATAGCGGCTGTCGAGGTGCTTAGGTCGAGCCCCCGCACGCGAGAATATGTTGAGGCCGGTGAAGCCGATGGCAAGTCACTGCTGGATGCGATGCGCGACGGAAGGCTTGACGGCATGCAGGACTTCGACACCGTGATTCAGGATATGATTCGCCGTCGCATCATTACTCTCGAAGACGGGTTGCCATTTGCCACCAACCAAAACAATCTGCTCCTCTCTCTTAAGGGGCTGGCGTCTTCTGAGGACTTCATACGTGCGGAGATTGACGGCATTAATGAGGATTCATTTTCTACTTCCGGATCAATGCTCAGCCTGATCGACCATGATTAGCTTAATTTGGAGATCCTGACACTGAAATGATTATAACTTGCCAGAATTGCAGCGGCCGATTTCGAGTTGACGAGGCAAAATTACCTGCCGGGTCGTTTACAGTCGTCTGCCCCACTTGCAAGACGACAGTTAGTTCCAAGGCGGCGGGTGAGCCGTCTGAAACCAGTGCGTTAGGTGTTGGTAATTCCCCGTCAACTTCGCACCCGAGGTTCCAGCGATCCCTTCCCGCTCCCGCGTTCAGAATTGGCTCGGCTCCCGCGGAGGATGAACCAGCTGAGGCCGATAAAGGGCCGGCACCGGAAGCCAACGAATTGGCGTTGAGTTTACTCAACCTGTTGCAACCGGCGAAGAGGGATCAGGTCTCGGAGGTTGGGCCTGCCTGGCATCGCCGGCGGGTATTGATCTGCACCGCCCCTGAGTACCGGGAACCAATCGCGATCAGTCTGACAAAAAAAGGCTGCGAAGTGTTTATCGCTGCCGACACCCAGCAGGCGGTGGAACGAATGCGTGAGAGCCGGCTGGATGTGGTTATTTTGGATCAATCATTTGATCCCATCGACCAGGGAGCAGCCTTTGTAGTGCGCGAGGTCAGTGTCCTTCGGCCGGCTCAGCGCCGCCGGATATTTTTCGTTTCGTTATCGACATCGAAACGGACGCTTGATGCGCACGCGGCGTTTCTGCAAAACGTGAATGCAGTCATTAACGTCAACGAGTTAGCCGACCTCCCCGAAATTCTCGGTCGCTCAATCAGAGAATTCAACGACTTATACAAAGATTTCAATGCCGCATGCGGCGTCGCGGCCATCTAGACGGCCCGAGAGACATTCTGTTAGGGATTGATCGGGGGCTGGCCGCGAGGGCCCGGTTCCTGAGGTCACTTTCTTATGCCGTCCATTTCGAGTAATTCTCAGGGCTTGATGGCATAATCTCAAAGATCGGGTATTAAGTTCCGAAAACCTCCAGCACATCCAGCTTGCTTTGAGTTCGTGTGCGTGACGACAGATACCAAGAGGTGACGCAAAATGCGCTCTTACACGAGCTTGCTCCTGATTTGTCTTTTCCTGAGCGGCAGCAGCTGTTCCAAATCGACGGCACCGGCGTCGGGTACGGCCGCATTACCAAGTCCCCAAGCCAGTCTTGCGGCGGCTGTAACGGTCAAGGGCCTGGATGCCTGCGCCTTGCTGACCAGCAAAGAGCTACAGGCAGTTCAGGGAGAAGCGATTAAGGAGACAGAGCCCTCCACTCGCACTGATGGCGGTTTTGTCATTTCCCAGTGCTTCTATAGGCTGCCGACATTTGCGAATTCAATTAGTTTGCTCGTGGCGCAAAAAGGAGATTCCGTTGGGGCCAGAGATCCAAAGGAGTTCTGGCAGGAAACATTCCACCGCAGTGAGAACGAGGAGGGCTCTCAGCAGGACACAGACAAAGGCAGGAACAATGTGGTGGGCCGGGACGGCTCCACAGATCAGGCGCAGGAGCGTGAAGAGGAGAAGGCCGCCCCGCCACAGAAAATTTCAGGCCTCGGAGACGATGCCTACTGGACTGGGAACCGCGTGGGTGGTGCCTTATACGCTTTGAAAGGCAATACTTATATCAGAGTCAGTGTTGGGGGACCTGGCGATCAGGCCGTAAAAATCAGGAAAGCCAAAGCGCTTGCCCAAATCGCCCTGAAGCGACTTTAAGAGGTTGTTCCACCGAATCCCGCTACCATCTCCTCCCTCTTATTTGTTAATCTGACGCCGCACTTTCTGACTTCAACTGGGATAGGTCTATCTGATGGAAAGCGAGGAGCCAGGCTTGCAGGCACAAGCAACCATCGCTGTTCATGGCGGTGAGCGACCAGCCGAACACGCCTTCGGAGCTCTGGTAGCTCCCGTCTTTCACTCCTCCACTTTCAGTTTCAAAAGTTTTGCCGAGATGCGCAGGTATGCTCACGGTGAGTTACCAGAGTTGTTTTTCTATTCACGCTATGGCAATCCCACAATTGCCGAGGTTGAAAGAAAGATCGCGGAACTGGAGGGGGCTGAGAGTTGTGTTGTCACCGCTTCCGGCTCTGCCGCCACTTTTGCGGCGCTGGTCGCTGCCTGTGAAACAGGCGACGAAGTGATCGCGACCGACTCAATTTATGGCGGCACGGTAAAGATATTGACTCAGGTCCTGGCCCGGTTTGGCGTCCGCTCTCGTTTTATTTCCCTGGATCAAATTGAATCGCTGCCTACATTGAAAGGCGAGCGCACTCGTGTCCTTTGGTTTGAAAGTCCTGCGAACCCGATTAATCGAATTGTCGATCTGGAGCGGGCGGCAAACGCTGCGCGGCAGGCTGGGGTCCTCGCGATTGTCGACAACACTTTTGCGAGCCCAATACTGCAAAGACCGCTCGACTTCGGTATTGACACCGTCATGCATAGCGCGACCAAGTATCTTGGCGGACATAGCGACCTTACTGCGGGAGCCATTGCCGGATCTCAGGCTTTCATTGATCGCGTGCGCCGGGTTGCCATTGCCATTGGAGCAACGCTTGATCCGGCCGCAGCATATTTGCTGGCACGAGGAATCAAAACGCTGGGACTACGGGTACGCGCCGCCAGCGAGAATGCGATGCGTTTGGCCCAGGCATTGCGCGCGCATTCAAAAGTGGCTCGCGTTTATTATCCGGGGCTCGAAGATGATCCGGGGCACGAAATTGCCAGGCGCCAGATGAAGGGCTTCGGCGGGGTTGTCGCTGCAGACCTCTGCGGTGGTGAGCGTGAGGTAGAAAAATTCTACGATGCTTTGAGATTGGTGCGACCCGCTCCTTCCCTGGGGGGCGTCGAGACACTGGTCAGTTATCCATTATATTCTTCGCACGCCGGCTTCTCGGAAGATCAACTGCGCGCCGCTGGTGTCTCAGCGGCAACGGTACGTTTTGCCGTCGGAATCGAAGCAGCTGAGGACATCATTGCAGATGTCACGCACGCTCTTGCGTCAATCTGAAATTCCTGCGGTTAAGTTCAGAGCATGCTCTGCTCTCAAAGTCGGAAGCAGCATTGGAAATCAACCTTTTGCTAGCCCTGGATCGTCGCGAACAAGCCGCTCTACAAGCTGCGTTGCTCACTCATGGCGCGCCGGACTGTCTGGTAACAATGGCGTTGACGGGTGCTTGTAAGATCGGTTCGCTGGCAGAAGCGCGCCAACTCAGGCGCTGGCTGGCCGAGGCGCGCAGTGGGGGAGATACGGACTTTGCCTCTTTGAATCCGATCGAACGCGCCCTGGAGAAGTTTGGTATCTAAGTCGTTGAATCAACAAAGTCCATCCGGGACCATGACCGAGATCGAATTAGGGTATGGCCGGGGCTCGGTACGTTTTTCTTTCGACGAAGCGCGCTACTGTGTTCTCAAAGCGAATGAGGTGGCGAAACATCCACTCTCTGACTTGGAAATCGGCGAGGCAATCGACTCTCCGATAGCATCTCCCCCGCTCGCCGAAATTGTCTCGCCGGGTGAAACGGTTCTAATCGCGGTCTCCGATGCTACGCGGGCCACGGCGAGTGCCCAGGTTGTAAACCTGTTGGTTCGTCGCCTCATCGAAAACGGTACCGCACCAGGCGATATCGCGGTGATTTTCGCGACCGGCATTCACCGGCCGGTCACCCTCGCGGAAAAGCGAGAACTGCTAACTCCATTCATTGTCCAGCGAATCAGGACCATCGATCACAATGCTTCTGAGCGGGACATAATGGAGTTGGGAACACTTTCTGACGGGACACCAATCGAGCTTAATCGCGTGGTCGGGGAATTCTCGCATCTCATCATCACCGGTGCGGTGGGATTCCATTATTTTGCGGGGTTTACTGGTGGACGCAAATCTATCTGCCCTGGACTGGCATCGGCACGAACAATTGCGGCCACTCACATGCTCGCGCTTGATTTTGAAAGCTGCGGCCGGCGGCCCGGAGTGGGGACGGGACTGCTGGAAGGCAATCCGGTTCACGAGGCGTGTGACCTGATCGCCGAAAGGATCAGTCCTTCGTTTAATATCAGCACCATCGTTGATGAGCGGGGGCGAGCTATTGGCGTTTACGCCGGCCATTGGCGCGCGTCTCACAGACAAGCGTGTGATGACTACCTGCACAGCCACCGTGTGGAGCTCGTGGCAAAGCGAGACGTCGTCGTGGCAAGCTGCGGCGGCTTCCCCTGGGATATCAACCTGATTCAGGCGCACAAATCGCTTGAGCTGGCGGCTCAGGCTTGTACCAATGGAGGCGCGATTATCCTGCTGGCCGAGTGCAGCGACGGATTGGGCCGGTCCGACTTCTTAAAGTGGTTTGCGGCGCAGGACTCGAAGGCACTCGGATTGGCGCTGCGGCAGGGGTATGAAGTAAATGGACAGACCGCCTGGTCCCTGCTGACCAAGGTCGAGCGCCAGCGTGTCTACCTGATATCGGGATTGCCGCCAACTGACGTGCGCACCATGGGAATGATCCCGTCCGGTTCCATTGAGGAAGCTTTGCGGGATCTTGACAGCGTTAGCCAGGGTTACATCCTGCCGCAGGCATCGGCCCTGCTTCCGCAGATGAAAGATTGATTGTCTGCGGATCTGGAACTAGAATGCGAGCATCAGGCAAATACGAAACAGGTCGATGACTCTTCCCAAAGGAGACGTAGCTTGAAAATCAGAATTCCTGCATCATCCGCGACCCTTCTCTTCTTGTGCGCGACCACGGTCCTGGCGCAACAGGAAACAGCTCGTCCCGCGGAACAACGAGCCCCTTTAACGCAGGCAGCCACTGCCTTCGATTCCGCAGGGGTCGCGGCCCTTGAGGCGACGCTCCGAACCAATAACCTTAATGGTTCACCGGACGCACCCGTAATGAATGTTCGCCTGGTGATCAAGAATGTAAGCTCGTCCTTCTTAACATATGTCTCCGGAATAGTGACCTTTTATGATGCCACGGGTGTGCGCTGTGGTGAAGGCCTGTTTAAGTTAGATGCACTGGCTCAAGCTGAATCTGCCGAGACGGACGCTCCCGGGCTGCGCATAACTTGCGGGCCGGCAACCTGGCGCGTGGTGGCCACAAATCTGCTTCCGCGAGCGGCTGAGCAAACAGTGCTGCCTCAGGCCCGGGTAAAAGCCCCGTCGTCTGCGGCGGCTAATCTTGTAATCAGCATTGACGGCGAAGAACATCCGATCCAATTGGGCCGGCCGCTGGTTTTGAATGTTGGAGATGCACAAAAAACCATTACCGTGCGCGCTGCGCCTTGAAAACGTTTGGCATGCGCGAGCATTGTTGCAGTAGCCTGGCGACTCAGATGCATGTACATCCTTAAAGAAAGGGGGTAGCCTGATGTCAGAGGAGCAACAGAAATGTGCTCATCCGGCTTGCGACTGTAAGCCCGAAGAGGGCAGCAAGTATTGCGGCGAATACTGCCAGGAGGCAGAAAAATCGCACGTGCTCGAAATCGGTTGTGGCTGCGAACATGAAGACTGTCGTTGAGATGTGTTCACCCCCACAGGGTGATCGGTCGGAAGCAAAGCAGGATCGCAGCTGATTAATATCTGAGTTCGAGAAAGGACTAGCTTTCTCTTGAGCAGTTAGGCTCGGTGAGCACCAGCGACAACAGAGTGCACTTGGCAATGTCATGCGGCGACGAGACTCTCAAGGTCCGTCGCCCTTTTCCTGTCTGGACAATCTGGTGCGAGAAAACCGCGCCATTGGCCTTGAGACAGTCCTGCCGCCAAAAAGGCAGGTCTATTAGGCTCTGGTCGTCGCTCTTGATATAAACTGATCAAAATAAGGATGCGCCATACGAGTTTCACATGCTCTCGATCCTGATTGAGTTACAGCGTCTGAAGAACCTCGACCGCACCGGTTGGTCATTACGTGGCCTCGCGCCGCGGACCGAATCGGTGGCGGCACATTCCTTTGGCGTCGCCGTAACCGCTATGATGTTGTCTGAGCTGGTAAGAGTTCGAGGAGTCAGGATCGATCTTGCGCGACTGCTGCAAATGGCTTTGCTGCATGATTGGGCTGAAGCGCGGATTGGCGACCTGCCCCGAACAGCATCGCAATACTTTGAGTCTGAAGCTCGCAAACAGGCCGAGTTCGCCGCTTTTAACGATGTCATTGCGACTGCTGAGGGCGCTCAAGATCTCTACCGTGGTCTCTATGAAGACTACGAAAAAAGAGCGAGTCTTGAAGCGCGGCTGGTGAAAGCGGCAGACGTAATCGATTTGCTTGTGCAGGTGCTGGCTCTGGAAAGGACCGGAACCAAAGGCCTGGACGAGTTCTGGGACGTGGGTCACTACGGCGACTTTGAGCTCGAAGGCCCCGCGCAAGAGATTGTCACAAAGATGGTAGATGAACTCTTAAACGCACGTGCGCAGCTGACGAAATAACTGCCAGCCCGGGCTAAGTTCAGAACGATCTTTGCCATACTCATCGCTAAATGAATCACATATTGACAAGGGTATTGGGATTAATGACGAGCAGGGATGCAATCGTAGCCTTGGTTCTATTTGTTGTGACGTTCGCGGCCAGCCTGGGAGTAATCTCATTTATTCTCGTGAAACTACCCCCCACCTACTTCAAAGAGACACATTCGCGAGTTTTTTGGGTTGACCGTCACCCGTATGTGCGCTGGGCGGGTCTTCTGGGTAAGAATGCTTTGGGGATTTTGCTGGTATTGCTCGGCGTGGTGATGTCATTACCTGGTATACCTGGCCAGGGCATCCTGACAATTCTGCTGGGTATTATGTTGCTCGACTTGCCGGGTAAGCGCCGTTTGGAATCCAGGATTCTTGGGCAGCCGAAGGTGCTGGCAAAGATAAATCGGTTACGGCACAGGTTTGGCAAGCCACCTTTAGTGTTGGACTAATTGGCTCGAGACTGAGGCAAATTTCGGCGGCCGCTCATATTGCGAGGCAATAATTTGATGACTCCTGGTAGGTCTGACTTGCGGTCCCGGCATCGCCCGCGTCGGAAAATCGGTGCGTTGACAACAAAAAATCTGTTTGTTAGCTTGATTTCGCATTTGGTAAACCCCAGTTTAGTGGCGTTTGATTGTGTGCCCAAGACTGCATAATGATGTTCATTTCCCTTCGGAACCTGAAGTCGCAAAGGCGACCGATACTTCTCCTGCTATTCCTAATCGGCGCACTGTCGCTGAGTGCCTGCAATGGGGTTCTTGGAAAACTGGCGCGTAAACAGGTTGGCGTGCCGCAACTACTGGCTCCCCTGGTCGATGCCAACACTTCGCAGCTTATTGCCGAGGTGAACAGGTTGGCCGCTGTTAAGTCTATTCACGGGAAGCTTGATATTCAGTTTCAGGATACTTCCTTCGCCTCTGCGGGCATTGCTGAGAAGTATCGTTCGGCTGATGCTAATTTGACCGTGCAGCGGCCGGGGAAAGTTTACCTCGTGATTCAATTCGCGCTGGTCGATATCGCGCAGATGACGTCCGACGGCGAGCATTTCCGCGTGGCCCTATTGAAAGGCGACGAAAAGTACAAGCGCTTTGTGAAAGGCACAAACAACGCCACCTACGGTGAATTAAAGACCGGCGATCATGTCCATAAATCAGATAAAGGCAAAATGGTTTCCGGCGACGCTGTCAATACCCTTTCGAATCTTCGTCCGCAACATTTAACTGATGCTTTGCTGGTGTGGCCGATCCCACCGCCAGCGGAATCCGGACTTATATACACCCAGTCGGAGTTCTATGAAGAGGAACTGGACACGCGACCACAGGCAAAGAAAGGCGCTCGCGTGGTGCGTGGTTATTATTTGCTGGAAGAACTGGCGCCCAGCGGTCCGGGAGCGGCGCGCTTGAAACGCCGGATGTGGTTTGATCGCGTCGATGGCATTAGGTTGACACGACTACAGACTTTCGATGAGCGCGGTCTATTGGATACCGACGTGTCTTACAGCATTGAGAAAGTGATCGGGGGCGAAGGGTCGGCAAGACTGCCTTCGCGAATTGAATTGACACGGCCCAAGGATCAGTACAAATTGAGCCTGACCTATCAAGCTCCGGAAGCAGTGAGTATCGATAAGGAATATCCAACGGAGGTCTTTGTGCTGGAGAACAAGTGGCAACTAACCGAAGTCGATCTCGACGCGAGGAAAGAAGCACCTCCGAAGGCAACACCATAGTCGAGTCACACTGACTCCTGGTTGGGAACCAATGAGAACGATTCTAAGCGCTGAAAATCTGGTAAAGACATTTAAGGTGGGCAAGGTTGACGTGCCGGCCTTACGCGGTATCTCGCTTGAGGTTCAGGAAGGTGAGTTTCTCGCCATTATGGGGCCTTCCGGTTGTGGTAAGTCGACGATGTTACATTTGCTGGGAGGTCTGCTGACTCCTACCAGTGGTCGAATAATCATAGACGGCGAAGATCTGACAGCCGCTTCCGATGCGCGTCGCACCGACATTCGCAGGCGCAAGATTGGATTTGTCTTTCAGCGCTTCAATCTCTTTCCAACCCTGAGCGCCGAGGGAAATCTGCGGCTGGCGGAAAAGATTCATGGCAACGGTGGGGATGACCCCACGCGCCGCCGCGAAGTCCTGAAAATGCTGCGGTTGGAAGACAAAATGCATCACAAACCGCTCGAGCTGTCGGGTGGAGAGCAACAGCGCGTGGCGCTGGCCCGGGCAGTAGTTACCAGGCCGGCGATCGTTCTGGCCGACGAACCGACGGGAAACCTGGACTCTGAGAACTCTGAAATCGTTCTTAACATGTTCCAGGAACTGAATTACCGCTTCAATCAGACGATCGTCATGATTACCCATAACCCGGAAGCCGCAGCAATGTGCCGACGAATAGTGCAAATGCGCGACGGTCATATTGTTGAGCACGCCCTGAGTGTCCAGTTGTAGTCTGGTTTTACCGTTGTTTTCCGCTCATCCGATCCAGCATTTAATATAGCCCCAAGTGGTTCGAGAATTGCTATTATCTACTCGGGGCTGAACATGAAATCCATCTTGAGCATCATCAGAGGGATCTTTCTGTGGTCCTATCCCAGGAACACCTGGCAGTGGGATGTTCTCTGTGTGCTCATCTTAATTTTTATCTTCATGACGCCCAAGAGCTGGTTTGCCGTCAGCAAACCGCGTCAGCTTCCAGGGCATCAAATGAGCACGTTTTCAACTGTTTTTGTTGGCACTGAACTTGTTGATAACGCTACAGATAGAGGGCAATTAGAGCATCGTGTCAGAACCCTCACCGGCCAGGCAAATGCACAAGTGATTGCAGTCAGACCCCGGCAGGACAGTGGGGGTAAGACAATCGGCTATGAAGTTGACATACGCCAGCCATGACCTATAATTGACCGTTTTCTGCGCAAGCAGAGAACAGTTTTTGTTTTGCGGAGGAGTTTTCATGAAGAGATTAGTTGGCCACATTCTGGGTGTAGTCGTTTTGGCCGTCCTGGTGACGGGCCTAACCCAGAAATCAAATGGACAAAGCGCTGGCTTGGTCAGCTCCGTCCTCAACAAGCTGGAGCAAAATCGGCAGTCTTTGAAGAGCCTGCGGGCCGGCATCAGCATGGAGAAGTACAACTCCCAACTGCGCGACAAAGAGAATTCGTACGGTGTGTTGGTCTATGCGCCGGCTTCGGGCCGAAACGCTAACGTGCGCATCGAATGGAGCAGGCCCCAGCACGAAATCATCGCGGTCCAAAATGGACAATACATCCTGTTCAGACCGCGCCTGGCCGTTGCCTATAAGGGCAGTGCCAACTCGTCCAGGAACAAGGCCGGCGGGGTAATGGAGTTGATGAATTTGTCTCGTCAACAGCTGCAGTCGCGTTTCGAGCCCTTTCAGGATGTGCGTGAAGAGACTCTCGGGGGCGGCGTGAGCACCATACACCTTAAGCTGGTGCCCAAAGGTTCCGCCAGCTTCAAGTACGCCGAGATCTGGGTTGATCCCAGCGGCATGCCGGTGCAGACGAAAGTCGTCGAAAAGAATGACGACGCCACCACAGTACGCCTGAATAACGTTGAGCGGAACGTCAAGGTCTCGTCCGACGATTTCAGCATCAAGCTGGATTCGAGCGTAAAAATTATTAAGGGTTAGCGCTCGGGATTCAAAAAAAGACAAGGTCCCTGCAGGGCTCTGGATTGAAACCAGGGCCCTAATTGTTTGGCGTGCTTGTCTTGCGTTTCGACGCCTGTCTGGCTATCCTTCGCAGGCACCTGAGAGATTTCTTTCGCCACTTTCAAGCGTAACAATGAGACGAAGCAAGTTCCTTAAACTGAAAGTCCGCGAGGCCAGCTTTATCACCCGGGCCCTGCTTTCTCCGAACCACCCGGTGCTGGCGCACATCATTCCCATGCGCCGCTGCAATCTGGCCTGCGGCTACTGCAATGAATACGATCACAACTCGACGCCCGTGCCTCTCGACGTGATGAAACGGCGGCTGGACAAGCTGGCCGATCTCGGAACCTCGATCGTCACCATCTCCGGCGGCGAGCCGATGATGCATCCGGAGTTGGACGACATTATTCACCACATACGTTCGCGCGGGATGATCGCGGGATTGATCTCCAATGGTTACTACTTTACTCCGGAGCGCATCAAACGCCTGAACAAGGCCGGGCTCGAGTATCTCCAGATCAGCATCGACAATGTCGATCCGGACGAGGTATCACGCAAGAGTTTGCGAGTATTGGACAAGAAGTTGCGCTATTTAGCCGAGTATTCGGACTTTCACGTGAACATCAACTCGGTGCTGGGCGGCGGCATCAAGAATCCCGAGGATGCATTAACGGTAGCGCGCCGCGCGGTTGAGCTTGGGTTCTCCAGTACCGTCGGAGTGATTCATGATAATGACGGTACGCTGAAGCCAATTTCCGAGCGCGAGCAGAATATTTTTCAGCAGGTGAAAAAACTGGGGAATAAAGACCTGGCGCGACTTAACTGGTTTCAGGACAGCATCGCCGAAGGCAAAGCCTACAATTGGCGTTGCCGGGCCGGTGCCCGCTACCTCTACATTTGTGAGGAAGGGCTGGTCCACTGGTGTTCACAACAGCGGGGTTATCCCGGTATCCCGCTCGAAGAGTACACAATGAAAGATTTTCACCGCGAGTACAACACTGAGAAGTGGTGCGCTCCCACTTGTACGCTGCAATGCGTGCATCAGGTCGGCATCCTCGACAACTGGCGCGACCCTCAACACGCTCCCGGCGTCACAAAACCCGCCAGTCCCCTGAATGAAACGATTCAGGATGTGCTGCGCGCCGAGTGAATTGCCGTCTTAAAGACCCAGGGCTAGTTTCGCTGCTCGCTCGGAGCCGAGCTTCTCAGCATTTCATCGACTTGCTGCTGAGCAGTGGCACACCAATCGTGCGGGGGCATCTGGTTACAGCTGTCACTAGCCAAAAACTTCTTGTATTCCCGGACAGCTGCGTCGCGCTGGCCAATAAATTCCAAAGCCTGAGCCATTCTGAAAGGCAGCAATAAATCTGGCTCACCGCCTTGTTCCGCCGCTCGAAATTCACGCGCTGCCTGGGTCCACTCACGCGCATCGGCCAACTCAATTCCCAATAGTTTATGCGTATGCGGATCGTCCTCGGAAGCCAGGGCCGCGCGATATTCGCGGATTGCCTGGGGACGATTATGCAAAACCTTTGCTTGCGCCGCCCGCGCCAGGTGAGCCTCAACCGTGTGATAGTCACGATAGAAATAGAGACCGAGCAGCACTAAAAGGACCAACCCGTAAGCCGTGGGCAGTGTGAACCTGAGTTTTAGCGGCAAGGCTGCCGCTACTGAATTCAGATGCCTGGTATGGCTGCGGACGATTAAGTAAATAGGCAGTACTATGAAAGGGAAGAAAAAGGTGCCTATCGCCCAGGCGACAACTGTGGCGATATGAAAGCGCCGGCGTCTCGCGCTGGCTAAGACCCAGATAGAAAGCAGGGCCGCAACCACCAGCGCGGCAGGACGCAACAGTTCAAAAAACTCGCCAGCCGAAATCTGCCAATGAAGCTTCACGTGCGTGTGGGTCGAGAGTCGCCGCCAATCGTATAGATACTCACGGTGGTTGAAAGACCCAGACCAGACAACCGGCCGGCCATTACCACAATCATCTCTCCGTTGACGACCACGCCGGCTTCCAGCAAAGTTTTTTCCCCAGCCTTCAGCATCTGTTCAGTTGTGGTGACCTGGTCCGTAATCAGCGGGCTCACACCCCAAATCAAGGCAAGTTGGCTGCGGACGATCTCGGAATTGGTGAGGGCGATAATTCGTTGCGTGGGGCGCAGCGCAGACAATCTGCGGGCCATCAGGCCTGATTGCGTGAACACTGCCGTTGTACGCGTCCCCATCTCATTTGCCGCAAAGACTGCGGCTTCGGAAAGTGCGCGGCTGACTCGCCCTGATTGCCGCCCGACCCATTTTTCAGTGTCAGTGACCTTCCCGCCCGATTCTGCTGATTCAATGATGCGAGCCATAGTGGCCACGGCAGGCACCGGATAGCTGCCCGTGGCGGTCTCGCCCGAGAGCATCAAGGCATCAGTACCGTCCCAAACAGCATTGGCCACATCTGACGCCTCAGCGCGCGTCGGCCGCGGACTGGAGATCATCGATTGCAGCATCTGCGTGGCGGTTATGACCATCTTGCCAGCCAGAACTGCTTTTTCGATGATCTGCTTTTGATAGACGGGGACAAGCTCCACGCTCGTCTCCACCCCCAGATCGCCACGGGCCACCATCACGGCATCGGCTGCCGCGATAATCTCATCAAGATTTTCTATCGCCTCGGATTTTTCAATCTTGGCTACCAGCGGCGCCTGGCCCCCGGCTTCCTGAATCAGGTTCTTCGCATCGACGCAATCTTCCGCGCGCCGAACAAATGAGAGCGCGATGTAATCAGCTTTTTGGGACACCGCCCAACGCAAGTCGTTGCGATCCTTCTCAGTCATTGAGGCGATTGGCAGAGGTACGCCAGGCAGGTTAATCCCTTTCCGTTCGCCGAGCGTCCCGCCGTTGACTACTCTGCAAATCACGTCTGATTTGTTGGTCTCTTCCGCCCGCAGTTCGATGGCGCCATCATCCAACAAGAGACGCGCGCCAGGTTGAACCACGCGTGCGAGATCGGGATAATTGGTGGACACTTCGGTGCTGTCGCCGACTACTTCCCTGGTAGTGATTCTGAAAAGGGCGCCGCTTTCGAGAGACACGGGTTGGCCATCCTGCAGGGATCCGGTGCGGATCTTTGGACCTGACAAATCAACGAGCACAGCCAGCGGACAATTCATAGCGGCGGCCGCCGCACGGACGGCCCGTATGTCAGCCTCTTTTTCCGCCAGCGAGCCGTGAGACATGTTGATCCGGACGCCGTTTATGCCCGCTGCCAACAGGCCTTCGATAATACCCGGCTCCCGCGTTGCAGGGCCCAGCGTGGCTAGAATCTTGGCTTTTCTCAACTCTGGTATCCTTGTCCGACAGAATTGGGGCGGCCGGTTTTCTGAATGCCCCGTCGGTTCATATCTTAATGCCTTCGTCGAATTCTCTGGTCAAGTCAAAATCACTTTGCACCCAGTGCTGTTTGTATCGCCATTTCAAGTTCCTGATCCAATGACTCGTCGTAACCCACAAATCGCTTGAGCACAATCCCTTCGCGATCGAGGATTAGTGTTTGTGGAATTGAAGGATCGCCAGCCAGGTACAAACCCTCAAGCTCAGGATCGGGGATTCCCAGCTGATACTGGATCTTGAATTCTCTGGCGAAAGCCGGGATCTTCTCATAGTCCTCGGGCCCGCCAACGTTCAACCCTACGATCTGTAGCCCCTTGTCGCCGTAACGTTTCTGCAATTCGACCAGATGTGGAATGCTTTCGCGGCAGGGCGCGCACCATGTGGCATAGAAGTCGAGGATCAAAATCTGTTTTTTGAAATCCGACAAACGCACGTGTTGGGCATTTGCGATCGTCCAACCCAGATCAGGGTTCGACGCCTTAGCCGGAGGCATCGGGTAACTGGTTAATGGGGGTTGTGAGAGCACAGGCGTTGGCCCCGCGTCCGGGGACGTGCGGCGACATCCCTGGCTGGTCAGGGCGAAGATTCCCAGCGCCAGAAGGATCCAGGCCCTGATATTGATAACGTGTTTTGAGCGCACCAGCCGACCATTCTACACGAGACCCCGGGCCCACACGCATCCTGGTACAGTCTGCGGCCCGCCACCGGGCTCACGATTATGCTTCAGTACCCGATGACTCCTCTGACTCGTCGGGAATCCTGACTTCCTGACCAGGCACTGTGTATTCCTCATTGACCCAGGCACCGAGGTCGATTAGTTTGCAACGCTCTGAGCAAAAGGGTCGATAGGGATTATTTTGCCATTGAATGGGCTTCTCGCAGGTGGGACACTTCATCGATTAGAGCTGACCTCGATCTCATGGGCGCGCGCTTTTCAGGATGCTGCTATTCCGGCGGGGCGCTTCACCAGGATTTTCCTATTGACGAAATCAATCCTACCTTCCCGGCGCATGGCGTTCAACCGAACCGTGACACTCTCGCGGGTTGAGCCCACGATCGAGGCAATTTCTCGGTGGGGCAGGGCTAAATCAATAAGTACGCCGCGCGCTTCGACCACTCCGTAACGGACGGAGAATTCCGCCAGCATTCGTTCGAGGCGTTGCGGTATAGCATTGAGTGCAAAATCTGCCACCCGTCTTTCGGCATTTTCGAGTCGTTGACCGATCAGGCGGAACGTGTAATTATAAAGGAGCTGGTCCTCCGCCATGCTTTCCTGAAAAGCCCCCACAGGAATCTTTAACAATAGTGTCTGCTCGTAGGCTACAGCGCAATTCTCACGCAATCCGGCGGAGGAATAAAGGGCTGATTCGCCAAATAGAGACCCCCTGGGCAGGATGTCGATTACGGCTTCCCGATCACTATTGGGCTCCAGGCGACAAAGCTTGACCCGACCGCGGGCTATGGCAAAAAGCGAATCGGCTGCATCCCCAGCGCGATAAATGAATCTGCGACGACGAAAATCAAGGGCATCACTCTGGCTGAGCCTGTGTAGCGACGTATCCTTCAAATTCTCAGCCCAGTCGAGTTGGCTGATGAGTTCACGACGATCCTGGAGCGTCAGGTCGCGGGCGCGTTTCGAATGCGCCACTTTCTGGTGCGTATTTATCATGCTGATTTTTGGGTCTGTAGTTGAGCCACCGCAGGACCATGCGATCCGGCTGCACAGAATTGCAATTGAAAAACAGTGTAAGGGAAAAACTTAGGCGCCAGTAAAACCCAGGGTTCTGAACCGATCCAATTGTGGCTCGGATGCTGCCAGGATGGCGAGGTAAACGACGAAACACTCACCGAATGGCCGCACTTTAGCACGAAGACTATGGCGGCGCAAGACCCTGTCTTTGCATCAAAGTCAAACTTATGATTGGAAAATTTCAGGTATTGGTGGTCGACGACGATACAGATAAGCTAAACCTGCTCGAGATAGCGCTGGGCATGGAAGGTTATGATGTGCGAACTGCGTCCAATGGCAGGGAAGCACTGATTGCTGTGGATTCTTACCCACCGGATTTAATCGTGACCGATGTGATGATGCCCGAGATGGACGGCTATGAGTTAGCGCGCCGGATTCGCCAAAATCCGCAAACCAAATTCATCCCGCTGATTCTGCAAACCGCGGGCCGGCATGACGCCGACGATGTGCGCATGGGCTCAGAAGTTGGAGCTCTCGGCTTCATTACAGATCCCACAGATCTGGATTTGCTGCTGGCCCGGGCGCGCACCTTACTGGATTTCAAAGCCTATCTGGACACTTGGCAGGAAGCTGCTTTTACGGATCACCTCAGCGGTCTGGCGAACCGCCGCCGTCTGGAACGCCAGTTGGAGCGTGAAATCGCGCGTACCGACCGTTATGGCCACCCGTTCAGTCTCTTGATGCTGGATATCGATGACTTTAAGAAAGTGAACGACACTTTCGGGCACGAAACAGGCGACGAAGTTATCAGGCTGCTAGCCAAGACTTTGCAGGAAGGCATTCGGGGAATAGATTTGGCTGCGCGCATTGGTGGAGAAGAGTTTGCCGTGATTTTGACTGAAACAGAACTCGAGCGCGCTACAGAGGTAGCTGAACGACTGCGGCTGGCAATTAAGGCCATGAAGATTCCCGGGGTGGGTTCAATAACGGCCAGTCTGGGCGTGGCTGAATCGCCTTTTTGTGCACAAACCGGGCGTGAGCTCCTGGCTTGCGCTGATGCAGCACTCTATGCGGCGAAGGCTCAGGGTCGGAATCGGGTAGTGCAGTCCACCCAAGCAAAAGAGAACTCATTTGCAGGTGGTAACGTACATGAAGAGGGTCTCAGATCCGGGTCTTAGGCTTTTGTTCTTTGCTTGGTGCTTGGCTGGGTTGGTGTCGCAGCAACCCCGGGAGCCCGTTACCAAGCCCAGCTCTTGAGGTGAGGAATGGCTGACTACAAAGAAAAAGTTGATGAACTGCACCGGGCGGCGCGCCGTAAGGCGCAGGATCTGGATCAGAAGTTCGGCATCAGCAATCTCGTTGAAGAGGGAGCGCGAATGGCCGGCGAGGCCGCTCGGCGTGGGGTTGATACGGTCGCCAGCGGCGCCGAACGCCTGCGCACGGAGGCCGAACGAATGGGCGAAGAAGGACAGGTGCGCGAAGCAACCGATCGGGCCGCACAGGAAGCGCGCAAGGCAGGCGAGGCGCTGCGAAACGCCGCCGGCAGCGCCGGGAAGAAAGCCAGTGAAGTCTACGAGGATGCCCGCAGTTATTACGAGCAAGCCTCAAAAGTGTATGACACCAGTGCCAGGTTGACGCGCGCTTCGACCGCGGCTACAGCGGGTGTACTAAAAGCGAAAGATTGGATCAAGGAAAATCCCGGCAAAGCTGCCGTCGTTTCCTTTTCTCTCGTGCTGGGCGTGCGCATGGGTTCAGCGCTGCCGGGGTTGGACGCGATTTTGCTGGGCTCCCATCCGCACTGGCTGACCCACTCGGCTTTGCCTGTTCTGGGTTTGAAGCTGGCCAGTGACAAATTCGACAGCTACCTGCGCAAGCAGGAAGAACTGATCGCGGCGGGCCAATTAGGGGAAGCAGAGCGCGAGCGAGTTGAATTTCAACGTAAGGTTGCCAAGTATGTGGGCGCTCCTTTGCTGGGGGCTTTCAGTTGCGCAGCGGGTGCCGCGATGTTTGCGCAGATCGTTCAACCGGGCGCCATCACCGGCGCGCCCATCAGCTGGCTGCTCGGCGGTAATCCGTTTTTGGACGGCGTTTGGCTGTTTGCCAATGGCGTCATTTGTTTCCACCAGGGCTACAAGTTTTTTATGATCGCACTGGCGGATCAGGACGAAGTGAATCGGGTCGTCCGCGAAATTAAGGGCTTACTACCCGCGGCTGTGACGAATTAGTTGCAGTCTTCCCGGAGTGGTCAGGTTATGGTAATCGGGAACGGCCAGAAGGAAAGTGCAAAAACGATCAACGTGAGAATCGCGATCCAGGTGCGATGCGAGCCCAATGGTTCCATTACCCGAGGCTGAGGATGGCGCACCCACAACATCACGGCCAAAAGTATCGTGTATAAGAATCCGCTCGGGCTGCTGTGCCATACCCATCCAAGCAGGGCCAGTAAAGCCATACTCACAAAAGCGAGCCGCCCAATCCACCGGTGCGCTCGCGCGCCAAACAGTGCAAAAGTTCCGTGCCCCCCATCCAGTTGGCCCACCGGCATTAAATTAAGACTGGTAACCAGCAATCCGATCCAGGCTGCCATGTAACAGGGATTAGGCGGCGCATAGAGGTCCAGCTTCACGCCGAGCATGCGGCTCAATAATCGCAACAAAAGTGGATCGTTAAAAAAAATCTCGTGACCGGTAGGCGCTGAGGGTGGGCCCATGCTCAGGATACCGATGACTGCAATCGGCAGCAGGGCGATGAACCCGGCCAGAGGTCCGGCCAGCCCAATATCAAACAATGCCCGGCGCGTCGGGATCGGAGCCTTAATCTTAATAAAAGCGCCAAAAGTGCCGGCAATAAAGAGCGGTGGCGCCGGAATGAAAAATGGCAGCGTGGCATTGACTCCATACCGCCGGCAGGCGATGTAATGGCCCATCTCATGGGCCAGCAGAATTGTAAGCAATGCTCCCGAAAACATCAGCCCCTGCCCCAGCAGATGGGGATTCGCGAGGGCCAGTCCCAGAATCAGCCTTACAGTTTGCAGGTAATACAGTGGGACGAACAGAATCCAGCCGGGAATTGATGAAGGCTGTGTCAGATTCGGTTCAACATTGGGGCCGGTCATCACGATTCCTGCGATCGTAGTCGTAACTACGGTCAGCAGGAACAGCAATGAATGGCGCACCCATTCCCTGGTAGTGGGCTTCAGGGCCAGCCTTTGCTGCCGGGCCAGCGGCATTTCCGGAATTGATGAGATTGCCTGGAACGATTCTGCCATGAGTTAGAAAGCCCTGAGATTCAAAAGCTAGAAGCTGGATGCCTTACTGCACTCAGCTTCTAGCTCTTGAGCAAACAAATCTTTTCAGTTCTTATTCGGAGAGCGTTGGAGTTTTTTGCTCTTCGGATTCGTCATGACCCTGGAGTTCCTTGCCGGGTTTGAAACGGATGGTCTTGCCCGAAGGTATAGCTACTTCTTCGCCCGTGCGTGGATTTCGTCCCACACCGCGCTTTCTCGGTTTTACTACAAAGACCCCAAAGCCGCGCAATTCGATGCGCTCACCGCGCGTCAACGCCTCTTTCATAGAATGAAAAAGTGCATCCACGGCTTGCTCAGCTTTCATCTTGGGGACTCCGGTGCGGTCCGCGACCCGGTTGATGATGTCTAATTTAATCACTGATTTTCAGCCTCCGGATTTCTTTCAGGCGTGGCGCCACGATCAAGCTGGGGCATATCGTCGGGCCGATGATAGAGAGGCGCAGCAAAAACTGTCAAGGAAGCGAATTCCCTTATCCTCACCGGCCAGCCGCCTTTGCCAAAGCTGCGTCGCAAAGAGCAAGGGACTTTGTGGTCTGATCCGGCTTTTCGCTCACGTATCCAGGTAACGTCCCGTCCTTGCTCAAATCCTGCCAAATTTCCAGGCTGCGTTGATACCAGGATTTTGCTTCACGCCAGAAGGCAGGTTTCTTTCCCGCCGGCGTACGCGCATCGCTCGCCATCTGGACATAGAGGTCGCCCAAATCGAAGGACGTCTCGCCGAGCCGAGGTCGAAATCCAGATTCCCTGGGATGACTGCTTACATAATTTTCGCGCAAGCTGAGAGCCAACCGGTAATTCGAGAGGGCATCGTCAAACCTGCCCGCCTGGGCCATGACGTTTCCGAGGTTGTTGTAGGTCTGCGACAAGTTCATCAGCAGCAGCGCATTAGTTTGATCCCGGGCAAAACGACCCGAAAAAACAACCAGGGCCCGGTTGAAATTTTCGATTGCTCCGACCTCGTCCCGTTGGAGCATCAAGGCCCGGCCGATATTTGAGTAGCAATCAGCCAGAACGACCTGAATCTGGGGATTCGTTGGATCCAGTTTCTCTCTTTCCTGAGTGAGCCATAAAGCTCTGTGGTAGCAATCCAGGGCCTGCAGCGCATCATTCCTGGTTTCAAATTCGCCGCCCAGCATGCGATAACCGAGTCCGGCGATGGCGCGCGCTTCTAGATTGCCCGGATCGCTTTTGATTAAAGACGCACAAAGCTCATTGCTGCGGCGATAGTAGGCAATTGCTCCGTCCACATCTCGTTTGGTTTTGCTGGCCAGCAGACCCCCAAAATCTCGATAGCTACGAGCAAGTGCCAGCCCGTAGGTCAAGTTTGACGGATCCCCGGCGACCAGTCGTTCACGGAGGGTGAGAGAGGCGTGGAAGTGCTGCTCAGCCTCTACCTGCTGACCCATCTTCCAAAGAGTCTGGTAGAGTCTTCCGTCCAGTGCGGCAATGTCCAGCAGGAGTGCCTTGTCCGGGTTTGGCGTTAACAAAGAATTTGAAATCGCAAGCGCCTGCCGATAGCTTTTTATGGCTCCTTCACGATCGCCAATATTTGCCTGACCAGTTCCTCCCTGAATGTCACCGAGTCTGGTATAGGCCCTGGCCAACTCACTTTGCAAACTACGATCTCCCCCGGCTTCCTGCGTCAGGGCATCCAAATACTCTGAGGCATCCTCCACCATCTTTTCACGAACAGGAATGGACCCATCCAACTTTTCAATCCCATCGTTATATTCAAAGAGAACTTTGTTGGCCAGCTTACGCACCTGATTAAAACGGCTCTGGGCCTTGTCCCGCTCGCGTCGCGCGACACGGGCTTGCCAGGCGGTCAGACCCGTAGCGAGACAGAGGGTGATGAAGATGACAGCCACAGCGCTTACCGCGGCCCTGTTCCTTTGCACGAACTTGGTTGCCCGGTATGAGAGAGTGTCGGGGCTGGCGTTCACCGGCAACCCAGCCAGATGGCGCCGTATGTCTTCAGCCAGTTCCTGCACCGAGGCGTAACGGCGCGACGGCTCTTTCCGCAATGCCTTGAGCACGATGTTGTCGAGATCGCCGGACAAGCGGCGGCGTAACCTGTCTATGGTGCCCTCCCGAAGTTGTCCGATAATTTGAGGCGTGTTGGCATAGGGCGCGGTAGTTTCGGGACTGGCGATTTCCGCTGTATGAGTGATGGCAATGCTGGGCCGAACGGGGTCATCACTGAGAATGGCCCGAACTATATCCTCCGCATTCCGGCTGCCTGCGCTGTAGGGACGATGTCCGCTTAGCAGTTCGTAGAGAACAACGCCCAGACTATAAACGTCACTGGCTGTGGTAATACGCAAGCCGCGCAACTGTTCCGGGCTAGCATAGGCCGGGGTCATCAATTGCTGCATAGTCAACGTAGGTTCGCCGGCATCGGTGGCCCAGTTTGGGGTCAACAGTTTGGCGATGCCGAAGTCGAGCAATTTGGGCACACCATCCCCGGTCACCAGAATATTGCCGGGTTTGATATCACGGTGAATTACCAGATTCTGGTGAGCATACTGCAGTGCTGCGCAAACTTCGCTAAACAACTCCAATCGTTGAGTGGTAGTGAATCGATGCGTGTCGCAGTACTCATCGATGGGGCGGCCAGCGACATACTCCATCACGAAATAGGGCAAACCGTCGCCCGTGGTTCCGCCCTCCAGCAGGGCCGCGATGTTGGGATGTTCGAGGTTGGCGAGGATTTGCCGCTCCATCATGAAGCGGCGCAGAATCGCGTCCGTATTCATCCCGCGGTTAACGAGCTTGATGGCTACGTGCTTGCGATATTGGTCATCCGCGCGAACGGCAAGAAAGACGGTGCCCATCCCGCCCTGGCCGATCTCACGGACAATTTCGTAGGGGCCAATTTGACGGCCCACGCATTCTTCTTTCTCCTCCTGCTCGGGTTCCTGGCTGGGGATCATTCCAGCGTCAACCACTGCTGCATTGTTGAGGAAGGAACCGGCTTCTTCATGCGAGGCAATCAACTGCTCGACTTTGGCACGTAATCCGAGGTCTCCATGGCAGGCAGATTCGAGGAACCGTCGGCGTTCTTCGGGACGCTGCTCCAGAGCGGCGTGAAAGAGGTCCTTGAGTTGTAGCCAGAATTCCGCGTTCATTTTTTGCCGCGTGGTCCCAATGGTCACATGTCTACAGAGCGGCTCGGGCGCTGGATTAATCTCCTGGCGCTGCGCCGAACTCGACCCGACCTGCAATGCAGCATTCCTTGATCAGCTACGCGCAAACGGCGAAGCATTTGGATCACTACAATCCTGATGGTAATTCGGTCTCAGGGGTCCGCTAATTGCTGGTGCAACCAGGCCCGGGCCATGGTCCACTCGCGCTTGACCGTGGCGCTGGAAATTTTTGTCACCTCAGCAATTTCCTCAATCGTCAGGCCGCCAAAATAGCGCAACTCTACAATTCGACTTTGCTGTGGATCAATTTCCTGCAGCCTGTTAAGCGCTTCGTCGAGCGCGAGCAAAGTCCTGTCTGGTTCCAGAGAGATGTTAAGCGCCTCATCCAGAGATATTTTCTCTTGTGGTCCGCCCCGCTTTTCTGCTGTGTGACGGCGGGCGCTATCGATCAGTATGCGTCGCATTGCCTGCGCGGCAATGGCGAAAAAGTGGGCTCGATTCTGCCAGCGAGTATCCTTCTGATCTATCAGCTTGAGATAGGCCTCGTGCACCAGAGCAGTAGTTTGGAGGGTGTGCCCGCGGCGCTCGCGATAAAGAAAGTTGTGCGCCAGATGACGCAATTCGTTGTAAATCAACGGCAATAGTTCTTCCAGCGCCCGACTATCGCCACCGCTCCATTCAACCAGGAGCCGGTTTACATTGTCGGCATCAGCTTGCATACGACTCAACTAACCCCAAGTCATCCCACCGCTGTTCGTCTGAGCCGATTCGCCTGCACTCTACGCGTAGACATGTAGAAGGGCAAACCCCACGGGCTTCAGAGTCAGAGTTCCTGTCAGGTAATTGCCGACACATATGGCAGGTATGTGCCCGGAGTAAGAAATGACGAAGTCCCTGTGTCAGCACCGGGACTTCCACAGAATGCAATGCCCTTTTTCGTTGCTGGCGCTTCCGGCACACGGATTATAAGGCAATCCCTGTCGTTTCATCCATTTCCCGACGCGTGCGTCAGGGAAATCACCAATTTGGCGGAGTTTCAGCTTGCCGCAAGCCGCCACCACGATGAAGGGGTTAACCGCCCAGCTTGTCAGTATTGAATCACGATCCTGCGAAACGCCGGATCGCCTAATCAAGGAGCTTGAAGAAATGTCTATCACTAGAACAAGAAACGTCGTCGTTATTATGATCCTCGCAACTCTTGCGCTGACAACTGCCCTGTGGTCCGCGGGCGTTACGGGTCATGCCGCATTACCGCGGGCCCGTGCTGCCGCGCCCATTTCTTCAACACCCTCAGACGAGGCGGCTCGACTGCGCGTCAACACGGCGTACGGCAAACTGCCGCTCAGTTTTGAAATTAACCGGGGTCAAACCAGTGATCAGGTTAAGTTTCTCTCTCGCGGCGCGGGGTACACGCTGTATTTGACTGCGACCGAAGCCGTCCTTTCATTACAGAGAAAAAGCGTGACAAAAGTCACCCCGGGAGAACCGGGCAAGCGTGGGGAAAACCATGTTCTGCGAATGAAATTGGTTGGAGCTAACCCGGCTCCGAAGATCGAAGGCTCGGAAGAATTGGCGGGCAAGTCCAACTACTTCATCCGCAACAATCCGAAGAATTGGCGCACCAATGTCTCCAACTTTGCCCGCGTTCATTACCGAGATGTTTATCCGGGTGTCGATGTTGTTTACTACGGTAACCAGCGGCAGCTCGAAAATGACTTTATTGTTGCCCCAGGCGTCAATCCCGGCGTGATCAATTTAGCGTTTGACGGGGCCAACCGGGTCTCGATCGACAAGGAAAACAGTTTGGTTCTGAGCTTGGACGGCGGCGATGTCCAGCTTCAAAAGCCAGTAATCTATCAACTCATTGACGGCGAGCGACGCGAAGTTGCGGGCAAATACGTCATGAGAAAAGAGCGAGAGGTTGGCTTTGAAGTGCCCGCCTACGATCACTCGCAACCGCTCGTCATCGACCCGGTGCTGGTCTATTCCTTTCCGCTTGCCGGCAACAACACGGACAGTGCGGCTGCCATCGCAGTCGATGCCTCCGGCAACGCTTATATTGCCGGCTTTACCAGGTCGTCTAATTTTCCGACGGCTGCTGCCTTTGATTCAACTCTGGGTGGCCTCCAGGATATTTTCATTTCCAAAATCAACCCTACGGGTACGGGCCTGGTTTACTCAACATTTCTCGGCGGCAGCCTCGATGACTCCGCCTATGACCTGGCTATAGATGCGGCCGGCAATGTCTATCTCACTGGCCGGACGTCGTCACTCGACTTTCCTTTAGTTAATGCCTTTGACAGTACCCACACCAGCGGTGGAGGCGCCGAAGATGCATACGTAGCTCGACTGAATCCGTCTGGCTCAGCACTGGTCTACTCGACATTTCTCAAGGGTCAATTCGGCGCGCGGGGATATGGCATCGCGACCGACGGTTTCGGCAACGCTTATGTGACCGGCACGACCAGCATAAATCACCCAGTGACGCTGAGCGCTTTCTCCGCGGTTACATTTAACACCGGGTTTTTGACGAAGCTGAATACGAATGCTTCAGGCGCAGCGTCACTGGTCTATTCGACCTTCCTTGGCCCCACTGGCTTCGCTGAAGGCCGGGCGATCGCCGCGGATGCGACGGGCAACGTCTACATAACTGGAAATACAAACTCCACGTCAACAAACTTCACCACGCCGGGCGCCTTCCAAACAACCTATGGGGGCGGTACTCAGGATGCCTACGTGGAAAAGTTCAATACAAATCTTTCCGGTGCTGCTTCGCGCGTCTATTCAACCTATCTCGGCGGCAGTGACCAGGACTTTGGCGGCTCTGCCGCCCAGGGCTTTGGTAAAGCAATCGCTATCGATGCATCGGGAAACGTCTACCTTACCGGACAAACCAAGTCGACAAACTTTCCGACATTGAATGCGTTCCAATCGACTAATGCCGGCCCTGCCGGTTCTGTTGACGCTTTCGTCACCAAGCTGAACTCGGCGGGTTCGGCCTTGATTTACTCCACCTACCTCGGTGGTAACGGCACCAACGCCGATGAGGGGAGGGGCATCGCAGTGAACGTGGTGGGCAACGCCTACGTGACTGGTATGACAAACTCAGCTAACTTTCCCACCACCACCCCTCCGCCTCCATTGTCGACTACTGGCGGCATTTTTCTGACTAAGTTCACTCCTGCGGGCACGCCGTTACAGTATTCCACCCGACTGGTTAGCGGCGCTGGAGATTTTGGTATAGGTGTCGCGCTCGACGGCGCCGGGAATGCATTTGTAACGGGGACCAGCGGCAGCGATGTACTTCTCAATGAGATCGCCGATCCGACCATCATCGGTCGCGTAGTTGATGAAGATAACAATCCGATCGCGGGCGCGACGGTGAATCTGACGGGTGTTCCGTCTGCCACGACCACAACGGATGCGGGTGGATATTACACTTTCGGATTATTGACCGCCGGCAATAGCTACACAGTTTCAGTCACCGCGGCCAACTATCTCTTCAACTCGCAAACCGCCAACAGCCTGAGTAAGAACGTGAGACTCGATTTCAGCCCCATCGTGGTAGTTATCGGAGGGCAAGTAACGTTAGGCGCCGGTGGCCTGGATGCCGTCACCATGACATTGAGTGGGGGCAAGTCGCTGCTGACGGCGACTGACGCTGGGGGTAACTACGGCTTTGCCAACCTGCCGGCAGGGCGCGCTTACACGGTGACCCCTGCAAAAGCCGGCTTTGGCTTTCTGCCCACCAGTACTACTTTTACCAACGTCCTCGCCAACCAGACGGCTAACTTCGTGGCCTCCGCAACGTTCCAATTCAGCGTTGGAAGCTACATGGCAAGCGAAACCGCCGGCAGTGCGCTGATCACGATTCAACGCACCAGCGGCGCCTCTGGTCCTGCCTCCGTAGACTTTCTGACTTCGAATGGGACGGCCAGCCAAAGGACCGATTACACGATTACGATTGGGCGGCTGAATTTTGCCACCGGCGAGACAGTTAAGACCTTCCGCGTGCCAATCGTTGACGACCTTTATGTTGAGGGAGACGAGACCATTAACGTAACTCTCAGCAATCCCGTAGGCGCGACTTTGGGCACCCCAAACCCGGCGTTGGTGACCATCACCGACAACGACAGTGTGACGGCGACTACCAATCCGCTCGATGACGCCGACGCACGCTTCTTTGTGCGCCAGCACTATCTTGATTTTCTGAACCGCGTTCCGGACCAGGGCGGCTTTGACTTCTGGGTCGCAAGGATCACGGTCTGCGGTTCGGACCAGGCATGCATTCGCGCCGCCCGCATTGGGGTGTCCAACGCTTTCTTCTTTGAATTGGAGTACCAGCAAACGGGCTCCTACGTGCAACGTCTGTATCGGGCCGCGTATGGTAACAATCAGCCGTTCCCGAATACGCAAACAGATGCAAACTTTCCCAACGAAGAAAAGAAGATGCCTAATTACTCAGTGTTCTCGGTTGACCGCGCCGCGGTTGTAGGGGGCGGAAACCTGGCCCAAAAGCAACTGGATCTGGCGAACACGTTCGTCGAGCGGACCGAGTTTACGAACAGGTATCCCACCAGCCTGGCCACCGCCGCGCAGTTTGTCGACGCAGTGTTGGCTACGATTCAGACCGACCTGGGTGTGAACCTGAGTGGCGAGCGCACTAACCTCATCACCCTCTATAACTCTCTGGGTCGTGGCGGAGTGATGTACCGGCTGGCTGATGATAACGTCCAAACAAACCCCATTAACAACCGGGCCTTGATCGATGCCGAATACAATCGCTCGTTCGTTCTGGGCGAGTACTTTGGCTACCTGCGGCGCAATCCGGATATCGGCGGATTCGTCTTCTGGCTGGGCCAGGTCAACAGCGGCGCTTTGCGCGACGTGACGAAGCAGAGCGCAATGGTCTGCTCGTTTATTACCTCGGCTGAATATCAATTGCGCTTTAGCCCGGTGGCCACGCGTAATAATACCGAGTGTCCGTAGGCACGATCTGCAGAAGGCGGGGCAGCCAGCAAACCAGCGTGGCTGCCCCGCCGGCTGTACCTGGATCCGGGCCGCTGTCAGGCGTCTGCGGGCTCTCGATGTCCTTTGCCATGCTTTATCGCCTGCCCAGATTCATCCGGCCATACGTCAGCGGTGTCACCCTTGCGTTGGCCCTGGTCGCCTGCGTCTGCTGGGTGGCGCTGGGCCTCCTCGTGAGCGTATTAAGCATTCCCGCCGTGCATAGGCGTCGTTCGCGACCAGGTGCCGACCTTCCTTCGCCATGTTTCACTTCCGACCGCTGACTTCTGGTTTTCTGCTTTCCCGGAACCGGCAAATACAAGTTTGACAACCGCTCGGGTGAAAGCTAACCTCAAAATGGTTAAGCTTTTGGAGCAGCCTTAGTAGCATCTAATCGTCATTATGTTTGGAATAAAGACTCGTCCCAGGGTGCCGTTTGGCGATATCCATGTCGACGACGATCCGGATATTCAGATCCACCGGGCGAAGGATGGGGTGCACGGAAACCTCTGGGCGGAAGGGCGTCTGCTATTGCGCGATTTGGTGTTTGCGCTGATGCTGGCGGCCCTGATGGTTGTGTTTGTGGTGCAGCCGGTGAAGGTCGAAGGCACTTCAATGCTGCCGCGTTTGCACGATGGCGAGCGAATCTTCGTCAACAAGCTGGTCTACTATGAGGACTACCCCTGGGCGCCCAAGATTGATCGCGGCGACATCGTAGTTTTTTGGTTTCCCAACGATCCTTCGAAAAGCTATATCAAGCGAGTAATCGGGCTGTCGGGCGACACAGTTGAAGTGCATGATGGGCTGGTCCGGGTAAACGGTCGAGACCTGCAGGAAACCTACCTCGATCCGCATCTCAACGTATCTCATCGCACCCAGCCGCCAGTGTTCGTGAAGCCAGGCTACTATTTTGTGATGGGAGACAACCGGGACAATTCCAGCGATTCGCGAATTTGGGGTCTGGTGCCGAAAAAATATGTTTATGGCAAAGCGTTAATGCGCTATTGGCCCTTGACCAACGCCAGCGTCATTCATCACGAGAGTGTCTCTCCCAATGTTCCACCACCGCCCTCAGGCTATAACCCTGAGTTTTCGGAAACGCCTGGCAATGACTTTGACCGGTAATGAGTTCTGAAGTCACTTAATCTTCCGGGGCTGGAAGAGAGTCTCAAAGCTATATATGCTTGATTGGTTGCGGCTGCTGTCGATGATTTTTTACGCGCCGTTACGCGGGATGCGCGCCGTGCGCGACGGCGCTCCCCTGGCTGCCGCCATTCTCACCGCCATACTTTCCCAGTTTATCTATGTAATCGGGACGCAGTTGCTGGCGGGCAACCGGGGCGTTCTCGCAAGCGGCACTTTCGTAGTCCTGGTATTGTTCCAATCCGGTCTGGTGCTGGTACCGTTGGCGCTGTTTTTGGTGCCCTTGCTGACCCTCGTTGCCAACCTCTTCGATCGGCGTGGCAGTTTCACCGTCGTGCTCACTCAGGAATATGCGCCCGTCGCGTCCGTAGTGTTCTACGTACTGATTGCGGTGAACCTGGCAGTGGTATTGATTGCGATCTTCTTTCACTTCTCCGGCATCCAGGCAGCTCACGTAGCAAATACGATTCAGACGGCGCCGCAGGTCCGCGCGATGTTCTCGTTTGGCCCGGAAGCGGATGCGCAGTTGGCCCAACAACTCAACGACCCACGGGCGATTGCGGAAAATCTGTTTCGTATGGTCAAGCTGGGTCTGCTCGGAATTGGGCTGGTGCTCGGCACCAGAGAAGTGTTTCGCGTTTCGGCTGCCCGTGCAGTCGGTATCACGACTATTTCGGCCATCGGCATGTTTCCGCTGCTGCTCATCTGGGGTCTGCTTTTTTCCCGCCTTCTCGGCTCGCCTTTTCTGCTGCTGATGCTGTTTCTTTTCCTGCGCAGTTACGTTTCAGACATACTTAAGACGCAGCGATCCAAAGCTGCTTTCCGTCGGAATCTGGAAGCCGCTACTCTTAATCCGGCGGATGCTTCGGCGCATTACAACATTGGTTTGATTCATCAGCAGAGAGGCGAACTTGACGCTGCTCGGGAGCGCTTTGAACGGGCCGTGCAGATCGATGAAGACGAGGTTGATTCGCATTATCAATTGGGACGGATCGCCCGGCAGCAAAAGCGCTGGTCCGATGCCATCCGACATTTCGAACAGGTTGTGGCACGTGACCCGGCCCATTCGCAATACGAAATTTGGCGGGAAGTAGGCGCGACCTACATTGGCGCCGAACAATTTGAAGATGCTCGTGGCGTGTTGGAGCGCTTCCTCGAACGGCGCGAATCGGACCCGGAAGGTCTCTACTTAATGGGGCGCGCGGAAGCGGGTCTGGGGCATAAGGGTGAAGCAACCACCATGATGGAAGCCTGTATCAACGCCGTTAAGACTTCACCCGCTTATAAGTATCGTCTGGAAAAGCGCTGGCTGAACGAAGCACAGCAGTTTCTTCGTTCGCAGGTGTGAATTTCAGGTTACGAGTCCCGCCGCGCCGGGATCTCCTAAATAAATGACTACCAGGAGCACCAGTCTCGCAATACTCGCCCTCGAGGACGGGCGCATCTTTCGCGGCCATTCGTGGGCAGCCGCGGCTGAGGCGTGTGGCGAGATGGTCTTCAACACTTCCATGACCGGTTATCAGGAAGTGCTTACCGACCCCTCTTACGCCGGCCAGATTGTCTGCATGACCTATCCGCTCATCGGCAACTATGGCGTGAACCGGGCAGATGAAGAGTCGGCGCGACCGTGGGTCCAGGGATTTGTCGTGCGTGAGGCCAGCCGGGTCGCCTCAAACTGGCGCTCAGAAGAAACTCTCGCCGCTTATTTGACGCGCTGGAACATCCCGGCCATCGAGGGCATCGACACGCGTGCTCTCGTGCGCCATATACGTGACAAAGGCGCGATGCGGGCCTGTATCTCGGCTACCGACAGCGACGAACAGAGCTTGATTGAGAAAGCGCGGCGGTCCCCGTCGATGCAGAACCGCGAACTCGCCAGTTTAGTCACCAGCAGAGAGCCATACGAGATAGCCGCCGAAATCGAGGAGCGTTTTCACGTGGTCTGCTACGACTTTGGCGTCAAACGAAATTCACTGCGTGAACTGGCGCGAGCTGGTTGTCGCGTCACCGTGGTCCCGGCAGCAACCAGTGCCGATCAGGTGTTGGCCCTGAAGCCGGATGGGGTCTATCTTTCGAACGGTCCCGGCGATCCCGCTTCGATGACAAATGAAATCGCCCAGGTGCGACGCGTGGCTGAATCCGGCACGCCGACGTTCGGCATCTGTTTCGGTCATCAACTGCTCGGTCGCGCCTTTGGCGGCGAGACTTTCAAGCTTGTTTTTGGCCATCGCGGCGGTAATCAACCGGTTCAGGATCTGGCTTCCGGCCGTGTCGAGATCACTTCGCACAATCATGGGTTTGCTGTCGTGGCCGAAAGTCTGCCGCCGGAAATCGAGGTCACCCACGTCAATCTCAACGACGCCTGTGTTGAAGGGATGCGTCACCGGACCCTGCCAATAATTTCCGTCCAGTACCATCCCGAAGCTGCTCCGGGTCCGCATGATGCCGCGCATCACTTTCAGCGGTTCATTGATTTGATGAAGGTCTCGAGTAGCTAAACAGTCGCGATGGGTTTCGCAATCTATTCGTCCACCGGGAGCTTCAGCTCGCCAGTGGTGAGATCGGGTCGCTCTCGAGCCATCTCGCCAGGGGTCGTGGTAGAGGTTGGATGAGACCGGCCCCTGGCCGTCGGAATACTTGGAGGACTGACTTTGGGCTGATCACTGGGCGGAGGAACGTTAGCCAGTACTACGGCCGGGTAAGCCACCAGCGGTTCAGCCGGTGCGACCGGCTCAAGCTCAAGCAGATCCGCGAGACCCTCGCTGCCGCGATGCTCCAGCCAGTGTCGATAACTGACAGTGACCACAGCCACAACCGGGATAGCCAGAAACACTCCCGCGACGCCGGCTAACTTTTCACCGCAAAGAATCGCGAGGATGATGGCCAACGGGTGCAGATGAATGCCATGCCCGATCAGTCGGGGATAGATGATGTAGTCCTGCACGACACGCAATACACCTAGAAAAAGGAGCACTAGCAGCGCGGAACTTATCCCTGAGTGAAAGACCGCAAGCAAAGCCGCAATCAGGGCTATCAGTACTGGTCCAATCATCGGCACAAATTCAAAGAGCCCGGCGATCAGTCCCAGCACCACCGGGCCTGGCAGCCCAAAAGCAGCAAAACCGCCCGCGCATACTACGCCGATAAAAAGAGAGGCAGTTAATTGCGCTCGTATGTATGCAGCCAGAGTGCTGTTGACGTCCTGAAAAAACTCATCGCCGCGCCAGCGCCAGCGACCGCGTGGCAGCATTTGCAAAGCGGAACGACGAAAACTATCAGCGTCCTTGAGAAGAAAAAAACTAAGGATGGGAATCAATACCAGCCAGGGAACAAAAACGACCCACCCCGCAATGCTGGACAATACAAAAGTAGCGCTGGCGCCAATGTTTTCCAGGACAAAAGGGACTGCCTTGTTGATGGCGTCGACCATCGCGGCCGGCATGCGCCGTTGCATGAGATACTCGTTGAGTTTCTGCGTCTTGCCGCTGATAATTTTTCCGTAGTTCTGTGCTTGCTCGGAGAATTGTGGAAACTGGTTGACCAGTTGCGGTACTACAAAATAAAAAATGAGGAGTATCCCGGTGAAGATTAGCAGGTAGGCGAGCGCTATAGCAGCCACCCGCGGAATTACTATCCGGCGTCCGGCGATCCGTTGCGGGCGACTAAAGAGTTCAACCAGCGGCGAGACGAGATAAGCAAAGAAGATCGAAAGAACTACCAGCAGAATGATTGTGGTTAGCTTGAGTAGTATCCAGAGCGCTGCAACCACGACCAGGGTGATAAAGATCACCCGCAGAATCGCCCGATTAGGCGGCCAGGAAGCTTCGATCAGAGCCGGCTGCTGAACAACCACGCCCTCTTGGTGTTCTTCGTTTTGTTTACCCACTAAATGCCCGTGTAACGATGCAAGCGATTGATTACGCCCTCCACAGCAGCTCGCTCGGAAGAACTCAGATCCCGGAACTCAACGCCAAAGGTGTCTGCAGTCGCATGATGGACCACTTCTCCAAAAAGGGAAAATGCGTCTTCGCAATCGACCAGCAACAGGTTAAGAAGATCGTCCACTTTCACTCTGGGACAGGCGGGCAGATTGCGGACCCTCACACCTCCCACACTGATGTCATCCGGTTCGCCCAGGCCAATAGATTCCTGCAGACTTGCATCGTCGATGGCAAGAGTCAGCCCTGCACCAACGAAGTAGCGCGGATACTTGCGCCTTTCGTGCCAGGACGCGCTCGTTTCAACATGGGAAACGGACATTGGCAGTACCTCCGACCAGGGGTTCGCAATACTACTCATCGTCTTCGTCCTCGTCGCCTTCATCAACTTCAACTGGCGGCGGGGCCGTCACGCGTGGGGCGGCTGGTTCCCAAATAAGACCTTTCCATTCATCTGATTGGTCGAGCAGTTGCAGGGCGGCTAACGGGTAGCCCGGGTTGCGTTCAATGCGCAGCACTTCAGTCACCACCGACAGAGCCTTGCCATCAGGATCGTGCACCTCCAGATTGACCCGGCCGCCGACCTGAGGTAAACGCCGCGGTAAATGGACCAGGGTACCTTCCGGGCCAATGTTTTCCGTTGTGCCTTCCGTCACGATATGTGTTCCATCTGCATCGTCCCATTCGGCGCGCACCTCGAGAGCAGCGAGGTAGCGCGGCCCCGAACGGTGGTCCATTTCAGCATGGCTGGCCATAACTTTGAACTCCTGCTTTCGTTCCCTTACCTGAGGTCGCGACCTGTATTCCGGCGCGAGGCCCGGCTGACGAAACAGTCGAGCAGTTTATATCTTTTTTGAAAAAGGCGCAGAAAATTTCTTACTTTCATTCCTGTCCTTCAGGCTTTCATTCCTCTTCTGTTCTCAGTTTTTCCAGCACTGAAAAGTCCTCCAACGTGGTCACATCGCCGGCCACCGCGCCGCTGGTGGCAATCTCACGCAGTAAGCGTCGCATGATCTTTCCCGACCTTGTTTTTGGCAGCGCGTCCGAAAAACGTATTTCCTCAGGACGTGCCAGCGCGCCGATCTCTTTTGTCACGTGAGCGCGTAATTCCGCCTTCAACTGATCCGAAGCGGTGTAGGTTCCCTCGAGCGTAACAAAAGCGATGATCGCCGAGCCTTTCAGCTCATCCGGGCGCGCCACCACCGCGGCTTCCGCAACGGCTTCATGAGAAACCAGGGCACTCTCAACCTCAGCCGTTCCGAGCCGGTGCCCGCTGACATTGATAACGTCATCGATGCGACCCATGATCCAGAAGTAGCCATCCTGATCTCGGCGGGCGCCGTCGCCGGCAAAGTAAATTCCCTCGATCTGCGACCAGTACTGTTCACGATAGCGCGCGTCATCGCCCCAGATAGTCCTGAGCATCGCCGGCCAGGGACGAGTGATCACCAGATAACCACCTTCATTCGCGCCGACAGGCTCGCCATCGCGTGTCATGATATCTGCCTCAATACCGGGAAAGGCTTTGGTGGCCGAACCAGGTTTCGTTGCTGTCGCCCCCGGCAGTGGTGTGATCATGATGGCCCCTGTTTCTGTCTGCCACCAGGTATCAACTATCGGACACCGTCCCTTGCCGATGATTTCGCGATACCACATCCACGCTTCGGGGTTGATGGGCTCACCAACAGTCCCCAATAAGCGCAGACTGGAAAGGTCATGCTTGAGCGGCCACTGTTCGCCCCATTTTATGAAAGCTCGAATGGCTGTCGGTGCTGTGTAAAGAATACTGACGCGGTGACGCTCGATAATGCTCCAGAAGCGATCGGGCTCAGGGTGATTCGGCGCGCCCTCGTACATCAGTACCGTGGCTCCGTTTGAAAGGGGCCCATAGACCACATAACTGTGTCCGGTGACCCACCCAATATCTGCTGTACACCAGTAGATGTCTTCATCTTTCAGATCGAAGACCCATTTTGCAGTCAAATGTGCCTGCAGCAAATAACCCGCAGTTGTGTGCAGTATTCCTTTTGGTTTGCCGGTGGTGCCCGAGGTGTAGAGAATAAATAGTGGATGCTCGCTCTCCAGCGCCGCTGGAGGACAGTTCGCAGTGACTGTCTCCATCAGTTCGTGCCACCAGTAATCACGCCCGGCCTGCATGACAATCTGCCCCGCCGTGCGTCTGACCACGATGCAGGCTTTAACGGAAGGAGTTTCCCGCAAAGCTTCGTCAACTGCGCTTTTCAGCTTTACTTCCTGGCCGCGCCGCCAGCCGCCATCGGCTGTGACCACGAGCTTGCAGCTCGCATCATTGATGCGATCGATAAGCGCGGTGCTGGAAAAGCCGCCGAAAATTACTGAATGCGTGGCGCCGATACGGGCACAAGCGAGCATTGAGATCGCGAGTTCAGGAATCAACGGCAGGTAAAGGGCAACGCGATCTCCTTTTTCGACTCCGGCATTCTTTAAAACGTTGGCAAACTTGCAGACTTCTGTATGGAGTTGTTGATAGGTAAAAGTGCGCTGGTCGCCCGGCTCACCTTCCCAAATGAGCGCGGCCTTATTGCGGCGCCAGGTCGTCAGGTGACGGTCCAAACAATTGTCGGAAATATTGAGCTCACCGCCGAGGAACCACTGCGCGTGCGGGGGCTCCCACTGCAGGACCTTATCCCATTTTCTTGTCCAACGAAGTTCTTCGGCCATGCGGGCCCAGAAGCTTTCCGGGTCGGCGCTGGCTTCCGCGCGCAAGCTCTCAAGTTCCGCCGTTGATTTGACATGGGCTTGGTCAGCAAAACCTGGCGGCGGCGGAAAACTGCGCTCCTCATGCTGCAGGGATTCAATATTAGTCGTGGACATTTCGCCTCTTGTTTCTCCGCTTGAAATGGATGTTGCCGGCACGGGGTGCTTATCATACATCAGTATCCGCGCTACCGCTGAGGACGAAGGCGCGAATTCGCAGGTTGTGATTAGACACTGCGCGCGGGCGCCGAGCACACGACGTCAGAACAAGGGGAACCCCCGAGTCAGCGGAGTGGCGGGAGTGATCTTGCCGCGGGGCAGGGCGCGAGGGTATTTTCATTAACAGGATGAATGAAGCAACCTGTTCCCGATGTGGAGGCGATTTAGTTCCTGGCGCCGGATTCTGCCGCCAGTGTGGCACTCCGGTAGCCGCAGGATCAGAAAGCTCAGAGCAGCCTACTGCCCGCCTGGCCCAGGCAGGCGATCGATCCTCCACTCGACCATTGGATGCGCGACCCACCAATTCCGGAGTCCAGAACAGCCTTATTGATTCTTCAGCGCCTTCGTCCGAAGCCCGCGCCGGCAACGGAAGACTGAAACTTGTCGTGGCCGTACTCTTAGTCGCAACGCTGCTCGGCCTCGGTTCGCTGGTGAGATCGCTCATCAAGAGTCGAAAGCTCCCTGCGACCATTTCAACCATCAGCCGGACGCTGGTCTATCCCGGAGGCAGGGTAATCCTTGATCTGAGCAATGACGGCGTGGGCAGCGTTCTGCAAATGTCGACGCGGGACCCGCTCGACAAGGTGCAAAGCTGGTATGTCGTAAACCTTCAGCCCACCAAGATCCTGCAGGTTACTTCGGGTACAGTAATATTGAGGAAGGACAATGTAACTGCCACCCTGGTGGCTGAACACGACACCACAAATATCGTCATCAAGCAGTCAGTTCCTTAGCCAGCCGGCGTAGAGTTGTCGCCCAGCCGGCTACCGGCGGAAGAATAATGATGAATCTCCAGGTCGGTACCAGCGGTTTCAGTTACAAGGAATGGAAGGGCAGTTTCTATCCGGAGGACCTGCCCGCCAAAGAGATGTTGGCTTTTTATGGGAAGCGCCTGCCCGCGGTAGAAATCAATAATACTTTCTATCGCTTGCCTCAAAAGAGCATGCTCGAATCGTGGAAAGAACAAGTCCCGGCAAACTTTCGCTTTGCCATCAAAGCCTCCCAACGCATCACGCACTTCAAACGGCTAAAAGAGGTTGAGAGTGAGACCAGATACTTGCTCGAGACTGCCGGGGCGCTCGAAGATCGCTTGGGAGTAATCCTGTTCCAACTACCGCCGAACATGAAAAAGGATTTAGCCCGGCTGGAAACTTTTCTCGAGTGCTTACCAACAACCATCAAAGCTGCTTTTGAGTTTCGCCATCAAACCTGGCTCGAAGACGACGTACTAGGTGTGCTGGCCGCCAGAAACCATGCCCTTTGCATTTCTGACACGGACGATCTACCAGTTTCGCATATCGATCGCACCGCCGATTGGGGTTACCTGCGCCTGCGCCGGGTCGCCTATGCGAAAACAGACTTGCAGGAGTGGCTCAAGCGCGTGCGCGCGCAGAATTGGTCCGAAGCATTTGTCTTCTTCAAACACGAAGACGAAGGTACGGGTCCGAAGCTCGCGGCTCAGTTTCTCAAATTGGCGGGCGCTAAGACCTGACCGGCTTGCCATGTGCCCCCCTGGGACCGCACGCATCCTGCGTGCTGATCCTGCGCAGGCTTTCAAGTCATGGCATCAACTCAGTTCAGATTAACCTTGAATGGCCCACGCCAGCACGCAGGATGCGTGCGGTCCCAGGGGAATCCTGCAACGGATCAGCACGCAGGGATGCGTGCGGTCCCAGGGGGAATCCTGCAACGGATCAGCACGCAGGATGCGTGCGGTCCCAGGGGAATCCTGCAACGGATCAGCACGCAG
>DAIMCP010000007.1:0-7613 GCA_036726305.1 Pyrinomonadaceae bacterium | reverse complement strand
GATGCGTGCGGTCCCAGGGGAAGAAAAGAAGAGAGGCGCTGTAACGCCTCTCTTCCTGGTGACAATCTTGAAAATTGTCTAGAAATTGCCCGAGCACTCATCGTGGCCGCAGTCGCAATCCAGCTCAATCGTGTCCCCTGTGCCTTCACACGAAGCGCTGCAGTACTGTCCACCAGGTTGCGGCGGGCAGCTGCAAACAGGATTCTTACATTTCTCGTCTGCCATGGTTCCTCTCCTTCGGTCTTGGTTTGAAAGTTTGGGCGCTTAGATTAGCACAACCGGATGCGGGTTACACCTGCTTCTGCTTATCCCAGCGGCATATTCCTCCAGGCCTGTTGTCCTGCTAGTTCACGACAAACTTTGTCGGGGGTACCAATGCGCGCGCCTCAGGATTGTAGTAATCGTAAATTGAGGACGGCGCTGTCTTCGCGTTCAGGCCGAAGCGCAGGCGAAACTTGAAATCAAAGCTGACGCCGCCAGCCCGCGGCCAGAGATAGACCACGATGCGGTCGGGCAGCACGTCATACTGATTGATGGCCCAATCCGAATTTTTTATCGCGCTTTCCAGTGAAGCTCGGTCAACCTCGGCCCCGGGTGGGAGACCGATTTCGGCCAACAGCATGCCGTAACCATGAAAACCCACCCGTTCGGCTTCTACGTGACAGGAGAAGGTCGAGCTTAGTCCGCCTTGCGTCTGATCAAATCTGGTCAGCAAACGCAAGCCGCTGGCACTGCCGGGCCTGTAGTTCGATACGTCTCCGGCGTTTGAACTCACCCAGGGGACGTAATAACTGGCAACCGCTTGTGCAGACGCAGGCGCTGCACCCTGAGCACGGCGTATCTCTATACGATTCGGGCCAGACTCCAGCAGGTTTGATAAGTCGACGATGATCGGCCCGCCTAAGCGCCCCGCAGGAGGCATTGCTACGGATTTGGCGCTGCGCCCGTTAACGATGATTTCGGCCGCTGGCTGATCATTGGAAATCCCGTCAGCATTTTGCTCCTGTCCCATAACAGCCAACAACGCATCCAGAACATTGATGGTGGCCTGGGATGAGTGCCACACTCCGAACCGATCCTTCTGCCGCAACAGAAACAGCAGGCCACGATTGATCATTTGCTGATCACAGGTTCCGCCCTGGGGAGGAGCAGGGGTTAAGTCGCTACGCGGATTCTGGTTGTCCGCGCGGCATCCCTTCGTCAAAGCCTGGACCACCAGGGCGGTCGTTTCGATTCGTCCGGCAAGCCCCCAACCATAAAACGGAGTGTTCGTCTCAAGCGCCCAGTAACTCGAATCTCCCTCATTGTGGATCTGCCTGAAGAGTCGTGCCTGAGCGCTCCCAGCGCCGGCCCTCTCCCGCGCGTCAGCGGCTGCCAATAAATACGAGGCCAGCAGGTACGGCTCATCCATTTCGGCGCTGCGTGCCGCCAGGTAATCAAGAGCCCGCTTGAGCTCAGGCGCTCCTGAAGTGTTCGATTTGTCCGTCGCCTTGGCGGTCTTTGGCTCAAGCGCGCTTCTCGCCAGCACGCGTGCTATATAGGCAGACAACAGCGCCGTCTGACGACGGTTCTCGACCCTCTGTCCGTAGTTGTACGCCGCCCAGCTGCCATCCTCCTTTTGCTGTTTGAGCAACCAGGTACGCGTGCGCACAATTACATCGTCGTCTACTGCCAGCAGTTCGCGCGCGTCGCTCAGAAAGCGCAATGCATAGGCCGTCAGCGCGAGATCCGGTTCACCTCGTCCCCAATATGTAAAGCCACCGCTCTCTGCCTGGTAATTCAAGAGGCGGCTGTATCCTTCGTGCAAGTAGCGTTCAGCGCGTGCCTGCAGGTTGGAATGCTGCCCGGTGCGCTTTTGGCTCAGCAGCAGCAGACTGGGATATGTCGAGGAGATTGTCTGCTCGCCACAACCGTACGGACGCTTCATGATGGCTTCGACGCTTTCGCTCAGGTGCGCCAGCAGGTTGGGATAGATCTTGAGTTCTGCCTGCGTGGAACCTGGGATTGCCGTGGCTGGAAGGTCAAGCTTGAGCGTAGCCGTGTCCCTCACAATGTTCCCGCTGGTGATTGATTTCTCTTCGCCATCCGGGTGCACCGTAACCGGCTTCTCAATGGCATCGCTGTCATCGGAACCCACCGCCGTAATCCTTTGCTTGCCATCCGTTACCGAAGCGCTGGCGCGAAAGTCGAATGTCTCGCGCGTGGCTTCGCCCGTTGCAACCTCAGCTCGCTTCTGGCTGGCGCCAAGCAGTGTGAACCACGGTTCTGGTCTGATTGCGAGCTGCACCGACTGCGCGTGCTCGAGATAATTTCGTACTACCACCGGCAATGAAATCTCGTCACCCTCGGTGAGAATGCGCGGCGGGTCGTGTTCGACAAAGAAAGGCTGAAACGACTTGAACTCTTTCTCGACCGTGCCGATCTGGCCATCTTCAGTCGAACCTATGACCGCGAGTTTCCAGGTCGTGATGTTATCGGCGAGCTTGAAATTGAGCTGCGCCCGACCCTGATTATCTGTTTCCAGTGCCGGCTGCCAGACCAGGGTTTCGGGAAAGTACTCACGCAAACGTGGTGTCGCCGCTTGTTGCTTGCCGCCGTTGAACATCGTGACCCGCTTCACGGACATCCCGAGGCTGGCACTCTCAGTATTGTCATAAGAGGATGCAGTGGCCGTTACTGTGACGGTCTCTGACGCCATCGCAGGTGAAAGTGATGCATCAACCACCACGAGGCTCGAGGAATGCACCGCCACCTGATCCACCACGAGCGACTGAAAGCCTGGGGCGCTGAAGTGAACGCTGTACAGACCCGCAGGCAGATTCCGTAGTAAATACTTGCCCTCAGCATCACTGATCGTTTCGAACGTGGTGGGATCGAAAGCTCGTGTGGCCTCAATCTTCGCGCCGGGCATGCTGGCTTGGTTGGGATCAGTTAAAACGCCCTTGATGGCCCCTGTCGCACCGAAGAAAAGTAACGGCTCATCAGCTGATTGTGCGAAGGGCTTGCCGGCCTGTTGTTCAGACAGAGTGGCGCTGAAAGAACCCGCGATGAAATCATCTACGGTCCCTTCCTTACCATCTGCCCCGCGACTCTGGAGGTTAATAACAGTGACGCGTCGGGTTACAGGTTGAAGGTTGATTCGTTCTTTTGGGGCTTCGCCATAGTTACCGCGCACTTCAATTTTGGCGCGATCGACGTAGAACGACTGCTGGCGGAAGGTTGCGTAATAGCGCTGGCCCCATGGGTCGCGCAGGTCCGCGAGGATAATGCCGGCGCTGCGCAAAGCTGCCGCCAACTCCGCTTCATTTCCCGGCTCATGATTCATTGCTCGTAACGAAGCGTTCAAGGCTGCATCAATTGCCGCCCGTCGTTCCGCGAAATAGTCAATGGTAGAATTCCAAAGCGTGAAACCATCGGTTGGAAAATCGCGCTCAACTTTACCGTTTGGTCCCATGCTGGAAACCTTGATCACAAAGAAGTTTTGCAAAATCTCGAAAGCAAACACATAAGGCCGGTGCCAGCGGTCGCGCAGAGCGTCGATATCGGTTCCCAGCTTCCGCATCTCAGCGCGTAGGGTGCTCTGGTCGCGGATGAAGTCCGCCGTGCGCTGATGGTATCCATTCACGGCGCGATCGATAGTTTCGCCGAGGGGGCGAAAATAGGGCCATTGAAAATGCCCCACAATAAGATCATCGGGCGTGCGGAACCGCTTGTCAGGCCCCGCGCTGGTTAACGACAGCGTGTCAAACTCTCTATCGGCCAGGAAAGAGGCGCGAAAGGGCGTGGCCCAGGCGTCGCGCAGGCTTTGATAGTCAATGCCATGCGCGGCCAGGATCCGTTGCAGGGAAGAGTCGTCCGCCGGATATTCCCGGGTAGCGGAATAACTGGTGTCGAGGGCCTGTTGCAAAGGCTTGAGTTCTGCCTTGATGATTTCGCCAAAGACACTTGACCCGTTCTTCTCATAACCCTCGCCCCCGAAAACATTAAGCGAGTACCATTGCCTTTGATTGAGCATCACCTCAGCAGTCAACTCCAACTCCTCGGGCACCGGGTGTGAAAGATCAATTCTGTTAAGTTCCCTGAGACCCAGGCCGGCGATCGAGTCGCCCCCGGCCATTACATCCAGAACGTCGCCAGCTGAAACTCTGGAGTTCGAACCGAACTCCTGATCGGTGCGCGCTCGTTCCTCGACGGCCTTATCCACTACCACCACTCCCAATGCGCTTACGGCCGAGTGGCCTTGCGGATCTCGAACACGAAAACTGAATTGGGCGTCGTCGCCGGGCCGATAGATCTTATGGTTAGCCTGCAAACCGAGTTTCAGCTCTCGATTCTGGGGAAACAGGATGCTGTGATAGCCGGAAGCAACGTCCTCATCTCCATTAAGCGTATAGGCAACGATCGTCAGCCGATTTACCAACTCCCTGGACCATGGCAGGGTGACCGTGGCGCGGCCATCGTGTAGTCGCAGAGTTTGCGAGTGCAGCACGATCCCATCACCGGTAGCCAACTCGAGCATCACGGCAAGGTTTCGCTCACTTGAAGTCACAGTAATCTCAACCGGGTCTCCGGATCGATAGAGTGTCTTATCGGTTTCAACTCGCAGGGCAATTACATCGCGAAAAGAGATGTCTTCGGCGTGCTTGCCCGTCTGGCCCTGACTATCGCGAGCGAGAAAAGTAAGCCCCAGCTCTCCCTGTTCAGCGGCGCTGGCGGGGACTTCCAGGTGGTCGACCCGAGCCAATCCATGGCGATTGGTATGCAATGTCAGTAGCGGGCGGGCGGAGTTGCCGGCCGCGCCGATCGTCACTTTGCACTGAGCTGGTGTGCCATCGGCGTAAGAAGTCGACACGTAGAAATAGAGCGGCAAGTGCGCGTTCTCGTAGTAACGGCCCTGGGGTCTGACTACGTAGACATGAATGGGCTCCTTGGTGATGCGCAGATCGAAGCGTCGTTGTTCAATACGACTGGTGCTTGGATCGGTAAAGTAAGCGGCATACCTGAGATCGCGAAAACGTTCATAGTCATCGTCATCCAGGTCGGCGTGAGCTTTGGTGAGATCCAGGGAAACCTTGAAGACGCCGTTAGCATCGGTTTCTCCTGCGTAGGTTTCTGCCTCTTTGGTTTCATAAGCCTGCTGGCGATAGTTCCAGGTTCGTTCGGTTTCGCGCACGACGCGCACCTGCCCTTGCTTAACTGGCTGCCCGAACAGGTAGGCGGCCGAGACTTCCACCTCCGCATCTTCATGCGGCAGATAAAAAGAGCGGTCGGCTTTGACGTTCACGGTGAAATTTGGCAGGTCGTAGCGACTGATCTTCACCCAAATCGTGCCGGCACTGTCTTCATCCTCCGTGCTGAACTCGATGCGGTAGTTTCCCAGCCTGGCATTGACCGGAATCGGCCAATCGGCGCTTGCAATTCCGAATCTTGAAGTTGTCAGCTCGGACTGAAAGAGCACCTGCTGTTCCGGATCGCTGATCTTCAACGTGACAGGTGCCGCGCCGATAGCGCGCTTCGCTGGTCCAAATATTAAGACACGGGCGTGCAAAACCTGGCCCGGTTGATAAAGTGGTTTGTCACTCGTCGCGAAGATATAGGGTTTTCGCAGCAGGTCGATCTCATGATGTTCTTCGACCGAGAGCTGTCCACGCGAACCGCGTATGGCCAGGTCGATGTCGTCTGACTTAATCTGCCGCGGCAGATCAAAGTCCAGAATCGCAAAGCCCTCGCCATCAGTTACCCGTGAAGCTCTAAGCGTCGTTTTCAGGTCAGTATCGTCATCTTCAAATTCGACCGTTCCCTCGATGTGCACGCCTTTGGCGGGCCGATTTGTAAGCGGGTGCTGCGCCCGCGCTATGACTCGATAGCGCATTGCTTCGCGCACCAGGGTGGAGCTGGCGATGCGAATTTCGAACAGGTCCGGAGTGATTTCCGACAGGGAAATCACCCCGCTTGTCGGCTCCAACGAGAGGAGCGGATCGGGTGTCATGCGATAACGCAGGCGATACCACAACAACCGCTCCTGTTCCTGCGACTTTAGTTGCCGGAGATTGAGAGGCAGCTCGACGCTCAGTTTTTGTTTTCCCGCTTCAACTTCGCGAGTGATGTTCGCTGCAGCTATTACGACACTGTGGGGGTCGAGCAAATCTACCTGAATAGCAGCTTGCACCGTCTTGCCGACTCCGTTTTCCAGGGCCAGATGGACGCGCGGATTTTCATCTCGCAATAGTAGCCTGGTGTCTGCCTCATTCAGCTTTAGCGCGCCACCCGCACGAGAAGGGGGCGTGGAGAGGATTAGCAAAATGGAAAGGCATAAGAGAGAGAGAAGCCAGCTTCGGCTCATGGTTGCCTCCAATCTGTTGCGTTGAAAGGTCTGTTTACATTAGTCACCTGGCGGCGGGCACACGTCGGCCATGCCGGAGAAAGAAGTTTCTGCCGCTACGGCTTAACTTCCTGGTTGACTGCGAGCTGGGAAGGACCTCGCTGACTGTCGTCGACTTGATCGCAGCCTGGGGAGGAGCATGTTTTTTCTTGTGCGCGGATGAGATGCGTTGTGGTTGCCGACGGGTTGTTGGCTGATGAGAAAAATTTGTCGATAAATTCAAATTTGCAAGGGCGAAGGGCAAAGATAGAAGGGCTAGGATTTTGGCGCACCGGTATTTGCGTGCTCGCTCAGCGCAATCGCGATTTCAGCGGCCACGCGCGCGTTGTTTTCCAGCAGCGCTATATTGGCTTTGAGGGTTGCGCCCTCACTTTGTCTGGCCATGCGTGACAGTAAGAAAGGCGTCAACTCTCGGCCACCGATATGTTCGTGCTCGGCTGCAACGAGCGCTTCATCGAGAATCTCTTCGAGGCTTGCATCAGGCACTGCAAACGTTTCCGGCACGGGCACGGTAACCAGCAGTGCGCTCGGGATTTCCAGTTCCCTTTGCGCTTTGAAGATTTGCGCCACCGCCATGGGAGAATCAACTCGAGCATCAACCGGTAACCCGCTGGCGCGCGAATAGAACGCCGGCAGTTCATCGCACTGAAAGCCCAGCACCGTTACGCCATGCGTCTCCAGCCATTCACGGGTCGCCGGTAGATCCAAGACAATCTTTGCGCCCGAGCAAACGACGATGATTGGGGTGCGCGCAAGTTCAGGCAGGTCGGCGGAAACGTCAGGCAGTGAGCCACGATGGACGCCACCTATCCCGCCAGTGGCAAACACCTGAATGCCGGCCCGGTGAGCTATCCAACTCGTAGTAGCGACCGTCGTTGCGCCGTCGGCGCCGCGAGCTATCGCCAGGGGCAGGTCACGCGTGCTGATCTTGCTGATGTTGTCACTGTCCGCAATGTGTTTGACCTGATCGCCCGTCAGGCCGACGCACAGCCGGCCGTTGAGGATGGCGATTGTGGCCGCTGTCGCTCCAGTTTCAGTAACAATTTGTTCCAGACGCCGGGCCGTCTCGAGATTCCGCGGACGCGGCAACCCATGAGCGATGACCGTCGATTCAAGCGCGACAACCGATCCATGCGCAGCAAGCGCAGACTCGACTGCCGGACTACAGTGGATATGTCTGTTGGTCATGATTTGCGTGCAATGAAGGTATTCAGACTACCAACTTCCAGTC
>DAIMCP010000006.1:72548-115002 GCA_036726305.1 Pyrinomonadaceae bacterium | reverse complement strand
TAGAGTTGAGGGTTGATGAAGGCGGCGAGAGAACGTCTTGGGTCAATCCGCAGGGCCTACTCTCGTCGCGTGAGTTTGCAGGCGGACTATCGCAAAAAAACAACTTCAGAAAAGGGGCGCCACCATCTGAAGTTCATCAATGGCACTGAGCTTTGAGAAAAACCACCAACCACAATCCGGCAATAGACTTAAGCTGCCAGCTACTGCCAGGTGGCAAACAGTTTCGTGAGATTGGCGCGAATCAATTGACGGAATCAGTAACGGTCGTTTCCGCTTCTTCTTTTTTCTGGCGCCACATGCCGGCAATCTGATGGGCCTCTGCTTCAGTCATGTTGTCATAAATGTCGGCGTTATTTTTTACGACACCATCTTCCAGCTCACAGACTTCCCAGTCGGGAGCGTTGGGATCAGTGCCCGCGCGCCCAGGCTTGACTCTGATTTGATACGAGATTTCGGGTGCTTTTTTTTCGTCTTCCATTCCTATTTGCCCTCGGCTGATAAATGATAACGCATATGCTAGCGCCGGCAAATCTACCATATTCTCTTGCGCTTGCGGTAATTCAGTCCGGCAAGAAAGCCTGGGAATACTGGCGCCCGGCCGGGCGCGGAAAAATTAGAAGTGTTTCACTGTCGCCAGGGCTCATTGAAATCGACCTTGCAGCTTCGCCAGACTAGCCACCATTTGCACCAGTTCCAGAGGGTCAACGGGCTTGGCTACGTGAGCATCGTAGCCGGCCGCCAGGGCGCGCTCATGATCGGTTGCCTTGGCATGAGCTGTGAGGGCGAAAGCCGTAATGCGAATTCCTTTCTCAGAGGCGAGTAATCTGACATTGGCGAGTAATTCGTACCCATCTTCACCCGGCATCTGAATATCAGAAACGAGAACATCAATTGATGCGGCGCGAAAGATCTGTAACGCCTCAGATGCGGACGATGCGATCTCCACCTGGGCGCCATACTTCTTAAAGACCAGCGCCAGGACCTCGAGCGAATCCGGCTCGTCATCGGTAAGCAGGATTCGCAAACCGGCGAGTGACGGTTCAGCTGACTTTAGAGTATTGGGCTCTGGCGGAGCCAACTCTGCTTCGCGGGTATTATCCTTCCGCAGCGGCAACCTGACGGTAATGTTTGCCCCAGGCGCAATTCCGCCATTGGCCGCCGCGATGGTGCCACCGTGCAGTTCAACCAGTTGGCGGGCGATCGCCAATCCGAGACCGAGACCCCCGTGGCTACGAGTAAGTGATCCATCGGCCTGGCGAAAACGATCGAAGACATAAGGCAAAAAGTCGCTGCTGAAACCAGGGCCGCTGTCACTGATAGCTATCTTCGCTTCATCCCCATCAGACTCGACGCGGATTTCCACCCGCCCCAGCCTGGGTGTGAACTTGACGGCATTCGCGAGAATATTCCAGATGACCTGTTGCAAACGGTCAGGATCGCCGTAGAGCGGGACGGGGAGGGTTGCGACTTGCGTGCTGATGTTGATCTCCTTGGCTTCAGCCGCGGGGTTTACCGAGTCGATAGCATCGCGAATGACCTCAGCCAGATCGACAGGGCCTACTTTGAGCCGCACCTTGCCCTTGATGATGCGGGAAACATCCAGCAGATCATCGATGAGTCTGGATTGCGATCGGGCGTTACGCTCGATCGCTTCCAGCGCTTTGTCGAAGGTGGTCTCTCCGATGCGCCCCATGCGCAAAACACACGCCCACCCCAAGATAGCGGTCAGAGGGGTGCGCAACTCATGTGAGACGGTGGCGAGGAATTCATCCTTGAGGCGGTTGGCCGTCTCAGCTTCTTGTCGTGCCACCTGTTCGCGTGCGAGGAGAGCCGCGCGTTCAGCTTCCGCGCGGCGTCGCTCCGCAACCTCGATCTGTAGTTCCTGGTTGGCACGCGCCAGTTCGGCGGTGCGCTCGAGTACTCTTAACTCCAGTTCATCATGAGCTTGCTTGAGTTTTGCCTCTGCCTGCTTTAGTTCCGTTATGTCAATCCCGACGCCGTGGATGAACCAGGGCCGGCCGTCATCTCGATGGACCAGCTTGGCCTCGCAATGAAACCACATAACGCGGCCGTCGCGCGCCAGCACTCGATAAACAGAGCGCAGCGGCTGATCGGAGAAAAACATTGCTGCGGCTTCAACGCTCCAACGTGCCTTGTCATCAGGATGTATTTGTTGATACCAACGAATCGGATCGTTAAGCCACTCTTCCTGAGTAAATCCCAGCAACGCTTCAATGTGCGGGCTGACGTAGGCTTCACCAAGAGCGCCGTCCAGGTAGGCCATGAAGACCACCGCTGGTATTTGCTCAACCAGAGTGCGGTAACGCGCCTCGAGATTCAGGGCTGGAAGCTCCCCGGAGCCAGCGGCGCCGGGTGAGGTGCGGTTGGCAGGATCCTGCCAATGAAAGAGTCCGGCCAGGTTCAGTAAGACACTTTCAGCGTCGCCGAGCACGGCGTCGGCGGGGAGAGGATCCGCTTGGGGACTCTTGTCCAGGCTTCTCATGCAAGCTGCCTTCTCGGTTTCAGATTCTTTCAGTTCCTTCTTTTTCTCTCAGCCTGGCAGGGCAACGTCACTCCCGATAGCCGCTCGTTATCACAGGTCCGGGTTTTCTCCAGCTGGGTTCCTTATTAAGCGATGCCTGGGTAAACCTGCGCAAGGCATGAATGGCGCGGCCATAGGTCATTACTGCATGCGACGAAAGCAGAGAGCCCGGCGGTTGATTCATGAAAGGCATGAATTTATCGGGGAAGCCGGGCATGGTGCAGCCGATGCAAATCCCACCCACGTTGGGACAACCACCGATACCTCCCATCCAACCACGCTTGCCGACATTGCACTGCACCACTGGTCCCCAACAACCAAGCTTCACGATACACTTGCGAGCGCCGTAATGTTCATCGAATTCCGCTTGTTCGTAATAACCGCCACGGTCACATCCCTCGTGGACCGTTTGGCCGAAGAGCCAGGTTGGACGAAGGGCCTCATCGAGCGGGATCATCGGGGCCCGGCCGGTGGCTTGAAAGAGCAGATAAAGCAGGGTCTCCATAAAATTATCCGGCTGGACTGGACAGCCGGGAACGCAGACGATAGGGATGCCGGCTTTTGATTTCCAATCCCACCCCAGGTAATCGGCGAGGCCCATCGCTCCCGTCGGATTGCCGGCCAGCGCATGAATTCCTCCGTAGGTGGCGCAGGTGCCGGCAGCCACGACGGCCCAGGCCCTGGGAGCCAGGCGGTCAATCCATTCGTTGGTGGTGATTGGCTGGCCGGTGGCCGCACTGGTGCCAAAGGCGGCCCAATACCCTTCACTCTTGATCGCTTCGTTCGGTATCGATCCCTCGATAACTAAGATGAATGGTTCGATCTTTCCCAGTGCGGCCTGTTCAAAAAATGCGACAAACTCAGCGCCGTTTTCATAGGCGAGAAAGGGATTGCGAAAATTGACTTTGGGAATGCCCGGGATACCGCCCATAACAATGTCTTCAATACTGGGCTGGGTCGCCGCGGTAATGGCGATTGTGTCGCCATCACAACCAAGGCCGGCAGTAATCCAGAGCACATCGATTTCCTTGATGGGAGCACGCCACTCACTCTTGCTTGTTGGGTTTGCATTCATGGAGCGATAACTCCTCTGGGCTTCAGAGCAAATGTCTGGAGGATAGACGGTTTGCTTGAGGTTGGGTGCCGACCTCAAGCTCTGAAGTTTCGGCCGGGATTATAACATGCCTCAGGTTTGAGATCTGATACTTTTCCCGGTGCCCGCTGCGCAATGAGCGCTCTGCGATCAGGGGCACCGGCGGCCGCCCGATGAGCCCGCACGTTGCAACCGAGCACGATGGAAGCGTGCGGTCTTAGGAGCGCTTTATCTGGGCACATCAAGCGCCGGATTGCGAGCGAAAAAACCTCCCGGAAGCAGCTTGAAGCCCACATGCGTCACCGGCATGACGGGCCACTCCTCCGGACGCGGAATGTGGGTAATACCCAGGGTGTACCAGACGACTAAATCCTGATTGTCCAAAGATTCATTATTACTGGTCCAGCGCGGTAAGCCATCACCACCAGTACTCTGGTTCGGATAGACCCCGGCCGCGTTCATTTCACCGGCATGATAACGGGTCGCCCAAAAGTGATTATTGATAAAGCCGGCCCGCTGCCGCACCTCCGACGAGGGCGCCACATAGGGTAGCGAGTTTGCTCCGGGCACGATGATATAACTTGTCTTGTGACCGAGCGGGTTGTGGGCGCGAGTATTCACTACCAGCCAGGTGCGCGCAGTTTGCATATTCATCTGTCGCTGGGCCGCACGTTCGGTGGCCAGCGGTGTTTCGGCCATCAACATCCCGTTCCGGTTCGGATTGAGGCGACCCGGTGGCTGGGCTCTCGTGTTCATTTCGTAAATAGAATTTCCGGTTCCATCAACGTCAAAATCCAGCCTGAAGTTGAAGAAATGCTGGTGATGAGGGGCGACCACATTTGCGGCTACCAGATGCCCGGAAGAAGAGTGTCCGGCGTGCTTTCCTGCCGTTGTTGCGGCGACTCCTTTCGGAAGCATGATGCCGCTCAACGCCGCATCAACTTCAAGCACTCCGTCCTGGTGGAAGATCCAGTTGAGCGCGTAGTCATAGTTCCCAATCGTGGCGATGAATGAAAGAACCAGTTCGCGCGCCCGCCTTGACTCGTTCTGTCCCGAATAGCTTTCAAAGTGTTTCCAAAGCAGCCCACCGTCCCGTTCGTATATGGCCACTGCCCGCGGCAAGACATATGGCTGCCCGTCATCGCCGGCAAAGGTTGCGTCGAGCAGGGTGGCGTTTTCGGGGGCGTCGGTCTTTGGCTCAATGGAACTTGCCAGTCGACCGACACCGTACTCGCCTACGTCAAAGGCACTGCGCCAACGCCAGGTTTCATCAGTATCGCCGTAGGGGACTACCATCTCTGAAAGGGAAGCTCGATACAAGATCGAGCGCAGCCGTCCTTCATCTTCATAGCCGACGGTTTGCAGCACAAGTCCTTCGCGCGGGTGCATCGTGTAACGGAAGCGCCACTTTTGCCAGGATATTTCCTGGCCATGAATTTCAAACCCGGCGCCGTCGGGCTGGGTGATCTTCAACGGCTTTGGCGGTACTCGGGTGCCGGTGGACTTCTCGTCCAACTCCTGGCTGGCCGCGGCCAATGGCACCACCCCCGTGTCGATAACTTCGAGGACCTGATCTGTGTTCATGTTGACGAGCACGACCACACCCTCAATGGGCCGGCCGTAAAAATTGATTGCGTCGCCTTTGAGATAAGAGAGGGCTCGTAAAAGGCGCATGCCGCGATAGGCAGAACGTACCTGGCCCACTGCCCAGCCATCGATTTGGACCTGTTCGAAGTCGTTGATACCGCGTTTACGCATGGCTGCTTGCCAGCGCGAATCGGCCTTTACGATATCGGGAAGAATTTTGTATTCGGCATCCATCACCAGCGGTTGAACACCTTTGGCTTGCTGCCAGCTAACAACGCGGCCGGTCCTCAGATCTACCGTAGCTTCGAAGGTGCGATTAGCCTTGCGATCAAGAATTACCGCAAAGGCCTGGCGGCTGAATGGTGCGCCCTGCTTGTAGTTGAGTACTTCGCTCTTTAAGGGCTCTTTGAGCACGATGGTTGAAAACAGTGCGCCGGCAGGAAAGCCCGGGGCTTCGCTGAGGGCGTGGGCCGCCGTTTTAATTTCCTCGCCTGTCAGCGAGTCCAGTGGATGTTGGGCCTGGGCCGTTAACAGGTGACCAGCAATACCAGGGAAGATCGAGAGAAGAGCACAAAAGGTCAATCGCAAAGTAAAGGAATTAGCTCTCATAGTTCCGTCGCTCATCTGCATAGATTCTCCTCATGGCCGGCCGTAAGTTAAAGGTTGCTGGTGCGAGTCGATTGTACTTTGATTCTTTACTATCTCTATACAATTCTTTACAGAGGTTTACGCTCTTCTCATGCCTGTTTTGATAGACTCGATAGGCGATTCTACAGGAAAGCAGCACGGACATCAGTTTTGTGAGGGCGAGCGAGATCGCGGACTTATGTCTGCATTACCACGACCATAAACGTTTACGTCAGAGGAGAAGTCAATGAAAAAGTTAGTTCTTATTATTTTAGTCCTGGGTGCCATGATTCTTGCGATTGCAGTGAGTGCGGCAGCGCCGGCCAATTTTGCCGGGACCTGGATGCTCGATAAGGAAAAGAGCAAAGGGCTCGACGGCCGGATGCAAAATGCTGAAAGCGTTCAGTGGGTGATTACCCAGGACGATAAGCAGATTTCAATTGAGACCAAAATTACGGGTGGGCAGAACATGGGTGGGGGCCCGGGCGGCGGTGGTGGTGGCGGCATGCGAGGCGGCGGCATGGGCGGCCCCCGTACATTCGCCCTTGATGGCAAAGAAACCACAACGGACCTGCAGCAGGGCGGCACCTCGACTTCCAAAGCCACCTGGTCCAAGGACGGTACTCTGCTGGAATTGTTGTCGGTGCGGAGCGGCAATTTTAATGGCAACGAATTCAGATCCGCTACAACGGACAAGCTGCAGCTTTCCAGCGATGGCAAGGTGTTGACGGTAAAGCGTGATGGTGAGAGTCCGCGTGGACCCGTTGACGCCACACTCGTTTTCAACAAACAGTAAGCCGGAACTGGGCAAAGCTACCGTGATTTGTTTGAAGGCGGAAGGGAGAGCCGGCGCACAGGAACTGTGCCGCCACTTTAAATAAGTTCAGGTTAGTGGAGAAGAGATTACCAGGCGACGCTGCGGCCGTCGTCCATCCAGTCGCGGGTCATATCGCACCAAAGGGCCAGGCCTTGCCAGGAATTGAAGCGTGAATAAAAACGCGCGATTTTCTTGTCCGAGGCTGGGCGCCCCTTGTTGCGGACCTTGAAAAATTTCGCCCTTGTCCATGAGTCCAAAGCCAGACCATCGTACCTGCCAATGAGCTTGAGCAGGTTCTCAGCGGCATAATCACCCACGCCCTTCACGCCCTTGATAGCTTTAATCAGATCGACTGTAGGTAAATCACTGGTGAGCCACTTGTTGACATCCAGTTCGCCAGACGCTACCCGATCGGCGAGTTCCTTTAAGTAAGCCGCGCGATAACCCGCACGGACTTCATTGACATAAAATTTTAGCGGCATCAAGGCCATGGCTTCGGGAGTCGGAAAGGTGCGCCGACCGTCCTTTGATTCCCGTCCGAGACTCTCGACCAGGCCGGTAACCATTTTTTCTGTGAGGGACCAGGAACAGTTGGTGGTGCAGATCATCTTCACCAGATCTTCAAAGACGGTGGGCGAGCGCAACATGCGGCCCGCCCCCTGATCCGCGATCCACGAAAAATCAGGGTCGGCTGACATGGCGCGATAGAATGAACTCATATCGTCATCGAGCCGAAACATGTGTCGAACATCACGTATGACTCTTTCGACCGCACTCTTGCTCAGTCGCGAAGCAGTATTGATTCTGAGTTCGCGTTTAGTGCCGCCAATCTTAACCACTACCGGCGTGGTGCTGCCAAGATCAATTACTCGCGACAATGTCCACGCGTCTCGGTCGAACTCAAAGGGAAGGAGTTCAGGCCAACCATGACTGATCATCGTGCGCTTTAGATTAAAGGTGCGCGGAGTGGCGATGGAAAGTTGCATCATTGATTATCGGATGACATCCAGGCAACGACTTTCGAAAAGCGCCTATTGATAAATTCTGCGAGAATGTCCGGATTCAGAGTATCGGATGGAGCGCCAACTCCGCAAACGCCTCCAGGTTGATGACCACCGAAAGTGAAAGCAAACCTTTGGACTCGTCCTGGGAATTGGCATTCCTACCCGATCATTGAGGCCTGCCCTGCCTGCACAATTGCGAATCGAGACTTGGTTTGGCTGTAGGCCCTAAGGCGGATTTGTGACCGGGATCTGGAGGTTTCAGCAGGCAGGTGCGGCCAAGGGTTTGTCCAATGTGCCGGCATCGTGTTGCGTTCCGGCCCCTCCCGAGGAGGGCATGTATGCTTCGGTTGCGGTCAACCTGAATCTTGACAGCCAGGTCCGTCGGGACTAAACTTGTGCCCTAAAACAAGTAACGGAAGGCTGTACTCGCGCCGCCCTCAAACACTTGGGTTGGGCGCGAGAGAAGAGTCCAATCACGGGGCTTTCAGCAGTGACTCGGTGACTTAAGCACCGCTTCCAAAAAATGAGCCGGAGCTTTCCGGCGCGCGCTCCGTCGCCCCACCGGGCCAATGGCGAGGCCCTCCTGGTGGGGCGATGTCGTGTTTGCAGGTCCCGGGTTTTTGGTTTTTGGTCTTTGCCGCCTCTATCCGTCGGGACTCCAGAATCACGCAGTACAAGACGACAGACCACAGACCACAGACCACAGACCACAGACGAAAGAGCAAAGAGCAAAGACCAAAGACCAAAGACCAAAGACCTGCCTCCCGTTTACCTCACATAAATCGGATTGGAAATAATCCACGGCTGCTCACCAGCCGGCTTTGGAAGCTGAGAAAGGTAAACTTCTACCCGATAAATGCCTTTTTCGGCAACCGCAAACTCGACAGCGTTCGCTCCGTTTCTTTCCTCCACTACCTGACCGTTCCTAAACAACACAATCCGACTGTTAAGCGGAGTTTTAACCAGCAATCGAGTAGCGCCGGAAAGCGTCACATCATCGCCCACAATCTTTTTCTCGCTGCCGTTGGCTGCCGAAAAACGGAAGCCGGTGGCGTCGCCAAATAAGTCAAACGCGACAAAACAGTGGCCTTCCCGGAGGGAGGCCAGCAGTGTCTCAGCCGAGAGTTCATTTCCCCTGGGCAGAAGCACGTGCATGCGCACCAGGCGAAAACTTCGCTCATAAGGATCCAGTTGCAGGCCGAGCAGTCTCTTTCCCGACGAGTCGCCCAAACTCAACCCAATGTTGGCATGAGCATCATTTCCGGCAGTCGCCACCAAATGCCTACCGCCGGTGGCCAGTGCTTCGTCCCAAAGTTTCAGATTCAGGGCTGGTCGCTCATAGAAATTCGCAAACAGCAGATCCGGATATTTCCCGTAAGACCATAAACCGTCAAAAAACATGAGGAACGGATTAATACGGCGAGAGTTGGTGAAGAGATTGTAGATCTCGACACCGTCATAATTGCCCGAACTCCAACTTTTGAATTCCTGTGGGTAAGCAACCAGTGCCAGTGCTCCTTTCGCTTTTGCCTGAGCCGCATATTCGTCAGTCGTAAAACTCCCTGCGCTGGCAGCCGATTCGTTGCCGGGCAACATCAACAGCCGATCCTCATTAGAAGTAGAGACCTCGTTGCCATTTACAAACAGCACGCCACCGTGCACTCCGCGCAGGGTCATTGCTGACGTATCGTAGTTCCGCGCTGGATGTTCGGTCATGATCACAAAGTTAAGATTGTTAGCCTGCGCGCCGGCGATTATTTCTGTAAGGGTACCGGTGCTGTGACCACCGAGGAATGAATGGACGTGAATAACACCCTGATACTCGACCAGGTCGGTATCCACAGGATTAACCACACGGTGAGAGTTGAGTTGATCAATCGCCGCACGGAGGCGCCCAAGCTGGTAACGCCGGTACGCGAACGGTACTTGAAGACCAAGCAGCAGGAACAAGAGAACGAGGACAATCTTCTTCCAGCGCTTCATATCGTTCGTAGGGTGGGGCGACGAAGAAACCCAGGCAGGCCTGCTAAGGCGCAAAATCGGAGGAGCATAATGTGAAATCGTTAATCTTCAAAATCCACCGACACTACGTGCTCGCTGATGCTTCGTCCGAAGTTGGCGACTTTGACGTGATCAGGATGGACCGTGTAGGCATCCAGCGCCTCGCGATCGCGAAACACCGCGCACAATGCCGTGTCATAAGATCTGGCGAGATGCAGGACGTCGAAGCCAACGGACAGACTTTCGACCTCTTTTATGACTGACGCCAGACGGCGCAATTGCGCTAAATGCTCGTCACGAATAGGCTGTTCGATTTCCGCTTTGTATTTCCAAACCACAATATGTGTCAACATTATTCTGCACGCCCATAAATCAACTGCTTTGCTTAATTGCCCAGCGGGCCGAGGTTTGAAAAGCCTTACTGGTCCGCCGGCAGCTGGCGCGGGCTATTTTCCTCCACCCTCACACCACCGGCGTGTTACCTGATGCCGAAATTCAAACATCCGCTGCAAACGTGGTTCGATTATTAACGGCGCCACCCAGCGGCCGGCAAATCCCAATGGTGGTTCATAGTCTATTTCATCGCGGAGTATTGCACCATCGGAATCTGGCTTGATGATATGGCGGTGGCGCCAGCGGCGAAATGGACCAGCGATTTGTACATCTTCGAACATTCGGGGTGGATCATAGGCGGTATGTTCAGCGATCCAGCGCACTGTAAACGGACCCAGGACCTTAGCTTCGATGATGGTTTGCGAACCCACTTCTGAAATCCGCGCCGTTGCAACCAGGCGAGATGATTCCCACGGCGGTATAAGCAAACGCAACGCTTCGGGTTGCTCATGGAATGCAAACACGCGTTCGGGGCTTGCGCGAATCAAGGTCTCTTTAATGAATTTCACAGGCAGGAACTGTAGCTCCACAGAGTCCTAAGGGGAAGAGCACCGAGAGCACTCCACACGGAAGGAGTTTTTCCCCATTCTCGCTGTGAAAATGTCCATCGCAGCTTCAGGCCTCTGCTGCCGCTGCTTTAGGCGTTCTCCGGCACGCTTTACTTCAAGAAGCGATCAAACCATGCGAGCGTCCGTTGCAGGGAATCGACTCGGTGGCTCGGTTCGCGAAAGCCATGCCCTTCGCGTGGATAGCGTACCAGCGCTGTCTCGACGCCCCGTCGCTTGAGCGCCATGTACATCTCCTCCGCCTGAGTGATATGCACGTCGTTGTCCTGCTCTCCGTGAATAAACAGAGTCGGCGTCTGCGCCTGGCGCACATAGCGCAGGGGCGACCACTGCCAGAGCAGGTCGTAATTGTCCCAGGGAAAACCTCCAAACTCAGCATGAAGCAAATCCTGATAGAGCGAGGTGGAATAGAAACTAACCAAATTGCTGAGGCTGGCTACGGCGACTGCTGCCTTGAACCGGGAGGTCTGTGTAACTATCCAGTTGGTCATGAATCCGCCGTATGAGCTTCCAGTAACCCCCAGGCGATTCTGGTCAATCCAGGAGTACCGCCGCAACGCTTCATCAACGCCGGCCATCAAGTCTTTATAATCACCGCCGCCCCATTCATTCAGAGTGCCGTCCGAGAACTTTTGACCGTAGCCGCTGGAGCCGCGCGGATTCAGGTACAAAACCGCATAGCCGCGCGCGGCCGCGACCTGTAGATTGGCACTCAACGCCCACCCAGACATCCCGTGGGGCCCACCATGGATACTGAGGATCAGGGGGTATTTCCGGTCTTCCCGCCAGCCGCCTGGTTTAATTAACCAGCCTTGTATCGGCGTCCCATCAAAGCTCCTGAAGGTAAATTCTTCGGGCTCGCTGAAGGCAAAATTTCGCGCCAGACCTTCGTTGTGCTGGCTCAGGCGGCCAGCCTCAGCCCAGCTTGGTTGCATCCAGATTTCATAGGGCCAGGTCGGAGTGCTGAGGGTGAAGGCGACGACTGAGCCTGAAGTTGGATCTCCCTCTGCCAAAGTCCGAGTTGCATTTTTCTTTTGAGCAATGCTGAAGTTCGATATCTGATACTGATTGGAAGGTGATCGCCGGCTGAGATCGCCGGGCGAAGCAAAAAGCCAATCCCGGTCAACCGCATTGCCCACCACCTGTCTTGCCTTTCCGGCGCTGGGCGTGACGCTGAAGATGGTGCTGCTGCCGCGGTCGCTGGCGAGAAAAAAGATCAGCTTACCGTCAGGCGACCAGCGGGGATTGCGTTGGCGGCGATCCTGTGCGGCAGCCAATTCCCGTCCGCCGCTGCCGGCCGCATCGATTACCCAAACATGCGCGTCTTCCGCCACACTGTCGATCGTCGTCACCTCGCGCTTCGTTGCCGTGTACGCAATCCATTTTCCATCAGGCGACCAGGCTGGTTCGTATTCACAACCTTTCGTGTTGGTGATCTGTCGCACCTGGCCGTGTAAGTCGACTGCGAAAATATCAGAATTATTGTTCGCGTCCGGATCCGGTTCATGATTAGAAAGAAAAACGACCTCGTCGCCGCGAGGGCTGAAAGTCAGAGCGTGATCGTAGTAAGGCCCTGCCGTCAGCTGGCGCGGCTCGGGATTATCAACGGGAGTGTAATAGATATACGTCCGGCGCCGATCTGACAGTGCGGTGCGCGATTTGTATTGCAGCCGATCGATGACGATGGGGTCGTCCTTCTCTTCCGACGCGGTTGAGACCTCTTCAGCGGCGGAGACGTAGGCGATCGATTTGCCATCGGGAGACCATGCGAAGCTTTCCCCAGCGTAGGTTATGAAGAAGTTGGTGCTCTGCACCGGGACCAGAAAACGAGGTTGACCGCGGTCGATGGTAATGGTCCAGATGCCGCTCGAACCCTCACGCTCGGCGGCAAAGGCAATGGTGCGGTTGTCGGGGGACCAGCGCGGATTGGAGCCATACCAACCGGCGGGGAGTAGACGTGCAGGCGGCTGTCGCTGAATCAAATCGGGAGGGGACGTGCCAGTGGGAGTGCGCGAGCGCGATTCCCAGGTGGAGCGGACAATCCAGATTGTCGAACGCGTTGCCTCTCCATCAACGGTGGATACCGTATAGGCAATCCATTCACCATTCGGAGAAATCTGCGCGTCACTGATTGTCGCCACCCTCAAGATATCGGCAGGTGCCATAGGCCGGCGCGACTGTGATTGTGCGGTAAGCGAGAGTGTGACGATAAGTAGAAGGACGCTCCCGCAAAGGCGCAAAGTCGCCAGGCACAGCAAACTTCGAACTGCGAGAACAAATATTTCATTCCCGGCAAGCTGTGCTCTGCCGCTTCGCCCCTTTGCGGGAACCTGGGTTTTGCCGCGAAGGTCACTCGGGCTGGCAGTTAACAAGTTTGTGTAGGCCATTCTTAATCAGCTCGCCTAATTGATTAGCAGCGGGCAGAGAAAGTCGAAAAGAGTAGTTCAAGGGCGTAACCGGGCCAGTTGCTCGTTGAGCAACTCCCACACCCTGCGCACATGTCTCTCGGTCGTGCGGATGTTGCCGATGGAAAGACGGAGTGTCAGTTGATCATTCAGTTTAGTGTGCGAGAGCAGCGCCTGTCCCGTGGCATTCACGCCATGCATGATCGCTTCGTTCAAAGCATCGAGCCGCGTGGCCTCCGTGTCGGCACCCTCACTGGCTGCTTTCGGACACGCGCGGAAACAGACCAGACCAAGTGGCACCGGAGCAAGCAGTTCCCATTCCGGCGACTCTTCGACCCACGACGCAAACAAACGGGCCAGCCGGCAATGTTCACGAATCCGCGCGGCCAGGCCTTCATGTCCAAAGTATCGGATCACCAGCCAAAGCTTCAGGGCCCGGAAACGTCGACCCAGTTGAATGCCGTAATCAGATCCGCTACGCACGTTTTCCTGCTCAGGTGTGCGCAGGTATTCCGGGACAAGTGAGAATGCCCGTCGCAGCAGATCCATATGGCGACAATAAAGTACCGAGAGATCGAATGGCGTAAATAACCACTTGTGAGGATTGGTGACTACCGAATCTGCCCGCTCGCATCCGGCCACGAGTTGCCGATATTCAGGCACCACCGCGGCTGAGCCGGCATAAGCCATATCGACATGCAGCCAGAGCGCGTGTTCTTCACAGATGGGAACGAGCGCCGGCACGGGATCGATGCTCGAGGTTGAAGTAGTGCCGACCGTAGCCACCACACAGATAGGAATGAAACCGTTCTGCTTATCCGCCGCGATGGCGGCAGCGAGAGCCCGGGGATCCATACGAAATTCGCTATCCGTGGGAATCTTGCATAGAGACCTTTGTCCCAAACCGAGCGTAATGATTCCTTTGTCAATAGACGAATGTGCCTGTTCAGAAGCGTACACACGCAGGAGGGGCAAGTCTTTCCGCCCACTCATCCCCTCTTCGCGGATACGCATCTCGGCACCCTCACGGGCCGCCGCAATCGCATGCATGCTCGATACAGAAGCCGTGTCGTAGATTATTCCGGTATAACCGGCATCAAGACCCATCATCTGCCGCAACCAATCGAGTGCAACCTCCTCCAGTTCAGTAGACGCCGGGGACGTTCGCCAGAGCATTGCTTTGTTATCGAAGGCTGCGGCCAGCAACTCACCAAAGATTCCCGGCGCCGAAGTCGACGTGGCAAAGTAAGCAAAAAAAGAAGGGTGATTCCAATTCGTGAGTGCAGGCACGAGCAGGCGATCGATGTCGGCAAGAATGTCGTGCATCGGCTCGCCTTTGGACGGCGGTTTTGCCGGCAACTGGGCTTTCAATTCACCGGGTTTGATTTGGGAGAGCACGGGAAGCTCTTCAATGTCTTCAAAGTAGTCGCTAATCCAATCGATTAACTCATGACCGAAACGACGAAAGTCTTCCTTGCTCATGTCGCCGGTCGCCGGAGCGATGCCGGTTTGGTCGTTGGCCGCTGACTTCATAAGGCATCGAGTCTAGATCAAGCCGGCGGAAAGCAGAAGGCTTCCGCTTTCTGCCTTCTTTCTTTAGTTACTGTCGCCTAGTCCGTGCTTTTGGCGGCAGCGTTGGCAAAGGGTCGGGGGCACAGCATTGTCCACGCGATGCCGGATGGGCTTTAGAGTGTGCAGGTAAGCATATACAGCCTTGAGATCCTCATCGTTCATTTTCCCGTAGAACCACCACGGCATGGCAGGGTTGAGCTGGCGTGCGCCAACCTTGCCTTGGCGCATGGCGCGCACAAAAAGGTCTTCGTCGTAGTAAGAAATACCCGAAGCGTCAGGTGTGACGTTTGCACTGGCGACGACGCCGGTTGGCAGGCTGAAGACAAGGCCACCGGCAAAATCCAAACCAGTAATCGGCTTACCGTTTTCGCTTGGTGTGTGACAATCGGCACATGCACCCATGCGTACCAGGTAGTTCCCGCGTAGGATCGGCGTTGACAGGTCAGGGGCTGGTACCGCCTCAGAAATCGGTTGCGGCACGTTCTTCATCAGGAAGCTAAGCGGAAACGGGGTCTCAATCGCGGGCAAAGGATTACGCACCGCGGGCAGTGAGCGTATGTAGACGATAACCGCTGCCAGGTCTTCATCAGACATGGTGCGGTAGTGTTGATAGGGCATGATCGGAACCAACGCTCGACCATCGTGACCAATTCCTTCGCGAATGGCGCGGGCCAGCATGTCGTCAGTCCAGTTGCCGGCACCTGTCTCCTTGTCGGGTGTGATATTGGGTGCCACTACCCAACGCAGGTTTGTATCAACCCAGCGCGCTCCGGCGCCGGGGCGGCCCTCCAGCGGTGGCGAGCCGGGCTTGCGAAAGTCGACCTCCGAGTGGCAACCCAGACAGCCCGCCACCGCATTCACGAGGTAAGTCCCGCGTTCGAGTCTCGCATTATTTGGTTCGAACCGCCGATCGTTTAAGGCCCGGGCTCGCGGCCCGATGATTGGCCGCCAGCCAATCGTAAAAGTGATTCCAACTGCTATTGCGGCCAGCAGAATAACCGGTGTAATCGCCAGGAGGCGTCGCAAACGCTGGGTCATAAGTTCAGAGCGTCGTCTCCGCGAGGTTCGACTTGTACTTGGTGCTGGTCTGGCGATCCGTCATTTCAATAAAGACATAACTGGGCGGCACAACATCACTTTCGACTGCAAACCAAATTCCGGCCAGGTCATCCGGTTTGCCCAGGGCGCAAAATCCGTAGAAGCGCTTGCCACTCTGGTCGTAGAAATCCACCCAGGTCCGGGATGCATTAGCGTTCTTACCACAGGGCGGCAGCATTGGCGCGGGCGCAAAAAGTTCAGCGGGATAATCGTCCTTGTTCAGCACGTCAAACTTGTAGCGTGTGAAAGTCTTGCCGCCGGCCTCAAAGACCTCAGACCCCATCATGTACAGCACGGGATTTGGCAATACGGGGCGTGGAGCAGTCGCCGCTCGGCTGCCTGTCATGGCTAGCAATATCAGGCTGAGGAAAAGAGAAACAAACCTTCTGCTGGTGGCTGATTTCATTGGGGGTCCTTTCTATCTTCGCAAGATTTGAGTTTGGATATTTGAAGAGGATTGCCCGAGCGAGGCAAGAAAATCGCAGTCGGACTCTCCTGGTTCGGTTTCAAGACGGCCGTGTATCTCCAAAGAGGTTCCTAAGAGTTAAATTTGAGCCTAAAAAAATTATTACCTCAGAGCCCTGGCGCAATCGATCATACGGTCGCTGGGCTGGAAAGCCAGCGGGATCGTCTCCGCGCGTTTCAACAATTCCTTTCTGAGTAGTCGCGACCAACATCACAATCGCCGGGATAACCGATCGTGCCGCTTTGGCATAGAGCGGAGTTATTTATTACCGCGTCTCGCCAGATGCCACTTGACACGTGTGTAGGCGATGCGGAAACCATGCCGCTCGGCGTTCCGTTGTGAAGCACTGCCGGGCAATGCTCCCATCGTGGCAATGTCGCACCCCTGGGCAGCAGCGTAGCGCAGCCGGCTCTCGAGCAGCGCCAGCTGCGCACCCTGCCTCCGTCCTTCGGGAATGGTGCTGGCTCCGGCCAGGAGGGCGACTCGTTCGCAAATACACAAGACGCCGGTGGCAATTGCCTCGCCACCTAATTCGGCGATGAAAGACAAAGCGCCGGTTCTCTTGGCGCTCACCCGCCCTACTTCATTCAGAAATGCTGCCAGTTCGCTGTACTCGCTCCAGCCCCTGGTCGCGGTCTCGGCCCAGAGCTCCTGTTCGCTTTCCTCAATGACGCGCACCTGTATCTGCTCGTTTCGCGTTGCCGCCAAATGAAGGTCGGGGTGAATGGGCCGGTAGAGCACGCTGGTGAATTCGACAGGTTGATAGCCACGCTCGTTCAATAGTGAAAGCGCGGAGGGATCGGCGAGCGGACAGACCTCGTGAAAGACCTCTGCGCTGCGCGAGTGCAGGAAGGTTTCTATATCATCGAGTTGAGCGCTGGTCACCGGTTGCAGCATTCCCAAACCAAACGTCTGCGTTATGGGTGAAGTCGCTCCATCGAACATGACATAGGTGCCGCGAGCTTCGCGCCACTCGGCGCCACTATCGGGAAAAGCCCTGCCTCGCGCGCTGACAAAGTCCGCGTTGCTCAGCGCCTCGGTTTTTTCCAGGCGACGAGCGAGTTCGAGATCGGCAAAAGGGAATGATTCAGGCCCGGTCATGAGTCTGCCAATTTATATGAGTTTGGCTCGGGAGAAAAGCTTTTGTTTCATTTTGTAAACCCCAAGTTGAAATGTCACCCAAATGCGCAAAGTAGAGATATCCCCTTTTTCACTTACGAAATCAACAAGAAGGGGCGCACCGGGCGGAAGGCCAAGTCATTAATCGCCTTCGGCAATTCGGTGATTGGTAAAGATGAACAGCGCCAAGTGTCCATTGCCAGAGGATGAGAACGAAGTCGGTTCGATCACAAAGACAGCAGGCCTCGAAGCAAAGAAGGTGTTTATTGGACGCGATGCCAGCGAGAAGGCGCCGTTACTGCCGTCACCATGCGGTTTCGGGCAGCGTCGGTGCGTGTGCCGTTCCACATCAACTAGTCTTTGATCTGCTTAGAGTTATGGTCAAAAGTTGCATATGCACGAATGAAAAAGGTGGCGCATTCTTGATGAGTTTTCGCGAAACATCAACCTATCACTAGGAGGAATACGCCGTAAGAGAAGAGAAGTTAGCGTAGTTGAGTACGAGAATCCAGGTATCGCCCCTAGATCATTCAAACCCCGTGCTAATTGGTGGGAAGGCCGGTACTCAGCAAGAAAACGTCCCAAGCCCAGCGTCCAAGATGGTCTTCATGCCGCGGGCCGCTCGAGTATTTCGGTGAGGTATCGGTATCTGTAGACTCATCAGGGTCGGTATCAAAATCAGGCACCGTTAACTCGGGCGACTCCCAGTTCGCTGGCAAAATCCTGGGGCGGTAGTGACCTGGGGAATTCAGGTTATTCCGAATGCTCTGCGGATTCGCAAACTCTTCCTTTTGACCTAACAAGGGTCGCTTTTCGTTAAGTACGTCGGTTAAGACACCTCCCAAACCAACGACATTGTCCCAAAAAAAGGGCGCAGGGTTTTGAGTCGAACCGTATAGGTTATGAAATAGCGCAAGAGCACGGTATTTGCGACTCTTGCCTAGAAATGAGACTTTTACATCATATATTGCAAATTCGCCTACGTCGTAAGATTTGCTTGGCGAAACTTTTAAGATCTCAGCAATCGTATACCCAGCGATAAATCGCTGGGCTATTTTCAGCCGTCCGCTGAACGCGGACTTTTCGGGATGTGACCAACGCGCCGATGACTCGAAGAAAACACAGCAGGGATGATTCGGCAGTCAAAAATCCTGCGGACGTCGCGATTTGTCTGAACTAGAAAGAAAATCGGAATCAACCTGCGAGATATGGTTGCTTTAGAAGGTCAAAAGGTTCGCCGGCAGGTACGATCCACTAATCCTGCTAAAGAAGACTTCGCCCTGTTCCGTCAACCTGATCTTGAAGATAGCGGCGTTGGGGACGCTGACTGCGTCGAGAAAGCAGTAGAAGGACGCCATGGTCTCAATCTTCATGCCCTCGAGTTCGTGCAACAGTAACCAGATCACCGCGCGAATAAACTGTCCGTGACTGACAATAACAACAAACTTATTTTCAAGTTTTGTGAGCTGCGTCAAAGTAGTTTCAGCTCGCGACATGAGATTTTCAAAAGACTCGGCGCCGGGCCCGTCGATGTAGGCGGGGTCGTTGCGTGACCAGTAAGCGGCCACCAGCGGCTTGCGTTCGGTAAGCGTGGTGTTGTGACAGCGCTCCGGAGAAAGGTAAGTGAATTCCTGTACCGGCCACTGCGCTACCTTAACGTCCGGATACTTTGCAATTAAAGGCGCCGCTGTTTGCTGGGAGCGGAGAAATGATGACAGGACTATAAGGTCAGGTCGATCATCTACACGGTCGGCGATGCAACCCGCCTGTGCCATGCCTTTCTCAGTTAACGGGACCGTTTCGGGTGAAAACGTAGCGGCGCCGGCGTTCGCAGTACTTTCGCCATGGCGGACTAACCAGACTTCTTTCATGCAAAATAGTTTAGCGCGAAACGTTTTGATTGCCTCAGGGAAACACGGATTTTCCTGATCTGTAGATTCACCGGAAGCAAATCAGTCCACCCGACGAGTTCAATACTTACGCCATTCGATAGGAAAAAGTAGTCCGGCCTTTTCCGCTGTCAACTGAACGCCGGCTAGAGCAGCGGCGCGCGCCATCACCGGATCTCGTTTGTCCCGCATGTCAGCAGGCGAGGGCAAGAGGACTTCGTCCGGAACAACGCCGGTCCTCTCGAGACTTTTCCCGTCTGTCATGATCAGATCGGCTATTGTCACGCTAACTCCGTAGGGTATGACTGTGTCTATCCCGAGTTCATGTGGATAATGCAATGCTTCCATCACAGCTCCGGCGGATCGGTCACCGATTACAATACCTCGTTTTTCAATCTGAACCACACGGGAAAAGATTTCGGACGCAGAAGCTGAGTCACTATCGATCAGCACTATCAGTTTACCGGTGTAGGGGCTGGGGCTGCGTTGCGATTTCAATGGCTTCATTTTCTTGCGACCTCGCGGCTCTGCCATGACTACCTCTTTCTCAAAAAAGGCACCCGCGAGTCTTTCACAAGTGGTCACATAGCCGCCTCCGTTGCCGCGCAGATCTAAGATGATCGTCTTGTATTTCCTGGCACGTCCAACCATAGCTTCTACGTCCGATTCTTCGACAGCAAATGTTGGCATCTTCCAGATGAACAAGTCTTCTGCAAAGTTTACCCAGCGAGATCGATTCAGTTTATCCTCTGCTTCTAATTTGCGTTGGTAGTCACCTATATCCGTGCCGGTAAGGTCCATGACCGTCTTGCCTTTTCTTACCTTTGCGGCCACGTCCAGTTCACGCTGTTTGCCGTCAGGGCTCTTAACTACCAAGTGCATACTCATTTTCGGACTGAGTCCGTTAAACAAGTATCTTATTTTCCAGAGGTTGTTGCGGTCTGGTTCGTAGCCGCCGACCGAAATCACCAAATCGCCTTCTTTCAAGCCTTTGGCTTCGGCATCGCTGGCGGGTTTAACTGCCGTGATATAAACGCGCTCATCCACAGCCTGCATTTCCCAACCATAATCCGATGGGTTAGCGCGTCCTGGCGGAACAAAAAATAGATGAGAATCATCGAAGTCCAGAAGTGCCTGGGCAATTATAGCCATCATTTGTGATCCGGATTCCGTCGTCTTGAGTTTATCCTTGGCGGCCTTAAAGCGAGCCTCAAGATCGATCCCGTGAAATTCCGGATCGTAATAATTCTTCTTGATATCACTCTTTACTATTTCCAGGACGTGCTCGGCATGATCGCGACTGAAATTTCGTTGTGCCCTCGTTATCTGCGCAACCGAATTTCCAAGCAAAAATGCAATTGCCGACGAGAGGAGTGCCAAACTTCGAACATGATTCTTAGAAGGGAAGCCAATCATGTGAGATACCTTCCTCGTTGAAAATTTCATTTGACCCGAAACGGAATCCTACCAGCCTGATTCTGTCGTAGCTAAGGGCCCGTGACCAGTGGCAGTTCAATAAAGCTTGCCTGGCCGGGCGTGTGATAAATCCGCTGCGTCGCCTTGCGGTAATCACCAGGCTTGGCCCAGAAGATATTCGGCACAAACGTTTGCGGGTTTCGATCGTAAAGCGGAAACCAGCTCGATTGAATTTGCACCATGATGCGATGACCAGGCAAAAATACATGGTTTGCCGTGGGCAGAGTAAAACGGTAACGGAGTGGTTCATTCGCCGCGATTAGTTTTGGGGTTTCGAAACTTTCGCGATAGCGCCCGCGCAGTATATCGGCTGAAATCATTAGCTGATAACCGCCCATGTTTGGCTGGGCCGCGACCTGATCCGGGTAAACGTCGATCACCTTTACTACCCAATCTGAGTCAGTGCCACTGGTTGAGGCAATCAGGTTCACGATCGGTTGGCCACTGATCTTTACCGGGGCCGTCAACACATCGGTGGTAAAGGCCAACACATCCGGACGTCCGGAAGCCTCTCTTTGATCGTCAACCAGCCAACGAGACCAACTCGTGCCATCAATCGGACGAGCTCGATAAGGGACTGGTTTAGACGGATCAGAGATGTATTCTTCGAATTCTGATGCGCCGCTTTTGGGACTCGCGAAATCCAACTTCAAACCCGCCTCCAGGTAGAGCGGCGCGGGCTTGACCTTGCAACCGCTGCTGCAGCCGGAGGGCCACGAAGCCAATCGCCGCCATGCATTGGTTCCAGTTTCAAAAGCAGTAACAGGAGCGACGTCCGCTTTCGGTGCGCCATCTTTCAAATACTGGTCGAGAAAGGGCCGCAAGACTTCCTGCCGGAAGGTCAGTGCGGTATCGCTATTGAACTTGATTGCGCCCAGCATGCTGCCGTCTTTGATTTCCTGTCCGTGATGCCACGGTCCGAGCACGAGAAAGACCTTGTCGTTATTGGTGTCCTTCGGCTCAATGGCTTTGTAGACCGCGATGTCTCCGTAAATGTCTTCCTGGTCCCACAAGCTATGCACGAGCATGACCGGTACCTTCAAGGGCTGGGTCGCGAGAATTTTGTCTACGGCCTGGTCCTGCCAGAACTTGTCGTAATTAGGATGTTCGAGCAGCTTGCGCCAAAACCCAACCTGCTCCAGTCCCCGTCGTCGTCCCAGTTCACCCGCGGAACCGGCTTCCATGAACATGTCATAGTCGTCGAAATGGCTGGTCCACCATTTAACTTCATTGGCGCGGGTCGCTTCCTGATCGTAGATATAGCTCATCCCCTGCTGGCGGAACGCGCCGTTGTGAAACCAATCGTCACCCATCCAGCCGTCGACCATTGGATTCATCGGCACAGAGACCTTCAATGCCGGATGAGGGTTAATCAAAGCCATGAGCGGTAGGAAGCCGTCATAAGAAATGCCCAGAATGCCAACCTTGCCATTTGATTCTTTGACGTTCTTGACCAGCCAGTCAATCGTATCGTAGGTATCCGTGGCATGATCCACAGAAGTGGGATTCTGCGGTCCCACCAGGGGACGGTTCATTACATAATCGCCTTCAGAACCGTACTTGCCGCGGACGTCCTGGACCACGCGGATATATCCCCCTCCAACAATAACGTCGGTAGCGTTGTCATAGCCGTAGAGGTTTGACTCGAGATGAGAACTATTAACGATAGTGGTCAGGTCAGTAGCGTTGTAGGGAGTGCGCGTCAGGAGAATGGGGGCGTTCTTTGCACCCTTGGGTATCAGGATGACGGTGTGCAACTTGATACCGTCGCGCATGGGTATCATCACTTCACGCCTGACATGATCAAATCCATAGTTGGTGGGCTCTAATTTGGCGGGGGTCTCAGTCGGCAGCGTTTGGGAATTCTGGCCCAACACTAGACCGGCCAACAGGGTTATCGAAATCAGGCTCAGGGCGCGAACACTGTTTGTAATCATCGTTTTTCCTTTGGATTTTCGTCGGCGAAGTTTCCGTGCATCCTGGTAGGAATAGGCGGCCAGCATAATTTTTGACTATCCAGGCTTCCGTTGGAATTTGAGCTCCTCACTGATACCAAACTCTGTACGCAAGATCAAAGCGTAATCAGCTTCATTCGCCAGCAGGCGTTCCTGGCGTACGCCGCTGCTGGTGGTCGTAATCAGCTTCATCTCGCTCAGGGTGATCCTTCCTTCCGGCGTGGCTCGCGTACAGACGCGCCCCTGAGTGAAATGTGAGAGGGGCGACGTTTGGTGAAAGTGACAGCGAGCGACGTAAGCGGCATAACTGTAAGGGTGAAGCTGGAAGCGATATTGGCTGGTCCAGGCATCACTTAGACGTCGTTGTGCCAAAATAAAGTGATCACCTTCCTGAGCTATTTGATATGAGCTTTCTCCCTGAACCTGCTCGCCGCGATAATCGAGCAACAGCGGTTCGCGAAACGAATCACCGAAGCCGACGTCTACCAGCCAGCGCTCAGCGAGTGTCACCAGTAGTGTCATGTGATCAAAATCCGGCCCAAAGCCGCCTCCTGCAGTGGCGACCCCAGCCGAGAGCATGCTTACCTTGAAACCCAGCGCGCTCAGGAACGTGGCAAAAAGACCATTCAATTCGTAGCAGAAACCGCCGCGTTTCCGCGTGACGACCTTGGCAAATAAGGCATCGTCTTCGAGGATGATTGGTTGTTCGCAATGAATGCTCAGATTCTCAAACGGTACCGTCAGCAAGTGCGCCACCTGCAGGGCCCGCAGCGTTGCGGCGGTTGGCTCCAGCGAGCCCCGATAGTCGATTCGTTGCTGGTAGGCCAAAATGTCCATGGGCTTGTTATCGTCAGACCAAATTATGGCGCCCGCTCGAGCCGGGTCAGTCGGATCCTGTGTGACTGCATGAAACAACCTAACAATCGCATGCCTTTTGAATCCGCACAACCGGATATTTCGTGGGAACAACGTGTGCGCACTTAATCGCCTTCGGAATTCCATTGCTAAGGGCCGCATGCGATAATCCCAAAACTCGATTTGGAGGGCCAATACATGTTGTGGAAGGGTCAGCGTCAGAGCGATAACATTGAGGATCAGCGTAGTGCCATCGGACGTGGCGGCCTCGCAATTGGAGGTGGATTGGGCGGTCTGGTCGTACTAATCATCGCCTTGCTTCTGGGTGCGGATCCGCGTCAGCTACTGCAGCCGAACCCGGGAGGAGATCCTTCCGGAGGCACACGGACTTCTCGGCCGACCAATGCCGCGGAAGATGAACTTAAGCAGTTTGCTTCTGTCGTATTGGCTAGCACCGAAGATGTTTGGACAGACATCTTTCGGCGCTCCGGCCGCCAGTACAGCCAGCCCAGGCTTTTGTTATTCAGCGGCCAGGTCCGGTCGGCCTGCGGCAATGCCGACGCCGCAGTCGGGCCTTTCTACTGTCCCGGCGACCAAAAGGTCTATCTCGATCTCTCCTTCTTTCAGGAATTGCAGACACGGTTTGCCGCCCCCGGAGATTTTGCGGAAGCCTATGTGATTGCCCATGAAGTGGGACATCATGTGCAGAATCTGCTCGGCACCATGGACAGAGTTGATCGGGAGCAACACCGGCTGAGTAAAGCGGAAGCCAATCAGCGATCCGTGAGACTGGAATTGCAGGCTGATTTTCTGGCGGGCGTTTGGGCGCATTATGCGCGGCAGCAGGGGATTCTGGAACCAGGCGACATTGAAGAGGCGCTGGGCGCAGCCAGTGCAGTTGGCGACGATAGACTACAGCGCGCGAATCAGGGTTATGTCGTCCCGGATTCTTTCACCCACGGTTCCTCAGAACAAAGGATGAGATGGTTTCGCAAGGGCCTGGAAACCGGAGATGTGCGACAGGGTGACACCTTTGGCGTCACCAACGTTGACTACCGTCTGGATCACAATCCCAGGCTTCCGCGCCGGCGCTAGTTGGACCCACAACACTTCTTGTATTTCTTGCCGGAGCCGCAGGGACAAGGTTCGTTCCGTCCCGGGCGCGGGGCGTCGTACCTGACCGTGGGATTCTTCAATTCATCACCGGTGACAAAACGCCATTTCCCGTCTTCACGTTCAAACAGGCTCTTTTCTCTGTGGTTCTGTTCTTTTCCGTGCTGCGTGAATTGGGCGGCGAAGGACACCTGGGCCTGATCGTTACCGAGATCTTTAGTGTCGAGAATCTGGAACCCATGCCACGTAGAGGTCTGTGACCATTCGGTAGTGTCTTGAACATTCACTTCTCGGCGAGTGCGGGAATGGGTCGAGGCTACGATAAATTCGATTGCCCCAGTGGCAAAAGCAGAATAGCGTGCGCGCATCAGTTCAGCGGCGGTTTCAGCTTCGCGATCGCCTTTGATTACAGGTTCGCAGCAGGCGGCAAACGTCGCGCTTGAGCCACAGGGGCAGGGTTGATTGTTGTCGGTCATGAACAGCTTCCTTATCTGACTCTGTTGTCATCGAAACGGCACGCTGGAAGCGTGCGGTCCCAGGTTAGACATCTACTGGTAAGCCTTCCATTCGCATGATCAGCAAAGCATTGGTAGTCGGGCACGGTCCCGGTCGCAGCCGGTAGTCGAAGACCATTTTGCCCTCGCGCACGTCATCGCGGAAGTGAAAGTTGGCGATGTTCGGAATCTCATCTGCCAATTTGATCAGCTCCAGATCGTGCGTGGCGACTATTCCCACCGTACTGCGATTGGCCAGTGTCCGGATGTACGCACGACTCCCAATTAACCGTTCGCGGCTATTGGTGCCGCGAAAGATTTCATCGATCAGGAACAGTAACGGCAAACTGACCGCGATCTCTGTGGCGAAAAGCAGCGCCTTCAGCCGCTTCACTTCCGCATAAAAATAGGAGAAGCCGTCCTGCACCGAATCGCTCACCTTGATACAGGTGAAGACCCGAAACAAAGAAATGCATAGTCGCTCAGCATTCACTGGAGCCCCGGCATAGCCCAGACAAAGGTTTACGCCGACGGTTCTGAGAAAAGTGCTCTTGCCGGCCATGTTCGATCCGGTGAGGACGGCAATCCTGTGCTGCTCGCCTGACTCAAAGTCATTGCATACTTTCGCGCCCGGCTGCAGCAGCGGGTGTCCGAGCGCGCGGGCCTCAAAGACAGAGTCCGCCACCGTAATTTCCGGGAATACATATCCCGGATGCAGGTAGGCAAAGTTCGCCAGGGAATTCAAAGCCTCAAGCTCGTGCCAGGCATCCAGCCAACGCGGCAAAAGGTGGGCGACCTCCCGCTGTAAAAGCAGCAACCGGTGACTGAAGTAGAAATCCCAGGGAACGAAAGCATGGATCAAAAGCCAGAGCAAGGCATTGGTCCGCAGGCCCAAAGCCGATGCGAGTCTTCCCAGTCGCTTGAGCTCGGCAGAAGGCCGCTGCGCCTTGTCGGTGAATGGCTCGCAAATCTTCGCCAGACCGGGAGTGTTGCCATACCTGCGTGCTTCCAGATATTGAAAGACCCTGCGAAACCGCAGCAACGCCTTCTCCAGTTCCTGTAACTCATCCCAGGCAGTGGCTATCTGACCGTACTTGCTGATCATTACGCCAAGGTACAAAAGGAACACAATCGGCCAGATCGCCGGCGCCAGTCCAAAGAGGTTAAGGACAAAGAGGGTGATGTTCAGAGCAGCCAACAGGGCAAGCAGGCGCACTGTTGTTAACAACGAGGCTTTGCCAACATCTGGCTGGATCCAGGCGACTAATTTATTTGACTCCCATCGATCTGGTTCCCCAACCTTCTTTCCCCTCGCATCACTGCCGGTAATTGCGGAAAAAAGCTGCAGCTTGTCGCGGAAAAGAGAATGACCGCTGAGTTCTCGGACGAGTGCTTGTCTATCTTTTATGACCAGCGGATCGGGGACGGTGTTCAGCAGCCACGATCTCAACCGCTCGCTGCCCTCGCTGGTGACAGCGCTGTCCAGCAGCCGGTGCAGCGACCGCGCGCCAGTTATGTCAAGATCGGTTTCGAAAGGATGGCCTGGTACGGCCGCCGCCTCAACTGAGCGAGGCAGATGGTCCCAATCCAGACGGATTCGCGCCATCTGAGTTTGCTTGATATTCATCATCACAGAGTTGCGCGCAATGCTTTCCCTGACTCGGCGGTGATAAAAAGCTACGAGCGAGAATGTAACCACCCACAAGCCCGCTAAAACCCACCCGGCAAACGCGCCAAAGTAACGGCAAAGGAAGAGACTCAACAAGCCGCCCGCGAGGAAGATAAATCTGCGGATGGTCCAATATTTCCTGCCGATCAGCTCAAGCTGCGCCGTGCGTCTTTCCAGCCTGGCAACCATTTTCCCAAGGCTCTGTAAACGATCCGTGTTGATTAACGTTTCGGCTCTCATTCGCTCCCGTTGATCCGCTCAAACTCACTTCGTAGTTTCAGCTTAAGGCCTGAGCAGCACAAACCAAAGTGCGCAGATTTCCAGCAGCACGGGCCTAAACCCTAACCCGGCTCTCGCTGGAGGTACTTTGAACAATCAGCTGGAAGTTTTACTGGAACCCTCCGGCCAGGTAACGCGAGGGGATTTCGTAGTCGCCCGGGCTTTTGCTACCAGGCGACGGCATAGCGACCGCGGCGCGGGTCGGCGCCTGCCGACGACACGCGGGTCTGAGAGTTGTAGACGATGACGGTGGGCGACGAAAGCGTGCCCCAGGCGGTCTGAACCTTCACTTTGTGTCCCCGCTGAATTAGCTCGGCCGTCGCCTTTTCCGCGATCCGAGATTCTAAATTTAGTACTCCCGCCAGAAACTCGTGATCGTCGAAAGAACTGACATAGTGCTGGGTGTCAAACCGCGGCGCTTCGACCGCTTCCTGCGGGTTCATGCCAAACTCAACGATGTTTAGGAATACCTGCAGCAACGCCTGATCCTGGTTGTCGCCGCCGGGCGTACTGAGGACCATATAAGGCTGCCCGTGGTGCAATACGATGGTTGGTGTAAGTGTAATCCGCGGGCGTTTGCCGGGCGCAATAACGTTCGGGCTACCGGCGTCCGTCAATGCCGACTGCAGGCGCTGGCCCATCAGTACGCCCGTGTTGCCGGCGACAACCGCCGGCAGCCAGGCGCCACTCGGCGTGGCGCTGAACAGGTTGCCATCTTTGTCGACTACGTTGACACAGGTGGTGTCGTTGGCGCGCTCGCTCGCGGGAACAGAGGAAGTATGGCCCACACTCTGCGTGGCTCCAGCCAACAAGGGCTTCATGTTTAGCGGATCACCAGGTTGTTGCGACAGGGATGCGTGCTCCTTCACAATCAATCCTCGACGCATGGCTGCATAGTCCTTGGAAAGCAACTCGCGCATCGGAATCCTGACGAAGTTAGGATCGCCATAGTAGCGATCGCGATCGGCAAACCCGAGCTTAAGAGCTTCAGTAACCGTGTGCACATAATCGCCTGAGTTGTGGCCCATCGCTTTTAAGTCAAAGCCTTCAAGCAGATTCAAATCTTCGAGCAGGGCTGGTCCCTGGGTCCAGAACCCGGCCTTGTAAACTTCGTAGCCTCGATACTCTGTCTTGACCGGTTGACCCACCAGGGCATGAAACTCTGCGAAGTCCGCAGCGGCCAGCAAGCCACCATGGGTTTGCATGTAGTCACCGATTCGCGCGGCGATAGGGCCCTGATAGAAATAGTCGCGCGCTGCCTTGAGCCCGGAGTGACGGTCCTTTCCCGCTCCGCGTTTTTCCGCGGCGACTATCTCTCGCAGGGTGCGCGCCAGATCAGCCTGCACGAAGATATCTCCGACTTGCGGCGCGGCGCCGCCGGGCAGGAATATGCGTTTCGCATCGGGCCACTGAGAAATAATCGAAGCGCGCGTCGTGATGTACTGCACGCGCAATTCATCTATCGGAAAACCATCCGCCAGTTCAATGGCGGGCTGCATCACCTCAGCGAGCGACTTCGTGCCAAACTGATCGAGCGCCGTCACACAGGCGTCAAGGACCGCCGGCACCGTCGCGGGCAGGGGACCGGTTGAAGGAATCAGTCCGGATTTGGCGCCGGCCATGGTGGCCATGACTGCCGCGTTGTTGCGGACCGTGCGCGAATCGGGTGCAGTCGTAGCGTTCTCCTGATCCCGGACTTGTGCGCGATTTAGGAAAAACTCTCGCGTAGCTTTCAGTGGCGCCTGTCCCATACCTTCGACCACAGCTACGTCTTTGCCCTGCAACTTGATTAAGATGGGAACTTCGCCACCAAAGGAGAAATGGGAGAACTCTATTACAGATGCAGCGAGAATCGTGGCCACACCCGCATCCACGGCATTGCCGCCTTGTTGCAGAATTCGCAAACCCGCCTCCACCGAGAGCGGGTGTCCACCGGCAACCACTCCCCGTTTACCTCTGACCACTGGTCGAAATGTGTCGCCGCGCACAGTTGGCCATGGGCCCATGAAACCGCTTAGAGCAGTCGCAACCAGTCCAATGATAAGGGCGTTAGTTTTAACCAGACGCATGAATCGCACCTCCCCAAGCGGAAAATGGAATGAAGCAAAGCATTCATATTCCGATTTTCGAGTGGAGTCAACGTTGAGCCAGCGGACGGAGGCAGGCGCGAGTAAGACAAGGAAATGGGCGCTGACCTCCCCCGTGGTCAGCGCCCATTGCCTTTATCTCAGTTCTCCATTGGAGAATTAACGATGGCCCATATTAAACCTCCGCCAAGCTCCATGGTTGCAATGGCCTTACAAAGCCTTCCCATCGCTGTAACGAAAGTGTGGCAAATGTATGCTAGAGCCCGGCGACGCTTGCTCGATTGGAAGTAAGCCGCGAAACTCTACTGTGAAGAGAAGAAAGGGACAATTTTTGATGACTAAACAGGCAGGGTACGGTTCATGGAAGTCTCCGATTACTTCGGAGTTCATCGTCTCAGAGGCGGTTGGGTTGAGCCAGCCTCTCCTTGACGGGCAGGATATCTACTGGATTGAAATGCGGCCGTCGGAGGGCGGGCGGCTGGTGATTGTGCGCCGAGACGCCTCCGGTGCAACCTCCGATGTTAATTCCGCACCATTCAATGCGCGGACTAGAGTGCACGAATATGGCGGCGGAGATTATCTGGTCCGGAACGGCGCTGTCTATTTTTCCAACTTCGCAGACCAACAGGTTTATCGACAGCATGGTGAGGAACAACCGCAGCCGGTTACGGGCGGCAAAGACATGCGCTATGCGGATTGTATTTTTGATCCGGCACGAAACCGTCTGATCGGTGTCCGCGAGGACCACGGAAACTCTGATTCCGAACCAGCTAATGTGATAGTCAGCATTAAGCTGAGCGATCAGTTAACTGAGGGCACAGTGCTGGCCGGCGGCAACGACTTCTACTCTTCCCCACGGCTCAGTCCCGATGGCTCGTGGCTGGTCTGGCTAACATGGAACCACCCGAACATGCCCTGGGATGGAACGGAGTTATGGCTCGGGAAGCTTGGGGCTGACGGAGCCGTGGCCGCGAGCCGTTGCGTCGCTGGCGGCCTGGGCGAGTCTATCTTTCAGCCTGAATGGTCGCCGGACGGACAGTTATATTTCGCTTCCGATCGTAGTGGCTGGTGGAATCTGCACCGCTTGAGTGACACCGGCGCAGTCGAGCCGGTTTGTTCCTTGTCAGCCGAGATTGGTATGCCGCAGTGGGTATTTGGCATGTCGTTATATGCCTTCGCGGGTGAGGGGCAAATTGTCTGCAGCTACATCGAGCGCGGAATGTCCAACCTGGCAATAATCGACACGGCAACGGGAAAACTAACCCGTCTGGAAAGTCCTTACACCGACATACAGTACGTGAGTGCTTCAGCGCACAAGGTTGTTTTTCGCGGCGGTGCGCCCGCCCGGCCGGCAGCGATTGTACAGCTGGATCTGGCGACGATGCAGTTTGAGGATTTGCGCCAATCGATGAGTGTCGAGATTGATCCTGGCTACATCTCTGTCCCCGAAGCGATCGAGTTTCCGACCGCAGGTGGGCTGACCTCTCATGGCCTATTCTATGCACCGCGGAATCGTGATTATGTTGCGCCGGATGGGGAACGTCCGCCACTGCTGGTGAAGAGTCATGGAGGTCCAACATCGGCTGCCTCCTCCGCGATGAGCCTGGCTATTCAATACCTAACCAGCCGCGGCATCGCTGTGTTGGACGTCAATTACGGCGGCAGTACCGGTTACGGCCGCGCCTATCGCGAGCGCTTGCAGGGGCAGTGGGGCGTTGTCGACGTGGATGATTGTGTGAACGGAGCGCGCTATCTGGTCGAGCGCGGCGCCGTGGATGGCGACCGCCTCACGATCAGTGGTGGCAGCGCCGGCGGCTACACGACCCTGAGCGCGCTGACGTTTCGCAAAGTATTTAAGGCAGGCGCCAGTCATTATGGAGTGAGCGACCTCGAAGCTCTGGCGCAGGACACACACAAATTTGAATCCCGATACCTTGATGGTCTGCTTGGTCCTTATCCTGAGCGTCGCGATCTCTACATCGCCAGGTCTCCTATTCACTTCACCGAGCAGTTGTCTTGTCCGGTAATTTTTTTTCAGGGATTGGAAGACAAGGTAGTACCCCCCAGCCAGGCGGAGTTGATGGTTGCCGCGCTGCGCGCCAAGGGGCTTCCGGTCACCTACATTGCGTTCGCCGGTGAGCAACATGGATTCCGGCAGGCCGAGAACATCAAGCGCGCGCTTGACGGTGAGCTATATTTCTATTCCCGTGTGTTTGGTTTTGAGCTGGCTGATCAGGTCGAGCCAGTCGTGATCGAGAACCTTTCAGACTAGCGTATGGAGTACCGCCTTCAGGCGAGCTTTCTTACCGCTAAAGCCCGCCTGAAGGCGGCACTCTGTACCCCTGTTACGGACGTTGCCTTATCTCCCGCACTCGGCGTTGCTGTGCGAGACGACGGTGCTGAATCTCCGCTGATACTCGGTGGAAGTGATGAACGAACAGACCATCCCGCGATAGTTCTGCGGATTGTTGTTCAGCACGTTGAGCCAGAACGTATTGCCTTCCGCGTCCGGACTGCGGCGCAGGTAGGCAAAGTACTGCATGGCCACGAATGCTTGATTGGAGACAGCGTGGGCAAACGTGTCGTTGTCTACCAACTGGCGCACCACCAAAGCGCGACTGGCATTCAGGCTGGCGCCTTCGTTGTAGCGATTGATTAAGGCCGCTCGTTCGCTCCCCAGATTCACGCCCGCAGAGTCGTTCATGGTTTGCAGCAGGGCATCGACAAAAGCTTCCGCTGATGTCTTACCCTGATACTTGTCAGTGAACTCGGCACGCTGCACGAAAGCGTCGGCAAAGGCAGTCTTGCTCGCTTCCAGGTTTGGACCGCCGACAACCTGAGTGCGATCGGCAGCGAACTCGCTGTAGCGAAGCTGGCGGCCCAGCGCGCCCTTGTAGAGGCGGAAAACGAACGAACCTGTGTCTGCAAATTCCTGCGACAGGAAGAAAGCCGCCGAGACGTCGATGCGTTTCGCGCGCACGCAATCAGCATCACCGTTACAGGAGTTGATCTGGTCGCTCCAGTAGTTGAACCCCGGAGCATCGGGTTCGCGGCCAAGGAAGTCGAGATACTGTTGCCGCACAAAGTATTCGGACGTGTCGATGGCGTTAGCGACGATCGCGGCATCAGGCGCTGCGGTGAAGGTCGCATCGGTCCTGCTCCCTACCAGCGAAAACGATCTGTTCGCGGGCGAAAAGTGATAGTTCACAAAAGCGGGAGTAACCGTATAGAAACCGCTGGTTTCTAAGCTGTCGAAGCGATAGTTGCCATTGGCATCGGTTATAGTTGTGCCGAACGACTGGCCGGAGAGACTCATAATCACGCCGCCAAGTGGTAAACCGTTCGAGCCAGTGATGCGACCACTGATCGCCCCATTGGCCGCGGTCGGTGCGTTTGAGTTTAGCGTCCACGCTGAGAACTGCGTAATCCCAGCTCTCGTGACCGCTTTGTTTACGGTATCGACCGCGCCTGTGCGTCCCTGTAAATTCCAGGTGCTGCTCCCGCTGTTAAAGCGCCAGAGCTGCAGACTACCCTCCGTATTGCCATTCAGTTCTCCCGCCAGGTAATGCAGCTTTAAGGTTGCGGAAATGCCGCTGCCGCCGTTGGGCGTAATGGTGTAGGTGCGCTTTACTGCATTTGGAAATCCCATTGAACCGGAAGGCTCGGCTTTGACAAGGTTGACGTTGATGTCGGTCGGCGCGGTGCCTGAGTCGATTGAAATTGTGTTGAAGGGATTACCAAAACTGAGCGCGCTGCCGCCGGACACAAAGCCCGTGCGCTTGACGTTGCCCACCACGTCGGTTGTGCCGCTGGAAGTCGCGGTGTTGGGCATCGTCAAGGTGAACGCGCCAGTGTTGAGATCGCCTAAGGTCAAGGCGAGGCTGCCATTAACCGTTGTATCTCCACCCAAAGCCACGCCGGCCGCGTTGTTCACCGTTAGGTTGTTGTAGGTAAGCGCTCCGGCAGTTTGCGCGCCGGAGCCATTGTAGTTGAACGTGCTGTTATTGAGATCAGCAAACGTATTCAAAGCAACCGCGCCGGTCACATTTACGATGCCGTTGACAACGGAACTATTTGTCACCGTCAGTGTGCGAGGGCTGGTTACGGTCAAGGTTCGATTTGAAGCCACAATCAGGCCGCTGATGGTCACGTTGGAGGCGCTGATGTTGGGTTCATTCGTAACCCCTGTGGACGGAATTATCGCCGTATCGGCGGCCCCCGGAGCCCCGCTCGGATTCCAGTTGCCGGCTGTGTCCCAATCCGCGCTGGTAGCGCCGGTCCAGCGTTTTTGAGACGTACAACAAGTGACGGGCGTAATCACCAGTCCAAAGGCCCGCAGCGTACCGGTGTCAACCGTCACCAGGTCCGCGACGTTTACTGTCCAGGTACCATTCGGATTCTCTCCGTCAAAAAGTGAAAGGGGTATGGCAGGTTTGAAACTGCCGGTCATGCCAGCCGTGCAGTTGTTATCAATAACCACGCCGCCGGCGGCCTCGTCATCAAGAACAGTGTTGAAGAAATTGTCGTTCGAACAATTGCCATTCCCACCGCCGCTGTCAATGCGGTTAATAAGGGTTGCAGTTGACCCTTGCGGTGATGTTAGCTTCAGGACCACATCTCCAACCCAGGTATGGTCGAGCCCTGACGAGCCGGTCACGGCGCTCGTTCCATTCAGGCGAAAGTCCAGGTCAGCAATGTTTCCCGTAAAACCGCTCACCACCACTGTGGCGTTGGCGCCCGTTGCGCTGCCGTCTGGTATGGCGACGGGGGCGCCGCTGTAAGTAACGGTCGTTGGACTTCCAGCCGTTGAACTGACAGGCATGGTGTAGGTGACCGTGCCAAAGTTTGACGCTCCATCCGTGAGCACCAATGAGAGCGTGATGGTGCTGCCGCAAGTCAAATCCGCATCGGTAACGAAAGTAAAGGGCCTTGAGACGGCCGCGCCGCCTGCCGTTACTACACCGTAGTTCTGCGGCGCACTGACGCCAATCACTCCGCCGGTCCTTTGTAAGGTACCCACCAGATTCGATGTGTTAGGCGCCACGATGTTCGACACAGGCAGGTTGACTGTCACAGTTTCGCCCGGATTAACTGCGCTATCGGCAGGCGAGCAGCTCTCGCTGACGATCGATGCTGCGCCGGAAGCAAGGACGGGTCCGGCGATGCACATACTGACTGGCGTGTTCATCGCATTGGAAACGGCGATAACCTGCGGCGTAGCAGAGACCCCATTTTTAGTCGCCGTGACTGTGTAACTGCCCGGGGCTGCCGAAATGCTTGAAACCAGATTGCCCGCCCCGTTGGTGAGGCGAAAAAAGCCGCCAGGATTTGTTCCCACCGTCGCACCGCTTATCGGCGCCCCGGAACTGCAGGACGTGACGTTTACTGAAATAGTTCCTTTGAGCGCGTTTGTACATCCTGGGAATTTGAAAGTCCCGATACGCGTACTCCATTTGAACGGATTGTTGGTGGCAGTGCCATTGTTTGCTGAGTCGCGCCATTCTTGGGTGTACCAGAAGCTACAATCATCCACCGGGTCAACGGTCATATTGCTGTAATCGCCCCAACGACTATTCGTCGCTGATTGGGATCCAGTACTGGCGAACATCGTCGCTTCGCCTTCGTTCATTGTGCCCGCTGCAACCATGCCTCCCGATCTCCCTGCCCAAACAATGTCGGGAAACTCGGTCGCGCCCGGGCCTGAACGCGAAAACCCAAGGGCCAGGTTGCCATTATTGTCCTGCGCGATACTGCCCATCCAACGATTGCGCCCGGTGCCGCTTACTGCGTCGGGCGCGTGGGTGCCCTGATCAAAGACGCTCATCGCTCCCGCGCCACTGCGTCGCAATTCCTCCCAACGGATAGCGGCTTGATATGTGCCTGCAGTGGAAGGAGCCACACCGCTTACGTTGACCGTATAGTTCATCACATACGAGTTCGTTGGACTCGCAATTGTACCCAGATTGCGATAACCCACCCGGAACATCATGTTCGAGCCAAGTGCATCAAGATTGTGTGAAGCAGTGGCCGGGGCTGGCTGTTCAATGTCCAGACGTCCCGATGGATTTCGCGGATCGAAAGCGGCTACTGGAAGTGCAGCTAAGGTCGTGAAAGTCGAACTTGCAGGAGTCGTATAGTTCGGAACAAATTCATACGGGATCAGGCTGTCAGTGCCACCAAACTCATCGGCATCATATCTAAAAAACATTTCAGGCGTGCCGGCGGCGGGCGGCATGTAACCGTCAATGTCGGCAGGGAGATGTCCAAACGAGGCGGCAACGGAAAAATAGATGAAGTTTGCCGTGGGGTCCCCCACTAACATCTTGTTGCGGTTGAAGGCGAAGAAACCGCCTTGCACATAAGCAGTGCCTGCATCATTGAATTCGTGGGTAGCCAGATAATAGCCGTCCGTCCAAACGCCCCAATGGGGATAGTCAGGGAAATTGTTGTTTGGCCCTTTGAAGGCGTAAGCGAAATAGGCGCCTGTCGGGTCGCCTGTTTGCGAGACGGCCATGCACTGGTAAAAAGGCGTGCCGACATCGCCACCGTCATCCGTGAGCGCAAACTGTGAAATCAGCCAGCGGTCAGCCATGGGGTCGTAGTTGACAATGATATCGCCGTTGTCACGCAGGCGGCACTTGTTGTTGGCGGGTAGCCCGGCAAAAAGAGAGCTGATTCTTAACGTTGACCCCAGGGCGACCCCGGTCTTATCGAAGACCTGGAACACACCGAAGTTGGTGGCTTGTACATAATGGCTGGGACCAACATCACCCGCGGTGTCAGGCGGCATTGAAGTTGTGCCAAAGGTCGTCAACAGGTTATTGCTGAGAATTCCGGTAAAGGTTAGAGACGGACCCGGCATTACCTGCGGCGCGTCTCTTGCAAAGATGCGACTTTTTTCCGCCAGAGCATCTGGCGATTTCCAACTGTCAGCCCATGCTTCAGGAACCGTCCTATCGACTTCGACTTCGTTGTTTTCGTTATCTTCGATCGTAATTCCGTCCCCTGGAGGTTTGGGTCCATGACGAAATTCTTCCGTGTCCCTAATCGGGGGCGTGACACCGAAAGCCTCGGCTGTCATCGAGATGGGGCCCCTGGGGGTGGGATCAGCGTTCCGGTCGAGTTGGACGACTCGGTCTCTCCCTTCCTGCTGTTTTTCTTCCTGGGCTCTGCCTTTGGGTGCAGTCTTGGATTTGCCAGCAGTTGTCTTTATGCCGGCAGCAGCACGCTGCGCACTGACGGAATAACCAATTAACAAACATGCACATGCAATCAGGCCGATCAAACCCAATAGTCTCTTGCTTGGCAACATAATGATCTCCTTGCGAACAACGGCTGGACTTGAAAGTCCTTAGCTCATGTCCGGGCAAAGTAGCAACGGGAAGGTTGTCTCAGAAAATCGTCCGATTCAGCGATTACACTACTCCGGCACGTGTACTCTTGTAAGTGCTGCGGAGTAATTGGCTAGCTTCTCGAAAACCCAAAGGCACTTTTCGGAACCGAAGTGCGACGCCGGGATCAATTCTGGCCACCATAATTAGGGTGGCCCTAATTTTGTAACCGCTTGGTGACTATAGTCAAGGAAATTTCGGAGGATCCAGCGAAGAGCTACAAGCGTTCAGAGTACCGCCTTCAGGCGGGCTTTCCTTAGCGCTGGAAGTACGCCAAAAGCCGGTACTCTGAACGCCTGTTCCCTGGGGTGTTACTGCATCGGACTGTCGGCCGCGGAGGCGGCGCCGCCACCGTGATCACCGCCGCGTACCACACCGCTCTGGTCGACAAAATAGGACAGGCGGCCATGCTTGCCGTATTCAATTGGAGTAGCTGTGGCCTCGAACTGATTACCTGATACTGAAACCTCAAATCGATACCCATATCTATCGAGTGGTTCTCGGGCAATCAACTTTGCCTCGATCAGTTTGTCGAGTGAACCATAGCTGCCCTTTCCGGTTGTCGATTGATATGTCGCTTCAGCGCTGACGATCATGCGCAGCATGCTCATCGCAATAGCTTCGTTCATCTCGGGGGGCGGTTCTTTTGTTGCGGAAGCCGCTCCCGCTACGCTCGCCAGCACAAACGACTTGGGCAGATGAAGTTCGTGAATGGCGCCGTAACCCTCGTTTGCATAAGCATAGGTCATCGGCTGCGGCGTTGGATTCAGTCGCAGCAGATATTCACGCATGGCTGGGGCAATAGTTTGTTTGGGATCATGTGCCGCCTTTGTATAACTCGCCATCAGTTCAGGCGACACGTATATCTGGCCCACGAGGTCACGTGGCTGCCAGCGAGTGTAGTCGCGAAAGGCGCTGTTTGCCGCCAGCGTTTGATGATTGGTGTGGCTTTCCATGACTCGGCGCACGGTGGGAGTGGTGGAAATCACCAGAAAGTCATCGATAAAGGCGTAGGCAAACGCCCCCGCAAAATCAACCATCTCGCTATCGCCGACTTTCACCGGGGCGCCAATCATGTTTGCCGCTCCGATGCCCAGCCCGTCGAGCACCTTGGGCACCAGGCGGCGCGCGGCTTCCCGATCTCGCACAGCGATCAAGACCATTGGGCTTGTTTGCGCGTCACGCTGTTTCTGCAACTTATCTTCTTCAATTTGTTTTGCATCAGGAGAAGGTTTGGGAGTCGATCGCGGCGCCATCATGATGCCAAACCCACTCAGCCCCTGCAGCGTTTTCATCGAACTGGCAAAGGATATCTCGTTCCCCAACATTGGAAGCAGATCGTCTTTGATCTTAAAGCCGCCTTTCTGCTCGAAATCTGTGAAAGGGTCGTAGGGCTTTTCGTCCAGCCCAGCGGCAGAGATCTTGTCCAGCCGGGCCGCTCGTTCTTTGTTTGAAATCTCCAGTCGCGCCAACATCAACTGGTAAGTCTGGGCCCAGTCAAAGGAAGCGCTGACCAGGACCTCAGTGTCCTCAGGCAATACCGAAGGAGCGTTAGGCGTTAAGCCGCGGCCGGCCAGCAACTGGGGAAGAAAAGGAAGCACCAGTCGCTTTCCGTTCGGTGGTCCGATCAAAATTGATCGAATAACGTAATCATCTGCTTCCTGGGCGATGGCAATGCCTACTGCATCCGGCCATTCCGGTGGACCACCATCTAATAATGACAGGAACGATCCGATAGCGAGCATCCGGTTCTGCGTTGGTGGTGGAGTTGGTGAAGGTCCGGCGCCAGCGCCCAATGTTCCCGTTGGCGGCTGCTGGACTGTCGTAATGACCGCCGGATCGTTAGGCTCCGGGGTGTCTTCGTCCGGAACATCTGGTGCGCCGGGTGCGCCGGGCGCTCCGGGCATCGGGGGCTGTTCCATCTCCCGCTCAGGCTCCTCAACCGTGACGGCCTGCTCTTTAAGGAGCGCCTTCTCCTCGGCTTCTTTTTCTTCCGGCACCGCCCTGTTGCGGCCCGCATCGGACAAGGCCACATTAATGAACAAGAAAACAGGCTCGGTAGCAAATCGTTCGCGCGCCTGGCGGAAATTTTGATCTTCAGCTAATAACTTGCTGTCAGCGGGCCGCAGGCTTTCAAACTTGAATGGCTTATCGGTGATAAAAATCAAATTGCCTGCGCGAGAAACGACGAACGGTGGGGCCGGAGGAGGGGGGTTATCATTTGGAGTTGGTGTTTTGACGGCCGTGGCGGAGACGGCAGAGGATTTCTCGCCTGAGCTTTTTTCTGAAGGCGCTGGAACCGTGACTTTTTCGTCGCTCGATCCTGGTGATGCCGACGGTGACGGTGTCGGTGTCGGCAGAATGGCCGGAAGGACTTTGTTGAGTTTGGGTTCAAACTTTGCCGCATCATCGGCGGAGGCCAGCTCGATCACGAAAAACGCTGACGGAAGATTGGGTTGCGCCGGCCAGCTGGCAAACACCAGGCGAGAGCTGGCCAGCGTTTCCGCATTGGTATTTACAAACTTGACGAGGGTCCTGAATTCCTTTGGCGGGTCGGCCAACTTCATTACTGGATCGATCAGTTCAGCGAAGGCCCCGGAGTGAACGAGGGTGCCAACGTTTTTCACTTCGCCGTAAACTTTGTAGCTCTCAACAGCAAGCAGGCTATCGATCTGCCGCTCCTGCTGGTCCTGCTGCAGTGCATTGGCGGCAGGCTTGGCGCTTGCCGTCGGCTGAGCCGGTTCTTGTTGCCCAACAATCGGGGTGGCAAAGGTGGCGCAGGAGATGAGCCAGGCCAGGACGTGGCTAAGGGGTTTTGAGGATCTCATTCTGGTACTCCCAGTGTGATCTTTTGCCAGGGTCAGGCAAGACCGAGGAACGGTAGATAACGCCCCACGGGGGCTATTTCAAAAACGCATCTTTAGCTTCCTGAAGCAAAGCCATCAATTCCGATACCTAAGACGTATCAACGTCTCCCCTTGTTTCAACCCTTCTGTCGAATTGACGGAGCCATCTGCCTCCGGCTCCTCAGACTCGACTAATATACCGTCTTAGAGCTGAACAGCCCGACTAAACTTAGATCTTGCTGTTTAACAATGTTTCTTGTAGGATGCCTATGGCGTCTTTCTCAAAGGGTTTTTGCAGCTGAGTAAACTGGCGCCTGTCGATTGCCTCATAACCGTTTGGTTCTGCGAGGCTTTCTGCTAATCCCGTTCCTAAAGAGTCTGCTTCCATGCTAATTAACAGTCGGCAAGAGCAAGGTCTTGCGCCCCAGTGCGGCCAGCCCTCTGCCGGCCATACTCCAGAATAGCTAATAAACCCGCCTTCGCCACCTGGTCACTGGCGGGCAGCTACGCCCAAGCTGCCCAGATGACGGGTGAAAGTGAAACAACCAGCGACTAACCGGCCGATTCCCGAGGACAATTTTTCAGACTTCCCGGCCGTGTCACCGACTCGGAGATCCCCTTGATAGATCACATCTTAACATTCTCACTTTCCCCGGCACTTAAACAGGTAGAAAGAAACCTCAAGAACCTTCTTGATGGTTTGGAATACGATGAGAATCTGTTGACCTCAACTGAGACCGAAGCGAGGCTCTTGGTTGAGTCGCGGCTGCTGATGGCGATTTCAGATCCTGAGACTGAGCGACGAGAAAGAGCAGCCCACGCGTACCTCGCTCTTGGGTACTTTGACGATACTACTGGTGATCTGAGAAATGCCGATTCCTCTGAGGAGCGAGCTGCTGCCGCTGCCCGGTTGGGCGACTATCGCAGCTCTTTGGGAACACTCTACCTGATTGCGGCGCTCTATGATACGGCGCCGATCGTCCGTTGCGCAGCTGTCGAAGCTTTGGGAAGGATTGGTGACCTCGCCGCCCTGGAACCGTTGAACGAACTGTTGACGCGCGAACACAGTGCCGAACTGCCTCTATCCGTTATCCAACAGGCCATCGACGCTATTAAACCCACGGAGTCTGAACCACCTGCAAGCGAGATTGAAGATTGGTTGGTTATTGAAGAGCGTCACGGCGCTGAGGCGGATGCGACGAACTCCGAGCCGCCGGCAAGTTCGCTCCGGTCAATCGAGACAAACACGATTGACAGCCAGCTGGATCAGGAAGAAGCGCGACTCCTCGGAGAGGAAGAATTTCTTTGCCAGGATCTTGCCAGGGTTGAGCGCAAGCGCCAGGAAGCAGAAGCGCTGCGAAAACAGGCAGAAGAAGAAGCGCAACTGCGTGCGGACAGGGAAGTGCAGGCGCGCGTGGAAGCGAGTGCTCGTATCAAAGCGGCGGAAGAAGAACGAAAGCAATTTGAAGTAAACGCGGCGCTCCAGAAAGCCGCGGACGATGCCCGCATCGAAGCCGAACTGGCTGCGCGTGCTCGGGCTGAAGAAGAAGTGCGTCGTCTCGCAGAAGAGGCAGCGCTGCTTCAGATTGAGGCTGAAACTCTCCGCCAGACTGCAGAAGAGCTCGCTTCTCAAAAGCTTGAAGCCAGGCGTCTGCGGGCCGAACAGGAAAGGCTGCGCCAGCAGGAGGAGGCGCGTTTGCTGGCAGAAGAGGAGCAGCGTCGGCTGGCAGAGCATGAGCAAATGCTGGCTAATGCGCGGTTGGCTTCGCTCGCACGGGCCGCGGAGGAAGAAGAGCTGCTAGCGCAACTTGAGGCAATGCGTGAGGCAGGAGAGGAACAAAGGCAGCGCATCGAGCAGGCAGAGGCCCGCTTGCACGCCGAGAAAGAGGCGCAGATTAATGCCGAGATGGACGCACTGCGCCAGGCAGCCGAAGAGCAGCGTCAATGGATTAGCAAGATGGAGGAGCTGCGCGCGACCGAAGCCGCAGCCCAGGCTGAAGCGGCGGAAGCCGCTCGTGTGCGGGACGAGGAGGAACGTCAGCGCCTAGTTGAAGCTGCCCGCAAGCAGGCAGATGAGGAGCGGCAACGCCTGCAGGAACTGGCATCGTTGCGGGCCAAAGCGGAAGAGGAATCGCGCCTCAGGATGGAGCAGCGAACGGAACTTCTCGCAGCATTGTCTGACTTGCGCAAAGCGGAGGAAGAACAACTTCAGCAAATCAAAGAAGCTGAGGCCGCCCGAGTAGCCGAGGAGGCTCGCTTGAAGCAAACCTGGGAAAGCGCGCGCCTTCGCCAGGAGTCACTGCGGGAACTTCTGGAGCAAACAACCCGTCAGCAGGCTGCAGAAGAAAATGAGCGATTGGCGAAACTGGAAGCCGGACGCGCACTGGCTGAAGCAGAATCCAGCGCCCGTTTGAAACAACAGGCACAACTGCAGGGAGAGCTGGAGGTCTTACGAAAACAGGCGGCAGAACAACAACAGAAAATTGAAGCCGCCGAAGCAGCCCGAGCGGCCGAAGCAGCAGCATTACTTGAGTCACAGGAATTAGCACGCGCTCGCGATGAAAATGAGCGGAGGCGCCTCGAACAGGTGAGGCTGCAAAACGCAAAGCAGGAAGAGCAAAGGTTGCACGAACTTGAGGTCCTGCGCGAGCAGGCGGCGGAAGAAGCGCGTGTGCGGGCGCAGCAGGAGGCCGACCTACAGAAGGCATTAAAGGAACTGCGACGTGCAGGTGTGGAACAAACCCGCCGCATTGAAGAAGCAGCAGCAGAGCGTCAGGCTGAAGCAGCAGCGCAGGCAAGCGCCGCCGAGGAAGCGCGGCTGCGAGATGAAGCAGAGCGCCAACAGCTGGCCGCAGCAGTCGAGCAACAGTCGAACGAAGCTAGACAGCGATTAGCAGAGCTGGAAGCAGCGAAAGCACAGGCGGCGGAAGAAGCGCGTGTGCGGGCGCAGCAGGAGGCCGAGCTAGAGAAGGCGTTAAAGGAACTGCGACGTGCAGGTGTGGAACAAACCCGCCGCATTGAGGCAGCAGCAGCGCAGCGTCAGGCTGAAGCAGCTGCGCAGGCAAGCGCCGCCGAGGAAGCGCGGCTGCGAGATGAAGCAGAGCGCCAAC
>DAIMCP010000006.1:0-72448 GCA_036726305.1 Pyrinomonadaceae bacterium | reverse complement strand
AGCGATTAGCAGAGCTGGAAGCAGCGAAAGCACAGGCGGCGGAAGAAGCGCGTGTTAACGCCGAAGAGGAAGCGCTACTGCAGCAAGCGCTGGCAGATTTATTGAGCGCCAGCGAAGAGCAACGCCGGCGCATCGCAGTTGCTGACGCCCAGCGCGTTCAGGCCAGTAGTGAAACGCTTAGACTAAGTGACCAGGAAGCGGAGTTGAGCCAGGAATTGGCAGTGGCAGAGAAGGCGATTGCCGAGCACTATCAACGTATTGAAGAACTCCGGAAGGCTCAGGCCCTGGCAGAGGGACGGCGGCTAGAGGCTGCTGAGATGGCTCAGAAACTCGCGGCGGAAGAGCGACGTCACATTAAGGTCGCGCGGAAGCGTAATGAGGATGAGGAGCAACGCCTGGCAGAATTGCAGGCCCTGCGGACTGAGGCTGAGGAACGGTTCCAGTTGCTGGCCACCCAACGCGAACAGATTAGCGGGGAAATCGAAACAATCAGCCAGGCCATCACTTCGCATCAGGCCGAAATCGAGATTGAAGACAGGAGGCGTACTGAAGAGTCGCAACGACTCGCAGAACTCGAAAGCCGCCGCGCGACGATAGAGGCAGAGTTGCAGCGGCTCCTTGGGGAAGCAAATGAGGTTCAGGTCCAGGCAGAGGAGTTAAAACAAGCCTGCGCAGAGCAGCAAAGAGAAATTGAACAGGCGAGAACCGCGCTACAGCAGGCATTGGAGGAGCAAGCCCGGCAGCAGCAGGAGCTCGAGCGAATTCAACAGGAAGCGGTCGAGCACAATCTTACTCGGGAGCGTCGCCTGGCGGAGCTCGAGGCGTTAAGCGCCAGACAGATAGAAGAGTCGCAAGCTCAGGCTGCAGAAGATCAGCGATGTCTCGCTGATCTGGAAGCCATGCACTCCAGGTTTGCGGAGGATTCTGAAGTTGCGGCCAGGAGAGAGGCGCAACTGCAGGATGAGTTGGAAGCTTTACGCCAAACTGCCGCGCTGCAGCAGGAGCGAATTGCGGAAGCCGAAGCAAGGTTGCGAGCGGAAGAAGCCGTGAACCGTGAGGTCGCCGAGGAAGCCAGAGCCCGGGATGAGGCCGAACGCCAGCGAATCGAGCAGGAATTGACGCAGCAAGCGGAGGTGGCTCGCCGGCGATTTGAACAACTGGCTCGGGAGCGCGCGCAGGTAGAAGAAGAGCTGCGAGAGAGTGATCGTAAGCATGCGGAGCAGTTGGCCGCCATCGATGCGTTACGCGAGGAGGCCGAAGAACGGGCGCGCACGCGCACAGCGCAGGAAGAGCAAATTTTGGCGCAGGTAGAGATGCTCGAAAAGGCCGTAAGTGAGCAGGAACAGCGGATTGAGTCGGCCACTCTTGCGACGCTCGAAAAGGAAGAGAAACTGGCCGAACTCAGACTGATCTGGTCCCGAACTGAAGCAGAAGCAAGCGTCATTACCGAACGGGAAGAGCAACTAAAAGCCGAAATCCAGGCAATCCGCGAAGCTTCTGAAAACATGAGGCGCCGCATGGAGGAAGCGGAAGCTTTGCGCCTCGCCGAAGCAAATGCTCAACGAGAGGCAGAACGCGTTCGAGCCGAAGAGGAAATGAGTCGTGCCCGCGAGGCGGCTGCCAAACAAGCTGAATCTGAGCGCGAACTTGAAGCTCAGCTCGAGACAATGCGTTTGCGCCTCGTGGAAGAATCGCGACACAATGCCGAACGAGAAAGGCAGATTCGGCTGGAGATCGAAACGCAGAGACAGATAGCCGAAGAACAACGCCGGCGCACGAAGGAATTGGAAGAGCAGTACGATGCCGCGGAGGCAGCACGCCGCCAGGCAGAGGAAGCGAACCAGGTCCGCATTAATGAAGAGCGTCGCTGGACGAAGGACATTCAAAAGCGCAGCACCGGCGAGGAACGTCGTGTCTCAGAGCTGGAGAAGGCGCGTGCCCAAGCCGAAGAGCAACTGAAGGCCAACAGGGCCGCAGCTGAACAATTGGCCGCGGAGTTGGAAACGATCCAGAAGAACAGCGATGAGCAAAGACAGCAGCTGAAAGAAACCGAGTCCATCCTGGACACCGAGAAGGCGAGGTTGAAAGCGGCAGAGAGCGAATGTCTGCGCCTTGCCAGTGAGCAGCGCCAGGTCGAAGAAGCGCTGCAACAACAGGAAGAACAAGCCGAGCAGGAGCGACAGCGCCTGGCCGAACTCGAGGCCGCCAAGCTCAAGGCGGAGACCGAAGCGTTTCAACTCCTTACACAAGAAGAAGAGCTGCGTGAGCAGTTGGAATCACTGGCCCGGACAGTCAACGAGGAGAGCCAGCGGCTTGCAGAGGTCCAGGCGCTCTCGCAAGCGCGAGCGGAAGAGTTGGCGAAGGCTCGCGCCGGCATTGAAGCTGAGACAGAACTGCTCAGGGCCAATGAAGCCCAGATTAGCGGTGATGTCGAAGCGTTGCGCAGCGCTGCGGCTGAACAGCGCCGGCGACTCGATGAGGCTGAAACAATCCGGCTGGCCCTGGAAGCCGAGCTTGAAGGCACGCGCCAGCGTGTCCAGGAAGAAACCAAACTTCGAGAGGCGCATGAGCAGCAGTTGCAGAATGAGGTTGCAGAGCTGCGTCAGGCGGCGGAAGAACAACGCCGGCGCATTGAGGAGTCAGAAGCTCTTCGTCAAGCAGAGCAGTTAGAGATGGAGCGGTTGCTGGCTGAGGCGCGGGAAGAATCCCGCCTGCGAGCTCAACAGGAAGAGCAGAAGCGTTTGCAATCTGAACAGCGTCCGACCCAGCGCGGTACGATTCCCGACGAAAAGGCTATTCGTGCGTTCGATCTGGTCCCACATGGCGCGGAAGCAACGGAGATGTCTGTTTGGTACGACCTCAACGAAACCGTTTCGCCGGTAAATGGATCCCTGTCCGGCGCCAGCGGGTTTGAGGCAGCAGTCTCAGCTTCTCAAAATGACAACAACGGCTTTGAAAAAGGAGTGACGCCCGTAGTCGAGTCTTCCGGCGTGCCTTCTGCGCTATTGAAGCAATTAAAGAGTGATGATGCCGCCGCGCGCCTGGATGCTGTTGAAAGAATCGGTCAATTGGGCACCCACGAATCATTTACTTTAATAACAAGCGCTTTTGACGACTCGAATGCGCAGGTGCGCGGTGCGGCAGCGCGGGCTTTGCATCTCCTTCCGGGCGACCGCGTGGCCACTTTTACTCGTGCGCTGCGCGAGGCTACACCGGAACGCCGCAGGCGGATCGGCGTGGCGCTGGCCGAGTCCGGGGTGGCCAAAGACGCGATTGAGCATCTGACTGGCGAGAGCCGCGATAAAACCTACGAAGCGTTCTCATTGCTATTCCTGATGGCTAAAACCGGAGTGCCCCAACCCCTGCTAAAGGCCATTGAAGAAGATCCAAGTATCGAAGTCCGTCGCACGGCGATTACCGTCCTGTCGATGAGCGGTCAACCCGAGTTCCTTCCGGCATTCCGTCGTTTGGCGGTGCGTGGATCGCTGCCCTCGGAAGTGCGCTCCTCTCTCATGGAAGCGATTCACCAGATGAGTGCTCCGGCTCGCTAATATGGCCCGGCGAAGTTTCGCGCCACGCCAGCGAGATCAGGAGTTTCTTTTCTCCCGCGCCTCCGGGGTCGTTAATCACAAGCCTGCACGCTGCAGCCTGCCACGACTGCCCTTCGCAGCCCTGCGTGATTCTCATCTTTCTGGTTTCTAATATACCCGGTCGTCCCACAGCAATCGGTCGCTGGTTTGCCTCCTACCGGCGGCGCGGGTTGACCGCCGTTTTCAAGGCGGGACAAGCGTTACCATCCTCCGGGTTTACGTTGACTTTTGCAGATCAGAGAAATAATCTTCTGCTCTGATTGACGAATCGTAATTGCCCGATCGCCGGTTGCCACACATCTGATCTGACAACAACCTGCAAGACACACCTATGAACAAACATTTCTTGAGACTGGTGATCGCCTTCGCCATCGTGGTTGTCGCTCTGATTTGGATCGAACGTCGCCACTCGAATGCGGTGACGGCGCAGGGCCAGGTGGTTGGTTATAAGAACTTTGAAGCACCGCAAGTTCACCCGCTGGCCGTAACTCCTGACGGCACCCGTCTGCTGGCTGTCAACACGCCGAACAATAGTCTGTCCATCTTTCACCTGACCGGCCGGGGGTTGACGCTGATGGCTGAGATCCCGGTGGGGCTCGAGCCAGTCAGCGTCTCCGCACGCAACGATCGCGAGGTGTGGGTTACCAATTGGCTGTCGGACTCAGTGAGCGTGATAGACCTGAAGACCTGGAATGTAACGCGAACGTTTGAGGTGGGCGATGAACCTACCGACGTGGTCTTTGCCGGGCAGCAACGCGAAATGGCCTTTGTCTGTGTCTCCGGTCTGGGCCAGATCAAGGTTTACGATCCGGCCACGCCGGCAGCAGCGCCGCAATTCATTCCGATTCGCGGCAAGCAGCCGCGGGCCCTGGCCCGCAATGCGTCCGGCTCACAGGTCTTTGTTTCTGTTTTCGAGTCGGGAAATCAGACGACGACCCTCCCGGCGGATCAGGTGTTGGGTGGTGGTGGTCCACCAGCCCCCTCTCCGGCGCTGGCTCCGGGACTCCCACAGCCACCGGCTGTCGGATTGATTGTGAAATGGAACGGCGTAAACTGGTCCGATGAAAGAGGCGACGGAAGATGGACCTCATTGATCCCATTTTCGCTCGCTGACGTTGACGTTGCTGTCCTGGATGCGGGCGGCGCCACCGCCGTGCTGACTCGCGAAGTCCATAATCTTGGCACGCATATTGGTAATGCCCTCGTCGATCCTAATAACAATCAACTGCTGGTGCTAAACGATGAAGCACGTAACCACGTGCGCTTCGAACCGAACCTGCGCGGTCATTTTCTGTCCACACGTCTTTCATTTGTCGGTTTAGCCAGCAATAGCGTCACCCAGGTCGATCTCAACCAGCACATCGATTACGGGACGCCCGCCGGTTCAGATTCGGAGCGAGCTCTCAGTTTGGCGTTGCCGGCTGACCTCGCGCGGGCCACGGACGGTACGCTGTATGTCGCGGCCACCGGGTCCGGGAAGGTTGGCGTTCTGGATCCTGCCGGCGCGGTGCAGGCCAGGATAGCTGTCGGACAGGGGCCGACCGGATTAGCCCTAAATCCTAAACGAAAATTGTTGTACGTGCTTAATCGGTTTGATGAGAGTGTCAGTATCGTCGACACGACCACGCGGGCCCAGATCGAAGCTGTGCCGGTAGGTTTCAATCCGGAGCCGGCGAATCTCAAACGAGGCCGGCGCTTTCTTTACGATGCCGGCCTTTCGGCTCATGGCGATCTGGCGTGTGCCAGTTGCCACTTTAATGGTCATCGCGACGGCATCGCCTGGGATCTGGGCGATCCCACCGGCCAGATGCAGGTCGTGCAAAATCCGCTTGGCGGGCCGTTCGGCCTGGGACAGTCGATTTTTCACCCGATGAAAGGACCAATGATCACGCAGTCGCTGCGCGGGATCAGCGGGACCGAACCCTTGCACTGGCGCGGCGATCGCGCGCAATTGGCCTCTTTCAATCCCGCTTTTGTGAGCTTGCTGGGAGGACCGCGCCAGCTTACCGGGCTGGAGATGGCCGACTTCCAGGCCTTTATTACCTCTCTTAGTTATCCCCCTAATCCCAATCAGAATCTAGATCGTACACTCCCGAATCCACCCGTTGGGCCAAGCGCTGCGCGCGGGGCAGTTCTCTTCAACAATAATCCTCTGGATGCCGGTATCTTCACCTGCAATCAGTGCCATACTGCCACTCCCGGCATTGGCACCGGCACCAACGGCGCCTTGATTCCAGCCTTTGCTATTGCGGAATCGCAGGACATGAAAGTCCCCCAACTGCGCGGCCAATATCAGAAGACGGGTTTCTTCCGGGCACCCGGAGAACAAGTCACTGGTTATGGCTTTATTCACGATGGCTCGACCGACACCTTGTTCTCGTTTCTGCACGCGAGCCCTTTTGTTTTTCAAAACGAGGGTCAGCGACGAGATATAGAACAGTTCCTGCTTGCCTTCGATAGCGGTATCGCACCCGCTGTTGGCCTGCAGGTCACCGTGGATGCCGATAACAAGGCGGCGACATCTGTGACTGCTCGCATTAATCTGCTGCAAGCCCAGGCTGCGGCGGGGAACTGCGATCTGGTTGTGCGCGGTCTCTATAACGGGACGCCGCGTGGGTTTCTCTACACGGGCAATGGGTCATATCAGACGGACAAGCAGGGCGAGACTTCGGTTTCTCAGGCGACTTTGCTGCAGGCGGCAGGTACGCGCGCAGAACTGACCGTTACGGGAGTGCCGGTGGGCGCCGGGCGTCGCAACTCTATCGATCGCGATGGCAACGGGATCCTGAATCGCGATGAAGCTCCGACGCCAAATGCTCTCGATACCGCGCAGTTCTTTGTCTGGCAGCATTACCGGGACTTTTTGAGTCGTGATCCGGATGCGGGCGGTCTCGATTACTGGACCAGCCAGATTACGAATTGCGGCGCAGATGCGGCTTGTATTCATGCGCAGCGTATCGGAGTTTCGGCGGCCTTCTTTATTGAGCTTGAGTTCCAGCAGACTGGTTACGTGGTTTATCGTATGTATCGCAGTGCCTACGGCACGCTAACGCCCACCCGAGCAAAGATAACGTTTGCGCAGTTTATTGCGGACCGGGCCCTGCTCGTGGGCGGCTCAGGCTTACCGCAGAGCACCATTGACTTTGCGAACGCTTTTGTCTCTCGACCTGAATTCCTGGCACAGTATCCTCAATCACTTTCTCCCGATGCCTTTGTTACTGGCCTGTTCAGCACCGCGGGATTGGGTGGGCCCGAATTTGCAGCACAACGTCAGGCCGCGATCGAGGGATTGAACGCGGCGACGAGGACGCGGGCGCAAGTGCTGCTCGATCTGATCGAGATTCAGCAATTTAAGGACGCGGAATACAATCCCGCATTTGTGCTGATGCAATACTTCGGTTATTTGCGAAGGGATCCGGACCAGGGAGGCTATGACTTCTGGCTGAATATTCTTAACGCGAGTCAGCCACGAAACTTCCGTGGCATGGTTTGCTCTTTCCTTACGTCGACCGAATACCAATTACGCTCCGGCCCCTCTGTGACGAGATCGAATCAGGATTGCGCACCTTAGGGAGGCAGGGAACCGGCGCCATGGCCGTGAAAGAGATTTGTGGCCGGCAAGCGGGTCTATCCTGAGTTGTGACTACCGGCGATTCGCTGCCACAGGCTTGCTTCGCCACTTTCTCTAATCAACTCTCTCACCTCGGCGTAGGCCGCCGCATAAGCTGTACGCATTTCAGCGGCCGACGATGCCCTGGCCAGGCCGTTATCAATCTCAGCGATCGTCATTCTTCTCTGGGGTGCATGGCGTGCCAGCAAAACGCCCTCGCCCGCGAAGTAGAGCGCAGTGCCCTCAGCCAACCAGCGAGGCGCCCGACCGTGGCTCAATCTGTCAATCAACGTGTGAACTAACTCGTGTCGCAAAGTCGTTTCCAGTACCCCACGCCTCTTTAGTACGGCCACTGGTTGCAGTTCGATAAGATTGCCTTTCGTGGCCGCTGCCGCCCACCATGGTTGGCCCGTGCGGCCGACAAAGTCGCCAGTGCTGGCATTGAGGAAGACTTCCAGCGACGGCCATGGGCCCAACGCGATGCCGGCGGCTGAAACCTTTTGCAGTAGATTTCTCTGGGCAGTCTCCAGTGTCTGCAGGATTCGTTCGGCATCACTTTGCGGGACCGTCACCGGATAGCTCACGCGAAAGTGCTCGCTGGACAGCGAGGTGCGTTTCTCCGGCAGACTGCTGCGCGCGACTTCAAGCCCTTTAGTTGCGCCTGGACCGGAATTCCAGAGCAGATCGGCAGCGAATCGCAACTGGAGGGGCGTGGCTTGAAAAGGCCGCGGAGCCCTGCCAGTGGAGGCGCCGGATGTCTGCGCGGCTATTCTGCCCTCCCGCGAAATGTCCACCACGGTGGTTCCGGGAAAATACTTGGCCAGGATTTGCCGGTAGTTAACGCCACGCTGCGCCATTACGTGGCCACCCTCCTGACAAAGTCCCAGACCATGGCCAAATCCGCTGCCACGAAAAATATAGTTCGGTCCGGCCCGCGCAATTTCAAACCGTGAACTCTTCAGAAAGTTCCAGCCGAGCTCGCGACCGACGATAATCTTAAGATCCCAACCGCTAACTGTGTGGCGCCGCTCGCCCTCGATCGTGATGAGTTCCGCTCTGCCACCGCTATCGCGCCGCGCGACAAACAGCCCCCGCAATTGCCTCCCCGGATCAGTACGTTGGTCACTTTGCAGGGCAAGCTGCAGACGCTCGGCGGGGATCACATCAGTCCAGCTGTGATGCGGCATCGCAGCGCAATATTCATCCGGCACGCCCCGGAGGTAAGGCGGCGATCTGGTTCCCCAAAGGGTTTGCAGGTTGGCTGTTACGCCGCCACACGACGCACTAAAATAAGAGTCCGCTACCTGACCGGCTTCGTCGCGCAGGACTTCGCCGTCAGTTTGTCTAACGGCGTCAATGATCTCGGGTCGCAGCGCCGAGGAATCAAAGCCGGCACTGAATCGCTGGCAATGGGTGGTGGTGCAAAAGTCATAATCGTCGCGAGTGTGGCGCCCGGCGTTTCTTACCGCGTAGGTTCTGACTGCCACCGCCAGGGCTTTGAGCGCCGCGCGCTGATTCTCCATGCTGCCTTCGGTCGCGACCACACCGAGCACGTAGTCTTCCAATGACATTTCTTTGGTTACGTTTTCAGCGACCAGGTGAACGCGGACTGTCGCCGGTAGACCGGATCCCGGAGGACGGGGAGACACAGGGATGGGAACACTCGGAGATACGCGGATTTCTGTCGCCGCTTCAATTTTGCCGGGAGCCAGGCCTTTTACACTGGAACTCCCCGTGCCCGCGCCTTCTTTGTCATTCGTCTTTTCCGCATCTTTCATTCCGGCCACGCGTTGATAGGCGACAAAGACTGCGCGAGATAATGCAGCAGCGTTCGACCCGTGAGCGTGTTTAAGAAAGACGAGTACCGCCAGGCGAACGTTCACCGGGGAAGGGTTTTCATTGTTTGCCGGCGAGGCAAAGCCCACAAACCACCCCTGAGTGCGAAAGCCTTTGAGCGGCGTGGATGTTCCGGTCTTGCCAAAAACATTTAATGATGACGAATTCAAACCACTGCGGGCGGCGGTGCCATAGACCACGGCTCCGCGCATTCCGGCAACAATCAACTCGCGCTGCTCCGGTGCAATCTGTAACCGGGCACGTTCCCGAATCTGGAAATCCGAACTCGGCGCGACGCGAGGAGTCAGCAAGTGTCCACCATTAACCAAAGCAGAGTAAGCCATGATCAATTGCATTGGAGTTGCTTGCAGGTAATCGCCTTCGCCGAGTGCGTTGCGTGGATCCACCTTGCCGCGTCGCAATTTGCCTGTCTGACTGCGTTCGCGGTCACTGTACAGCGATTTGCCAAAACCGAAACTACTCAGCGTGTCGCTCAGCGATACCTCATTGAGATGTTGGCCAAGCGTGCCGAAATAATAATTACAGGAATAGGCGATCGCCTCAGTGGGATTCAGTGGCGGCAGGTCCCGCGGGTGAGAGCAAACGGTGTGAAAGTCTTTGCTCGCGAAGCGTTGGCGACAAAGCGCGGTTGAGTTCTTGTCTATTAATCCCACGCGCAGGGCTGCCAACGCAGTGAATGGTTTGATGGTAGAGCCGGGTGCGTAAGCGTTTTCAAAAGCCAGTTGCTGGTTCACAACCGCGCGGATGCGCCCGGTTTGCGGATCGACGACGACGATGGCGCCTTCCTGTTGGCCCAGGGAGGCGGCCGCGGCGCGTTGCAGGGCCTCATCGATCTCGTTTTCGCTTGCCTGCCAGGCAGTTGTTGCCACCAGGAGCGACTGATGAGAGACATCGCCGTGCGACAACCCCAGACCGCAGGCGAGTACGATAGCGAGGATGATCGGTCTTGCGCGGGACACCGGAACTTTATCACCCGGACACGGCATTACCGCGCCAATCCTGCGCGTCTTGTTAAGGGAATCGCCGGGTGACATCAAGGAATCTCTTCCGCCGCGGGTTTGGCAAATTCAATTGCTGCAGCCTGGCTGTTCCGCGAAAAGGTTGTCAGAGTGATCAGCCAGCCCAGCAGGATAAAGAAGAACACCAGCAACAGGCGGGCAGTAAAGACAGCAAACTCACTCTTGTTGCCGGGAATTTTCACACGTACAAACAACAAGGCATAAGGAATGAGCGCAAATAATACCAGCCCTGCGGCATAGGTTAAGACTGACTTCGGCGACAGAGCGGCGGCCAGGATCCGGCCCGCTTTTCGAGAAAAGAATTCGCGCAGGAAGACGACCAGGTTCTGACCGGCAACTCCTAGCCACAGATGGATCAGTAGCAGGGGCAGCATTACTCCGAACAGCAATGCGCGCAAGGCTGCAAACAAGACGGCGGGCCGATGCAGTGGTGCGGCGACGACCAATGGCTTGCCGCTGGGATCAAATGCGGGAGCATGAAATTGAGGAGCAGGGAAGTGTCGTTGCCAACGATTTAAGAGCCACATGATTCCCAGTCCCAGCAGGATAACGGGCACGGTCACGAGGGCCAGCTTAGTCGAATCCCGCCATGCTACGGCCCAGTCGATTTTCCCGTTGCGGGCAAAATTGATAATCACCGCCTGCAGCAGAAAAAACAGCAGCGGGATTAGAGCCACGAATAACAGGGTAAGTAACACCTGCCAGATCTTGGCTTCCCTGACTGCGATGAAGCCGTAGAGAGTCGCCAGCAGCAAGACGTAGAGCCCGGCAAAAATGGCGAGCGCCGCGCGCTGGCTGAAGAGTGAGCTGGTAGATTGCCACAGTGATCGCATTGATTCCTTAATCATGATTTTTCCTTGTAACGCAAACCGCTGGATTGCGTACGGAGTCCAGTGCTATTTTTTGTCCAGTATTTTCAAGCGTCCGTTGCCGGTGTTGGCCTGCACCGTCGGTTGATACATCAACTCGGCACGCGCCGGCGCGACGCGAAACTCGCCCGGTATTTCAACTCGCATCGCGTATTGAAAAGTTGCCTTGCCGCCGAAGTAATCGCTGAAGATCACCGTGCGGTTATCACGAAACTCGCGTTGGCTGTACCAGTCGGTCCAGTCATGGTCGGCATAGCTGAGCGCAATTCCGTTCGCCCGGCTAATCTGCTCACAACCTGCCGGAATCGGATCCTCGATCATCAGGTATTGAGCCCGTGCCCCTTCGAGATGCAGGCGCGCAACGATCAGGTCGCCGGATCGAAGTTCACCACTGAGCGGTTCAATCTTCCATGACGAACTGCCATTGCTGTCTTCCGTTACGCGCAGGCGCAGGTATTCACGTGTTATTTTTAGATCTGGCGATGACTGGGCCTGAATTTCTTCGTCGCCCGTGAAGTACTCGAGCGAGCTACTGACGTACAAAGCGCCACGCCCGTGTTTGACTATGCGAATTTGATTGGCGCTGCCGACTTCCGCACCTTTCTTCAGGACCAGGAGCGGCGGATTGGCAGCGGAGTTAACGCGCTGGGACATGATCTGGCTGCCGTTGAGATAGACCTCAAAAGTGTAGTCAGGCGTCAGTTCCCGGCTCGCTTTTACATAATCCGTCAGGCCATAGATAGCGAAGGCCGTCTCTTTGGTCGACAACCAGTAGTAGCCATGGCGGCGTTTTCCTACGAGCCAGCGCGCGGCCTTCGGCAAGAGCGTGCTGTTGGGCGAGATTTGAGCCAGCGCCTTTAAAGACAACGCGGTGGCTTCAACATCAAGCGTCACGTCCCGTCCATAATCATTAACTCGATGGGTCTGCCAGTCGGCGTCAAATTCGTTTACGCGCGCGGAACTCTCTATCTTGCTCGCGACCTCGGCCGCCCGGTTGTCGCCGTTTTGTTTCAGCGCCAGCGCCAGCAGAGCGCGGCCGTAGGGCTGCAGGCGCTCGCGTTCCGCATAAAGACCCTCGAGGTACTTACTATCAGTTGCACCGCTCAGAACCAGGGCGTAGATCATGTAGGCGCGGGTTTCCTGATCAATCGGGTTGCCATTGTCGCGCTTGTTAGCGTTCAGCAGCGCCGCCAGTTTTTCGCGCCCGCGATCCAGGCGCCACTGGTCTATTTGAAAACCGTTGCGCGCGGCCAACGCCAGGCCATCAACCACATAGGCACTCATGAACGGATCGGTAGAGTCGTCTTTCCACCAGCCCCAGCCGCCGTCGCCGTGCTGGTAACTGTAAAGGCGATCCAGGCCTCTCTGTACTTTCAGCGGCAGATTGTTGGTGTCACGGATGCGAGTGCCCGGGACGTCCTTTAGTGCCTGGGCCACCACTACGTCGGGCAGGAAACTGGACATTGTCTGTTCAGTGCAGCCGTAGGGAAAGCTGGTCAGGTAATCAAGCGCGCCAAATAGCGTTCCGGCTATGGAGGGCGAGGCTTCAATGCGCAGCGTACGCGCCTGAATATCCGGATGCATTGGCAGGTTGAATGATTGTGTTTGTTCACCGTCGTCCTGCGTTAGAGAAACGGCACCGCCCATCGTCTGCTTCAATCCGTGCGGCACAATCTCCAGCGTCATCTCGACGGCGTCGGATTCAGTATCGGTAAGGGCCTTGGCCAGCAAGCGCAATTGTCCCGGTTGCGGGGCCTGGACCCGCCAATCAACCCGATGCTCGCCGTTTTTGGCAATCGAGACGGTCTGGGCCGGCTCGCCCAGCAATTGCGCGCCGTTGAGTTCCAGCGAGATTACGGTGCGCTTGTCCGCCGGGAGGAAGTTATGGACCACTCCCGAAATAGTTACGACATCGCCCTCAGTCAAAAAGCGCGGCATTTCCAGCCGCATGATCACGTCCTTGCGCGAGATTACCTTTTGCACGACCGAGCCCACCCTTGTATCCGCGGTTACCGCCCGGGCCGTCGCGCGCCAGGTCGTCAGGTTGTCGGGCAATTTGAATTGAACGGTAGCTTTGCCGTCTGCGCCGGTGACCAAATCTGATTGCCAGAACGCTGTGTCCTTGAACTCTTTGCGAATCGTCGGTTCGGCGAGCGGACTCTCAGCTTTGAAGTCCGCGAGCTGGTAGGCCTTTTTGCTAAGGGCCAAGTCTATCGGCTGCTTACCCGAATAGCCGGTGAAGGTATAGCGAATTGAGAGGCTGGTTTGTACTTCGTTATAGCGACGACCATAAAACTCGCGCTTGATGTTGCCGGCCGTTTCCGGTTGGATGCTATAGATTGCTTCATCGACGATTCCGAGGCTGATTTCGGCATTTGCCGCCGGCGAGCCATCTTCGTTGCGGGCCAGCACTGTGTAAGAAGCCACGTCGCGCGGTTTGTACTCCTGCTTGTTCGGAACCACATCGAGCTTGAGCATGCGATCGCGCGCCGGCACTGCGAGCACCTGGCTCTCCGCGATCATGTCGTCATCTTTGACATAGGTGACGTTGAGATAGACGTTGGGCGCAAAGCGACGTTCGATAGGCACATCGATGACGACACTCCGGCCGGGCGCATCCAGCAACCGTGTGGTCAGGACGCTGGAAAGCTCTGTAGTGATCAACAGGTGGGCCTGATCCGACGGGAGCAGCGCCAGCACATGGGCCGTCTCCCCCGGACGATAAGACTTCTTGTCCGGCACCAGCTTGATGGTCTTTTCGCCGGTATCGCGGAAGGAAAAATCCGACCACTGGCTCTTCTTGTCGGTCGCCCAGAGGTATTCGCCCGGATTCACCAACTCGCGACCATTCTCATTCATGACCGTCTTGATGTGAATGTATCCGAGCATGGGAATGGGAAAATCATAAGTGGCCTTGCCCTGCGAGTCGGTTGTCACCTCGCCACCGGGAAGTTCCTTTTCGTGCGAGATGTAGTCATAGGACTTGTACTTGTAGCCGTTATATTCTTCTTCCTTTTCGATGCGCTCCCAATGCTGCTCGATAAACTTCAGGGTCACTTTCCTCGAGACCGGGTGCCCTTCGTAGTCGGCCGTCCGCACCAGGATTTTGGCCGTCTCATTCTGGTAGTAGAGATATTTTTCGGGCTGAGCGTCCGCAATCGTCTTGCCCCGCGTACCCACAAACGTGGCACTGCCCTGCATCTCGCGCCGCGACTGGTCGGTGACTGCCGCTTCAAACCGGTATTCGTAATCCCATTGTTCTGCTCCGCTCGGTTCCGGGACTTCGAACTCGACTGACAACCGGCCGTGGGAATCCAGCGTGCCGTCTGCTTCCTGCACTACCTCGTTGCCGTAATAGCCGTCCTCGCCTTCGTCACCACCCTCGTTTTCCGCACCCGCCCGGTCATCAAACTCATCGGCATCTTCGTTGTTCCACCAGGAGTGGTAGTAACGCGACTGGTAAATATAGTAATGGACGTCGGCCCTGGTGACGGGCGCGCCGAAGAAGTAGTCCGCCTGTACCGAAAACCTTACTTTCTCTCCCACCATCGCGAACTTCTTCGGACCGGTGACTTTTACCTTGAACTCCGGCTTCTTGTATTCCTGAACTTCAAAGGAAGAATTGACCTGGATCGAACCGGCTTTGGCTACAATGCTGTAGCTTCCCAGCGGGGCCTCATCGACAACATCAACCTCGCCGCTGAAGGTGCCGCGCGAAGTCAGCGGCAGTTCATGTTCGGAGATCTTTCCATTGTCGGGATCTTCGATGGTGACGCTGACAGTCTTGCTGTCGGGCAATTCATAACCGTTTCTGCCCCAGCGACGCAGGATGCCCTTAAAATAAACTTTTTGCGCCGGCCTGTAGATGGGGCGATCAGTGTAGACATAGCTGACCGCATTCGGATCATAGTCGTACTCTTCATCACCCTCGCCGAAATAAAATGAGTCGATGTCCGAGATGGCAAAATTATCGCGCTCCTGCGCCATGACCAGGTAAGCGTTACTGGGTTTTTTTGCTTCCGGATCTTCATCTGCAGAAGGGGTAGCCTTCGCGCCGGACCTGGGTGTCCCGATTTCAGTTGTGAACAGACCATTCTCGTTGGTGGTGCCCGTCTTCAGACTTTCCTTGCCCCTGGCTATCTCGACGTTGACATTGGCACGCGGGGCGCCGGATTTCCGATCGACCACATAGGCCACCACCTGTCCATCGCGGGTAGACTTCTGCACCATGGCCAGATCGGTTACGACCACGATCGAGTAGGCACGCAGGTTGTCGTTGACTGCCTCGACCAGATAGACGCCCGGTTTATTATTGCCCAGACTGACTGTCTGCTGATCGTACTCTTCCGAGCTGGTTGGCAGTCGTTCGCGCCAGACGCTGACGAGTTGGTTTGAATTCAGCAGCGGGACGCGCGCATAGTCGGCAATGTTCAGCGGTGTGCGCGACGGTCCATTGGGTTGGCGGAACTTTTGATTGAATACCTCACGATGCTCGCGCTGCAGTTGTTGTCGCACGTAGTCCTTCAGCGAGGAATACAGCAGGGACTTAAGCGAATGGGTGCGCTCGAGCAGCGCCAGACGACTGCGGTAACTGGTCGCCAGCTGCTGCTTCTCGTTCTCACCCATCTCATGCGGGTCATCCAGCTGCTTGAAAAACTTGAGCGGATCTCTTACCTGATAGACGCGGAAATCGAGGTGGTCGACACTGCGATAGCTGACCGAGAGTTTGGCCCGCTCGTTCGAGGCGAAGGTGCGGTTGGTGGTCAGGGAGAAAAAGGGCTGAGTGGAATACGCCGCCGGCTCATTCTCCAGGGCACGTTTGCCGGCCAGGCGAGCACGCACAAGGCTGAAGCCAAGGGCGCCGATGATGACCGCGACATAGACCAAAGATGCCTTGAGAATTTGCTGGCCACGTGGGCCTGTTTTAGACACGGTTGCTAACCTCCGCGGGTGTTACCCGCCATGCGCTAAAGGAAAGTTGTTTCACTCAAGAACTTTCAAGCGATAAAAACCAATAAAATTCCGATTGCTCTCCAGGGGACGCCAGCGGGCGTCGGGATGATGGTCGAGGACCGCCAGCTGAACCTTCTTTACCGTTCCGGAATCGGTTGCCGAGGAACCGGTGTGATAGACCACCCAGTCAGCCGCGCCTTCCGAAGCAATGCTCTGGTCGCCCAGGAAAATCATGATGTGATAAGGAAATTTCTGAACCCAGGGCTGGTAATAGAATAAGAGGTCTCCGGGCCGGGCCTGGCGACGATCTCGACTTACGAAAACAACGTTGTAGTTCTTGATGGTGCGAGCGTCAGCGAATTCTGAAAAGGACCGGACTTCGTCGCCTGGTTCGTAGCGTCCAGAGTCTGTGCGGAAGAGTTTATCGCTGAGTAAAATCGTGCGGGCGCTGTCGCTGATATCAGGCGCTACTGCCTGATAGCCCGGACCCATTTTTTGAAACCAGAGGCGGTCGTGGCGGCGCAGGGCTTCGCGCCAGGCGAAGCGCACCAGGCCGGCGCAGTCGCGCTGCTCAGGGTTCCACTGCTCACTCAAATGGTAGAACTGCATCTCGGCGATTAAAGTGAACCAGCGTTTGAAGCTTTCGCGATCTGCATGGGTGTGGAGTTCGGCGCTGTCGGGAATGCCGTCGTTATCAGCATCCAGGTCCCTGGTTTCTGATACTTTGAGCCCCGCGGGTTGAATGACCGGAATTTTAAGCTGAGCCTGGCTGGCTGCCGGTGGCGACGGCTTTTCGTCGCCCAGGCTTGGCGAAATGTAAGCCACGAGGAAAACAAAGACGAACCACAACAGCAATAGCAGCAGGGTCGCCCGGGTTTGATTAATCATCCTCATCGGGAAGGAGTATTAATTTGAAAAGCTTTGCTGGCGAGGCGGCGCCTATCAGTAGTCATTCAGGTTAACCCCCGACAGTGGCGCTACTGGCACGGATTATATTTCTGTGGCCAGCCACAGTCTGCAGTCCAGAGTCCCGGGTCGCGGGCCGGGAATCACAGATCTGAAGGATTTGAGAACCTAAATAGGAAGTCCGAAACCGCAATTCGCGAGCTCGTATACCTTTCGCTGTTCCGCGCCGCATCTTAACGTAATGACACTTCCGCTACAAACAATTTCCTGCGCCATTGATTAATGAGCAGGAAACAACGAAGCCGGTAAAAAGACGGTTGCAAAATCCGGCGGCCACAGTTAGATTGTCCCCGGTCTGATTTCACTGTTCAATTTGCTGGAGGTAGAGTAAGTGCCGACCGGAATATGTCCCGAATGCGATGCCGATGTGCATGTCGACACGGACGCTGACAAAGGCGACAGCCTGGCTTGCGAGGAGTGCGGAACCGAGCTGGAGGTCGTAGGCCTCGATCCCGTGGAACTCGATATTGTGGAAGAGGATCTGGACGAGGACGAAGACGACGACGAATTCTGAAAGTCAGAAAAAAGCACAGGGCAGCAGGCGGAAAATTCAGAGCTTATCGTGGCACTGAACTCTCTTGTCTGCTGCCTTCTGGTTACTGCTTGCCCGCCTGATAGCCGGGACGACTTTGGCGCAGCAGCAGCCCGCTCGGACCCTCGACACGCAGCGTGTGGTACCTGCCATCGTGCCGCTTTACCTGCTCCGGATAGAATGCCAGCACATAAGAAGACGTAACCTCCTCAGCCAGGGCACGAAATAGAGGTTCATATTCTTTATCCCTGGCGTAGACGTTCTTGCCACCAGTCAACTGCACCAAGCCGCTGACGTCGAGTGGCGTCGGTAAAGGTTCGCTATCAGCTGCCACCAGCAGACGCGAATACGACGGCAGCGTGACCGCATAAACACTCACATCGGCATTGTTGGCTCGTTCAATTACCGTCGCTGGAGCGACAGTGTCCCCAACTGGGAAACCATCCGTTATTACCACCACCGCGCGTTTCATCAGGCGCCGCTCGCGAGTCCGGGGGGCATGTCGCACCAGCAGGCGAATGGCATCGTCCACGGCGTCGTAGGTGTGCGTTGATAATCCGTTGGGCTCGCGTGCGAGTCTGTCAAAGGCTCTATTCAGTTTGTCCGGGTCGTTAGTGAAATTCTGAAGAGTCTTGACTCTCATGCCGAAGGAAATTACCGCAAACGTCGCTGGATGACTGGCAAGTTTCTCCGAAAAGGCATGCATTGCTCCGCGCAGGCGCTCGATCTCCTCGGGTGTCATGCTGCCTGAAATATCCAGCGCGAAAACCATGGCCAAAGGGCGGGTATCGCCGGTTTTGGTTTGCACGTAAAAAAAAGCCAGCGGCTGTTGGTCGCCGTCAGCAAAGAGTCTAAAATCCTTCTCTCGCAAATTACGCACAGGACGTCCTGAGACATCGGTAACATTGACGTCGAGCGACACCAGGTCCGTCTCGATGCGCAGGACATCGTCAGGTTCTCTTGGTTCAGCCGGAGGCGCATTGACTTGCCTTGGTCTTTGTTGAGTGGCCGGATCCTGGGCCGAGCAGGGGAATGCAACCAGAAAGCCCAGTAGCATCGCAGCTCCTGCCTGCTTTAGTAATTTCACCGCTGCGCTGCCCAGATGGCTATCGGATTGGAGTTGCAAACGTGACATAACCCTATTGGTCTCTAAACTTGGCTGGCGCGCCATGATACGAGCGAGGCAACAGCAGATGCAATTGTGTGCATCCACTTGCCATCGATTACGGGAGGAGGCGCGCCGTGGTTCCACGGGATTCAGGCCGTTGCGCGTTAGGTGGTATCATGAGGGTGAATTTTGGAGGTGTTTGGCGAATGAATTTTCTTAGACCGGTTGCCCTGGTGGCCAGTATTTTCTTATCGGTGTTTACTGTGACAGCGCAGGATAAAACGACCGGCGGCATAAAAGGTAAGGTCCGAGTCGAAACGGGTTCCGCTGCGGGAGTGTCGGTGGTCGTGCGGCAGGGTGAGCGTGAGGTGGCGCGCAGTTCGACCGATCGTAATGGCGACTTCACGGTCCAGCGACTGTCTCCGGGGCTTTATGGTCTGACGTTTCGGAAGACAGGGTTGAGTGTGGGTGCGGTTGAAAATATCGAGGTTAAAGCCGGCAAGGTCCGCTCCCTGGGAGATCGTCTGCTGCTCTCAATTGATGAAGGTTCAATTGCGTTTCTTAAAGGCAGCGTATTCACCGGCTCTGGACGCAGCTTTCCCGGAGCCAGGGTTGAACTCGCAAGGATCCTGTCTGACGGATCGTTGAAGAAAATTGATGGCCGGATAACCAGTGAGACAGGGGCTTTTGTGTTTCGGCTGACGCCCGAGCCGGCCCGTTATCGGATCACTGCCAAAGCGGATGGTATGCAGCCGGCGAGTAAGGACCTTGACGTAGATAGTGCAGTGGTTTATCGGATTGCAATTTCGCTGCTGCCGGCAAAGTAGCGGCGGCGGTATCTTCAGCAGTCTTGACATCGGAAAACTAACTCAGACTTTACCGAGGTTTGCGTTCACGTCAATGGAAAACCGGGAAGAATTTTTGACTGCCGGCCAACTTGCCGAAATACTTCAGGTAAGCGAATCTACCGTTTATCGCCTCGCTCATAAACGCCGCATTCCTTCGGTTCGTTTGACACCACGAATAATTCGCTTTCACCTCGACGCGGTGCGTGAAGCCCTGGACGTGCCCCGTCATCGCATCCGGCGCGATTTGAGCGAAGTTTATGTCGACGATTCGCAGCTGTCCTTCGATGATCTGCTGTCCAGTTAAGCAGTGCAGTCGCGAAGCCGCTGCACCAGGTCGAGGAGAGTTGCATAAACGCATGTTGCGCATCCGGGATGCGCAACAGTTTGAACTTAGCTTTGAAACGTTAGGGTGGGCGGACGCCTCGCGACAATTTACCGCCCGTCTTAGTTAACGCCCCACGTAGATTGTGTCGTAAGAGCCCCGCAACTTGTATCCGGCTTTGCGATAGAACTTCCCGGCCTTGTCATTCTCCTGATTGACCAGGACGCAAAGTGATTTGCAGCTTTCGAGGAGCATGCGGCTCAGCTGAGAGATACATCGGAGGCCGTAACCCTGGCCGCGTACTTCAGGACTCGTGTAAATGCCTTCGAGATAAATCTGTTCGGGCGTATCAGACTGGATATCTGCCTTGAAGATTAGTTTCTCGCCGTCCGTCAGTATCCACACGCGGCCCTGCTCGATCCGGCGCGCCGTGCGTTTGCGAAAGCCTTCCGGATCCTTTTCCAGCGGGTTTATGCCCGACTCTTCGAAGGCCATCTGCGCATGGACCGGCAGGATCATTTCGATGTCGTCAAGGGTAGCCAGCCGGAGCTTTTCCGGTTGGTGCACTGGCACTGGCCAGCGTTGCTCGAACAATTGCTCGCGACAGATCAAGCGTGGCGCCTGGCCCAAGCGGCCGTAGAAGTCCCAAAACCTTTTTATCCGGTTCTGTTCTCCAATGATGACATGTCCGCTCTGGTTCTGTCGGGCGAGGTCTGCGAAGAGTCTCAACGCAGCATCGCTTTGTGTCTCAAACATGGTAACGTGGCCGATTAATGCTACGCCTTCCAGGTTACCTGCTTCATCGCGGCAAGCGTAAAAGTTTCCACGATTCAGGGAGCTCTCGAGACCGTTGTCCCGAATCATGCCCGCCATAATGACGGTGTGAATCGGACGAATGGCAAGGAAAGCAAGCACCTCGGCTTCCTCTCCGGAGCGCAGTGACTGGATAGTCACTTCGGGTTCCGGATCCGGAAATACCGGGAACGTTCGTTGGGCTGTGGCTGTCTGTGCATGCATGGCGTTTTCCTCTGGGTATAGGAGTTGATGTTTCAGACGATTCCTGTCCTTTGTGGCTGGGCCTAGTAGTCCAGGCAGTCAAGGCCGGTATCGTACTGCAGAGCCATGGAAGGCGTTACATCACCATCAATTGCTCCAGATTGTGCCTGCATGCTTACGTCAGCGACGATGACGCCGTCGCTCACAATTACGCCGTCGCCGACAATCACTCCGTCGCCGACAATCACACCGTCGCCGACGATAACGCCGTCGCCGACAATTACACCGTTGCCGACAACTATACCGTCGCCGACAATTACGCCGTTCGAAATCTTGGTGCTATCACCCACCAATACCCCATTGGTAATGACGAGGCCATCGCCGATGAGCACGCCCTGGGCGTAAACCTTTTGATATTTAGTAATGAAGTCCGTGCCCCGCGCAAACGCTGCACCCATGTTGACCTTGCCGGCCCAATTGAAGGTGAACCCGGCAATCGTGCTTTGCTGAGTGGGCACTGTTAAAGAGGTCAGAAGCGGCGCGCCCAGTAGCGTCGCTGTGACTAAGTCCGTACGGACGAGTCGCGCGAGCTTGACCGCGCCTTCGATGTTCACTTCACCTGCGCCTTGCTCGTAACTGTTGACGCCGCTGAGTGGCTGGGCCGTATAGGTCAGGATAGCCTTGATCATGTTCGGGGTTAACTGAGGATTGGCTTGCAGCAGCAACGCGGCTGCTCCGGCGACGACCGGTGCGGCCATCGAGCTGCCGTTAAGATACATCTGACGCCGATTGTCGGCCTGGGCAACGCCGGCATCCAATTGCGGGTGCAGAGTAACCAGCAGATTGTGATCGGATTCAGCGTAGACAAGTTTATTCCCGGGAGCTACCAGGTCAGGCTTGACCAGGTTGTCGTAGTGTTTGACTCCCAGTGAATCCGTCCAGTAGCTGCGCGTCGGACCACGTGAACTGTATGTGGTGACCGTATCATCTGCCCGCGACGCGGTTCCGAAGGTATTGGCTGCGCCTACTGTAATCGCTGATGGCTCAATTCCCGGAGTATGTATGGCCCCGTAAATCTTGCGTCCCGTACTGTCTTTGCCGACGTTTCCGGCAGCGACCGCAACCACGATTCCGGCATCCACCATTCTGCGCACAGCCAGGCATACCGGGTCGTACCTGTATGACTGAATAGCTGGCGTACCGAGACTCATATTCACGACGCGAATGTTGTAAGCCGTCCGATTAGTCATCACCCAATCCAAAGCACTCAACACCGAAGAGACTGAACCCGCCCCCTGTGCATTGAGGACCCGCAGGTTGAGAATCTTCGCGTTCGGTGCGATACCGAGATAGCTCGCGTTGGCGATGCGACCGTTGCCGGTGGCAATCGAAGCGACGTGCGTGCCGTGTCCATATGGATCGTCGACGCGATTCTCTCCCGTAAAGTCCCGGCTAACCGCGATACGGCTGGCATTGTTCTTGTCGAGAAATGACACGTGGCCGGTATCTAAGCCCGAATCGAGTATCGCAATGCCGATGCCGCTGCCGTCCAGGGTAGTTGTAACCAGGCCGCCAGTAGTTCTGATTGCGTCGGCGCCACTCGTTTGCGAAACATGCCCGAACGATTCAACCTTGGCATCAGCGGAGACGACATCAACTTCATCGAAGGAAGCTAACTCGTCAACAACGCTGGCGGGCAGTTCAACTGCCTGCGCATTAAGGTTCCGTAACAGTGCTTTAGCCTTGATCCCATTACGTTGGAGAAGGGCGCGCACTGCATTGCTGGGCGGAGCATTGAATTGCACGATGACTTTGACCATCGCGTCATTGCCGTTAGCGCGTTTACGGGAAACGTCCTGGCGGAGATCCACGGAGACTTTGTCTCCTCTGCGCATCTGTCCGTTTTGGCTCTTGGCCTGGCTACGATCGATGACAATTATGCCGAACGTAGCTGAGAGCAGCACCGTCAGAGCGATGCCAAAGGTTATGATTCGGGGAAGCTGGTTGCGTCTCATGCGAGTCTCCTCGGATTAACAAATGGTGGTTCTGGTTTTAACCAGGCACTTGGTTTTTCAAATTGCAAACCGGCCCGCTGGCGCGGTTCGCTCGGCCAGTGTTTGGCAAGACCCGGGCCACAAGCGCATTTATCGCGTTTTAGGGCCTGTTTGCAGAGATTTTGAGATCCGGATAATAGCCGCGGCGGGTCCCTCGGTCACGGATCGCTCAAATTGAATGCCTGAGGTCAGTCTGAGAGTGCGGGAATCGAATAGAGAGTGGGCCCTATGCGATTTTGCAATCGCAGCGAGGAGAGTTGTGCAGACAGATTAGCGGAACGAAATAAGGAAGACCGGGAAGGGAAAAGGCACGACTCAGCGCCGAATCCGTTTTGGAGGAACGAACTCGACCCATTGGCCGTCCTTCTTCACGAAGATTTGCGGCGATCGAAGGCCGAATTGTCTGGCGAACGCAGGATTAGACTTGAAAAAGCGTTGCATAGTAGTGGTGTCACCCGTAGCAACTTTCCATTTGCCGCCTTCCCGAACCAGGTATTGCTGCACGACGATCTTACCTTCCAAATCCAATGGCTTCAGCAAGCGGCCGTACAAATTGGTCTCGACAATTGCGATGTCTCCCGAAACCCTTATCCGCCCCACGTCCATTCGCTCCAAAGCATAGTTGTCCTGGGTGCGCCGCAGAGAACTGGCGAAACGTTCGCGAGTAATGCGTGAACGGGTGTTCGTCGGCAGGGCCTCATAAAGTGCCTCGTAGTTCTTGTTCTTGAGGTTCTGAAAAACCTCGTCAACGGTCGCGCGAACCTCGCTTTCATTCGAGGCGGCCAATGGGATCGCACAGCAGATTAGCAACGAAAGGGCGAGGAACGAGGGTGTTATTTGCCTTATTAAAAGGTGCATTTGATATTAGCGGCCGGATTTGTTCCCGCGCTCCATGATGTTGACGTTAATAACTTCGCTTCAGTCTTCACTTGAATCTCCAGATAATTTATCAGCCTCGCGGATTGTTTTCTTAAGCCGCACGCGAAAATTAAGAAACCACGCGAGGGCTCCAATACAACCGATGACAAAAGCAGCGTCGTAATGTTCCCGCCACAACGCTAAGGCCGCGCCCCCTGCGCCGGCAAGTGCAACTCCCATCCAGAATTTCATTCTGATTCCCGTTACTTTATGAATACTGGGATAGTCAGTTCAAGTGTCCCCGGCGGATAACATAACTGTTCATCGCAGGCCTGGACGTTCAGTTTGGCGGAGAGATTTTGCCTGCCCCTGCTCGCTCCACGAACGGCTTTCAGCAACACTTTGACGGGGAAGTCGCCCTCATAGACCGCGAGCTGCTTGTCCGAGAAGGCAAACTTCCTGTTAAGCGCAGTGGGATATTTAATAAATCCAACTGAAAACCCGTCGGCTGGCAGCACAATCAGCTCAGTCGCTTTCAGGTAGGCGTCAGTTGCCGGGTTGGCGTTGACGTGATAACCCCGCTGCACCGAGACGTTAACGATCACTTCGCCAGAGCCACCCGCAACCACAGACGCTTCAGTGGCGGCCGCTTTCACGAAACTAAGCGAAGTGATCGATGAGATCTTCGCCGGGGCCGGACTGGGTGAGGGACCGGGTTCGCTTGGCGAGTTTGCGGGCTGAGAGCATGCAAACAGGCCGAGCAGGACCCAGGTGAAACAGAAAATAAATGCGAACTTGCGAAACATCGAACCTCTCTTTGGCGCGGCAGCTTAACCGGACTGAACTACAACTATCCGGCTGCCTTTCCTTCTGGTTTCTTGATGCCAAACTTTTCCAGCCGGTACTGCAGAGTGCGAAACGTCAAACCCAGCAGTTTGGCTGATTTCGTAATGTTGTAATCGGTTTGTTCCATAGCCTGCATGATCAAGTCGCGTTCAACATCTTCGAAACTGATCCCTTCCGGGGGCAGCTTGAACGCGCCTTGTGCCGTCGGGCTGATCTCCTGTCTGACTTCCAGTGGTAAATCCTCGGCGGTAATGAACTCACCCTCGCAAAGCAAAATGGCACGCTCGATTGCCGACTCCAGCTGCCGCACGTTGCCAGGCCAACTGTATTCGAGCATCATTTTTCGAGTTTGCGCATCGAGGCCACGCACCAGGCGGGACGTGTTCCGCGTGTGCTTTCTAAGGAAGTAGTCGATTAGCACCGGTATGTCTTCACGACGTGCGCGCAAGGGTGGTACATCGATCGACAGGACGTTGATGCGATAATAAAGGTCATCGCGGAAGCGGCCGTCGGCAACCATCGCCCGCAAATCGCGGTTGGTAGCGGCGACCACCCGCACGTCCACGCTGGTCTCATGAGTGCCACCTACGCGCCTGATCTTATGCTCCTGCAAAGCCCGCAGCAGTTTTGCCTGCATGGCGACATCAAGCTCGGCGATTTCGTCGAGAAACAAGGTGCCGCGATCAGCAACTTCGAAGAGGCCCTTCTTTTCGGCGTGCGCGCCGGTGAATGAGCCGCGCTCATGACCAAACAGTTCCGACTCCAAAAGATTTTCGTTAATGGCTGCGCAGTTCACTGCCTGAAACATTTCGGCCGCCCGCGGGGACTGATTATGGATGGCGCGGGCAATCAGCTCCTTGCCTGTGCCTGACTCGCCACGAATCAACACCGTGGAACTCGATCTGGCGACCTTGAAGATCATCTTCTTGACGTTCTCCATATTGGGAGACGCGGAAACGATCTCAGTATCAATGGCGTTGAGTTTATCGAGAGCGCGGTTGATGGTAGCCAACAAGCTTTCCTTATCGTAGGGTTTTTGCAGATAGTCAAAGGCGCCGCGGCGCAGTGCTTCCTTGGCAGAATCGATCGTCCCGTGGGCTGTTAGCAGGATGACGATGATGGCCGAATCTAGTCCCAGCAGATGCTGTAACAACTCGATTCCATCCATGCCTGTCATCTTCAGGTCAGTTAAGACAAGATCAAAGCGATGGTCCTTCGCGAACTTCATCGCCGCCTCGCCAGACGATGCTGTGGTTACGTCGTAGCCTTCGCCTGACAAAATCATTTCGAGTATCTCGCGCTGAGATTTCTCGTCATCGACTACCAGTATGCTTTTTCGCGCCATAAAGTTAAGGATGTAGGATGGAGGATGGAGGATGAATGCCGCAGCGTTCAACCCTTGTCCTTCGTCCTTTATCCCTCATCCTTTCTCAAGTTGGTTTCCTTGCCGTTGACCGGCAGTGTTATTGCGAACGTGGTACCCGCTCCCTGCTTCGAAGTCACGCTAATTGCGCCCCCGTGTTCATCGATCGCTTTCTTGACGATCGCGAGCCCCAGACCTGTTCCGGTTTCCTTTGTTGAATAGTATGGCTCAAATACCTTTGAGATGTCCTCTGGCGGGATACCGCGCCCAGAGTCAATCACTTCAATGAGCGCGCGCTGGGCTGAGTCGTCAGCAGACAAAACGACTGCTACGCTCCCTCCCTGGCCATCGAGGGCTTGCAGTCCGTTGATGATCAGATTGGTCAGGACGGACCGCAGGGCCTGGCGGTCGGCCATGATCTCAGGGACATGACCCCGCTCCTCAACGCGCGTCTCGATCCGATTTTCGGCGGCTTCGACTTCAATCATTCGCATCGCATCTTCGGTTTCAGCACGCAGGTTGAGCCTCTGGGGTTCGAGGCGCGTCGGCCGCGAGTAGCTTAGAAAGTCTGAGATGTGAGTATTAATGCGCGCCACTTCGGCCTTTAGCTGATTCGCCAAACGTTCGAATGTTTCTTTCTTCCCCGGATCTTCAGGGGCAAACGCTGAGCGCAGATGGTCCAGCGTGAGGTTGATGTAATTAAGAGGATTTCTGATTTCGTGCGCAATCGCCGATGCCAGCCGGCCCACCACGGCAGCCTTTTCTGCCTGGTGCAGTTGTGTTTCCAGTTGCCGCGTACGGCCAAGCTTGGCGGTCATTTCGTTGAAGGCCTCGGCCAGCGCTCCCACCTCGTCGCGGCGTTTGGCCGCAGGCACGCGAATACTGAAATCGCCTCCGGCAACGCGGCGGGCGGCAATTGAGAGGTCTTTGATGGGGCGCGTAAACCGCCACACCAGGATACCGGTAACCAGGGTTGTCACCAGCAGCAGGATGAGCGTGTAACGCAGTGACTTGGAAGCCTGCTCCTGCAGAATGTTTGTCAGGTTGCTGGCCGATCCGAGGACCACGATAACGTACCAACGACCTCTATTTGTTTCCACGGGGAGATAAAAAGCCCCGGGCTCACCAGGTTTCGCGGCATTTGCTGCTGCCAGCCAGGCGGGCCGATTTTGATTCTCGTCCAGAAATTCGACCACGCCGCTGATTGGTGGGAGAGCGATACTGGTTAAGGGAACGTAGCGAGGCGTGTTATCTGCGTTGGTTTGGGGGGCGTAACGGTCATCCAGACTGTCTCGGACGTTTCCGTCGGCATCCACCACCAGAACGTTCTTGACCCGACCGGTATGCTCGTCCAGCAATGGCTGCTTGAGATTTCTTCTCAGGTCGTCCAGATACAACTTGCTGGAGATTGCGCTCACCCCCAGAGCCATCCCAGCCATGATGGCCTGTTCCTGCTCCGCCAGTAGTTGCGTATTATTGCGCACCGAACGAAGGTTCACGTAGTACTGAACTCCCAGCGTCAACCCCAGAAGGGCAGCAAGCAAGAGCAACAGCCGGAGCCGAAAGCTGGCGATGTGTGGCAGGGTGCTCATAATTTGGCTCAAGTGAACAGAGGCATCATAGTTGATATTGGCCGGGGAGAGGGACCCTGGGTGGCCATTTTATTTTGCGCACGACTTAAATATAAACGTATGAAGAGTTTGTTATTTTCCGGTTGCTCGTAACTGGCTCAGATGTTATATTTGCCCCGGTCTCAAAGCAATGTCCCCAGGGACCACCTTTTAGGGAATTCTCCCACCTCAAAGAGAGCTGAGTTTGAAATGCATTGGATGTTTTAAGAAGTGAGCACGAAGATTTCCAATTGTTCAAAATCAGTTCCAGAGAAGGGAGACACGTTGGCAAACGTCACGCCGGTTGACGTAATCAAAAGTGCTCACTGTGGCGCGCTTACAGCGTCGGGTCGCAGTGAATTCCGTTGAAATTTTAAAGGAAAGGTTCCTGGCGATGATTTTCATAATAAATAGATCCCCTAAATTCCTTCGGTACGCTCTCATTCTCCTTGTCCTGATCGCTTTTCCCTTCGCCATCCCCAGCTTTGCTAAACACCGTAGAGCCGCCGCTGCCGCCGGCAATCGCCATGGCCGCGACCGCGGCGGCAGAGCGAGTGCTCGCCGTGGTGGGCGACGGTCAGGCAGGTTATCTGCCCGTCGCGGGGGTCGTGGTCGCAGGTTGTCAGCCCGTGATGTGCGTGCCGCCCGAGTTCGCATCGCGCGCGAACAGGCGTCTTCTCTAAAAGCACTTGAGAGAAAACTCCGGCGTCCCTTGAGCAAACGTGAACGGGCTGCGGAACTGCGCCGCATCGAAAGCCGTCACCGTCGTGAATTGGAATTGGCGCGGCGCCGTGCCGAAGCTGCCCGGCTCGCGGCAATCGCCCGCCAGCGTGCTATTGACGCGGCTATGCGCAACGAGGTACAGACCTTTATTTCACACGATGTCACTGCCGGCGAAGATGCTGAAGTGCGACGCGTAGCGATAAATGCCCTTGGCAATCATGCCGGCACCGTCGTGGTCATGGATCCGAAGACGGGCCGCGTCTACACCACCGTCAACCAGGAATGGGGCGTGCGCCGGGGATTCAAGCCTTGTTCCACAATCAAGCTCGTAACCGGCCTGGCCGGCTTGAATGAAAAGGTAATCGACACAACCTATACCGAGGCTTCGGATGACCGCAATCACCTGGATTTGACTGGCGCGCTGGCCCATTCCAATAACACCTACTTTCAACAGGTTGGGGGCCGCCTGGGCTTTGACAAAATGGTTAGCTACGCCCGTGAACTGGGTCTTGGTGAAAAAACGGGAATAAACGAGTCGAACGAGTATCCGGGTCGCTTGCCGAGCTTTAAGTCCGGATTTGCCTTGAACCGCATGTCTTCGCACGGAGATGATTTCGAAGTGACGGCAGTTCAGTTGGCGACTTTGGTTTCGGCCATGGCCAACGGCGGGAAACTTCTTACTCCGCAGGTTCCGAAGGGCCTCAAGAACGAGTCCCAATTCAAGCCGAAAGTGCGGCGCCAAATAAATATTGAACCCGATGCCTGGCAGCGAATGGTTCCGGGGATGGTGGGAGCAGTCAATTACGGATCCGGAAAGCGCGCCTACGACCCCCTGCAAACAGTCGCGGGAAAAACCGGGACCTGTATCGGCGACGGCAGAACCTGGCTGGGGTTATTCACTTCCTATGCCCCACTGGTGAAGCCCAAACTGGCTGTCGTAGTAATCACGCGCGGCACAGACGCCCATAGTCACCTGCCGGCCGCAGTGGCCGGTCAGATCTACCGAGACCTGAACCATCGGTTTGGCACTCCCACCAATCTGCCAGTGGCAAGTACCGCAGGCGACGGTGCAACCGGTGATTCGAAGGCTGGCGACATCGATGAAGAGTCGCAAGAGACCGAGGCCGAGAGAGCGAAAGAACAAGGAGACTCTGAAGTCGATACCAGCCTGATGAACGAGGGGAACGACTCCACGGTTACCAAACCGGCACCCACTAACAGTAAAGTCAAGCGTGTCAGCATGCCGATTCCGACCCGAACCGATGACTCCGCGAAGCCTCCGGCGGGCGCGAAAGCTCCAGTTAAGGCGAGCACGGATGACCGCCCACGTGTTGTCGGCGGCCGACCCTAAGCAACTCCAATTACCGCGACTAGCCGAGCGCCGGACTTCCCTTTGAGATGTCCGGCGCTTTTTGCCTTGGTTGAGTTGGCTATTTCCCGTCTGTGGCCTTGACAGTTCCATTGGTGTTGCAGGAATATTGCGGCGCGTTTTCGAAGCCCGATCAAAACCCACGCCACGTGGTATTCTCCCCTGGTGTCCAGGCAATAATCGGCAGCAACGGCCGTCCGCTCACTGGCATCTTAGACGGGCGTCGCTTAAAGGCAACGCATTGCTGTCGGTAGAAGCACTTGAACGATTCGATTTTGGAGGATCAGCGAGTAATGAAAAAGATATTTGGAGTGTTATCGATTTGCGCGACGCTGGCACTTCTGTCCCTGCCCGTGTTGGCAAACAGAACCGCCGCCGTGACGTTGCAGGATGCCTGTAGTGCTGACGCCAAAGCGGCGCTTTACGCTGAGATCTATAAGGAACTCAGGGGTGATCAGGCAAAGGCCAGTGAATTGGCCAAGAAATATGTAGCCTGTCCGAGTGAAGGTGCCGACGACGCGGAAATGAAAAGGGTAGCATTCCTCAAGGGATTCATTGCCAAGTTCGAAAAAGCACGTCGCAAGGATCAGCTTACGGAGCTAATCGGCAAGAAGGACTATCCGGCGGCCTTTGAAGTGGGCAAACTTGTTTTCGCAGACGATCCCGCTTATCTAAAAGGATACATGGCGCTGGCCCTCGCTGGAGCGCTCTCTCAGAATCAAGCGGTGGCCGCCGATACCATCACTTATGGACGAAAGGCCATTGAAATAATCGAATCGGGCACGACTCCCGAAAGTTGGGCCCCGTTTGAAAACAAGGACGATGCCTTGGCCAAGCTGAATTACGCAGTCGGGTCGCTGGGTGCGAGTTCAAATCCGGACGACGCAATTCCGCATTTGATCAAAGCCACCAGCTACAACAGCAAGATCAAGAGCACTCCCTTGACCTATGCTTACCTCGCGGAAGCGTACGAGCGCGGACCCTACGCCAAACAGTCAGCCGACTATAAAAGGTTTAGCGGTCAGAATGAGACTCCCGAGAGTAAGCTGGCCCTGGAGAACATTAATCAGATAATTGACCGGGAGATCGATGCTTATGCGCGTGCAGTCGCGTTGGCCGGTTCGGATCCGAACAAGGCTGCCTGGATGGCCGCATTGACCGACCTGTATAAATTCCGTCATGACAAATCAGACGCCGGTTTGAATGAAATGATCGCCGGAATTCTGGCTAAGCCTTTGCCTCCGGTTCCAACTCCTCTGACGTCGTTGCCAACACCACCGGCAACTCCGGCAGCAGGGGGTACTGGGGCTCCGGCGACCGGCAGTACGACCCCAGCACCCACGACTGCGGTTCCGACGACCGGCAGCGCGGTTAAGCCAAGCGCCACGCCAGTTAAGCCGCCGACCGCGCCGGCTAAACCGCGCACTCGCAAAGCTCACGCGGGACACTGATACCCTCATCGCGATTCTCCAACTCGCTGGTAGACGCCGAATGCAGGATCGAGAACCTCGATTCTGCATTCGGCGTTTTGCTAGAATCAGAGCAATTCTCAACGGACATGGAAGAGCAAGCTCCAACTATCGACCTGCTGGAAGGCGTCCTCGGCTATAAATTCCGGGACCGCGCTTTGCTGGAACGGGCAATCACCCATCGCTCGTGGGCTCATGAGCAGGTGGCGCCGGGGGCTGAAGAGCTGGCACGCAAGCTCCACAATGAGGCGATGGAGTTCCTCGGAGACTCGGTGCTGGGGCTGATTGTGGCCGATTACTTATGCCGGATTCATCCGGCAGCTTCGGAAGGTGAACTTTCGCGGATGAAACACAAGTTGGTGAGCGCAGCTACACTGACCAGGGTGTCCGTGCGATTGAAGCTGGGCGATTTTCTGCGCTTTGGTCGCGGCGAAGAAAAAAGCGGCGGAAGACGCAAAGACGCAATCCTGGCCGATGTGCTCGAAGCGATCACCGGGGCCATTTTTCTCGACGGTGGGCTTGAGGCCGCCTCGGTGTTTTTGCAGCAGGCCCTCAGTGAGGACCTCGCCCGCGTAAATCCGACTAATGCGGCGGAAGCAGATTACAAGACTATGCTGCAGGAAAAGCTCCAGGCTGAACGGCTCTCGCCGCCGCGTTATGCAGTCGTCGAGACAACTGGACCCCCACACAAGCGGGTATTCAGCGTGGAACTGACGTGGGATGGCGGCAGCGTGCGGGCTGCCGGTCGATCGATCAAGGCCGCGGAAGCGGCTGCGGCTCAACAGGCTTTGGAAACTATGAAAGCCGATCCCGGGAAGCAACTTGACCAGCACCCGCAACCTATCTAGGATGTTTTTGAATGGATAACGCTACCAAGACTGCAGACACCGCAGCCGGCACGCAAACGAAACCTGCCAAACTCTCTTTCGCTCGGTTTTTTCATCGTAACGGTCAGGAGGCGCCTGCTTCGGTGGAAAGCAAACCCAAGGGTCCGCCCAAATCGCTGCTGCGGGAGTACTTTGAATCCGCTGTGGTGACGGTAGTTATGGCCTTGTTCGGAATGACCTTTATCGTTCAGGCGGTCAAGGTCCCCACCGGATCGATGGAAAACACCATCACTATTGGCGATCATCTGCTGGTCAACAAGTTCATTTTTGCGCCGGGAAAGTCGCTGCCGTTCCTGCCGCAGCGCGAGATTCGCAGGGGAGACATCATCGTCTTCAAATATCCCGGTAACAAATACGATCCGGCCAGTGACTTCAACCGGTCGGACAATAAGCCGATTGTCACCAATTATGTTAAGCGGGTCATCGGGCTCCCCAACGATCGCATTCAGATTGATAACCAAAAGGTGATCGTGAATGGTATCGTCCTGCCCGAGCATCGCATCGAAGCCATTGACCATGGCAACCAGGGGCCGCTGGAAATAACTCACGTGCCACCACGCAAACCGGGCGATTCCTACGATGTATATTGGGGTTCAAATCCCGTCGAAGATACCTATCCGGTTTTCAGAGAGGAAGGCAACGGCAAAGAGATTGTCGTGCCGGCGAATCATTACTTTGTCATGGGAGACAATCGTAGTAACAGTCTGGACAGCCGCTACTGGGGATTTGTCCCGCGTGAGTTGGTCATTGGCCGGGCGATGTTTGTCTACTGGTCATATGATGAGAGTGCCCCCGCCAACAAAGGTGTTTTTGGACCCATCATTAATTTCTTCGACAACACTCGCTGGTCACGCACCGGCACGATGGTCAAATAGTTCAGCCATGATCAACTCTTTAGGCCTCCGTGTGCGTGTTGGTCTTCAGACCTGAACCAACAGGGCAGGAGTCGCCCTGGCTGGAGCCCTACTTGCCGGCAAGACAAAGAAAATGGAATTGCGGAGCATGAGCTACTGGTACTATGTAACAGCGGCCAGCAGGATGGACCGGGCGTTTGTCTGGGTAGTGCTCGCCTTCATTGTCGGGGCCCTGGTGCTGGCGCTACTGAAGCCGGCAGAACGCTCGCGCCTACGAAATACTCTTTTTCTCTTTCTGTTCTCACTGCTGGGATTGCTGCTGGTCGCCTTCCTGGCCAGGAATGGCGTTACGCCAACGAACCAGGTCTATCGCTGGCTGCAGTGGGCAGCACTTCTGTTCGAGTGGTTCGCGTTCGTAAACCTCGGCAGCATTTTCATTTTTGAAGTAGTCCTAGAACCGCTGCGCCTCAAACCGCCGCGCATTATGCGCGATCTTCTGCTGGCCTTTGGCTACGTAGTGGCCGCCATCACCTTGTTGTCGAGCGTTGGGAAGGTAGATCTCTCGGGCATCATCGCGACTTCAGCGGTGTTGACCGCGGTGATTGGCCTTTCGTTTCAGGACACGCTGGGAAACATGATGGGGGGCATGGCCTTGCAGCTGGAGCGCGCCATTGCCGTGGGTGATTGGATACGCATCGACAACCAGGAAGGCCTCGTGCGAGAGATTCGCTGGCGACATACGGCCATCGAGACTCGCAACTGGGACACCATCATCGTGCCTAACAGCGTGCTCATGCGCTCGCAGGTCACTATTCTCGGGCGACGCCGGGGCGCACCCCGCCAGCACCGCCAATGGGTCAATTTCAATGTCGACTTTCGCTACTCGCCGTCGCTGGTGATTGATCTGGTAGAGTCGGCGCTCCGAGCCGAGTCAATCCCGAATATTGCCGCCACACCCGCCCCCAACTGTATCCTGATGGAGTTTAAGGAAAGTTTTGGCACCTATGCGGTGCGTTACTGGTTGACGGATCTGGCCCTCGACGATCCTACCAATTCCATTGTGCGCACGCGCATTTATTTTGCCCTGAAGCGCGCGGGAATCCCCTTATCCATACCGGCGCAAACGCTTTTTGTCACCTCTGACGATCTGTCCCGAAAAGAGCGCAAAGACGCCGCCGTGATTGCCGAGCGGGTGTCCACTCTCAGTCACATCGAACTGTTCCATACCCTGACCGATGAAGAGCGTCGCTCACTGGCCGCTAAACTGCGGGTGGCGCCGTTTGGCCCTGGTGAAGCAATGACCCGTCAGGGCGCCGAGGCCCATTGGCTCTATGTGATAATCAGCGGCGATGCAGAAGTTCGCGTCACCGTCGACAGTACCGGTGTGAGTGAGAAAGTAGCAACCCTGCATGCCGGAGATTTCTTTGGTGAGATGGGAATGATGACCGGTGAACCGCGGGCCGCTACGGTGATGGCGCTTTCGAACGTCGAGTGTTATCGATTGGATAAGGAAGCCTTCAACGAGATTCTCCAGGACCGGCCGGAAATCGCCGAAGACATTTCACGGATCCTGGCGCGCCGCCGGGTCGAGTTGGATGCTGCCCGCGAAGATCTTAACGAAGAGGCAAAGCGGGCGCGCCTGCGCTTTCATCAGGTCGACCTTCTGGCCCGAATCAAACGGTTCTTTACTATCTGAACCATTGCCGCTGTTCAGATTCGATGTTGGGACCAGCTGCACGAATCGATGAGCAAGGGTGGACAAGTAATCCTGGAAGAAGTTCATGGGAAACCTGAAAGGCGGTTCGACCAACCCGGAACAGGCGCGCGCGCAGGACGATCGAACCTGGCGAGACTTTGTTCATCGACTTTGGGCGCGTGTAAATGATCACGACCTGTTGGCGCGCGCGGCGCAGCTATCCTACTATTTTCTTCTCGCACTCTTCCCGCTGCTAATCTTCTTGATGACTCTGCTGGGTTACCTGGCGGCGGCGGGATCGCAGCTGCGCGATTCACTGCTCGCCTATCTGTCGAACGTGATGCCTTATTCAGCAGTTACACTTGTTCGGGTAACTTTGGAAGAAGTGACCGCGGCTCGAGGTGGCGGGAAGCTTTCTTTTAGCTTACTGGCGGCGTTGTGGGTGGCCTCCAGCGGCATGGGCGCCATCAGCGATACCCTCAATGTCGCCTACAATGTCCGAGAGCGCAGGCCCTGGTGGAAAGTGCGATTGATCTCGGTTGCTCTGACAGCGGCGCTCGCATTTTTGCTCCTGGCGGCGCTGGCCATTGTGCTGTACGGCGGCAAGATTGGTGACGCAGTGGCCGGCAGCGTCGGTTATGGCAGTACTTTCACGGTTGCGTGGCATCTGCTGCAATGGCCGATTATGCTCGCCTTCGTCTATCTAACCTTCGAATTGATTTATCACTTTGCTCCCGATCGCCGTCAACGGGGAGGTAGGTGGCTGACGCCTGGTGCGTTGATCGCCGTGGGGCTCTGGCTCTTGATTTCCTTCAGTCTGCGTATCTATCTGCACTTCTTCAACACGTACAGCGTCACCTATGGCTCCCTCGGAGCACTGATCGTTTTGATGCTCTGGTTCTACTTAACCGGTCTGGCGGTGCTCATCGGCGGGGAGATCAATTCCGAATTGGAAACCAGTACAACTGACCACTGACGACTGACAACTGACTATATTGACCACTAGTTACTGACTCTTCCTGACCATTATCACAGAGTTCTTCACGCCGTAATCGTCGTCTTCGGTATTTGGATTGGCCGGATCGAGAATCCAGTTCCCATCAACGATGAATTTGTAAGCATGTTTGCCCGGCTCCAGATCAATGCGGCAGATCCATTCGTCACCTTCGCGCCCAAAAAGGTATTGCGACTGGTTCCAGTAATTGAATGATCCTGCCAGCACCACGACATTTGCCCTTTCGTATCCCGGCAGCCGGAAGGTTGTGTTTCCCTGAAGACTGGGCGGCGGCAGCACAACTCGTTGGGCGATATATTCAGCATCTTCATATTGAAAAGTGAGGCTGATAACTTTGCCGTCTTCGCCCTTACTGAACTTGTAGGGTGCGCCGGAGATCTCGTCAAGAAAGACACTCATTGATTTGCTGGCCGACTTAAAAGTCATCCGGCGCTTCTTCGAAAGCGAGGGCTTAATCCACAGTTCATTGTTCTCAAAAGTGATGTCCAAAGTGGAAATGGGTATGACGCCGGTTTCCAATTGATACCGTCCGACATACTTCTTTGCAACTTCGGCACTGATCCCACCCGGCGGTTTGGGCAAAGTAGATTGGACCCGCGCTGCCCCCGTTGCCGACACAATGAGAGCGAGAAGAAAAGCAGACACGGGGACACGGAGACGCGGAGACACGGGGACACGGAGACGCGAAGGCACGGGGACACGGAGACGCGGAGACACGGGGAGCCACTGGCCAGCGCGTAGGTTCTGGCGCCGAAATGAACCGCTGATCACTGCAATAATCCCTTTATCGCTAAACATCCCCGCGTCGCACGGTCGCCATGTCCCCCCGTCGTTCCTTCATCCTTCATCCTTCCGCCTTCATCCTTCTTAATACTGCCAGTTCACGTTGACGAAGCCGGTGCCGCTGGTCGGTACAGTGTAGGTGTGGTTAGCGCCATTCTCCCACGTGACGGCGCCGTTGGCGGCGATCTTGATGAACTTGAACTGAATGTTTTGCCCCGCGGGAACACTTGCGGTGATGAACCAATTGGGATAATTCGGAGTGAGCATCGGTCCCACCGCGCCATCCCAGGTTGTCGACCAGGCGCCGAGTTCGACAGTGTTGCCGGTCAGAAAAATGTAATCTCCGGTGGTGGTAGGCGTCGCGTTGTAGACCGTGAACGTAACCGGAATCAGCCTGGCTGTGAGCACCGTGTACTGGATGCCATTTGAAACCTGGCTGGCCGAATTGGTGACCGTGACATTGTAGTTGCCGTTGGTGACAGTTGGAGTTGTGCAAACGATCTGTGTCGCCGACCAGGAGTTGATGGTAGCGCTGGTGGTACCGAACTTAACGGAACCGGAAGTAGCACCAAAATTGCGCCCGGCAATCGTCACTTTCACCCCGGGTTGGCCAACTGTCGGACCTATCGATCCGATTTGAGGAGTGGAGGCACCTTCGGTGAACTGCCAGACGCCAACCGTATGGGCTGGTAGCGTGAAGTTCGTGACCGGGTTATTACCCCCCGAGCCGGTCGTGACGGTGATTGATGAGCCGCCAAGCAAGCCTGTAAGTTGGTCGCTATAGGTGGCGGCCGGCAGTGCCGTGTTCAGCCCGCTGACGGGATAGCCGGTGGTCTCATTTTTGTTAATAGCCACCAGCACGACGCTGCCAAAGAACTTTCGTTCATAAATGTAAACGTCGTTATTGATCCACCGCTGAGTCATCGAACCATAACCGATTGCCGGATTGTTACGTCGCAGCGTCGAGAGTTTGTTGGTGACCTTGTAGGCTGTCGTCGTCGTGTCAAAGCTCTGCATCATCGGCCGGTTGTAGGGGTCGGTACCGCCTGCCGTGTCGTTGTGCAGGTACTGTTCGGTGCCGTAGTAGATACAAGGGATACCGCGACTGGTAAGCGTAAAGGCCAGCGCTTCGTGCAGGCGGTTATTGTTGTTGTTTATGGAAAGGAAGCGCGCCATGTCGTGATTGTCGATGAAAGTCACCAGATCTTCTTTCCAGGTGAAATTGCTGGCTTCCTGAGTCAGGACAGCATCAATGGTCGAGAAATTCGCATTGGTCGAGCCGAAGACGTTGCGAATCGCCGTGTTGAGCGGGAAGTCGAGCATGGAGATGCCGCTCTTGTTAGCGAACTTGTAAGAGTCGTGGTAGAGCGGGTCGGAAGTATTACCCTGATACCACTCTCCAAACAAAAAGCTGTCGCCAAAAGTATAGATGGAATTCGCGAAGCTATATTCCCAGCCCCAGGTGATGTGCTTGATCGCATCAAGGCGAAAGCCATCGACCCCGTGCTGTTGATAGAGTTGCGCGGATGCTTTGAGGTAGCCGTCGATGGTGGCGTGTTCCTGGTTGAGATCGGCCAAATCAAAAAGAGTGTAGTACTCGACCTGGTAGCGATCGTCCCAGCCGCCGCCCGAGATGTTTGGATTGTGGTGGAAGTATCCGTTCGTGTCGTTCGTGTAGTTGCCCAGCAGGGTCCCGTTGTCGTAAAGCGCGCCAAATTCTCCCGCGTTGTCCTGGGTCGAATGGTTGGGTGCGAAGTCGATGATGACCTTGATGCCGTTTTGATGGGCGGCGGTTACGAGGTTATCGAAATCGGTCCAGGTGTTGCTGGAATTGCCAAAATGTTCCTCGACTCGCTTAAAGTCGCGGCCCTGGTAGCCGTGATAGGAAGCCGTCGGGTTGCCGTTGCCGTCAGGAATATTGGTGTTGAGGTTATCGACCGGAGGCGAGATCCAAATGGCCGTTACGCCCATCCCTGCCAGGTAACTCATTTTTTGCTGGATGCCGGCCAGATCGCCTCCCCAATACATCCGCCAGTTCGTTTTGGTCGCATCGTACAAGCCGGCACTTTGCGCTGGGTTGTTGTTCCCGGTGCTGCCGTCAAAGAATCGATCAGTGATGATCTGATAGATCGTCTCGCGTTTGAAGTCACTTGCGCGCGCAGACGGTGGTGCGGCAAGAATTGAAATCAGAAGTGAGCAGATAAAGATATGGTTAGTGAGCTTGCGCATGGTAAATCTCCTTAAGGTGCCTGGTGATGTCAAGACTAAAGGGAGGGAGCGTGAATTATATAGCCAGGTAGGTTCTAACGCGAAGGAAATTTCCTCGCTTTTCTGGATGCAAGAGCGCTCGCCTGGTTTCATCGCGCAAAAATGGCCTACGCTCTCTTGGTTGAGAAGACGAGACGAAGGTAAACCAGCAGAGAGGGATTGAGGCGTCTTCTCCGTTCAATGACGCAAGCGCGTGGCGGCTGAGTAATGCCGCCATAACGCGGACCCCGGGGTAGCTGAAAGCCGGCAACACTGGACGGCAAGACGCAACCGCGTTGCGGCTGGTCAGGGGTCATGATTTCTGGTCAGGGGCCATGATTTTGTCGAGCCGGTGGCGACTCTAATTCTCGGATAAAACGTAGAATCCCCAACTCGGACCCAAGACCAAAGCCCCTCAACGCAAATACTTCCCCAGCCACCCCAGCACTGTGTGGTGCCATAACTCGGAATTCTGGGGCTTGAGAACCCAGTGACCCTCATCGGGAAAGACCAGGAGCTTCGAGTCGATTCCCTGGCGCTGCACGGCGGTGTACAACTGCAGTCCTTCGCCAATGGGCACACGGTAATCCAGCTCGCCGTGGATTATGAGAATAGGGGTCTTGAAATTCTTGACAAAATTACTCGGCGACCAGCGTTCGTACATCAGCTTATTGGTCCAGGGAGTGCCCTTAAATTCCCATTCTGGAAACCAGAGTTCCTCGGTAGCTCCGTACATACTCGTCAGGTTGTAAACCCCGTCGTGAGAAACCAGTACCTTGAAGTGAAAACGCGGATCGTTGTTATGACCTTCAATCCAGTTGATCATGTAGCCGCCATATGAGGCCCCCGCGGCGCCGATGCGCTTACTATCAATGAATTTGTTCCGGCGGAGCGTGTCTGCCACTCCGTTCATAATATCGATATAGGCCTTGCCGCCCCAGTCCCCGCTGATCTCATTGACGAACTGCTGTCCATAGCCGGTCGAGCCGCGCGGGTTAGGGGCGAAAACGACATAGCCCGCGTCGGCAAACACTTTCGGATTCCAGCGGTAGCTCCAGCTATTGTTCCAGGCGCCCTGAGGTCCACCGTGAATCAACACCACCAGCGGATACTTCTTACTTGGATCAAAGTCAGAGGGTTTAATGAGAAAGCCGTGTATCTTTTTCCCCAGAGCTCCGCTCCACCAGATGTCCTCCACCTGGTTCACGCCTGCCTGAGACATTCGCTGTGCATTCGCCGTGGTCAAAGCTTCCATACTGCCGCCCTGCGCGTCGGCCCGAAAAATTTCTGGAGGCGCCGTCAGCGAACTCTTGGTGAAGATTAACGACTTGCCGTCGGCCGTCACCTGAACACTGCTGGCAAACAGGCCGTCGAGCACTTTGCGTGGCGTTCCGCCCTGCAACGGGACCTGATAAATCGGCTGCAAGCCTTTTTCGCCGGCACTAAAATAAATGGTGTTATCGATTGGCGACACACTCAGATCTTCAACCTGCAGATCGAAATTTTTGGTAACTTCAACGCTCGCGCCACCCGCGCGGTCATACTTCATCAATCTCCAACGGTCTGCTTCAAAGCCCGCCGTAGCCTGCGAACGGTACAGAATGTATTTTCCGTCTGCTGTATAGACCGGACCCACATCGTAGCCACGATTACCGGCGGTGATATTTTTTGCCGGGCCACCACTGAGTGATGTGACGTAGATGTCGCTGTTGGTGGAAATGGCTTCCACTTTGTCGGGATTGCGAATGTAGGCAAGTTCTTTACCATCTGGAGAAAAGGCAAAATCAACACCGCTGGACGCAGCGTAGGGCGGGGAATCAAAATCGCCGGGAGTCAGGTCAGTAGCTGGTCCGCCTTTGCTGGAGACGACGAATACATGGGTGCGCTTCAGATCTCGCCATTCATCCCAATGCCGAAACAGTAGTCGCTCGGTTATGTGCGCTTTCGTTTTGCTCTTGTCAGCCTGTTCGTCCTTGTTTTTATTACAGTCGTCGCTGCTGCAATCGGGGTAGACCTCTGAGCTGAAAGCTATCCACTTGCCGTCCGGGGACCACACAGGTGCGGCAGCGCTCGTTGAAATTTTCGTCACCTGGGTTTTGTTATCACCATCGCTTTCCATGACCCAGATTTGCCCGCCAGTAGTGAAGGCAATCTTCTTTCCATCCGGCGACCAGCGTGGTGAGGACGAAGAGGCCGCACCGCTCGTCAACTGTTTCACGCCACGGCCATCGATTGTTACGACGTAAATCTGATTGCTGACTTTATTGGCGTCGTAATTAACGTCGCCCATCGTAAATGCCACCTGCTTGCTGTCGGGCGAAACGCGCGGGTCGCTTATGCGGCGCACCTTGAGCAGGTCGTCAATACTGAACCGGTGATCCTGGGCCCTTGCGAGTGATACGAACATGAGTACAAGGACAGAAAAAGAAATGGCAAAGCGCTTCATAAGCCCTCTCTGGAGTCGGATTAAGATTGATTGGGAAAGCAGGAGTATTATTACATCATTCGCGGCTGCGAGGCGAACGAGGAGGGCTGGATGTTTCATTTTCCGTTGGCATTTCGCCTTTCTCATTTACCGTTCCATCTCAATCTCGACCAGATGTAACCGGGGCGACGACCCCGAACTTTCATTTCCTGCGGTCTTTGACTTTGCGGGGGAATCCCGCCAAGCGGACGACAGCATTGACAAGACTGCACGGAACAAACAGCAAGTCACCGCGTGAGAACCATGACCAAGGCTTTCGCCCGTAACCATCTGAGAAAGGAAGAAACAATGAAGCGCACCACGTTGCTCATTTTATTGCTAATTGCCTCTACAGCGGCAGCCGTTTTGACCATTTATGGGCGCAGCGAGGCCGCCGATAAACCCAGCGTCGAAAAGTGGGAATATCTGGCTGTGGCCGGGCCCAGCAGCACCAACTTTACTCCTACTGGAGAGCCCAGCATGAGAAAAGAGGCAGGTTCGTTTGGGCGTGAAGGGTTTGTGTTGGAACAACATCTGGACAAACTTGGAGCCCGCGGTTGGGAATTGGTTTCTGTCGCAGGGCAACCCAACGATCCCGTCTACTATTTCAAGCGGCGAAAATAGTCTGGCCTGTGATAATTGCAAGAGAAGTTACTTATCCCCGATTCCATTTCCGAAACAGGTCGATTGCTGTTACAATGCTTGCAACCAGGGTGAGGCTGAATGTCTCACCCCAGCGCGACCCCAAAGGTTGCGCTTAGAAAGCGGTGACGGGGTGAGGACGTTGCCGCTTTCGCTTTTTGATCCCCCCTGGGACCGCGCGCATCCTGCGTGCTGACTCTTTAATAGAGACAGGCGTACAGAGGACCGGCTACATGCGGGCAGAGAACCGACTTCAAGCCGGTTTTCTCCACACTCATGGGAAGTGCGAAACGAAACGCCCACCGGTAGCGGTACTCTAAGCGCGTGTCGCTGGAGAAATTTGGTGGCAGCTCGGGCACAAAAACATTGAGTGCGGGCGGTAACTTGGTAACAGGCGTCCAGAGTACCGCCTTTAGGCGGGCTTTCCCTCTCATCGGACGGGGAACGGGAGCTTGCCTGGGCACATTCGTGTTATTCTCACGGCCTGAGGAATCAGTTCTCGGCGCTAAGCTCCTGGGCCCCCGCACAGGTTGCCGCCGGCCGGCGTTGAGTGGAGACCTGGAAGCTCGGCGCAGACCTGGAGCGCATCAAGCGCAAAGAGATTCGCGAACTCGATACTTACCAAACTATTGCGCTACTCTGCGGTCCGGCAGACTACACGCGTCCGCCGCGATCACCTAAACCATCCTCAGGCCTGGTCGAGCAACAGCGCTGGTTCATGAAAGCCGCCCACCGTGAATGAAGTAATCCTGACCGCTTTCGAACTGCAAATCGAAAAGTGATCCCTGACTTTCCCCGTCTCGTCAGGGAACGAAAAGCCCGCCTGAAGGCGGTACTCTGAGCGCCGGTTGCGGGGGGTATTTTGGTTTGGGTTTCCTGGTAACTAGCGGCTTGCCAAGAAACTATTGACAAAGGGCTTACCTTGCGAATAATCTCACTTACAATTAAAACAGCAGCGCGGCGCGTACATCTATTCAGCATTGCGTCCATCCATTCAAGACCAAAGGGTGGCTTCCAGCACCAGGGCGACTACGGCGTTAAGCTTTGGGCACAGCTGAATGCCACGTCCGATGACTTAAAATGCCACGTCCCTGTGACTTAACTTGAGGACGAAACTCTGAGTCACGAGGATATTAGACTTCTTGTTCAAGGGTCAGTTTCTTAGTCTCGCCAAGTTCTGATCTGTTTCTGTATTCAGTCTCAAGGCCAAACGCTTATCATCGGCTTATCTCTTGAAGGCATCCAGGGAGAAAACAAATGAAACGGAATCTCGGGTTGGCTCTCATTGCGATTCTCGTCATCCTCTTGACGCTCCTGTTGCTGCCAACCGGGCTGGCAAAACGCAATGACAAGCTGCCGAAACATAACAATGGGAAGAATGCGCCCCTGGATACAGATCTGATCAAGCCCAACACGGAGCTTTTTGAGAAGAGTATCGCTCAGCCAAGCGGCCGTCAGGATCAAGCGCAAACCATGACCGTGGGCAGGTCGGTGAAGAACGATGAGTCGCCCGCAATGCGCGACATGCCGCTATCACCGATGAAAGCAAAGCCAGAAGATCGCGAAGCAAACGAAAACCCGAAGCTGCCGCACACCCACATCGACAAGCCGGACCCGGTCATCCAGAGCAGCTTTGGGGCGCTGCGAGATCTCATGGCGCCCAGCGTTATGCCGAGTCCCATTCTCAACTTTGACGGCATCCTGTTTCCTGGTGTCGCTTGCAGTTGTGCGCCACCCGACACTGTCGGCGAGGTAGGTCTGACGCAGTATGTCCAGATGGTCAACGAGGGCTTCCAGGTCTTTGACAAGACCACGGGCGCGTCAACTTTTGGCCCCGCCGGAATCAGTACACTTTGGAATGGTTTTGGCGGCGTTTGCGAGAACAACGGCAGCGGCGATCCGGTAGTGATGTACGATCAACTCGCAGACCGCTGGGTCATTACTCAGTTCGCAGGTGCGTCAGTCCCCACTGACGAATGTATCGCCGTCTCGAAGACGGGAGATGCCACAGGCGCATACTACCGTTATGACTTCAACCTCGGCACCAACTTCTTTGATTACCCGCACCTTGGCGTCTGGCCCGATGGCTATTACATGGCCATGAACGTATTCAACACGGCCGGCACCGCGTTCCTCGGGCCGCAGGCGTTTGTTTTCGATCGCGCGAAAATGATTGCGGGATTGCCTGCCACCTTCCAAACTCCCGGAATTACCGGTGGCGCAACTGAGGATACTTTCCTGCCCGCGGACCTTGACGGATATGCGTTGCCGCCCGCGGGCGCGCCAAACTCGTTTGTGGAAACGCCCTTCACCGGAACGTACCGGACTTTCCACTTCCACGTCGACTGGGCGGTGCCGGCAAACTCGACCTTTACGCTCTTTGCCAATCCCGTCTCAGCCGCCTTTACGGAACTTTGTCCTACCACCCGGAGTTGCGTTCCGCAGTTGGGTACTGCCGACGGTTTGGACGGAATTGGTGACCGGTTAATGTATCGCCTGGCCTACCGGAACATTGGCGGCGTCGAATCACTGGTAGGCAACCACACCGTGAGTGCGGGTGGTGTTGCCGCCCCGCGCTGGTTCGAGTTGCGCGGCGTGACCGCGGGCCCGGTAACTGTGGCCCAGGAGAGCACCTATCAGCCTGACACCACGTGGCGTTGGATGGGCAGCGCGGCGCAGGACAATCAGGGCAACCTGGCAGTCGGATATAGCGCTTCGAGCGCCACTATCAACCCGCAGATTCGCTACGCAGGACGACTGGCGACCGACCCGGTTAACACGCTGGCCCAGGGTGAAGCCACTCTGCACGCCGGCACCGGCAGCCAAACCGGCACCGGTAATCGTTGGGGCGATTACAGCGACATGACGGTCGACCCTTCCGACGACTGCACCTTCTGGTACACGCAGGAATACTACTCGACCACGGCGACTTTTAGCTGGCGCACGCGCATCGGCAATTTCAAGTTTCCGATCTGCACCCAGTCGGCGCGCGGCACGATTTCCGGCACAATTACCAATTGCCAGACGGGCTTGCCGATTCCGAATGCTCAGGTCACGATTGGTGGCGGCTATGTGCGCGGCACCGATGCCGCAGGCATGTATTCGGCGATCGTCGCCCCGGGAACCTACAACGCCAGCGTTACCGGCACAGGCTACGACATTGTGTCGCAGATGGGCCTGGTTGTTTCCAATGGCGGCAACGTGACCTTCAGCGGATGCCTGACCGGCAACTTGAAGCAACCGGTTGCCGACACTGCCAACATCACCGCTGATAGCTGTAACTCGAACGGCGCTATCGATCCCAACGAAACCATCACTATCAGTCTTGGGCTCAAGAACACCGGCACGCTCAGCACCGTCAACCTCGTCGGCACTTTGCAGGCAACCGGGGGCGTCACCAGCCCCAGTGGTCCACAGAATTACGGCGTGGTAGTCGCCGGCGGCGCGACCGTCTCCAGAAATTTCACTTTCACTGCCGGCAATCTGGCCTGTGGCGCGCCGGTAGTTCTTAGTTTGCAATTGCAGGACGGGGCCACGAATCTTGGCACCGTCACTTATAACTTCACCACTGGAACCATCCTGGTGAACAATTACTCGAGCGGTGATATTTCCGTTGCCATACCCGACAACAATCTGACCGGCGTGGATATCCCGATCACTGTCGCTGATGTGATGGCCCTGTCAGACGTGAACGTCAGTTTCCGTATTAACCACACCTTCGATGGCGATCTACAGATAAGCTTGATCCATCCTGACAATACCAGCATCCCGCTCTCCACGAATCGTGGCGGCAGCGGCGACAACTTTGGTACCGGAGCGCTCAGTTGCGCCGGGGTGCCTACGGTGATTGATGACGCGGCGGCGACGGCAATTTCAGCCGGTGCCGCGCCATTCAACGCTACCTTCAGACCTGAATCGCCATTAAGCGCACTCAATGGCAAGCCGTCAAACGGTATCTGGAAGTTGCACGTGGTTGACAACGCCGGCACAGATACCGGCACCGTCGGCTGCTTCAAACTCGAATTGAACAGACGTAATGTTTGCTGCGGCGCGTTAATCAGTTCCGCTCCGCCCGCGGTCATAACGGCAGAGAGCATTAGTCCGGCCAACAATGCGCCGGATCCCGAAGAGACAGTCACCGTCAATCTGCCGCTGGTAAATAATGGGGGCAGTCCTACGACAAATCTGGTCGCTACATTGCAACCGACCGGCGGCGTTGCCGGACCGAGTGGTCCGCAAACCTACGGAGCGCTCGCCGCGACTGGCGGCACAGCCACGCGGCCGTATACTTTTACGGCCCAGGGTACCTGCGGCAGCAACATCACTTTGACGCTGGCGCTCCAGGATGGACCGACAAATCTCGGCACCGTTACTTTCACGATGCAACTGGGAACCACCGCGCCCTCGACGACGTCGTTTAGTAACACGACCTCGGTCACGATACCCGCAAGCGGCACGGGCGCTACGACAGGCGCACCGGCCAATCCTTATCCGTCGAACATCATCGTCTCGGGCTTGACTGGGACGGTTTCGAAGGTGACCGTCAATCTAAACGGTCTCAATCACACCTTCCCGGACGACGTCGATATTCTCCTCGTCGCGCCCACTGGAGAGAAATTCATCATCGTGTCGGATGCCGGCGGCACCAACGACTGGGTCAACGCCAACATTACGCTGGACGACAGCGCCGCTGCGCTCATGTCAGACTCCGGGGCAAACCCAACCGGTACTTACAAACCGACGAACTACGGCACTGGCGATGCGTTTCCGGCCCCGGCCCCGGCCGCGCCTTATCAGAATCCTGCTACCGCGGGTAGCGCGACCTTTGCCGGCGTGTTTAATGGCCTAAACCCCAACGGCACGTGGGGTCTGTATGTGGTGGACGACCTCACCGGGGATGTCGGCACGATGTCGGGCGGTTGGACGATTAATATCACGACTGCAGTGCCCATTTGCAACACGCAAAGCTGCATGATCACCGCGCCGGCCAGCATCACGATCCCAGCGGGCACCTGCGGCATGATCGTTAATTATTCCCCGGCGGTTACTTTCACCGGCGCTTGCGGCACAGTGGTAGTCGATCCGCCGACGGGTTCCTTCTTCGGCATCGGCACCAGGACTGTGCTCGTGCGCGGCACCAAGGCAGACATGACTTTCACTGACGCGTCGTTCCCGGTTACGGTTCAGGAGAATGAGTCGCAACCCACGAACCCGGGCATGAACGTCACCAACACTTTCTGCAACGCGACGGTTACGTTTTCATCCGTCAACTCGCCTCCGGCCGCTCCTGCCGGGGGTGGAGGAGGCACTACGACCGTCACAAACGCTCCGGCGCAGATGCTGCCGCCGCCCTACCTTCATTGCGCCAGTTGTCCGGAGTTGAATATCTCGACCACGGCCGGCTTTACCCCTCCGGTCACAACCTGCATCACGATGCCCATGTCCACCGATTTCAATACCTTCTCTCGCCTGCGGATATTGCATGGTGAACCGGGGCTGGTGAATCGCACCATCAGTAGCGACTTTGGCACCAAGGTCATCTGTGCGCGGACCACTACCCTCTCGCCCTTTGTGGTTGCCCTCGATCCGAGTTCTCCCACGGCATCAGGGGCGACCGTTAGTGGACGAATTGTGATGGGAACGGGCACGCCGGTGGCCGGAGTCGCCATCAGACTTTCGGGCGCCGCGTCCGTGACCGCCATTACAGATGCCAACGGTAATTATCGTTTCGCTAACGTTGACGTCAGCAACTTCTATACGGTCACGCCGACGCTGGCAAACTATCAATTCAGTCCGGCCAGTCGATCATTCTCGCTGCTTGGGGACAGGACCGATGCGACCTTCACGGCCACGGCGGACACAGTCATTGGCAGCAATGCCATTGATACGTCAGAGTACTTCGTGCGCCAGCAGTACCTCGACTTCCTCGGCCGCGAACCGGAAGCGGCAGGTCTCAACTACTGGAACGATCAGGTGAATGCCTGCAGGGGTGATGCCGATTGTGTCCGGACGCGGCGGATCGAAGTATCCGCAGCGTTCTTCCTGTCACAGGAGTTCAGGGACACCGGCTCATTTGTCTACAGGTTATACAGAGGAGCATTGGGTCGCCAGCTTCGCTACAGCGAATTCTCTGCAGACCGGGCACAGGTCGTCGGGGGTCCAAACCTCGAAGCCAGCAAGGCCGCCTTTGCCGATGCTTTCGTGCAGCGTGCTGAATTTGCGCAGAGGTACCAGCCACACAGAACGGCGGAGTCTTTCGTGGATGCGCTGCTGCAAACTACCTTTGCCTCTGCCGGAGTGGACCTTGCCGGCGAGCGCGCTGCTTTGATTAGTCGCTACAACGAAGGTCGCAGCCTGAACGCGAGCCGCTCTTTAGTCGTGCGCCAGCTCGTCGACAACGACTCGTTCTCAAGCGCGGTCTACAACCAGTCGTTTGTGGCCATGCAGTACTTCGGGTATCTGCAGCGCAGTCCTGACAGCCAGGGCTACAACTTCTGGTTGAATGTGCTCAACAGCAATCCCGGCAACTATCGCGGGATGGTTTGTTCGTTCATTACTTCCACGGAGTACCAGCGACGCTTCAGCCCGGTGGTCTCGCACAGCAACGCCGAATGCGGGCAGTAAACAGACGTATAGGGTACCGACTTTAGTCGGGCTTTTCCCTTCTCGGCGGACGGGGAACGAAAGGTTCGCCTGAAGGCGGTACTCTAAACACCTGTGACGATAGTTCAGCGATGATCAGCTGATTTTGGCTATAATCTCCTTGATTTCGCGAGACGAACTCAGGAGAAACAGTTGACCAGGCGAATCATTGTCGCGCTGCTGCGGTTCACGCTGCGCATCTATTTTCGGCGCGTGGAAGTCGCAGGCTTGGAACACGTTCCCCGCGAAACGCCGGTCATCTTCGTCCTTAACCATCCCAATGCGCTCGTAGATCCGGCTTTCCTGCTGTGCCTCGCCCCACGCAAAGTCTCCTTTCTTGCCAAGGCCCCATTATTCAAAATGCCGGTGCTCAGTTACTTCGTGCGTGCGCTGGATTCTTTGCCGGTCTATCGGCATCAGGACCAGGGCGAGGACGTGACCAGGAATCAGGAGACATTCGGCGCCGCGGCCAAATGGCTCGCCCGTGGCGGGACGATCGGCATTTGTCCCGAAGGCATCTCACATGACCAGCCCGGCCTGCAACCAATCAAAACCGGCACCGCCCGCATCGCGCTGGGTGCGATTTCATCGGGTGAGGTTCAAGATCTGAAAATCGTGCCGGCGGGTCTTTACTACACAGCGAAGACTTCGTTTCGCAGCGAGGCGTTGCTGTACTTTGGCAAGCCCCTGGAGGTCGAACCGCAACCGCTCGAGGCGGATGGCAGTCTGTCCCGCGCCGCAGTGCGTGAACTCTCAAAGACGATCGAAGACGCTTTGCGTACGGTCATGCTGGATGCACAACACGCGGAAGCGCTGCATCTTGTCAGCCGTGCGGAGGAGATCTTTTCTTCCGCGGATCCGGAAAGCCAATCATCCTCACGCTTGCGGCACGAGCTGAGGCTGCGACAAGAGTTCATCAAGGGCTATACGAAGCTGTTGGCACAGGCACCGGAGCGAGTCAGAAAGCTGGAGATGCGCATCACTCAATTCGAGCAGAAGTTAAAACAGGCGGGCGTCGATCCGTTGAACCTGTCCCCGCCCAGGTCCGCCGCGGCTCTTTTGCAACAGATACTCAGGCGGTTATTAGTCTTTCTGTTGATGATTGGACCGGCGGCGTTGGGAATAGTGATTCACTTTCCCGCCTATCGTCTCGGTGGTCTGCTTTCTTCGAGCCTGTTTAGGAATACTGAAGACGTTGTCTCGACTATCAAAATTATCTCAGCCATGTTGTTTTTCCCGCTGACGTGGCTGGGCGTGGCGGCCCTGGTGTTCAAATTTGCCGGCTGGGGGTGGATGCTCCTGATCTTGCCGGCGCTACCTCTGACCGGTTACATAGCCATGCGTTTTCTTGAGGAGTGGGACGCCTCCATCGGTGGTTTACGGGCCCTCACATTTTTTCTGATGCAGCGCAGGTTCTTTATTCGCCTGTTAGCGGAGCGCCGGGCCATCAAAGAGGAGATCCTGGCACTCGGCGACCAGGCAGCGCTAACGGCCGATTAATCGGAGAATCATTTTATCTCAGGCGAGGAAAGGGATGAGCGGTCGGGGCGCCCAGATTACTTTTTCTTACTTGACTTGCTGGCCTTTTTCCTGGCATTCCCCGCACGGACGCGTCGTCCCTTGCGGCCTTCGCTTTGGATCGTACCCACGCTAACCAATTGCTCGTAAGCTCCGCGCACGACGTTGCGCGCGACCTTCAGCGAATTTGCAAGCTCACGTTCACTTGGCAGCAGGCTGCCGGCTGCCAATGCTCCGGACTCGATTAAGTCGCTGAGTTGTTCCCTGATTTGACTGGTGAGTGATTCAGGCTTTTTTCTACTGACACGTATATTTGTTTTCAAAACTGCATACCCTCCTCGTTGATGTTCAGTGGTCAGGATTCTATTCAGTGGGCCGGACGGTGTCAATATGGTGGTCCGTCAGAAGAGGACTGCAAATACCTGACAAAAGCAACCAGGAATTTCGCTGGAGTTTGTCCCGGATTATTCGGCCAATAGAGCCAGCAAAGCGGGAATAGTGAGCCACAACAACCCCTTGATGATGAAGAATGCGAGCCCCCAGAAGCCCATCCTCGTTATCCAGTTTCTCAGTTCCATGATTTTAGTTGGCAGCGCCTGCGAGCCAGGAATACCTTTAACTTTGCCGGCCCTGAAGCTTCCAGACTGTCAAGGCGTGAGCAAGCCGGCCCCTTGCATCGCATCTACTGAATCCGACCCCAGGCACTGGTTTTCCAGTTATCAATGGAATCCGGCGGCAAAATCCAGGGTGGCAGGGGCATTAACAGCCACTCCGAAAGCGCGACCACGTACGGCTCATACATGGTGCGCAGCTTGAGTAGTTGCTCCTGGGCCTCAGCACCGTCGCGAAAGTTGACGCCATTCGCCCCTAGTATTTCTCGCAAGCGGACCAGGTCCGCAGGTGACAAACGCATCGAGCAGCAGTCAGCGGACCTTGGTGCGGCATTAAAAATTTGCGCGATGTCGACTACTGCGTGACGAGCCATGGCAAACGTCAGTCGCGCTTGCCATTCCGAAGCCCCGTCGATGCCGATCATTACCAGGGCGCAGGTATCGAGCACCGTCGTCAAGGCCGCGAGCCATGATTGATTGTCATGCAATGAGCGAAAGTAACTGAGCACCGGATAAGACAGGTGACTCTCGAGCAACTCCGCCGACCAGCGTTCCCATTCGTGCAACAGGGGAGTCAGGTCGTCCATGTTACCCGCCGCCTGGTGGCGGCGCAAAAGCTCAGCAGCACTGGAAGGTGAGCCCGCCCGCGCATCGAGCAGTGAAATGTTCGCTTCACGCCGCGAAAATGATTGATAGAGGACCGGCAGGTACCCAATCACAATCGCCAGCAGGCCGAAACCGGTGCCGGCTTCCAGCACTTCGATAGTGCGACCGAGCGGTTCTACTGGCGTGATGTCGCCATAACCGAGCGTAAAAAAAGTTGTGCCGCTTAAGTAGAGATAGGTGCCAAAGCTGACCGCGCTGTCCTGGATATTCAGTTGCGAGTGGAAACCCCATTGAACGATCGCATAACCACAGATTAATCCCAACGCCCAAAGTGATAAAAGACCGAGTAACGACAGCGGGCCAAACAGGCTCAAGTACTCTTCACGGCTCTTGCGCTTGCGTATCCTCCTGGCCAGATAAACCCAGGGAGCCCAGGTCAACATGTAGAACTGGCGCGTCAGCCGAATCCGCCGGGTCACGCGGCGCGGCAGGATGATCGTCTCGAATGCTTCCCAGAGTATGACGAGGATCAGGGCAAGCCCGGGAATGACAGCTAGCAGTCTCATGGTTTATCGATTCGACCGTGTCAGGACAGTCCAGAGATGGTAACGTTCAATCACAATTTTGCCCAGAGTAAGGGTTGTCAGTTCCGGTCTTGTCTGGCACCGGCTGCCGCCCTGTAGTACAACTATTGTCCTGACTGCCGAGCTTTTCAGGATCGCCATGAAATCACATACGAAACATCTGACCTTCAACGTTCCCAGCCGCATGGGCTTCGTTAACATTACCAAGCAGGTAGCAGCTGAACTCTCGAACAGCGGTATCAGGGAAGGACTCTGCCTGATTAATGCGATGCACATCACTGCTAGTGTGTTCATCAACGACGATGAGCCGGGTCTCCATGAAGACTATCGGCGCTGGTTGGAGTGGCTGGCGCCATTCGATCCCAGCCCGGAGCGCTATCATCACAATCGCACCGGCGAAGACAACGGGGATGCACATCATAAGCGACAGATAATGGGGCGTGAAGTGGTCGTCGCGGTGACTAACGGTAAGCTCGACTTTGGACCGTGGGAACAGATCTTTTACGGGGAGTTTGACGGGCGGCGCAGCAAGCGTGTCCTGGTAAAGATTATCGGCGAGTGACACTAGCGGCGGGCGGCCGGCAGGTTGCGAGGTTTGAATATCTGGCAAGTGGGAAGCGGAGAGTCCTCTTGAGTCGCATAGCAGAAAGCTTTGAACAATTGCGTAAAGATGGGAGGAAGGGCTTCATTCCGTTCATCACGGCGGGCGATCCGGATCTTGAAACCACTGGTGATCTGCTAATAGAACTCTCACGCGCGGGCGCCACGGTGATTGAGCTGGGGGTGCCCTTCAGCGACCCAATGGCCGACGGACCGGTCATCCAGAGGGCCTCGGAACGTGCCCTCCGCCAGAATTTTGGCCTCGCGGAAATTCTGGAAAAAACCGCTGAGGTGCGAAGAATTGTTGACACCCCGGTTGTGCTGTTCAGTTACTATAACCCCCTTATGCAATTTGGCGTGGAGCGTTTGGCTCGGTTGGCCGGCTCATCAGGTATCGACGGCGTTCTGGTGACAGATTTGATTCCGGAAGAAGCAGATGAATTTGCGGTGCTTCTGCGCGCCTGGGATCTCGATATGATTTTTCTAGTGGCGCCAACCTCCACCGATGCCCGGCTGCAAATGGTGGCTGAGCGAGCGAGCGGTTTCATCTATGCGGTTTCGCGCGCCGGAGTGACCGGCGCTCAAGAGAGTATGAGCAGCGAAGCCGAGAAACTGGTCCGGCGCATGCGCGAATTTTCAGAGCTGCCCGTGGCGGTTGGATTTGGTATTTCTACTGCTGCGCACGTAGCGGAGGTTTGTGCTTATGCGGATGCCGCCGTCGTTGGGTCGGCTCTGGTGGCGGAGATTGAACGCCGGGCCGGAACATCTGACTTGGCTGCGAAGATCGGCGAGTTTGCCAGAACGCTGACAGCGCCGCTAAGGTAACGCCGTCGTTGACGGCGCCACCTGATATTTTGTGTCGCAGCATGCGCTGCCCGAAGTCAGGCTGCAAAAACTATGACGAAACGAATCGAACCCGGCGACACGGTAACCATCGTGCTGCATTCGCCGCGAGAAAAGTGCTGGGGAATACTCGACGAAATCAGCGTCACTGGAGTATTCTTGCGCGGTCTCGACCTTAATTCCTTTGCTGATTGGTTGCGCTCGGTCGTGCACGAAGAGCCTTTCATTGGCTTGAACGACCTGTTCTTTCCCACCTGGCGCATCGAGCGTATTGATCGAGACGAAACGGCGGGCCCGATACAGTCATTGTCGGAGCAGGTCGAGCAACGGACAGGTCACAGCGTGGCGGAGTTGTTTGGCCGCAGCGCGTGACTTTGCAGGTCTTATTTCAGGCAAATTTGTGCGTCGCCTTACCACCCGGGCTGATGCAGAGAGGGCTGCGACGCGCACACGGTCTGAGTACCAAACCCTCCGGAAAAGCTGTTGTTGCAGAGATGAAACACTGTTCCATTCTCGCGTTTGATGTGTTATGCTCAGCGGCAGTTCACACATCGACAGTGAGAAGAGGAGCGGAAGAAAGAGATGCTAGCCATGAATGATGACCGAAGCAAAGCTATCGAAGCGGCGCTGATGAATATTGAAAAGAAGTTCGGCAAGGGCTCGATCATGCGCCTGGGTGAGCGTGAGGTCTCCGATATTCCGGCGATTTCTACAACTTCACTCTCGCTGGACGCGGCGATTGGCATAGGCGGCGTTCCGCGTGGGCGCGTCATTGAGATTTACGGTCCGGAAAGTTCCGGCAAAACCACGCTCGCTTTACATATCGTCGCCGAAGCGCAAAAGGCCGGCGGCGTCGCCGCCTACGTTGACGCGGAACATGCGATGGATGCCGAATACGCCGGCAAGCTGGGCGTGGATATCGATCAACTCCTGATCTCGCAGCCTGATTCCGGCGAGCAGGCGCTGGAAATTGCCGAGGCCCTGGTGCGCTCGAATGGCGTCGATGTGATCGTCATCGACTCAGTGGCGGCCCTGGTGCCGCGCGCTGAATTGGATGGCGAAATGGGCGATTCGCTGCCTGGCCTGCAGGCGCGGCTCATGTCTCAGGCCCTGAGAAAGTTGACCGCCATCGTAGCCCAGTCCAACACCTGCTTTATCTTTATCAATCAGATCCGTGAAAAGATTGGCGTGATGTTCGGCAGTCCGGAAACCACCACCGGCGGCCGAGCCCTGAAGTTCTACGCCTCGTTGCGGCTCGACATCCGCCGTATTGGCGCCATCAAGGATGGCGATCGGGTGGTCGGCAATCGCACGAGGGTAAAAGTCGCAAAGAATAAAGTAGCGCCACCTTTTCGCGAATGTGAATTTGACATCATGTATGGCGAGGGTATTTCGCGCGAGGGCGATTTGCTGGACCTGGCCGTGGCGCAGCGCGTGGTGGAAAAAAGCGGCGCCTGGTTTTCTTACAAAGGCGAACGTTTGGGCCAGGGACGCGAAAATTCCAAGACATTGCTTAAAGACAATCCGCAGATGCTCAAACGCATCGAAAATGAAGTGAAAGTGAAACTCGGGATGCCTGTGCGTCTGGAAGAAAAGGCCGAAGGCGCTAATGGCGCCAAGGCCGCCGGCGCCGACAAGAAATAAGTTCGGCAGCTGATCCCCAGAAAGCGTCCAACCCCCGAACGGCCGCAGCCGGCCCGAGTGGGTTGGGCGCTTCTTAGTGTGCTTTACACCGCGACAAGCGAAAAGCATAATCCGCCCGGAGTGAATTGAAATACGGGGGCCAGCAGAGCGCTCTTTGGATTCACGATGAGCTTAAATCCAAAGCGCGGGCGTCGCTTGCTCCTGCCGCGCGCTCACAAGAGTTGAGTCATGAGACCGTCAATCCTTATCAAGAACGGAATTCTGGTTACGATGGATAAGAACGATTCCATCGTCAGCACCGATCTGTTCATTCAAGACGGTCGCATTGCCGGTATTGGGGCTGCAGTCAGCCAGGCAGACGTCATCATTGACGCCCGAGGTTGCGCCGTAGTTCCGGGATTTGTGCAAACCCACCTGCATCTCTGCCAGACGCTGTTTCGCGGCGCCGCCGACGACCTGGCATTGATCGACTGGCTGAAAAAGCGTGTTTGGCCCATGGAGGCGGCCCACAATGCGGCCTCGGTGCGAGCCTCTGCGCGTTTAGGCATCGCCGAATTGATCAGGGGTGGAACGACCTGTACTCTGACGATGGAAACAGTCAATCACACGGAAGAGGTCTTTCGCGCTGTGGCCGAAACGGGATTTCGCGCCACCGTGGGCAAATGCATGATGGACAAGGGCGATGAGGTTCCGGCCGCGCTTCATGAGCAGCTCGCAGCCTCGATCGAAGAATCACTGGTCCTGTTGGACAGATGGCACGGCAAGCATGACGATCGCATTCGCTATTGTTTCGCGCCGCGCTTTGCGATCAGCTGTACTCGAGAGTTGTTGCTGCGGGTGGCAGAACTGGCGCGTGAACGCGGAGTCATGATCCACACCCATGCCTCTGAGAACACGAAAGAATGCGAACTGGTCGAGCAGGAAAGCGGCTTGCGCAACGTGGCCTATCTCGACTCGCTGGGCCTGACGGGACCGCATGTCGCGCTGGCCCACTGTGTTCATGTGGATGAGCACGAGCTGGCAACGTTGCGGCGCACCCGGACGAATGTGGTTCACTGCCCGTCTTCAAATCTTAAGCTGGGCTCCGGCATTGCTCCGATTAAACAAATGCTCGCTGACGGCATTTCTGTTTCATTGGGTGCCGATGGCGCCGCCTGCAATAACCGGCTGGATATGTTTACTGAGATGCGCACTGCAGCGCTGTTGCAGAAGGGATTGCACGGACCAGAGGTACTGCCTGCCTTGCAGGTCCTGCGCCTGGCCACCAGCGACGGGGCCCGGGCTTTGGGGTGGGAGCGCGAAATAGGAAGTCTCGAGCAGGGCAAGCGAGCCGATGTGATGCTGGTGAACCTGGATGAAATTCACTCACTGCCGCGGGTAGACGTCATCTCAGCTCTGGTCTATTCGGCTCAGGCTTCGGATGTGCGGACGGTCATTATCGACGGCAGTTTGGTGATGCGCGAACGGGAACTCCTGACCCTGAATGCGATCGAGGTGGCTGCTGACGCAAATCGTGAGGCTGATCTTTTACGTGAGCGGGCCCTCGTCGAACCTTCCCTTTAGACAGCAAGGTGCGGACACTCCCTGGGCGACTGGAACAAAGCCGCGCCTTTTGCACGATCTGCAGAGCAATTCCGGAAAATTTGTTGGGTAAAAATGGCTGTGCCAGCTCGAAGGTAGCGACTGCGGGGGGCGCGATCGGCGGCCGAGCTGGCACTGGCGGGCACTGTCTTCAAAGCATCAGATGGCGTCTTTCGACTTAGCTGACGTTTGGGCGTCAACCCCACCCTCAACGAAAAGGATTATACACCTCATCCCTGATACGTCAACGACTTTTTGTGACTAAATCGACAAAAACGGAGGACCCTTCCCAGGTTGACAGCACCTGCGCTGGACACTACACTACGCGGTCTTGCCCAGACATCTGGCCAGGTAGCTCAGTTGGTAGAGCGCGGCCCTGAAAAGGCCGGCGTCGGCGGTTCGATTCCGTCCCTGGCCACCATTACTTTCAACAACTTAGTGTTAGCCAAAAACCGCAAATTTCGTCGCGCGTACAATACGCGTACATCGGTTACCCGACGTTCGCCTTGTCGCAGATCGGTTCAAGTAACTTCCACATTTCCCGCGCCGTGCTGCTGGTTCGGGCAATGTGTTGCCGCGCCAGCTTGGCATAGCGTTCCGTCATCTTGATATTCGAGTGGCCTAAGATTTTTGCCAACTCGTAAAGGTCGCCACCGTTCATCATGTACCACGATGCAAACGTGTGGCGCAGATCGTGGAAACGAAAGTCTTTGATTCCAGCTCTTTCGAGTAGATCGTCAAAACTTCCTTCCACGCGTTGCCGTTCCCCTTTTGCGCCGTCCTTCGGAGGGAAGATCCGCTCGTGGTTATTCCCTGCGATATAAAGAACGTTGTTAGTGGGCTGAGGCGTGAACCGCCGCAACTCGTCGGCGAGCTCGGGAGGCATCGGAACATAACGCATCTTTCCGCCCTTCAGCTTTGCTCTCACCGCCAACAATCCTTCGTTGTACATCACGTCAGACCACATAAGGCCGAAGATTTCTGACATGCGCATGCCAGTCATAACGGCAATTAACACTATTAGCCGGAGCCGACAAAACGTTTTGTTGAAATCACTCGTGCCCTTGCGATAGATCTTTTCATCCAAGGCCAGCTTGAGTCTCCCAAGCTCGTCTTCGGATAAATAGCGATCCCTCTGATCGTCTGGCCGTTTGACTTCGACCTGATCGGCGGGATTGCGATCTATGCCAGTGTCTTTAGACCAGATCGTAGCGGCCTTTTTCATCATGTGGTGCATGACGTTAAAATGCCGCACCGCTGTGCCAGCCGATAGCTCACGGAATGTCGTGAGGTTTTCATACCAGCGAGAGACGGAATCGCCGTCTACCTCACGAACGAATGCTTTGCCCAACTCAGACCGGATGCCATCAAGCACGCTCTTTTCGCGATCCGCTGAGCGCTTCTTAATACCGTAGTGCGTCCAGTAACGCTCAATGAGCGCCGACATCCGAAGATTGACTTCGCGTTTGACATCGAGGTGACGGTTCTCATCCCGAGCAGACAGCTTCTTGCGTTCGATCTTGCGCGCCAGTTCGAATGAGCCGTGTACCCTCACGCTTCTATTTCTACCTCCCTCCCACCAACGGACTTCAAACAATCCCTCTGATTTTTTCTTTATAGACATTCTAAGCTTCTCCTTTCAGTCATCAATGGTCTCGATTGTGTGTTGCTCGATGAAGCGCTCTAACGCTTTCACATCGAACCGCAACGCTCGACCAACCTTGACGTAGGGAACCTCCCGCAACCTGGCTTTTTTGTAGACAGTGTCCACTTCGAGGCCCAAGTATTGGGCGGTCTCCCTGACATTCAGGAGCCGCCTACCGATAGGGCCATTTAATATCACGGCTGCGCTGTCTTTGCTAAATACTTTTTTGCTATTAGTCGCCATAAGTTACTTACCTTGAAGTTCCGAAGGATTGTTCTAGAGGATTAATGCTCCGAGTTCGAGTTCCGGGCCTTCAATCTCAAGCTCGGCGGATTGGGCTGGTGTAGGCTCAGGATGGGTTGGGTTTTGGTGCGTTGCCCTTTGGTCCAAGCTGTGAGCAGATGGTTGTTGCTGGTGTCCGGCGAGGGGACCTTGAACCAATTTATCGCGATCCTTTTTCACCGCGTGCTCGTCGTACGGCGTTGCTTCAATCGCGGTTTCTTTGTTCGTGCCGCGATTGAGAGCTTCCTGGAAGTTCCGTACGGATTCGGTATAGATCGCGGGTTGATATCTTGTGGAAATCGCAATCGGACTTTCAATCGCAAGCGCGGCAGCTTGGGTCTGTGCTGGCTCAGGATGGGTGGGACGTTGATCCAAGCTGTGGTCGAATGGTAGTTGCTGCTGGTGTGAGGCGGGAGGATCTTGAATCAATTTCTCGCGATCTTTTTTGACCTCGCGCTCGTTTTCAAAGGTCGCTTCCATCGCGGTTTCTTTGTTCGTCCCGCGATTGAGAGCCTCGCTTAGATTCTGCGTGGAGTCGGTATAAATCAGGGCGTCGTACCTCGCTCTGGAAATCGCAACGTAAGCGGTGCGGTCGTTGAGTAGGCGAGCGGACGCTTGCGTGTCAGCGTTGATCAGAACGCGGTCGAAAGTTAACCCCTGAGCAGAATGGCTGGTTACGGCGTAGCCGTAGTCGAGGTGACGAAACTTTCGCAGGTCAACGCTAATTTCACGTCCACCATCCAGAGCCAGGCGTATTTGGTCCGATTCGATTTTCGTGATCGTACCGAGTGCACCATTGGCGATTCGTTTCTCTCTAAACGGAGCGCGAATCTGAAGGCGATCGCCTTCGGCGAAGGTGCGCTCGGCCTCGTAGTAAACGCTCACACCGGAAAGCCGCGTCGGGTTGTATCTGAGCGCCCGCCCATCATCAAAGAGAACCGTAATTTTGTTTCTCTCGTGATCGGTATCTATGACTCTTGCGTACTCGCCTGCCTTGACTTGAAACTTTTCGCTGGCGCAGTTGAAGCGGATTATGTCTTCGTCGGGTCGGTAGGAATTGGCGAAGGTGCGCTCCGGGCCGGTCATGTCGGGACGAGTGACATAGACCGTCGTGTGCTGATCATTGCGGCTTACATTTCCCTCGCGCTGTAGTTCTCGATGGATAAGCAAATTGAGTTGAGAACGTTCGCGATTGGCTGGTGAAACGACTAATGTGTTGGTGGGATTCTTGGCGTAGTCCTGGGCTATAGTCTCTAAGCGCTCTTGCTCGTCCGCGATCTGGATCACCTTGCCTCGGCTGACCAGGTCGGCGACTGCTTCTTTTGTGTTTCGGACTGCTAATTTCCCCAGCGTTTGCTTTAGGTCTTCATCGCGCTGCCTGACGATCTCACTCAGTGCCGCAGTGGACATGCCGTGCTTTTGGAGCTGCTCAAACGGACTCCCTGCTTCGACGGCCTGATGCTGACGCACATCGCCGACTAAGAGCACTTTGTCTTCGGGTGCGAGACGAGCAAAAAGCTTGTGTAAGTGTTTGGTGCTGGCGAGAGAGCTTTCATCCAAAACGATAAGGCGGCTGATGGTGGCGGGCTGCTTTCGCCGGCGCAAAAACTTCTGGATAGTTTCTGTCTCAATGCCGCTTTCGCCAAGCTGCTGCGCAGCGCGTGCGGAGGGTGCAAACCCGCGCACCTGATAGCCTGCTTTTTCCGCTGCTTCGCGCAGTACGGAGAGCGCGGTTGTCTTTCCGGGTCCAGCGCCGCCTTGCAAGCCAATAATCTGATCTCTGCTGGAAAGAGTCTGTTCAATCGCCGATTGCTGTTTCGCGTTTAGGCTGCGCTGCTGGCTCTCGGCTATGGCGGTCACAACCTCATTGACGCGCTCTGGTTCGATCATCGCCGGACGGTTCTCTTTGCCGTCGAGCATGGTCTGAATATTTTCTTTTTCCATCGCCAACATGCGCTCTGTAGTAGTCTCAGGTTGACGTTCCCGGCGCGTGATTTTGATGAACTCGCCACTCTCCTGTCGGCGGTGCAATTCGGCTGAAACGGCAGCGTAGTTTGTTAGGCCGAGATTGCGGCGCAACGCGTCGATGCATACGGTGCGCATGTCAGCCACGGCTTCTCTGTCCACGGCATTATCGCGAGCAAAAGTCACGGCTTCCTGGGCGCGTTTTTCAATTTCGTTTTGGGGCAAGCGAACTGGTAATCTCTTCCGCGCTTGGGCCACGATACGGCGCGCCTGGTTGTCGTGCTTAGCGTCCATCTCGAGGGCGCGTTCCTGCATTTTGCCGTGGTCAAAGTTTTTGCTGCGGCGATTGTTCCGGGCGGCGGCTTGCTTCAATCTCGCATTGTCTGAGACCGTTTTCCCTTCGCGTTCAAGCCGCTCTTTCATCTGTTCTTCTTCGGTCAAAACTTCTTTCCGGCGTGGGCTACTATCCTGCAAATATTCTGCGCTGAAGCCTTTGATCTCGGGTGCGCCGGTGCGCGGATCAACTCGAATTTCGTAACCAAGTGCTTGCAGTTTTTCGGCTAAATGGGCGCGGTAAATCGCGGTTGCATATTGCTGGCTGCGGTACAACTCAAGCGGCTGCACGGAGCGCACTTTTCCGTCCTCGGTTTGGGTCATATTGAAGATCACAACGTGCGTGTGAAGCTGCGGCGCGGCATAGCCGTTTTCGCGATCAGGACGTGAGGACGTGTGCTCAAATTGGGCCGCTATCATCTTGCCGGTTGTGATGGCAGGCCTGTCGCCGCCACCACGCGCTTGCAGGTATTTTTCAAACTCTTTCACGGCTTCATTGACGCTCTCGCGGTGGGCGTCTCTGACACGTCCGTCCTCGCCGACAAGGGCGGCTAAGGAAACGGATTTCGGCGCGCTGATGGTTGCGTCCCAACCCGCGCGGTGCTCGCTGGTGGTTTTTTCTTTACTGGATTCGTCCACAATTTCGCGGGCTGAAACTGACTTAATCAGTTGCTCCCCAGTGTGGGGATCTTGACCGGCAACTAAGCGCTCGTACTGCTCGCTGGATACTTCGCCCTCAAGGTTCCATTCGTCGGCCAGGTTGCCGCACCAACGGCCCTCAACTTTACCCGCTTCGCGGTAGTAATTGTCTTTGGTATTGGTGAACTCCTGCTTGTAGTAGCCCAGTGCTTGCCCTGCCGAAATTGCTCTGCTCATGGTCATCATAGATTCAAAACTCCTAAGTCTTAGCGAGCTCGTGGCGTCGCTGTTTGGTTTCATTTTTGCACTCGCGATCGTGATCGTTTCCGGTGGTAAACCGTGGTTCGTCGTCACGAGACACACTTCTCCCTGTCTTTCCTCGCACGAGGTTGACGCAGTTCAGTTATTCGTTTTTTGGTGACGCGAGGGTGAAAAACAGAGGGGCAACAAAAGGTCTCGCGTGCTCTGCAACGGAGTCAATTAAGAGATCGGAACTCCGATTTGTCCGCTGAATCGAGCGCCGGAACTTGGGCCAATGATGGCCGATGGCGATCGACTGATTCAAAACCGATCATCGGCTGACTTAAAGCCGAAATTTCTGATGGTCCAACATTACAATAGTTTGCCAGAGTTTGGCTTTGCGTGGCTCGTACTCGGAATCTCGCAAATCTCTAGGAAATTCGACGGGTGTAAGGTTTTCTTTCGCTAGGTTGGACCACTGACGAAGGCTAAAAGTGGAAAGGATTTTTTCGGTGCGAAAGAATCCTTTCCACTGCCTAATTGTATTGTTTTGGGGCGCAAAAATTCGTTCGCTCTGCGAGGGCGCGTACCACGCGACAATCAGCCATTTCCCCTTAGCGACAACTACAGTCGGCTGGGTGCTTGACCGCACACCCGGAGGGCCGAAACGTAAGTGGAGGACTCGGAGCGAAGCGGAGAGTTGTGCGGGCGGGCTGCCGACGGAGAATTCAGCTAAGGGGGAACTTCAGTACTGATCGATGTAGGCTGCTACAGTACAAGCTCATGGGATCGGAGACACCGACGGACGTAATCTCGGAAGATCACTTTGCTGCGAGCAGTGCGCAGATGATTCGTCGGTTGTTGCTCGTTGGGCTTTGGTCCAATGAACGACTGAACCATGAGTGCAAGACTCGCGGCTTGGGACAGAGCACCAACAGCAAAATGCGAATTTTAAAAAACTAAAAGAATTCGTAACTGCCAAAACTATCGAGACAAAAGGTTTAAGGAGTTTACTTGTTAACCGAAAAATCCAAGAATTAAAGCCTAAACAACTGATGTGCAAAGAGATAAACGAAAAATTAAATCGTAACTTTTTTGGTAGACGGTCCAAGCACAAGCAATGAAAGAAGATACAGACAAAAAACGAGAAATTTGTGAACGCGTAACTTTTGCTGCGTGAACGCAGCAGCCCCGAAGCGGGGGTGTCGTGTCTCATTTCTTCAGGTGCGTAGCACCTTTCTTTATTTTTTCTCTCGATTTGAAGTCGCAGGATTGGAGCAAGCGTGTGACTTGGAGGGTCTTATGTGAGCCGTGCGGCGTCTGAGCGTTTGAGGAAGAAACGCTTGGTCTAACTCTGTAGGATGTGAGGGCGGCGCGCGGTGGTGGCGATTACTTGATGGTGAAGTACGGTAAGATTACGAACGGAGAGAGTCGTGATGGATCAGAAGGATGCCCTGAATAAACACGCAAGTCGAAAAATGGAAAGACTGGAAATACAGCTTTGACGCTAAACATAACAGTCGTAACGCGTCGGTGCATTTATCAGAGTGCTGACTACCGTCTGTTTGACTTCAGAACCAACAAATGGTTCGACTTTGAAACGCAAAAAGTCGTTCTTATGACCCGTTACAAGTGGAACGCAACGGTTTGCTTCTGTGGAGTCGGTCAAACCACGAATAACCTAGATGTAAGTGACTGGCTTGCAGAGCGGATAGCGTCGATTCAAAATGACGATCCCTTCGAGCGTCTTATAGACGAGCTAATGAAAGCAAACAAGTGGCTTTCCCCTCTTCGTCCTCCTAATAAAGAGCTTTCCTTTAGCGTCGGAGCTTTCGTTGGAAGTCAGCCGGTCTTTGTCCTGTTGAGCAACTTTGAAAAGCCGGGCGGGCTCACATCTCTTGCATCATCTAAACTATCGGTATTTAAGGTTCGGCCCACCAAAGCTACGACGTTCGTTTCAGGTTCAGGAAGGATATTTACGACTCGCACTCAACGTAAGAAATTAGCTGCTCTAGCAAGGCGAGATCCTGATCCAAAACTAATGTACGACGCTCTTGCAGAGGTCAATCGCGATGTAGCCAACCAGGATCCGCAGGAGCGAGTTAGTCAAGCCTGTTACACAACACACGTCCGCTTAACTGGTGAAGGAGGTGGACAAGTGCATGGTATCGGGACTCGACCCTTTGTTCCCAAGTTCACGATGGGACGAGAAGATGAAGTCACCAGGAAATTTCTCGATGAACATTTCGGACCTGGTCAGTATCAGCACGTTGGTATGACTACTGTCCGGGCCGACCCGTCTGATGAGTATCACAAAACTCAGTTGAAAGAAAAACCAAATGATGCCGCTACACACTCTAATTACGGGGCTTATCTAAAGGACATCAAAGGAGACGTCGAAGGTGCTGAGCGTGAATACCGAAAGGCGATCGAGATTGATGGTAACCACGTCAACGCAATTGGAAACTTGGCGAATCTTTTTTGGGAGAGGGGTGACAGAGATCAAGCGAAAAGCCTATACGTTAAGGCACTCGAAATTGATCCAGTTAATGAGAACGTTACCTGGAACTACGTAAGATTTCTGCTCAGCGGCGGTGAAAGAATGAACCTCGATGCAATTCGGCAAATCCTCGATCGCACTATAAGGTCCCATTCGAGCGACCGATTGCTTCAGCTTCGCAAAAACCTCGGCGATTAGAGCAAGATTTTAGCCGAAATGTTCGACGCAACTGCGCCACCAGGCGCAGTTACGTCCGGCCCCAAAAAAATGCCAGCCTCGTGCTATTGCACTCGGCTGTGTGGTCGTTCGGGGAGATCTTAGGCTGTGATGGGATCGATTTCGCAGCGTCCGGCGCGGATGATTTGATCTGCGGCGCGAAAGATTTTTGGTCGCGCTTTTCGGGCATCGCTTCCGCATTAAAACCACGTCCATGGCTGATCCAATTTTGAAAAATACCCGCTGCAATTTCCGAGGCTGCAAGCCCCGAAGATTCGCAACAAAGAAGCGCAACCGACTCCGCGCAGTTTTGGGAGGCGCATTGAACAGGGCCGAATATTCTCCGACTCGCATTGCAAGAAAAATTGCAACGTTGCGAGGGATTCCAAACGTAGCATCTATCTTGCGTCTGCGCGCCAGCGTAGATGCTGCGCTATGGAGAAACGTTCCACGACTTGATCCCCCTCAAGAATGGTCCGAGCAAGCTCAGACAGACGATGAGGATTGCTCAAGTTGAGCAGGTCGTCCAAACTATGGCGATTCGCAAATTTCATTACCCGACAACTGGATTTTTCCACGTAACCTTCGGTTGCGGGATGAGTACCAGGTGATCGACCTTTGGCTCTCCGAGTTTCACTTCTGAAGAGTATGGAAAAGAGCGATGTCTGCCTGCCGGAGCGCAAACAACGAGCTCACATGAGACTATATGCTCCTTTATTTAATCTTTCGGCGATTTGCGTTGCAACAATCGTTACAACAGCTACGGAGGTTCCCTGGCAGGATTTCCATGCTGGGCTGCTCTCTATAAGAACCTCTAAGGTGAAGCGTCTACGAGCTGTGATCACTTCAAGCAGGTGCCCTCACTATAAAACTCACGGTATATTCATCTCTCAACTGCGACAAAGAATTGACGTAGGTCCATCCGCAAAGTTGCTCACTCAGTAGCAAATAAAATTGCAGATGATCACAAGTACTTTAGATAAACTCCACCCGGTCAAGAAATATATTGATTTCACATGAACTCGGGATTAATCTCACGCTGCTTCGATTTCTTATTCGCCCGCCTGCAGGTCTTCTTGCGGCTCACGCGGGACACACTCCCACCTGACCACCGGAATTCCCAGCAGTTGGCTACTAGAGGTTCAAGACAAACGAACTGTTAGAACACCGACAGCATGGTTTGCAGTAATTCCAGTGCGATATCCGTGACGGACTCACTAGTTGCTTGTGGGTTCCGTATTCCGTGCCCCGTCGAAATCGCTCCAGGCGTCATTGCTAATGATGCATCAGGTGGCGGTGGCACCGGCTTGGGCGTAGAGATCTCTCCCGCAAACGTCGAGGTGGCGAGCACTATGCTGAACAGACACGTCACGCCGAGTCGTTTTACTGTTTTCATGGTTTCTCCTGAATGGAAGATGGGTTTGCAAACAAACGGCCCGGCGCAATGCCACCCAAGCCGTCCCAAAACCAACTCTTTGAGGAGAATATCTTAGCACTCAGGACGAGATGCCCCGTGCCCAAAAAAGCACCACCGCAATTTTTTGTACATAGGTCGACAAAGGACGCTCTCACATGAATTTAGCGAAAGATCTACTCCGCCAAATAGGCGACACTAACCTCTCTCTCGATGAACAAGCGCGACTGCGGTGCGAAATTGCCAAGCAACTCGAAGAAGCTGGCAATTACGAAGGCGCGCGCGAGGCAATGGGAGTCCTGTGGTCGCAAATAGGAGAGCGTCCTTCCGTTGATGGACTTGAACAAGGTACTGCGGCGCGGCTCTTATTGCGGGCCGGTGTTCTAACGGGATGGATTGGGAGCGTCAAGCAGATTAGTGGAGCGCAGGAAACAGCGAAGAATCTGATTAGCGAGAGTATTTCCATCTTCGAAGCTGTGCAAGAGAACAGTGGGGTAGCGGAAGCCCAAATCGACCTCGCATGCTGTTACTGGCGTGAAGGTGCATTCGATGAGGGGCGCGTGATACTAAAAGAGGCATTGAGCCGTCTCATTGACAGCGATGTCGAGTTAAAAGCCTTGGCCCTACTTCGTAGCGCCCTTATTGAAAAGATAACCCATCGTTATAGTGACGCCTTGAGAATTCATACCGAGGCGGCTCCGCTGTTCCAGGTCATTGAGAATCACTCACTCAAAGGGAATTTCCATAATGAGTTCGCCATTGTCTTGAGGAATCTGGGAGCGGTGGAGAACTGCAAAGACTACATTGACCGTGCTTTGATTGAATACGCAGCCGCAAGTTATCACTTCGAGCAAGCTGGCCATACACGTTACCAAGCCTGCGTAGAAAACAATTTAGCATTCCTCTACAGCACCATCGGTAAGGTCGCCGACGCGCACGACCATCTAGATCGCGCGCAAATGCTCTTCACAAGACTCAAGGATGATGTTCACCTCGCGCAGGTGGATGAGACACGTGCGCGGTTAATGCTTGCGGAGGGTCGACTCGTCTCCGCCGAAAAACTCTCTCGCCGGGCTGTGGGCACGCTTGAGAAAGGCGACGAACTGTCGCTGTTGGCTGAAGCGCTCACCACACACGGAATTTCATTGGCGCGGCTGCAACATCCGAAGCAGGCGCGGTCAACTTTGGAACGCGCGATCGACGTCGCGCAACAGGCAGGTGATCTTCACAGTGGAGGCGTGGCCGCATTAACACTGATCGAGCAGTTGGGTGATCATCTTTCCAACCACGAGCTGTGCGCCACGGTTGATCGCGCTAGGATGCTACTCGATGAAACGCGGGATATGTCTACGCTTGCACGCCTGTGCACTTGTGCCTGCCGCGTGCTCGCGTGTGTGTATGCGTTTCAAGTGCGGCCTGACTGGTCGAGCTTTTCCCTGAAAGAAGCCAAGCATCGCTACGAGGCGCATTTCATTGAACTAGCGCTGAAAGAATCGCGCGGCAAGGTCACGCAAGCTGCGAGTTTGCTCGGGCTGACAAGTCACCAATCTCTCCTGACTATGCTCAACGGCCGGCACAAGGCTTTAAGTTCAGCCAGGACCCCGAGTGCGCCTCGACGGCGCAGCCTCATCGATCATAGCAACGAGGCCTCCAAGGCAGGAAAGAAGGGGAACAATAAAACACGAACTCTAAAGATTCTGCACGTGGAAGATGATCCTGTAGTTGCCAACATGATGAAAGAAACGCTCGCGCTGGAGGGATGGGAAGTTGAAACTTGCGCGCAAGGCACAACGGCAGTGGGAAAAATTAACAGCCGCGCGCGCTATGATCTTCTACTGCTTGATTACGATCTGCCCGGCGTGAATGGAGTGCAGCTTGTCCAGCAAGCGCGCAGCTTGGCCCATCGACGCGCGATACCGATCATCATCTTATCAGCCACGCTTGATGAAACGGCTGCACATGAGGCGGGTGCGGATGCGTCTCTACGCAAGCCAGAAGACATTTCGGAAGTCGCGGAAACAGTGACTCGACTCCTCCGGTCTGCTAAAGCGTGAGACTCTCGAATTGAGACGCCCGCGAAAGCATGCCCCTTATTGCGGGAGATTGTAGCGCCAGACCGTAGGATTATCCGCGACGCGCGAGAGTGAGACGCACAGGAAGAAGAGAAGTCACGATGTAATTGACTTGAGATGATTGGTTGGGGGAGGTGCATCTCTCGCGCTGGCACATTCGTAGCGGTGGGACGATTGGTGCCGCGAAGCGCCACGTGAATCGCGAGGACAACGTGGCGCACCCGGACCGGCGCGGGCCTTGCTTAGTGCCGGTCCTTCAAATCGCAAACTGATTCGGTCGATTTCTCGCAAGGACACTAGCTCAAAAGTCGTCTCAACATTGTAGGGTTCCACTGAGTTTAGACACTAAATACGGAGGTTCGTCATGACTACCCACCCAACCTTTCGCACATCTCCTGCAACGATTCTAATTGCATTCTTCATTTGCTGCACCTTGCTCTTTTCGACGCTTGTGATGGCGGGATCGGGGCATTCGTCCGTTAGTGGTCAGGGTCAGTCACGAAGGGGCAATCCCGAGGCTGGGTCGCCCGAGGCGAATCTGCCGAATCTTAATGAAGTGCGGCGCAGAGTTCATCCTCGGCCAGAGACGCCCGCGCATGTGCCCTCGCTGATGCGCTCGCGACGCAAGTCGCTGATGCCGCGCAATGGCCGGAAGGTTGGCGATCCAGGAACGATGGACGGTGCCATCGGCATGGCGCGAGAGTCTACTTCAGGTGCGACAGCATCAAACAACTCCGTAAAAGAGAACCTAAACCCAAAGAACGCTGCAAAGCTGGCACGGGGTGCTGCTTTGCATACCTCTCCAAATGCCTTTGCCACATCGTCGGCCTTGAATTCTCAGACTTCGATGCTTCCGTCGACAAAGAGGCGCAATCATGCTGTCCCTGGCGGCAGTGGTCTATCGCCAACGCCTATCGGTGACGATCAGTACGTTCAGACGTTTTTTCAATGGACCTTGGTGCGAACACCATACACAAATGAACAAAATTATTGGAATGACATTCTGCGAGCAGCATATGCGCACGCTCAGGGTTCAATGGTGATGGCGGCCAGAGAGATGGGCAAGACGTTGTTTGAGTCCGCCGATTATGCTGCGCGAGCGCGTTCTAATCATGATTACGTTTACGATCTCTACAAGACCTATTTGTTGCGCAGTCCCGATTCCGGTGGTTGGGCCTATTGGGAGAGTGTCGTGCCTGCAATCGGTCGTGAGAATGTACGCCGCGCCTTTGATGAGAGCGGCGAGTTCATCAGTAAAGTGGCGACGGTGACATTGACCGGCAGTGCGTCAAGCGGTGTGACTTCACTTCTATCTGCGCGCGCGGATCTGAACAATCAATCCGGAAATCAACTGTTGGCTCGGGATGCCGAGTGGAGTTCGACCTTACTTAGTCTGCCCGGAAGAGCTGGTCTGGATCTAGGGCTCGCCATTTCCTATTCGTCGGCAGCAGTATGGACACGTTCAGGCCCTTACGTCTATTTCGACGATGACAACAGCTCCCTGAGCCCTGGCTTCCGTTTTGGGTTTCCCACTGTCCAGGAGCTCTTCTTCAACGCCCAAACAGGGCAGAATGCATACCTACTGATTACCGCCGCCGGTAATCGAGTGGAGTTGCGCCAGGTGGGCACCGGCAATGTCTATGAAGCTGCCGACTCGTCATACCTGCAATTGACGGACACCAGCGCGACCGATGGTAAGTTATTGTTACGCTCCACTGATGGTACGCGGATGACGTACAACAAGATCGAGAACGAGTGGCGCTGTAAAGAAGTCAAGGATCGAAATGGTAATTACCTCACGATCAACTATAATTCTTTGGGAGACCTCACCAGCGTCGTCGATACGCTGGGACGCACGATTACTTTTCTCTACGACGCCAATGCCAATCTGAGCGAGATCCAGCAGACGTGGCACCGTGACGTGCAATCAGGAGGTCAGGCAAACGAGTCGCACAAGTGGGCTACGTTTCGCTGGGGGTCGATCACTGTTCAGCCCGGCTTCTCAGGCGTAGCGCTCAGTGGTATTGCCAACGGACAGTCGATTCCAGTCCTGACGATGGTGGGAGTGGACGACGGCACCTACTACAAATTTGCATACACGAACTGGAACTCGGGGCAAGTATCTCGCATTACGCACTACGCCTCCGACAGCAATCCGGACTATGACAATCACGAGAGATCTCATAAGGCTTACACCTACCTTGCCTCTGACGACAGCACGAGACTGACGGAAATACGTGTCGCCGGCGAAAACTGGACTGGCGTCAATGGCGTGCCGAGTGAAGTCACCACGCAATACGCGATTGACGGCACAGCACACACTGCGGCGGTCGTAGACGATCCGAACGGGGTCCTCTACAAAGAGTTTTATGGCACTGGTTGGCAGAGCGGGTTAACCACAGCTACTGAAATTTGGGCCGGTGGACAGGAAAAGAAGTGGACGAGCACGACCTGGACACAAGACAACACCAGCGTTGGATACAAGACTAATCCGCGCGTGACCGAGACCAACGTCTACGACTCCAGTAATAACCGGCGGCGCACCACTATTGACTATTCTTCGACCTTCGGTCTGCCGTCTTGTGTCACTGATTACGCGGCTAATGCCTCCACGGCGATCCGATTCACGTGTCGTGGCTATAAGAACGACGATGCCTTCATCAGCCGACGGATCATCGGGCTGCCTTATGTTGTTAATGTCTTCGATGGCAACTGGAATCTTTATTCCAAGACGATGTACGAATACGACTGGTCCGAGTCCATGACCGCGCAGGCGCCGTCGATGCAACACGACACGACGAACTACGGTTCGGGCCTTTCCTTCGGTCGCGGCTTTCTCGTGGGTGTGCGCCGTTACAACGTGAACGCGCCTGACGACAACAATCAGGCCGTCTGGGTCATGCGGCGCGGATATAACCTTGCTGGTGGCATCACATTCACAAAAGACGGTTCGGATCACCAAACCAACGTTGAGTACACCGACTCGTTCTCTGACGGCAACAACTCACGGAATACGTTGGCTTATCCAACCAAAGTGAAGGACGCGGACTGGAACGCGTCAACGGCGCCGAACAATTACGCGACCGCGCAATACAATTTCGACATGGGGATTGTCTTTCGCTTGCAGGGGCCGCCTCCGAAAGACCCGGCGACGGGACAACCGTACTCGCAATGGGGTGCGATAAAGACTTACTACGACCCTGCAGGACGCGTAGACACTGTCAAAAATGAGTTCAACGGGGGCTACAGCCGCTACGTTTACGGGCCTTACTATGTGCAGAATTATGCCAGCGTTAACACGGCAGGTGACGACAGCTATGCTATTCAAACTTTCGATGGCGCCGGACGCGTCGTAGGTCAGGCAAGCAATCATCCGGGCAGCACTGGCGGCTACAAAGCGCAACTCAGCGTCTACGACCGCCTGGGTCAGAAGGTCAAACAGTCGAATCCGGCGGAAATCACAGCGGGCTGGGTGCCGGCAGGTGACGATGCGGCTGGCTGGCTATACACGCAGCAAACCTACGACTGGAAGCGCCGAGCGCTGATGACGACCAACCCGGATGGAACGACAAGCATTGCCAGCTACGGGGGCTGCGGCTGTGCCGGTGGCGAAGTCGTGACGTTTACTGATGAAGGCACAATTGATCCGACCGACCACACGGCAAAGCGACGGCAGCAGAAGATCTACCGAGACGTGATGGGCCGGGTTTGGAAAACACAGTTGCTCAATTGGGAAGGTGGTAGTGCCTCTGCTACCAGTGTCAACACCTATAATGCGCGAGATCAGATAACGCAGGTGCGCCAGTTCAGCGGGTCGGGACCCAGCGACCCCGCCGATTTCAGTTGTCCGAGCGGCACCTGTCAACAAACGTCGCTAACTTACGATGGCCATGGGCGATTAAAGACGAAACATGTACCTGAGCAGGATTCCAATGTGGTCACTACCTATGACTACTTTGCGGATGATGGCGTGCAGAAGATCACTGATGGACGCGGTGCGGCCGCCACGCACACTTACAATGGCCGGCATTTGGTTACGGGCATCAGCCACAGCGTGCCATCCGGCTCCGGCATCTCAGCACCGGGCTCGGTCAATTATGGCTATGATGCCGCCGGCAACCGCGACTCGATGAGCGATGATCAGGGTAGTAAAAGCTACACCTACGATCAGCTATCGAGAATGTTGTCCGAGACCAGGACCCTTAGTGGTTTGGGCTCGTTTACGTTCAGCTACGACTACAACTACGCCAGCGAGCTGAAGAAAATTACCGATGCCACCGGAATGACCATAAACTACGCTTATGATGTGGTGGGTCAACTTACCAATGTGACTGGCTCCGGCAACCTTCATGCAGGTGTGTCGAGTTACGCCTCCGGTTTCAAGTACCGAGCCTGGGGCGGTCTTAAACAGTTTACCGATGGCCGCAGCCACACAACCAATGTTGGTTACAACGCGCGGCAACAAGTGAATCACTTCGATCTCAGCGCTGGGTTAGTGAATCAAAACTATGACTACTACAACGACGGCCGCATCAGCGTGGTCCACAATACGACGGATCAAAATTTCGATCGATCGTATTCCTACGACAATGCGAATAGATTAACGGAAGCCAAAAGCGGCGGTGACGTCAACGGCTATCAATACGCTCCCGTTCCTTATCACGAAACATTTGGTTATGACGCTTTTAGCAATCTAACTTCGCGCGCTAGCGATAGTTGGGATGGCTTCAGCGATACTGATTCGTCTAGCTATTCTAACGGTCGACGAAGTGGTTGGGGGTATGATGTAGATGGCCGCAACACGACTGTTGGCGCACGCACAAATGGGTACAACGCTCTCGGGCGTCAGACTTCCCTAATCACCACGGCAGTACCCCCAACTGGCTCGTCCTACACGGTAACCCGAGCGATTAGCTATGACGCCGACGGGGAGATGCTAAAAGAAGTCAATACTCAATCGAAT
>DAIMCP010000005.1:0-121088 GCA_036726305.1 Pyrinomonadaceae bacterium | reverse complement strand
CAAAGGGGCGACTGATTTCCAAGGTTGGGGCGGAAGGAGTCTATACAGTTGGCGTCCTGCCCTGTGAAAGCTGGCCCTACGGTCTCGGTCTAGCGCTCAAAATCGAAGATGGTGACGATTCACGCGCGCGCCCCACTGTTGTGATCGAAGCGCTCAGACAGCTTGGCGTGCTCTATGGTGATTCGCTCGCAGCGGTCACCCGGTTTGCTCGCTTTCCGGTAACCAACCGTAACGGAGACGTAGTCGGCGAAGTAAAGCCCGCGTTCGTGTTGCGTCGGGCCGCCGCTTAAGGAAAATTCAGATATGGCAGTTGATCCGTCCGGCAACGGTAAAGCGAAAGCGGCAGCTGATGGACCGCCCCTGCGACGAGATCCGCGAGGACGCGTCGACGTGGATTCTGTCCCCGATGTGATTCAGTGGTTCCTTGATTACGACGAGCGAGTAGCAATCGTTAAGCACGTCCGCGTCGAAGAAGTATTTCAATGGAAACAAAACCAGAGCCGCCTGGGGGGCGAAGAAGTTTTTGTGTTCAATCGTGCTGAAGATCGGCTGGCCATTGGTATCATTCAGGCGCTGGCCGAAAATACTACTGAGCGCGCGCTGCACTCCTGGATTGGGCAGTTGCTTAATGCGCTGGACTCCGCATCGCAAACGAATGAAGCAATCGCTGAGGCTTACGACCTGGATCTGAAGGGCGCAGGGTCAACCGTAGTTGAAGCCGGAAAGATTCCTTCAGCACGCGAGCGAAATGAGTTCCTCTTCAATTGTTGGATCGAGTCCTTATGCTCGGCCGAGGCCAGGGTGCTGGGCTGGCTGTACAAGGAATTCTACGGTATGCCCTTCGTGCCGTGACCAAATCTCATGAATGCCCAATTGAGAGCGCTCTTTCCGATTACCGAGCGGGCGGTCTATCTAAATCACGCGGCCGTATCGCCGCCACCGACGCCAACCATTCAGGCAATCCAATCACAACTCGAGGACGTTTCCACCAATGGTTCTGTTAACTTTCGCCGTTGGGTCGCGACCAAGGAAAGGGCGCGCAAACTAGTGGCCGATTTGCTCGGCGCTCGGCCGGAGCAAGTTGCCTTCATGCGCAACACGTCCGACGGGCTTTCTACCGTCGCCAACGGCCTGCGCTGGAAAAAGGGCGACAATCTGGTGACTTTCCGCCGCGAATTCCCCTCGAATGTGTATCCGTGGTTGCGCCTCCGGGATGCATACGGGGTCGAGGTACGCATGTGTGAAGAGAAGGACGGTCGTCTCGATCTCGACGAGTTAACCGGGCTGATAGATGCGCGAACCAGGGTGGTCGCGATTAGCCAGGTTCAATTTGCTTCAGGGTTTCGCTGCGATCTCGCGCGTTTGGGCCAGGCGGCGCGCCGGCACGACGCCCTGTTGGTGGTGGACGTCATCCAGGCGCTGGGCGTGATTCCAACCAACGTGGAGAGGGATTTGATCGATGTTGCTGCGGGGGCCGGTCACAAGTGGCTCCTCACTCCGGAAGGTATCGGCTTCCTCTACCTGTCAGATCGCGCTCGAAATCGGATCGAACCCACCCTGGTTGGCTGGATCAGCGTGCCGAATCCGGAAGACCAGGGCAATTTCGAGCAACCATGGAATGACGGTGCGCTCGCCTGGGAAACCGGGACCGGCCCATCCGCTTTGTTTTATGGACTGGAGGCCAGCCTCGGCTTATTGCGCGCCACAGGGCTCGAAAGCATTAACTCCTATCTTGCTGAGCTGACGGATTTCCTCTGCGAGCGATTAGCGTCGAGACACTACGAAGTGGTCAGCTCAAGGCTGGCAGCAGAAAAATCGCACATCGTCTGTCTGCGCCATCGTGGAGGCATTGGTGCCCTCGAGCTCTACAGCCATCTAAAACAAAGAAATATAATCACCGCGCCCCGGGGCGGTCGCTTGCGCGTCGCACCGCACTTTTTCAATACCGCGGCAGAAATCGATCAACTTGTGGACAGCCTCCCCTAAACTCTCACGGACCTGAAGCCATCATGGCGAGCGATTTCGGTGCAGCCGTACCCCTCTGACGTCCGAAAGAAATACGTTCACTTAGCCCTTCACATTGCTTTACTAGTGTATGGCTCGGATCGATTCGCAGAGCCTCTGCAATTTCCACTATGAATCGCTTGTACTCGAATCGATCCTGCTCCAGTAATCATTTTGCGGCGCCTCCGGCACGTTCGTTGCTAAGTAGCTGAACAGAACAAGTAGGGTAAAAGGCAAATCGGGTCAGGCTCCAAGATTGCGGTGAAAGGAAGCTTTGGGGGAGGCGTCCTTTCACCTTTAAAAAAAGCTGGCGGCGCTCTTTCGGGGGAACGGAGTAAAGCGAGCGGGCAATTGAGGAGCCGCGAATTGCGGACTGTTGGTTGTCGTCCTGAGCGGGCACGGGGGAGCCCACAGGAATACCAACAGTCCGCATTTCCACTTTAGCCGTTAATGGTTTTCGTCTGGAATTGGCCTGAGGTTGAACCACGCCAGCGGCCAAACGACAAACTAAGTCTTTTCTGACATCTTCGCCAGCAGCCTGGCCGAGTTTGTTTCCGCGCTTAATTCATCCAGATTAAGCCTCATCATACCACCTGCATCTGTGTAAGCTTCAGCGGTTGCCTGCTGCGCCCGGCGGCGAGCGAACAGCAAGCCACCTACCATACCGCCGATGCCAAAACAGAGCAGTGCGGCAAGACCGGAAGCCTTGACCACGGAAACAAATACCCCCAGGGTTGTCTCCGTGTATCTGCGCTGAGCATCCTTAAGCCAGTTTGGATTGTCTCCCAGCCACCGGACTACCTGTTCATACTTCACCTGATCAATAAGCTGGTTGGCAGCCTGATCGCTCGGCGCATGGAACACAAACACGGCATAGTTGCCCACCCGTCGATAAGCAGTCGGCGCGGGCTTACCCTGGTCCCAGAGTTCCCGGACCTTAACGCTGATATTCCAGTCATTATCATGAGCCAGTTGCGGTGTAGTGAATTCAGCTATCAGCAACTGGGATGATCCGTAAGTGGCCGCTACTACTTCAGTACCGCCTTCAAAGCCAATGCTTTGCAGAATTGTTTGCTCAGGGAGGATACGCGCTAGTGTCTCTCCGTTCACGGCATACCGAACGCTTAGCGGGCTCGGATTATCAGGCAGATGCTTTGCGAGGGCGGGCAGTTCTCCCTCACCTTTATCCAGCGATTCTGCGAAAGCGCGGGCCAGCGGTTCTATCGAAGCGAAGTGTTTTCCTTTTTCGCCCCCGCGCCCAACAACTGCAAAGACGTGGCCCTTGTAAAAGAGAATTCGGTCGCGAAACTGATAGCTCGCTGTGCCAACAGGGCCGCCTCTTAAGACTTGCGAATCGGCATCGGAGGTTCCCGGTTGGAGAGATGAGTTGATCCTGCTCGTGAGCAAAGCATAAGCGCTTGAATCTGAATCTGTAGTAATGACCGTAATGGAGAGGCGTTCACCAGTGGTTGAGAGATAGTCACGAGTAGCCTCACCAGTCTCGTTAAACTCGCCGCGCCGGAGGCCTGCGGCCGGACGCGACGCACCGTAAGCAGCAAACTCGCCAATCCGATCGGGTAGCAAACGCGCTGCGTCAGCAGGCGTGCCCTGATCACCGCGGGCAGCTGGCGCCTGCGCTAAAGCCAGTACCGACGAAAACGCAATTAACAAGACAAACAAACGCAAATCAGCACCCCTTTTGCTCGCCAGGAGACACCGAGGCTTAGACTCCCTGCCTTTCTCGAAGTTCCCAGGCTCGTATTGAGTTGGCAACTGCTAATCTACTGCCATTTTCTTAGTTCGCGCAAAAGCAGATCGGCATAGTGGCGGGGATTGTTGATGTTCTTTAGGACTGTGCTCCCGCCGATTTCGCTCGCATTGTCGATAATTATGTCGCCAAAACCCATCATACGTTGCGAAACACTGGCGGAAACGGTGACATCCTGAATCTTGCTCAAGGGAATGTTGCGGCTCGTGCGAGCAATCAATCCTGTATCGATCTTCATTGTGGAGTCGGTGACCGTATACCGAACGAGGTTCCTTTTCAAATGATAGTAAGCAGGCACCAGCAACAGCGACAGGGCCACGGGAACTGAGATATAGGCCGGTGCGCCAACCGATGCCAACAGAATAATCAGGAGGATCGCGCCGAGTACGGCGGCTGCGTAACCTAATTTCACGAACAACAAGGTTGGGCGCACCGTGAAGATTGTATGATCGAGCTCGGAGTTGACGGGCATGCCCATCACGCCGGACTGGGTGCGCGCAATGCGAGTCGCTTCAGGATCGGCGGCCGGTGAACCGCAATTTGAACAAAAGCGAACTCCGGGTGCGATGTATGAACCACAGTTAGAACAGTGCATCGGGTTTGATCTCAAGTCGATAGTCCAATGAAACGAATTCGAGCACCTGCTAATACCCATCATAACGGAAATGCTCTGACATTACACCCGCAAGCTTTGGCTGACTGTTGACTATCACAGGACCGAGTTCCATGCATAAGGACAAAGAAAGAGGCGGACCAGTGCAGCCGGTCCGCCTCAGGAATCGCAGGGAGCGCGTGGTCCCTACTGGCTCATCAGTTGAAGCCGCCCGTCCGGCAAGCGCACCGCGTAGACCTGCGGCTCGTAAATTGATAGGGGCGTGGCTTCCTTCCCTCGCATGGACGCCACCTGATCACGGCTCACACTGTTTGCACTTAAGGCAGTTAATGGATCGCGCATTAAAGCGTAGCGGCGGCTGATTCTGCGGACGTATTCCTGAGTTTCACTGTAGGGAGGCACGCGGTAACCGTATTTCATAACTGCACCCTCACCGGCATTGTATCCTGCCAGGGCCAGACTAACGTCGCCATTGAAGAGGTTGAGCAGAAACTTCATATAGCGCGCGCCGCCCTCAATATTTTGGCGCGGATCGAAAATGTCAATGACTCCATAACGAGCGGCCGTACCAGGCATCAATTGCATCAGGCCCCGTGCACCCTTGGGTGACACGGCCTTCGCCTTAAAGGTCGATTCCTGATGCATGATGGCGTAAAGCAATACCGGGTCAACACCGTGACGGGCTCCCGATTCAGCAATGAAGCTATCTACTTGCGAATTGCCGGTGGTAAAGCCATCAAGTGAACGACCCAAAGACATGCTGGTCGCATTGGTCAGACTTCCAATGGGATTCGAGCCAGCTGCCGGGGCTGACCAGTTTGCCGAATGCCTGCGCTTGGCAGACTTTGAAAAGTCCGGCTGGACGGGCAGTTGGATGTGGACTCCATTAGAGATATCGAAATTGTCGAATTGATAGGAACGCCCCTGAGCCATGGCAGGCGCAGCTGAGGCAGCGAGCAGGATAAGAAGCAGGAGGGAAGTTTTCATTAGTTTTCGGGGCTGTTATCGCAGTTTTCGAGCAAGACTGAGGAATGATCCCAAGAGCCAGGGCAGGACGGCGGATCGGCTACCGATCAACCCAGCAAGCGCATACTAACATAGACAAACAATATTAAACAACACCTTTGCAGGGAGAGGCGTATTGACAACGGTAGTATGATACGGGCGCTCACAGGCCACCCGGATTGTTCCAAGGGGCTCATTCAGCCCCAATTACCAAAGAGGATCAAAACGATGAAAAAGCTTCTCACAATAGTGCTGTCGATTCTTTGCGCCTGCACGTTTGCTGTCGCGGCCCAGAGTCCGAATTCTTCTGCGATGAGTAACTCCGGAGTAGCGAAGAGCAGACGGCCAATCTTTCGCGCGAACAAAGATCAGGTCAAACAAGCCCAGGGTATCCTAAAGCAACGTGGCTTTTACGCTGGTGAGCAGACGGGTAAACTCGATGTTGACACCCGTGCGGGTTTGAAGAAGTATCAGGAGGCTGAGAACATCAAAGCTACCGGCACGCTCAATAAAGTGACGCTGGAAAAAATGGGTGTCACTCTGACTGATAGACAGAAGATGATGTAAGTCCGGTGAGAGGGAGGCGGGTAGACCAGACTCGTCCTCTCAGTTTTCAGCAAAGACCTGGTCCAAAGATCCGAGCTCTCAGCAATGAGATCTCGGATCTTCTTTTTTCGGATATAGAGTTCTCATAGTCAGAGTACCATCTGCAGTTTGACTAAGAAGGCTGGAGCTACGATCATCTTGGCGATGCCAAGTGACAAGAGGAATAAAGTTCTCTTAGGGTCCAACACCACCAATTGGGTATAACCCGGGAGATTGAAGAGGTCGCTCGTATCCAGAGTACAGGTCATGGCCCGTGACTGGTGATCGCCCTTACACTCAGTGTGGCATTCAGCCGAACGGAGAACATGTTTAATAACCTTCAGATCAATGACGTAAGCGTGCAGCGTTGTATCAAAAGCGGTTGCAGAGAATCTTATGGACTAAGCGAACGGTTGTACGTATGCCGTCGCTGCGGCGGCTTGCTCGAGGTTGAGAAACCCTTTGCGGCGATGGGACACGCCAGCGCGCTACGCGCGAGCTGGCAGACGCGCTTGGCTTCTAGCGACGCCAGGGATCGGAGCGGCGTCTGGCGCTACCGAGAGTTGTTGCCTTTTGGCGAGGACGCACCGGTGGTCACCCTGGCAGAGGGCAATACTCCTCTCTATGAAGCGCCTCGGGCGGCGGCGTACTGCGATCTGCCTGGCCTCAAACTCAAACATCAGGGCTGCAATCCCACCGGCTCGTTCAAAGATACCGGCATGACCACGGCGGTAACTCAGGCGGTTATCCTGGGTGCGCGCACGGTCATTTGCGCCAGCACCGGAAACACTTCGGCAAGTCTTGCTGCTTATGCCGCCCGGGCCAACCTGGCTTGCGCCATTATCGTGCCGCAGGGACAGGTGAGTTCTGCCAAGCTGGCCCAGAGTATTGATTACGGCGCCAGAGTTTTGGAAATCGAGGGAAACTTTGACGCCGCCATGCGCGTGGTGCTTGAACTGAGCGAGGACGAATCGATCTATCTGGTTAACTCCATCAATCCTTTTCGCATTGAAGGACAAAAGACAGTTGCCGCAGAGTTATTACAACAAATGGACTGGGAAGTGCCTGACCATCTGGTTGTCCCCGGAGGCAATCTGGGTAACAGTTCGGCTTTTGGCAAAGGGTTTTGGGAGTTGCGTGAATTAGGACTGATTGATCGGCTGCCGCAAATATCCGTAGTCCAGGCAGAAGGAGCGGCTCCATTTGCCCATTTCTTCGCGCGTCACGGGGACGCGCCGCCCAGTGCGGATCCGCCGGGCGATTTTGTTGCGGTTGACCATCCCGTAACGCTGGCTACGGCCGTGAAAATCGGCGCGCCTGTTTCCTGGGAGAAAGCCTGGCGCGCGATACGTGGGACCAACGGCCAGGTGTTGACCGTCAGTGAACAGCAGCTTGCCGATGCCAAAGCAATTATCGGCCGTGACGGTATCGGTTGCGAGCCGGCATCGGCGACCACTGTCGCCGGAATCAAGCAACTGGTCCAGCGAGGGAAGATTCGCGCCGGAGAGTCGGTGGTCGCCGTACTAACCGGGCACATCCTGAAGGACCCTGATTACATCATGAACTATCATCGAGGAACGCTCGACTTTGAGGATGGCGCACCCGAAGCCAGGCGCCGTCTCAAGGGCACTTACGCCAACCAGCCCGTGCGCGTGAAGGCTGATCGCCAGGCAATCTTAAACGCGATGGACCAATGACAGATAGCGAATTGCCGCAGATGGATCCCAGAGCAAGTACCGCTGTGGTGCGCGTCCCGGCATCCACGTCCAATCTCGGTGCGGGCTTCGACTGCTTTGGACTTGCCCTGCAGCTCTATCTCAGGGTCAAAGCTACCGCCGACCTCAAGTCTTCGGTCGCTTGCGTGGTTCGTCCTGGCGTTGGCGAAGAGAATGCCGGACTGCCTTTAAACTCGGACAATCTCATCTACCGTTCGATGACCTATGCGGCCCAAAGGGAAGGCGTCAACCTACCGCCCGTGCAACTCGAGGTGGCAAACGATATTCCTGTCAGCCGCGGTCTTGGAGGCAGCGCCGCTGCGGTTATCGCCGGCCTTAAACTCTTTTCAGCTCTGTGCGGGCGACCTTTGGCGGCCGGCAAGATCTTGCAATATGCGACAGAGATTGAAGGACACGCGGACAACGCTGCTCCCTCCCTGCTGGGCGGCTTCGTCGTCAACTGTCTTGCAGAGCAGGGCCAGGTGATTGCATTGCCCCAGGCCTGGCCTGCCAACATCAAAATAGTCGTGGTCGTACCTGAATTGCATTTAGACACCAAGCTGGCGCGTGCTGCCCTCCCGGCTTTAGTCGGGCACGGCGATGCGGTTTTCAACTTACAGCGCAGCGCGCTGTTTATCGCCGCGCTCGCGGTACGTCGTTACGATTTACTGGAGGCTGCAATGCAGGATCGGTTGCACCAGCTGAAACGATCTTCATTGGTGCCGGGTCTGGCTGAGGCCCTCGCCACCCCGCGAATGAAGGGTCTGCTCGGGCTCGCCCTCAGCGGCGCCGGCCCGAGTGTGGTGGCCCTTGGACTGGATCATTTTGACGAGATTGGGGCCGCGATTGCGCGCAACTTTGAACAACATGGCGTGGGTACAAGAGTGAGGCAACTCGAGGTTGACACGGCTGGATGTCAGGTCGATACAGCTCCCTGACTCAAGGATGTCAAAGCGGTCAACTCCTGTTGCCAGTGCCCATCAGCTTCAGCACGCGAAATACCGGATAGCTCGCAGCCAGCAAACCTGCCGCATAGATACTGTCTCTCGATCCGCTGCCCAGGTCGTTCGCGACGGCGCCTACCAAAAACGCGATTGAGCCGAGCAAGGCCAGACCCGTGGTCCAGGGATAACCCCACGCGCGGTAGGGGCGCTCTTTAAGCGGTTCGCGCCAGCGCAGAACAAAAACGGAAACGAATGAGAGAGCGTAATTCGCTACAAAAAAGAAGGCCAGGACGGTAATTACTTTTGCAAAGGTCTTTCCGAACAAGATAAAGAGGACCGCGATCGCAGTGCTAATCAAGAGCGAAACCGCTGGGGTGCCTCCCGGGTTGACTCGCGCCGCTATATTTAGAAACAGTCCGTCGCGACTCATGGCGAACAGTACGCGAGTGGCCATCAAGTGCAGGGCATTGATGCTGCTCAGCATGGAAATGATGGTCAGGGAGCGAATAATCGTATCACCGTATCGACCAAAGATTGCCTCGGCAGCCGCCCCGGCAGCGAAGTCATGGCCCGCAATCTTTGACAACGGCAGCACATACAGGAGAGCGAGATTGACCAGCAAATAGATCCCAATGACGAGAAGCACGCCACCAAATAATGAGCGCGGCACATCGCGGCCGGGATCCTTCACCTCCTCGGAAAAATAGATGACGCCGCTCCAACCGTCATAGGTGTAGATAACCGACTGCAGCGCCAGCATCAGGGAAACCAGCGCGATGGCCGGCGACAAACCAGCAACGGCCACGGCAGTATCGGCGGGGTGGCTCGTACCCTGGCCGCCAAGGATGAAGGCAGCCAGGATCAGCGCCCCAAAGCCGAGCGCTTTCAGCAAGCTGGTCAGATTCTGCACCTGGCTGCCGAGCACGATGCCGCGCCATTGAAGAATCGCGAAGGCAATGGCGACAGTCGTGGCAATGATCACGGACTTACCGCTTAGGGTGGGAAACAGCGCACCGGAGAACTCACCCACGACAATGGCTACGGCCGCCGTGCTGCCGCAACTCGAAATCCAGTCGCTCCACCCAACAATGAAGCCGGCATACTCGCCGAGCGCATAGCGCGCAAAAACATATTGCCCACCCGACTTGGGAATCATCGTACCCAACTCAGCCAAGGCAATCGCACCCAGTAATGCGTACAGGCCCCCGACGATCCAAACACCCATGAACAGCCAGGGGTCCGGAACCTGTTTGGCAATTTCGCCGGGCGCGCGAAATATGCCGGCGCCGATGGTGTTGCCGATGATGACGGCCAGGCCAAAGCCGACTCCCAGCACCCGCAACAAGCGGCCACGTTTTTCCATGACGGAAGCGAATTCGGCTGGGGTGCTCAAAGTGATTCGGGCTGACGGCGGCGCATTGTTGACAAGTAGATATGCTGGCGCGATTTACTACTGCGCCAATCCGCGCACCAGATCGGCATGCAGCAAGCGATGAAACAGGTGCTCGCCGCCTTCGCGCCGCACCGATAGCCGCCCCGCCTTGTAGGAGCTTGAGCATAGGCCGCGCTGCACTGATTTGCAGATGGCGACATCCTCCTCCTGGATGCGTTGGCCAACTTCGATGCTGGCCCGGTTGCGCGTACGTTCGGCTGCGTCGGTGACATCCGGAAAATAGAAATCAAAAATGACTTCGGTCCGGTCGACCCCACGAGGAACTACCAGGTTGGTATCCATCAGACCGTCATAATAGTTGATCATGAAGTTCGGATAGAGCCAATAGTACAGCGCCCGTTGGCCTTTGCGGACGGCGCCCGTTTCCGCCTCAGCGCCCTGGCTGACAAGCGGGCTCCACTGCAGGCAAAAGTGCTCGCCGTTTTCGATCATGTACTTGCTGTAATCGAGCACGCTGTTCAGTCCCTTGTGCAGGTAGGGAACGTGGTAGCCTCCATCAAGATAGTTATCGACGAACACTTTCCAGTTACAGTCAAAGATGTAGTGCCGTCGCTCCATCCAGTGCAGTGCCGCCAGGCCGAGTGTTTGGACCTGCTTGACCAAAGTTGGGCCCAGAAAGTCGGGCAGCGACAGATCGAGCGGCGAGCTGCCTGAGCCAGATGTTTCGATTTGTGCAATTCTGGCAAAGGCCCACTTTTCCCAGGTGGCAACTGCAACCGGCGCGAGGCCGTTCGACTCGCGTTCAAAATTGCACACGCCGGCGAAATCCGGCGTGCCTTTGAGCTCCCCCTCGAGTGAGTAGGTCCAACCATGGTAGGGACAGCGCAGTTGATTCGCGTGGCCTTCGGCTTCGGTCATCACTGTGGCTGCGTGATGACGACAGACGTTAAAAAAACCGCGCAGCTTCTGGTCGCTGCCACGAACGAGGACAATTGGTTCGCCGGCGATTTCAGTGCTCACGTAGCGGCCGGACTCAAGCAACTGAGCGGAACGAGCAGCAAATTGCCAGGAATGTCCGAAGACCGTCTTCAATTCCAGATCATATAGCCGGCTATCTGTGTACCAGGGCGCGGGGATGGCCCAGGCATTTTCGAGCGGCGCACCCGGATCGTAGCTTTCGATTATTTGCTGCAGAGATTCCAAGTAGTTCGGGTCCCGACTTGGCGTGGCAGGCTCTTAGTCGTTGCGGTCCTGGTCGCTTTCAACCCCACTTCGCAAAGCTTCCCCAAAATGACGCAACCCCGCAGATGGAACCATCAACTGACGGGCGTGGCAGTTTTGCGCCTGGGATTGAAAAACGGCATTTTCACAACGGTGGCCGCCACGCGGTGGCGCACGGACTCAACGGTGATCTCAAACTGGAGTCGCGTGCCGATCTTTGTATGCTCACGTTTGACGGTTGCCAGGGCGATCATCTTTTTCAAAGTCGGTGACCAGGTGCTCGATGTTGCCTTGCCGATCTGCGTGCCGTCCTTGAATACAGGAACCGCAACCCTGGAAGCGACAGCTGAAATAGCCGGGGGCAGACCGACATCTTCGTAGAGCTTTTCGACTTCGGTCCAATCAATTGCCAGCCCCACTATCTCTCGCGCCGGCCCCCGGCGTTGCTCTTCTTTCAGAGGCGCCTGGCCCACAAAGCGAGCTTTGTCAAGATTGACTAAACGACCCAGACCCATCTCAAACGGTGAGTATTTTTGTTCTTCGATCAGCGCTTTCTTGCTGCTGTTAAAATCAACGTCGATCAGCAGGAGCCCTGCTTCGATGCGGGCCACATCCAGGGCCAGCATACCTGCCGGATGGATGTCGAAAGCCCGGCCCTGGCCCATCAGGGCGTCCCAGACCCTGCCGGCCTGAGCGGCCGGAACCCAGATCTCGTAACCGAGGTCGCCGGTGTACCCAGTGCGTGAGATCTCGACCGGCACGCCGGCGATGGTCGCCCTGGTGACGCGGAAATACTTCAAACTGCCGATGTCGGCATCGCTTACAAGCTGCTGCAACAGGCGCCCGGACGTAGGGCCCTGGAGCGCAAGCGCAGCGATGGTTTCGGAGATATCCTCAATCTCCACGTCCATCCCGATTGCGTTCTGAGTAAACCAGCGCAAACTGGGATCGGCTGCGGTCCAGCGATAAGTATTTTCCTCGAGGCGAGAGACGGTGCCGTCATCAATGACTTTTCCCTGTTCGTCGCACCAGGGTGTGTAGATCACCTGACCCACCGTGACCTTGCGCATATCCCGGGTGATGATGCGATCAACGAGGCTGGTCGCGTCCCTGCCTGTCAGCTTGTACTTAAATAAAGGCGAGATATCGATTAGCGCCGCGGCATTGCGTATCGCATTGTATTCATGCTCGTGATGGGGCTCGTAAGCGCTGACCGCATAATAGCCGGACCACTCGCGATAGTTGAGACTTTCGCACAGCGGAAATGTTCTGTCGTGGAATGCGGTTCCAATGGGCATAGTCGAAAAGAATGCGTGGCGCTGCGTTTGTCAGGGCGAGTGATTATAAGTATCCTTACGAGTCTTCAGCAAGCTGCAATACCACAAGAGAATGCCTAGCAAATACGACGTCATCGTAATCGGCGGCGGCCACAACGGGCTGGTGAATGCCGCGTATCTCGCCCGGGCCGGCAAGAAAGTTCTGGTGCTCGAGCGCCGTTACGTACTAGGCGGCGCAGCAGTGACTGAAGAAGTATTCCCCGGCTTCAGGTTTTCAGTCTGCTCCTACGTGGTTTCACTGCTGCGCCCTGAGATAATCCGCGAGCTGGATCTGCCGCGTCACGGTCTGGAGATTCTGCCACTCGACGGCACCTTCACGCCCATGCCTGATGGTGATTATCTCTGGCGCGTGAATGACCATGCAAAGACCCGACGGGAAATTGCGCGGCATTCGAAACTCGACGCCGAGGCTTACGATGAGTACGGCAAGGCAATGATGGAGATGGCGCATTTCGTCAAACCCATCATGAGCATGACACCTCCCGATCCGACCTCGCTCAAGCCCAAAGGGCTAAAAGATCTCTTGTTCCTCGGCCGGCGTTTTCAACGGCTGCCGGCGGAAGATAAGTACAATCAGGTGCAATTGATGACGATGAGCGCCGTCGATTTTCTGGATCAGTGGTTCGAAACCGATGTGCTCAAGGCGACCATGTCCGCGTCGGGCATCATCGGCACTTTTCTGGGCGTACGCTCACCCGGCACAGCCTACGTCCTGCTGCATCATTACATGGGAGAGATCGACGGGGCATTTCGCTCGTGGGGTCTCTCGCGCGGCGGGACTGGCGCTATTTCCAATTCTATTGCCGATGCGGCCCGCGAGGCGGGCGCCGAAATCCGCACTGAAGCTCCGATTGCGAAGATCATCGTAAAGAACGGGCAGGCTAAAGGAGTGGTGCTCGACAACGGCGACGAGATCTACGCTGACTTGATCTCCTCGAGTGTCGATCCGCGTTTGACCTTTATGAAGATGGTCGGCGAGGAACATTTGCCTGATGATTTTTGCGAGGATCTGAAACGATACAAGTACCGTGGGTCGTCGGGAAAAGTAAATCTCGCCCTTGCTGGATTGCCGGACTTCAAGGCCCTGCCCGGTGCCGGACCCCACCTGCGCGGCGCGGTATCCATCTCGCCGAGTGTCGATTACATGGAGCGTGCCTACGATGACGCGAAGTACGGTCGCTTCTCACGCCGGCCTTACATCGATATCGTTATTCCGACGCTGACTGATCCATCAATAGCGCCGCCGGGCAAGCACGTCATGTCGTGCTTCGTTCAATACGCTCCTTATCATTTAAAGGAAGGGAACTGGGACGACCTGCGTGAAGAGTTTGGCGATACAGTCATCAACACCATTGCCGAACACGCACCGAACATCAAGGACCTAATCCTCCATCGACAGGTGCTGACGCCGCTCGACATCGAACGCGACTTTGGTCTTTCAGAAGGAAACATATTTCAGGGCGAACTGACGCTCGAACAACTTTTCTTTTTGCGGCCGGCGCCGGGTTGGGCGCAATACCGCACGCCGGTTCGCAACCTGTACATGTGCGGTTCGGCGACGCATCCCGGCGGCGGCATTATGGGCGCCTCCGGTCGCAACGGCGCACTGCAGATCCTGAAGGATCATAGATGAAGACTTGAGTGGAGCGTGGCCGCTTCGCTCTGCACCGCCCCGCAAATAGCCAAGTATGCACGACATCATCATCATCGGCGGTGGCCACAACGGGCTGGTAGCGGCTTGCTATTTGGCTAAAGCCGGTTTGAAAACACTGCTGCTGGAACGGCGCGAGACTGTCGGTGGCGGTGCGGTCACCGAAGAGTTTCACCCTGAGTTTCGTTGCTCGACCCTGGCCCAGTCCCCGGGACCTTTGCTGCCGCAGGTGATGGCAGAATTGCAGCTTGAGCGTAAGGGGCTGGAAATTCTCACTCCCGAGGTACGCGTCACTGCTCTGAGCGAGGAAGGACAGGCGCTCAGTCTCTACAACGATCCCGCCCGCACAGCGAAAGAGCTCGCCGCAATTTCCGCGAAAGATGCTGGGAGTTATCCTGGGTTTGCCACCAGCCTCCAGCACATCGGCCGCTTCCTGGCGCCGCTTTTGTCGCAGACGCCGCCGGAAATTGAGAAGCCCAGTGCCGGCGAGTTGTGGAACCTGGGCAAGCTCGGTCTCTCATTCCGCAGGCTCGACAAAAAGAATGCCTATCGCTTACTGCGTTGGGGACCGATGGCGGTGGCCGATCTGGTTGGTGAATGGTTTGAAACGGAGCTTCTGCGTGCAACTATTGCTGCCCGCGGTATTTTTGGGGCTTTTGCGGGACCGTGGTCGGCCGGGACCAGCACCGGCATCCTGTGGCAGGCTGCGATGGACGGGCAAGCCACTGCGCCCTCATCGTTCGTCAGGGGTGGAATCGGGGCCTTGACGCAGGCGCTCGCCGCGGTTGCGCGCGACGCTGGGGCGGAGATCAGAACCGGAACCGGCGTAGAGCGAATACTGATCGCTGATGGCAAGGCTTCGTCCGTGGTGCTCGCCGGAGGTGATGAATTTCAGGCGCGCGCCATCGTCTCGAATGCTGATCCGCGCAGCACTTTTCTAAAACTTGTCTCTCCAGTCGATCTCGATCCCAACTTCATAGCAAAAATTCAAAACTATCGAGCCACAGGGACTGCGGCAAAAGTGAATCTCGCCCTTTCAGCCCTGCCTTCATTTACAGGGCTTGGGAATGGTGACTACGCCAGATTGTCCGGGCGGATTCACATCGGACCAAGCATCGATTATCTCGAGCGTGCTTTCGATGCCGCGAAATACGGCGAGTATTCGGCCCAGCCTTACCTGGATATTACGATTCCAACCCTCAGTGATTTCTCACTGGCCCCTGCGGGCGCGCATGTGATGTCGATTCATGCCCAATACGCGCCGTTCAATCTGAAGGAGGGTGAATGGAATTCACGGCGCGATGCCCTTGGTGAGAACGTGGTGAACACGCTTTCGGCGTATGCGCCTAATCTCAGGCAGTTGGTTGTTGCGCGGCAGGTGATAACCCCATTGGACCTGGAAGTGGACTATGGCCTCAGCGGCGGTCACATTTTTCATGGGGAGCAGACGCTCGATCAATTTTTTACATTCCGGCCATTGCTTGGCTGGGCGCAGTATCGCACGCCAATCGATGGGCTTTACCTGTGCGGTTCCGGCACGCATCCCGGGGGCGGCATCACGGGAGGGCCAGGCGCAAACGCTGCCCGAGAAATTGTTAAGGACTTCAAAGCCAGGCGAAGATAACTCAGTCTCTTCAGGACTGGCTAAAGGCAGCAAAGCGACGGGGTGAAACTGACTCATGACCAAGCGACAACCAACCCGCAGTTTTGCCAGTGACAACAACGCGGGTGTGCATCCGAGAGTGCTACGCGCGATCGCGCGCGCTAATGTGGGCCATGTAGTGGCTTACGGTGACGACCCGTACACGCAATCAGCGATTAGGAAATTTCGCGAGCAACTTGGTAATGACATCGAGGTATTTTTTGTTTTTAATGGCACCGGCGCCAATGTGTTGGGCTTGCAGGCTCTCACGCAGCCATACCACGCGGTCATTTGTGCCGAGACGGCACACATCAATGTTGACGAGTGCGGTGCGCCGGAGAGATTTACGGGTTGTAAGTTATTGACGGTTCGGACGCCCGATGGAAAACTCACGCCTGAGGGTATCAAGCCACTACTGCATGGAATCGGTGTTGAGCATCATGTCCAGCCGCGCATCATCTCAATCTCGCAGGCAACCGAAATGGGCACCGTCTACCGGCCCGCAGAGCTAAAAGCCCTGTCAGACTTTGCCCATCAACATAACTTACTGCTGCACCTTGACGGGGCACGTATCGCGAATGCTGCCGCCGGACTGAAGGTGCGCCTGCGCGAGATAACCGCAGATGTGGGGGTCGATCTGCTTTCCTTTGGCGGCGCCAAGAACGGCATGATGTACGGCGAAGCAGTAGTGTTCTTTAACCGTGATCAGGCAGCCGGGTTTAAGTTCATCCGCAAGCAGGGCAGTCACCTCGCCTCAAAGATGCGGTTCATCTCGGCCCAGTTCGACGCTTTGCTCACTAACGATCTATGGAAGAAAAATGCAGCCCACGCCAATCGCATGGCCCGGATCCTGGCGCGTGAGTTGGCACAGATACCGAAAATTGAAATCACGCAGAAGGTCGAAGCTAATGGAGTGTTTGCGATTGTGCCGAGGCGCTATATTTCTCTGCTGCAGAAGCAGTACTTCTTTTATGTCTGGAATGAGGTCACGTCAGAAGTGCGGCTGATGACGTCATTCGATACGACGGAGTCGGACATTCGTGAGTTTGTTGTGCTGGTACGACAGACAGTCAGATGAACTTGACGTTAGAAATGGAGGGAGGCGCAGAATTGGCAATGATCCGCGGCGGCGAGCAAATCCAGGATTTATGACGGAAAAATCCTGAAGGGGAATAATGAATTCCCCTCCAGGATTGAAGTCCATTCGCTGGGCGTACTCTTAGTCCCTGACGGTTCCGGCTTTACGCTTGCGGAAGCGGGCAGCCAGGCCGATGAGGCCGGTACCCAACAGCAACATGGTTGCTGGTTCCGGCACCGCACCAGGTACGGAAGTAGGTCCGGTACCAAACAGGAAGGTGACATTGCAAATCTGCCAACCTGCGGGTAGGGGCTGACTCAGCGTCAAAGTAAAGACACCGGTCTGATTGATGAACGGGTTGTGCGGGTCGTTACCGGCAAGCGATCCATTCGGTCCGCTCAGCGGGCCAAGTATCAGCTCATCGGGCGGTTGTGTCCCGTTACCGGTGAAGCCCAGGGCGGTAAGACTGAAGCTGGGGCCATTGCTACCCAGTCCCCATCCTGTTGCCAGCGTCCCCAGTGAGCTGACAGCGCCGCCACCATCAATCAAGATCAGCGGATTATTCTGGGTAGTAATCGATCCAGTAATATTCAGGACCTGGCCCTGAGCATTACAAATCTGAAACTGAATGCCGCTGATACCTTGGCCAACATTGTTGGTCGCCTGGAAATTTTGCAGGGTAATTTGCAGTAAATTGGCCCCGGATTGATGGAAAGTAGCCTGAGCATTCACGGGTCCGGTACCCATGATGTTTGTATTGGCAAAAAACACTTGATCGGCTTTTGCCGCTGAAATCCCCGTTCCTAAGACGAACAGGAACAGGGAGAATAGTACTGCTTTTCGAAGGATGGTTGACGGGTGCATATTCACTCCTTGATCTGTTTTCGCTTTCTCGACACTCATAAAATTGCTGCGAGGGCAATCGCATTCTGCTTGCAAGCTTGAGAGTCTGGTCTCTCCCAAAAATCTGTTGAGTCTATATAGATAGATCTCCCAACATCCAGCAATCCCCATACCACCAAAAGACTCAAATGGTCACAGCTAAATCGCCCGCATTATGCCCGCCTTTGTCCTAATCCGAAGCGAGCCCTTGTCTGAGATCTAGACATTCATTCTGGAATCCGGACGGATGCGAAGCGTCTCTTGCTCTTGAGGAAAGGCCCAATAGAAGCGGAATTCCAATCTCGCTCGATGCAGAATAGCCTGCTCTCTCACAGATGCTGAAGAACTCTGTTCCATCTAAAAGCGCTTCGTGCTAAAAGAGCCTCGTGCTGAGGCTTCCTTGCTAATCCAGCAGAAGCCTGAGCAGACCTCGCGCCGACGCGATACCACCGAGGCGGGTCTCATCCTGATTGAGACCCAAAAATGTAGCTGTTTTCGAACTGGCGCTCAGTTGATCCTGTGCGAGTTGGCGACGCGCCTCCTCCAGTTGGGATTTTTCCTTGTCGCGCGCTGCCTCCAAACCTCCGCTGCGGATGAATTCCACAATCCGGCTCAGTTCATCGCGATCGAACCAGGTGCCATGGCCCCTGCAGATATCGACAATCACTCCTGAGCATTTGGCGAAGTTGATCCGGTTCATCAACTGCTTGCATTCCGGACACGGCACATAACGCACCCTGCTGACAGCGTCCTGGGCTGGATGCGTGGGTACAGGTGAAGCTGGGCCCAGCACGGCTGACTGCTGCTCGCGATCAGCGCAGATTCTCTCGAATGCTGAGACATCGAGCCATAAGCCTTCGCATTTGCAACACTCGCGCGCGGCGGTGGTCCCGATTGAGACTCCCCGCATTTCCGTGCGACAGCGGGGACAACTCCGAGGCGGCAAATCCGCCGCTCGAACCTGGGCGGCAAGCGCGCCGCAGCGCGGGCAATGCTTGCTGCCAATGAACATCATGCCAAAGCATGAAGGACAGGCGACTGTAGCCAGGCGCGAGCTGCAATACTGGCATTGAGTCGAGTCGGAGGAAACCGCCGCACCGCAATTGAAACAGTTCATCGTCTCAGCCTGCATGCGCGATATTCTAGCAGCTGTGTTCAAGCTGGACTACAGAGTGTTTGCTATGCGATGCTGACAACTCCCTGTGAGAGAGCAATTCAATTCCAACCAGAGGTAAGAACCTGCATGAGCGCGCCTATTCAGGAAACCGGGGACAAGTTTGAGACTGACCTCGATCAACTTTGCATCAACACTATTCGGGCGCTATCCCTCGACGCTGTGCAGCAGGCTGAGTCGGGGCATCCGGGCTTGCCGCTGGGCGCGGCCCCGATGGCTTACGTGTTATGGACCCGGTTTCTGCGCCACAATCCGACGAACCCAAAATGGGAAAACCGCGATCGGTTCCTGCTTTCCGCTGGTCATGGCTCGATGTTGCTTTACTCGCTGCTGCATTTAACCGGCTACGATCTCTCCCTCGACGAAATCAAACAATTTCGCCAATGGGGTTCAAAAACACCGGGCCATCCCGAGTACGGCATGACACCGGGAGTCGAGATCACGACCGGACCATTGGGGCAGGGGTTCGCCAACGGTGTAGGCATGGCCATGGGCAGCGCCCATCTGGCTGAGAAGTTCAATCAGGAAGGTTTCCCGCTCATCGACCATTACATCTATGCCATCGTTTCTGACGGGGACTTGATGGAGGGTGTAGCTTCCGAAGCAGCATCTCTTGCCGGCCATTTGCAGCTGGGCAAACTCATCTATCTCTATGACGACAATCACGTCACCATCGAGGGATTTACTGACCTGGCTTTTTCAGAGAATGTTTCGCAACGATTTGCGGCTTATGGCTGGCATACTGCGACCGTCGCCGACGGTAACGATCTGCAGGCCATTGAAAAGGCGATTCGCGAGGCCCAGGCTGTCAGCGACCGGCCTTCCTTGATTTCAGTAAAGACGGTGATCGGCTTTGGAATGCCATCTGCCGGCACGCGCAAAGCGCACAGCGATGCACCCGGGGAAGAGGCGGTGCGGGAAACGAAGCGTCACCTGGGCTGGCCCGAGGACAAGAAGTTCTATATTCCCGACGAAGCCCTCAAACATTTTCGTGAAGCCCTCGACCGGGGACGGCAGCAAGAGAGTGAGTGGAAAAATTTGCTGACTGCTTACGAGCAGAAACATCCCGAGCTCGGGCAGCTATGGCACGCAGTAGCGAGCGGCGATTTACCCGCGGGCTGGGAAGCGCACTTGCCGGCATTTGAAAATGCGAAGCCAATGGCTACCCGAGCGGCGAGCGGCGAAGTAATCAATGCACTGGCACCGCACCTGCCAATGTTGATTGGTGGCTCGGCCGACCTGGGCCCCTCAAACAATACTGACATCAAAGATGGTGGCAGTTTTGAAGCCGGCTCCTGGGACAAGCGCATTCTGCATTGGGGTATCCGCGAGCATGCCATGGGTTCGACCCTGACCGGGATGAGCTTGAATGGCGGCCTGATCCCGTTTGGCGGCACGTTTATGTGTTTCTCGGATTACATGCGTCCGGCGATTCGGCTGGCGGCGCTCTCCGAAGTACAGGTGATCTATGTGTTTACTCATGACTCGATCGGACTCGGCGAGGACGGACCGACACACCAGCCGGTGGAGCACCTGGCCGCGCTGCGTGCCATTCCGCACTTGTTCGTTATCCGCCCTGCTGATGCGCACGAGGTGAGCGAGGCGTGGCGCCTTGCCATCCTGCGGCGAAACGCGCCGACAGCGCTCGCCTTGACGCGACAAAAAGTCCCGCTAATAGATCGCAAAGTATATGCATCGGCCGAGGGATTGCGGCGCGGCGCCTACATTCTGGCGGAAGCAAGCGGCGCCCTGCAGCTGATCTTGCTGGCCACCGGCTCTGAGGTTGCGTTGGCACTGGAAGCGCGTGACCAGTTGCAGTCCCAGGGAATACCGACGCGGGTAGTTTCCCTGCCTTGCTGGGAACTATTCGAAGAACAACCCGGGGCGTATCGCGAGGAAATTCTGCCGCCGGGGGTAGCCCGGCTGGCCATCGAAGCCGGCGTGCGCCAGGGCTGGGACCGTTACGTTGGACCAACGGGCGATGTCATTTGTCTCGATCGTTTTGGCGCCTCTGCCCCGGGCGAGGTGGCGCTGCGCGAGTTGGGTTTCAACGTCGAGAATGTGCTCGCGCGGGCACACAGGTTAGTAGATTAACCCCGTTCCCCGGCGCTGACCCGCTAGACCCCACACCCTACATTTGTGCTACGGTAATAGGCATGAAGACCTTCGTCGTTGGAGACATCCACGGTAGAAACGCGCAGTTCACAAGTCTGTTGGAAATGCTCCCGCGCGATCCGTCTGAGGACACCCTCGTATTTTTGGGTGACCTGATCGACCGTGGTTTTGATGCGCCTGGTTGCGTTGAACAGGTGTTCAATCTCTGTCGCGGTAATCCGGAGCGAGTCATTTGCCTGCGGGGCAATCACGAGCAGATGCTGCTGGATTTTATCGACGGTATGGCTGATATCTGGGTCACCCCGGTGACGGGCGGTGAGCGCACCTACGAGCAATACACCGGACGACTGTTGCAGGCGCGTACCGAAGAAGAACTAGATGAAACGCGGCGTCTGATAGCCAGGAGTGTGCCCGCTGAACATCTGAATTTCATTCGCCGCCTGCCGTTTTATCACGAAGACGAATACGCCATTTATGTTCATGCGGGGCTTGATCAGGGCAAACACCCGCGCGACAGCCGGCCGCAGGCCCTTCTCTGGCTGCGAGACATGGACTTCTATAAGAACTATCGCGGCAAACCGTGCGTGTTTGGGCATACGCCGACCGCTTTCCTACCTTTGCGTGGTCGGGTGGGGCGTCATGGAATCTACATTGCCAATAGCGCTATCGGCATCGACAGCGGTTACAACCACCAATCACCGCTCAGCTGCCTCTCGCTGCCGGACTTTACGCTTTACCAAACATTTGCCGACGGTCGTGAAGAGACTTACCACATTACTTCCTTTATTCCCGAGGCGTTAAAGGCGATGCAAAAGCGCGCCGGTCTTTAGGCACACAAGACAACTCAACTGAAGTGGATCTTCTCTCAGGCGCAGGAAGACTAAACAATCAGGCTTTGCGCTCGAGGATGTAGTTGGCAATTGCCTCCAGCAGGTGGGTATCTCGGTCGCTGGAGGATAGAGCAGCCCGGATCGCTCCATGAATCTCAATCGCTTGCCGGCGTGCTGATTCTATTCCGTAGAGCGCCGGATAAGTTGCCTTATGTGCGCGCTCATCTTTGCCCGGTGTCTTGCCCAGGTCCTCAGCCGTGGCCGTAACATCGAGCAAATCGTCCGTAATCTGAAACAGCAAACCAAGGCGTGCAGCATAGTCGCTGGTCACCGCCAGTTCTGTTTCACTCGCCTGGCCGATGATTGCGCCACAGCGGGCGGCGGCTACAATCAGCGCGCCCGTCTTTAGTCGATGGATCGATTCGAGAACAGCACCACTGACTAGCTGCGATTCAGCTTCCAGATCACTACCCTGGCCAGCCACCATGCCGTGCGGCGTCCCCGCTCCGCGTGCCAGTTCGGCAACCACACGCACACGCACCTCCGCCGGCAAATGCTCGTCCTCGGCAATCGTCTGAAAAGCCAAAGTCTGCAAGGCATCGCCTGCCAGGATTGCGGTTGCCTCTCCAAAGCGCACATGGCAGGTGGGCTGCCCGCGCCGCAAATCATCGTCATCCATCGAGGGCAGGTCGTCGTGAATGAGCGAATAGGTGTGGATCATTTCCAGGGCACAGCCACTGCGAAGCAGACTAACGGCGGGCGCCCCGAATGTGTTACCGACAGCAAACAGTAACGCCGGACGAAAGCGCTTGCCGCCGGCCAACAGGCTCCAGCGGATGGCGGCGTGCACAGTGGTGGGCGAGCTGGATGCTGGCGGAACCAGTCGCTCCAATTCTGTATCAACCCGGCTGCGACACTGCGCAAAGAACTCGCGCAGATCGCCTGGGGGTTGGGCAAAGAGTTCAGAAGGGCTCATCATCCTGGCTAATTTCGCTTCCGGGCGCGTCATCGTCGCCGAGCGGGGTCACCGTTGGTCGTCCCTGCTGATCGCGCAGGAGGACTTCAATCCGGCGTTCCGCCTGGCTCAACCGTTCCTGACATTCGCGCGAGAGTCGAATGCCCTGTTCAAAAAGTCCGAGACTTTCCTCCAGAGCCAGATCACCCTGTTCGAGTTTGTGCACGATCTCCTCAAGCGCCTCAAGCGACATCTCAAAGCTCTTTACCGGTGGTTCTTTGTTATTCATCTCAGATACTCTTTCCAGTCTGCTTAAGTCTTGTCATCACAACTTTGAGTGCTGGCGGCAGCCAGGAGCAAGCGCGATAGCCTTGAGGCTATACTGTGAATGCCAGGGCAAGACAATTAAAAGGCCAGCGGACTATTGTGGCAGCCTCAGGTCAGGAATCCCGGACAAGATTCTACGATTCCGGCGCGGCTCAGGCGCCTTTTTTTCGTTGTCCAAACCAATTACAGGCATGTTCTTTATAACCTGATCAATGGATCGCTGCACCAGCGCCTCGTCCCGCATGGCCACAACCTTCCACCTGTTGCCGGCCCTGGCTAAACCTAACTGCACCTGTTGATTGCGAACGACGGCAGTTGTCTGCGCCGTGTCTCCCCTGACCTCGACTTTCACGAAATAAGGCAAGCCGAGTGCGATCAGGACGAAGGGCTTTTGGTTTGCCTGAGCTGAAATTTCTTTCACGCGTGCGACCAGCGCGGCACGCGCACCTTCCTTGATGGCCGGCAGCAGCTTTGGTGTCAAAGCCTCGATCTGTGGTCGCAACCCGCTGCCCAGCGCCACCCCATAACGCCCGACTGCCTTGTCGATGACTTCGCCGGCGAAGTTCTCAACCACCTTATCCGTATCGACAATCGTGTCTACAGCGGCCATGTCATTGCGCTGCGCGGCATCGACCAGCAACGCCAGGGAGTATGACGGTGTGGTCGTGTAATGTTGCCACCAGAAATACAAGCCGCCAGCCGTCAGGATAATGATGGCGAACAGACTTATCGCCATGACCATCAGCACCTTTGCTGCGCGACTGCGTGGAGGCCTTTGAGGCTGGTCAGGTTTCGTTCCGGTGCGCGTGCCTGTTTGTTGTGCCCCGAGGGGGATAACTATACGGCGCCGCCCTTCAGGTGACTGCTTTGGATTACTCGACAATCAGTTCCCCTTCGTATCTTCGACGCGACAATTGACTCTTCCCTTTGCCAGGCGCAACCGCAGCAAATCACCTGCAGTGACCGCCCCGGCATCCCTTACCAGTCGTCCACTCTCGTCCTCGGCGATTGCGTAACCACGCTGCAACACTGCCAACGGCGAAAGCGCGTCGAGCGAAGCCGCCGCCAGGCCCAGTCGTTTTTTCGCTGCTGCCAAACGGGCCGCGCTGGCCGCATTGCAACCTGTGTATGCAGCCTCAAATCGCGTGCGCGCTGCCGCCAGTCGTTCACGCAGATGTGATGGCGCCAATCGATGTACGGCATAGTCTGTCCGGCGCTGCGCATTCTGCAATGCCAGTGTTACCAGCGTCTGTAATCGATGCGTGCTGCGATCCGCCTCTCTGCGCGCGTCGCGCAGCTTTCCCCTTACTTCCTCGAACACGTGTGATCGGGTGGTCTCCTGCACGCGAGTGCGGGCTTCCATAATCCGATAGCGCATCAAGCGCTGCAGGTTGCGGCCCAACTGCGCCAGCCGCGTGCACAGTTCGTCCTCGTGCGCTGCTACCAATTCAGCGGCTGCCGAAGGCGTGGGGGCGCGCAGGTCAGCGGCGAAATCGGCAATGGTAAAATCAGTTTCGTGACCCACCGCAGAAATGATGGGTATCACTGAAGCACGAATTGCGCGTGCTACTTCTTCCTCGTTAAAGGCCCAAAGATCTTCAGCCGAACCGCCACCACGTCCCACGATCAAAACGTCAATTGCATCCTGGGGCCGGCCCTCGGCCAGTGCCTGCTGATGGTATTGATTAATGAAGCGAATAGCCCGGGCGATCTGGCTGCCGGCGCCCTCGCCCTGCACGCGGGCAGGACTAAACAGTACGTGCACGGTGCGCGTGCGGCGCGAGATGACATTGAGTATGTCGCGAATTGCCGCCCCGGTCGAAGAAGTAATGACGCCCACCCGGCGCGGAAAAACGGGCAGGGGACGCTTCAGCTCAGGAGCAAACAAACCTTCTGCTTTGAGCCGATCGCGCAATTGCTCGAAGGCTACTCTGAGGGCGCCGGCGCCCACCGGATCCAGCGCTTCCACCACCAACTCGTACTCGCCGCGGGGCGCGTAGACACTGAGGCGCCCACGCGCGCGCACACGCAACCCATTCTGCGGGCGGAAGCGAATTCGCGTATTCGAAGAGCGAAAGCATTTTGCGCGTAGTTGCGCGCCTTCATCCCTGAGAGTGAAGTACCAGTGCCCCGATGAATGAGCTTTGAAATTTGAGATTTCGCCTTCGACCCAGACTGCCTGAAAGCGCGCTTCGATGGCCACGCGCACGGAATTAGTCAACTCCGACACGCTGAGCGGCCGGCTCTCCGCTTCGTCAAACAGGGCTGCAAATAGGGGCTGGGTCATCGTAAGGATGAAGGATGAAGGATGAAGGATGAAAAATCAACCGCGGTTACAGCGCACTGGAGAGAGCCCTGACGACAGGGAGTTGCCCTGACACAGGAACAAAAATCCCGTGTTTCAGGGATTGGCAACACCTACTACGGGGCTCAGGCGCACAGAGGAGCCATCGCGATGAGCGCGCACCTTCACGCTGCGATGGGATGGTTCAGAATTTGAGGCATAAGTAATTGTGTAGGCGGTGCGCAACTGGGCGACAACATCGTCATAGGCGCGCTGCAGGTCTTCCAGGCGATGAATCGGGTAATAAACGCCGCCCGAGGCGCCGGCCAATTTGCGGCCATCCGCATCGGCCCGGGTGGTGAGCGTCAAGTAGCGCGAGCGCAACGGATCTGCGGTGATCTCCGGCTTCGCAACGCTGCTCTCAGGAATCAGCCCGGACGGCACATACAGCGGATAGATCAGGGCTCCTGATTCTACCGTGGCCTCCAGCAGTGCGGGCAGGGGAACGAAAGACTTGTTGTCGTCACCATCCGACAGAATCACGATGGCCGTACGGTCACCGCGCAGTGGTTTTAAGGTGCTCGACAACACGTAGGCAAGGGAATCGTAGAGTGCGGTTGCGCCTCCGGCTTCGATTTCGTCAAGTTTACGAGAAAGCAATTGCCGGTCAGTACTGAAATCAGAAATAACCTGAATGTCGTCTCGGAAGCTGATGATCGAGATTCGATCCTGTGGGCTCGCAGTCTTCAGAAAATCGCGCGCGGCCTTGCGAATAAAGTCCAGACGCTCTTCGATACTGCCTGAGACATCCAGGAGCAGTACCAGGTTAAAAGGTTCTTTGGCCGGGGCCACGCTCATTACTTTGCGCTCGGCTCCGTTTTCAAGAATCGTGAAATCAGAACTCTTTAGATCGCCGATGATGCGGCCGTTCCGATCAGTGACGCTGGCGTGCACACGCATCAACTGCGGCGCGACCGACGTAACAAACTGCATCGGTGACGACCTTCTTGCCAAAATAGGTTCCTTTTCAATCGGCGGGAGGGTCCGGGCATAGTCGCCAAACATTTTGGGAGAGACTTTGCGAATTGCTTCGATCAGGACCTCGTCGCCGCTGCGAACTATGGCTTTGGCTGCCTGGGTCAACGCCCGTTCATGGAGATCGCTGGGTACCATTTCCGGAGCGACATTCAACAGGATGACGCCTCGTTCGGTGCGCAGATTCAGGCTGACCAGTTCGCGCTGAGCGGGCGCGTGCTCACCCTCATCCGATTTCTTTGGTTTCTTATCCTTCTTCGCTTTCTTCTTGCTGAGTTGCTCCCCGTCGAGGCTGCCAGAAATAGTGAAAATGCCCCCGGCCTTTTCCTTGACTTCCGGAAGTTCAACATCGCTCAAAAAGCGTGGCCGGCTCGCATGCCACACAAAATTAAAGTTGAGCTTGTCGAGTGGCACGTCAGCGTGGATAGTACCGGTGTTGGTCTGCACGTCCGCGAATTCGACATTACCGATGACATCTACGGATCCGGCTGCACTGATCACTCGGAGGCGAGAGCGGGCGGGGATGCGAACTGTAAGGTCGATCCGATCCTGTTCGCGGCGCGCGCGCACGTCGATGTCGATATTCCCGCCTTTGACGTTCGTTTGCACGTCTCCGGGTTCCACCAGGGCACCCGCGGAGGTGGCATTGACCGTGACCCTGTTCTGCTCCTCACCGGCGATAACATTAACCCGCCCGTTGTGACTGGTGATGGAAACTGAAACTTTGTCAGGGGTAGCAAACTCTTGCAGCGTACTCTGGGCGTGAGTTCTGTCTGCCAGAGTGCATACGGTAACGCACAGCAGCACAGCGGAAAAAACGTAGGTAGCAAGGACTTTCACAGTGGTACATCGCTGTGCAGGCATAACGCGCACGATCTTGCCTTCCTGAGTGCTATGGGTCAAGCGTAGCGGCACCCGCGGCAGTGTTTTAACTCAAAACCGCTCCAGGTTGTCAATGGTACAGTACGTGTCCGGTTTGCTATTCCCAAGTCTAATAGCGTGTGATAAAAGGGTGGCGCTCTCACGTAATCCTTCTTTGTCAGAGGATTTTCCGATGAGCCAATCTCAACAGGATAACAAAGAGGCCTCTCCACTTCCTGAAACAGCCGCTAAGGAAACCTACTCGGGCTGCGAAACTGCGGGAGGGTACTGCTTAGTAATTATCACCGTGGGCGCTTTGTACGCGATTGGCCCTTTTCTGCCAGGGCCAGTCGGTGGCCTTCTTCTTTTGCTTGCCAGCGGCTTGTTCTCCACCTTAGTTTGGAAGTTGGTAGCGTCACTGATACGGCGGTTACAAAAATCCGAGCCTAGAACGCGATTATGACCTGCACTCTCGGACGTTGCGCTCCCAACACTCAGAGACCCGAACGGGCCACGGTTGCTGTGAGTACAGCAGCTAGCTCATAGCGTTCAGAGGCGAGAAACTCTCTTTAATTATCAGCTTCGTCGGTTGGATCGTCAGAGAGGAAAGTGACTCCCATGACTGTCAGATTGTTTTCGTTTTGTCTCGTCGGAGGCTGGTATTCTTCCCGCGTCATAGAGGGCGGCACAAGCAGAGTTGCTTCTTGGGTCTCAGACAAGTAATGAGGAAATATTACAGGGTCGCCAGGGCTCCAGTTGCGCTTGCCTTGAAGCTGCCATGGTCTGAGTGTCGGCACTGCTAGACTGTTGCTGACGGCTTAGGACACTACTGGGACCCGAACCAGGAAAGGCGCGACAGTGGTTTTTGCCTGTATAGCGGGGTCATGAGGTTTAGGTGGCCGGGGTTGCGAATGAAGCGCAATCAGCTATCATAGCGCGACACGATTAACGGCATTACAGGATGGGCCAACCCCCAGTGCCCGGTTGAATGGAAGCAAGGAGGCCGCAATGTCGCAGCCTGAAACGTCACGGATTCATGAAGACAGGCTTGTCATACACAACCTGGTCAAGCGAGATCCGCTCGCCGACTTTGCCGAGGACGTGCGCCGCGGTCTTTCCAGTTCACCCAAACAGCTCTTTCCCAAATATCTCTACGACGAGCTGGGTTCGCAACTTTTCGAGGCTATCTGCCTGTTACCGGAGTACTACCTGACGCGTGCGGAGAACGAAATCCTGTCGCGTTATGCCGGTGAAATCGTAGGCGCTATCGAGACGCCGAATACGCTAATCGAAATGGGGAGCGGCAGCGCTTCGAAAACCCGGCTGCTGATTGAAACGTTGTTGCGAGATCAACCTGAATTGCTATTTGTGCCGGTTGATATTTCTGCCTCGGCCCTGGAACGCAGCTCCCGGGTGCTGCTGCAATCATATCCCCGGTTGTGGATTGAGGCCTTTGCCGCCGAGTACTTTGAGGGACTCAAGGAGTTAGCCAAGAAGCCCCGAGGCCGCACGCTGGCGCTTTTTCTCGGGTCGAACATCAGTAACTTTGAACCCGATGAAGCGCGGGCCTTTCTGCGCGCCATGCGCAGCGTGCTGCGGAGTGGTGACGCCTTGTTGCTGGGCGCCGATCTCAGGAAAGACAAACAGATTCTGGAGGCTGCATATAACGACGCCCTGGGGGTGACCGCGGCGTTTAGCCGAAACCTGCTCGTACGTATCAATCGCACGCTCCAGGCTGATTTTGATCTGCCGGCGTTTCGCCATCGCGCCGTTTTCAACGAAACTGCGAGCCGCATAGAAATCTACGTCGAGAGCCTGCGCGCGCAAACCGTCACGATAGGTAAGCTGGAGCTCGAAATTGAACTGCGCGAAGGCGAGCTCATTCACACTGAACACTCTTACAAGTACGACCTGGAGGGAATCGCGACGTTGGCGGCTGAGACGGGATTTGTCTGCGGTCGCACCTGGTTCGACGAAAGAAAGCGTTTCAGCAGCAACCTCCTGCTCGCAGAAGGCTGAGCTGTTCCAATCTCAGGTCCCATCCCCTACCATCTTTCGCTAAATGGGTGAACCAAGCCAACAAGTCCTGGTTGAGTTCCGCGACGTGAGCTACTCAGTCGCGGCTCTTCCGGCACCCATTATTTCCCATTTGAATCTGAGTGTGCACAGTGGCGAGACGCTGGTCCTGCTGGGAGAATCAGGTTGCGGCAAAACCACCACGCTCAAGTTAATTAACCGGCTCCTCTTACCGACGGGGGGGAAGGTCCTGGTCGAGGGTCAGTCCACCGATTCCTGGGATGCGATCCGTTTGCGCCGGCGAACCGGTTACGTGATTCAGGAAGGCGGGCTATTTCCGCATTTTACTGTGGAGCAGAATATCGCTTTGGTACCGAGACTTGAGGGCTGGGACGAGGCGCGCATCAGAGTTCGCGTCAGCGAATTGCTTTCGCTGGTGGGATTGGGTGCCGCTGAATTTGCCGGGCGCTATCCCGCTGAATTGTCTGGTGGGCAACGACAGCGAGTGGGAGTGGCCCGCGCGCTCGCTGCTGAGCCGCCGTTGTTGTTGCTTGATGAGCCGTTTGGGGCGCTTGACCCGCTGACGCGAGCCAGCCTGCAACGTGAGTTTCTGGATCTGACAAAACGGCTCGGCAAGACGGCGGTCTTTGTCACGCATGACGTGCGCGAGGCCTTGTTGTTAGGAACACGGATTGGATTGATGGCTGCCGGCCGCTTGCTCTTGCTGGCAACGCCGGAAAATTTTCTGAAGACAAGCGAGCCGCTTGCCCAGGCCTACCTCGATACAATTCGTCTGGTTGAACAAACCTGAGGAGCCTCCAACCACCGCGAAGCTGAAAACCGGGGCCAGGAGAGAAATGAGCCTTTCGGAATTCTTACATCAGAATGGGGCAGAGCTCCTGACGCTGCTGCGTCAGCATCTGGTGCTCGTCTTTGCGTCCACTCTGATTGCGGTGGCGACAGGGGTTCCCACGGGCATCATGCTGACCCGCAAAAAGGCGCTGCGAAGCCCGGTGCTGGGACTGGCCAACATCATGCAGACGGTTCCCAGTCTGGCATTGTTCGGCTTCCTCATCCCGTTGCCATTCATCGGTGGCATCGGAGCGCGCACAGCAATTGTCGCCCTCGTGGTTTATGCTCTGATGCCCATCATCCGCAATACCGTGACCGGAATCCTCGGCGTGGACCAGAACGTGCGCGAAGCTGCGGTGGCGATGGGTATGACGAGCAGTCAAATTCTTTGGCAGGTAGAACTGCCGCTGGCGATGTCGGTGATCCTAACCGGCGTCAGGGTGGCCACGGTGATTTCCGTTGGCGTCACCACCATTGCCGCAGCCGTCGGAGCCGGCGGGCTTGGGGTTTATATTTTTCGCGGGCTGCGGCAATACGACAATAACCTGCTGCTCGCCGGAGCTGTACCCGCGGCATTACTGGCGCTTCTGGCGGACTTCTCGCTGGGCTTGCTGGAAAGACATTTCTCGATCGAAGGCAGGAGCAAGTTTAGAGGCAATTACAAGACGCGTAGATTGGCGCTTGTCCTCACGGGCCTGGTGATTGTCGCTGGTGGTTACATTGTCTGGGCGGGCTCACGGGCACCGAGGCAGTCGTCTGCAGTGCAGAAGGTCTCTGTCGGCTCAAAGGATTTCACGGAGTCGGCGCTGCTCGCTGAAATTGTGGCGCAAATGCTCGAGGCGCGCGGTGTTACAGTTGAGCGGCAGTTTGAACTGGGAGGAAACCTTCCCCATGAAGCGCTGCTCGCCGGGCGTATTGATCTTTACCCTGAATACACAGGTACTGCCTTTACAACCATTCTGCGTCATGATCCGATTACGGATCCGCGCCAGGTTTATGAACAGGTAAAGCTGGAATACAGCGAAAAATTCAAGCTCGAGACCAGCCAGCCGCTGGGGTTCGACAACACATTTGCGATTCTCGTGCGCGGCGCCGAAGCCCGGCGTCTTAACTTGAAGACGATTTCCGAGGCTGTGCCGTATGCTCGCAATTGGCGCGCCGGCTTTGGCCAGGATTTCATGTCGCGCGCGGATGGTTATCCGGGATTGGTGAAGGCCTATGGATTGCAATTTGCCGATCAGCCCCGTGAGATGGAACTCTCACTTACCTATATCGCCTTATCGTCGAACAAAGTCGATTTGATCGCCGGGAATTCCACCGAAGGCCGGATCGCTGCGTTGGATTTGTTCCAACTCGAAGATGACCGCCATTACTTTCCGCCGTATGAGGGAATCTATTTCGTGCGCGCCGAGACGCTGGCCCGCGTCCCGGCCCTCAAGGATGTGTTGGCGAAGTTGGCCGGCGCCATCTCAACCGCGGAGATGCGGCGTCTGAACTATGAAGTCGATGGCCACAAAAGAGGTCAGGCAGAGGTCGCGCGCGAATGGTTGAAGAGCAGGAACTTTTGAGCAGGGCATGGTCGTACCGTTTAGCAAACCAGATGTGTGGGATCCCGACTCCCAAGCGTGAATCATGACGGGAGATGAAGCATGGACTTAACTGATGTACTGATTCTGTTGCTGGTCGCAGGTATCTGCGGCGCCATTGGACGAACAATCAGCGGCTACTCACACGGAGGCTGCCTGGTATCGATTGCGTTGGGTTTTATCGGCGCGCTCATCGGCATGTGGCTGGCGCGCACAATGAAGCTACCGGAATTGTTTCCGGTGCGCGTCGGCACCACTACCTTTCCGATCGTCTGGTCGATCATTGGGTCGGCCCTTTTCGTGGCGCTAATTTCAATATTGACCAGGCGACGCGAGTGAGAAGCCGCAAGGGTCTATTTGGATAACGGGCAGGTGGCGAGGATTTTCTCCTGCCACCTGCGCTGGTAAGGACTACTGGGTGGTCCCCGGGGGATCGATGGCGCCTCCGCCTTCACTTCGGTTGGTGTCGAGCTTTGCACCTTCCTCCGCGACGGTGGTTCCCGGCGGATCGATAGATTCCGCTTGCGGCTCGTTGAGGTTATCTTCGTCTGCCATGTCGTTTCTCCTTACTGAATTACCTGGGCATCTGTCGTAACTCGGCCCCTACTGGCCAAGTTGTTTGTAGTAAACCTGAATATCAGGCCTTCTTAAGTATAAATTGAAAACATCTGTGCCCCATTTCTGCTGGAGCTCTGAAAATACCTGTTTACTGTGCGCCAATTGTAGCGTCGCGTCTGTCTTATCTCCAAGTTGCTGGCTTGCCAGTGCCGCTATCAACCAGGCGCGCCACTCGGACTCCTGCTGCCCACCCTGGGCGAATCGGGCCTGTACCTTGGTCGCCAGGTCCAGGGCAGCAACCGCATCGCCACTGTCCAGCGTTACACTGGCCAGCGCCAGGGTGGCTCGCGACAACAGCGCCCAGTCGCCCCCCTGGGAAGCGAGTTGCAAAGCTTCGCTACAAAGAGTTTTCCCTTCCGCGGCGGAACCGCTCAGTGCTTTTACCAGTCCCAGCGTGAACTTGGATTCAATCGTGACGTTCTTATACTGCGTGCCGGCCAGGGCGAGGGAATTCTCGGCCCTGGTCTTCGCTTCGAGAAGGTGACGTTGAGTCAGGGCCATCTGGGCCAGGCTGCGTTCGATTTCCGGAATCAGTTGCTTATAACCGCTGTCTGGCTGGCGGGCAATCGCCAAAGCTTCGTCCAGGGCCTGCTGTGCTTCATCATAGCGCCCGAGTTTCCAGAGAATATCTCCGCGATTAGCCTGGTTGAAAGCAATATTGATGCGGTTCCCGATGGCCTTGTTGATTGTATATGCCTTGTCGTAGTCATTGAGCGCTTCCGGAAACCTCTCCTGCTCGCTGAGTACCGCCCCAACTTCTCCGTAGGCCACGGCTATCTGTGGCTGATCGCCACCCTTTTGGGCCAGCTCCAGCTTTTGACTCAGTGCCAGCAGAGCGGCCGGATACTCGCCTTTGCGTCGATGGGCTCGCGCTTTCTGTCCGAGGCAAAGCGAAACCTCGCGCCGGTAATTACCCTCCGTAAAATATTTCAGGGCCTGTTCAACCAACGCCAGACCTTCATCGGTTCGAAGCTCCAGAATATAGAGAGAGCCGAGATTAAATTGGCCCATGGCCTCACGGCGTCTGACTTTGTTGACGCTGGCCAAATCTATTCCCTGCTTGAAGTATTTTTCGGCGTCGTCATAGTTACCGCGCGCGAGAAAGGAATTACCCAGTTCGAGCAGGCCACCGGCAGCCAGGCTCTCCAGATGTTTCTGCTGCGCCAGTTCCACTGCCTGCTGTGCATAACTTTGAGCTTCGCTGGTGTTCCCTTCACTGGAAGATAAATAACTCAGTTCGATGAGGGCCAGAATCTGGTGGGGTTCGTTGCGAGTGGTGCGAGCTGTCTCGAGTGCGTTCTTAAACTGTTCGCGCGCCTCGGCATACTTGCCAATACCGCGAAACAGGACACCGCGCTGGCGCAAAACTTCGTCCACTCCTTCGAAATTGCCAAGCGTGCGATAGAGAGTTTCTGCCTTATCGAAATTAGCGGCTGCCCCGGCCGTGTCCTGGCGCCGCACCTGCACTACACCTGCTCGCAGGTACGCGGTCGCGTACTGAGGGTCCAGGTTCGCAGCTTTCAAATAATTCTCGATGGCTTTGTCGATCTGCTCGTTCTTTTCGAACGCTCGCCCGAGGTCAACATAAACCTGGGCGCTGTCGGGTGATAGTTTGACGATCTCAGCTGACGCCTGGACCGCTTTGCCATAGTCTCTGGTTACGGTGGCGTTGATAGCGTCCAGGTAGAGTGCATCAATCGCCGCCAGCCGGGATCGGTCTCGCACCAGATCGTTGGCGCGCAACAGTTCGTCCTTGGCTTTATCGGCATAATCGAGTTCAGTCCATGCCTCTGCCAATCGGGCATGCGCCAGTGCGAAGTTGTCGTCGGCCTGGACAGCCTGCTCCAAAGCCGAACTTGCCTGATAGTAGGCGCCGTTACGCAGGGCTTCGACTCCACTGTTGTACAAGGCCAGAACTGCAGCCGGTGGTTTGTAAGCTGCGGGGCGCCACCAGTGAATGATTGCCCAAATTCCTGCACCGCTGAGAACCACGGCAATAATCAGCGTTCTTAGCGAAACCTGCTTGTGAGTGAGCGACTGGGTCAAGGTGGCCAGCGCGCCCGTCGGCATTGGGTGAGATACCGGGGTAGGGCGACTCGCAGTCATCACAGTGCGATGCCCATCGCTGCTTACCGCCGTCAGGGCCGCCCTTAAATCCTTCAGCATCTCTGGCGCGGACTGATAGCGCGCGGCGACGTTTTTTTCCAACGCCTTCATTGTGATCCGATCCAGCGATGCGGGGATCGAGCGATTGATAGTAGATGGTGGGGGAGGATTGACGTGTATGACCTGGGCCCCGATTTCTAAGAAGCTGTCTCCGGAAAAAGCCGAGCGGCCGGTGAGACATTCGTAAAGCATCGCCCCCAGGCTGAAAATATCGCTGCGGCCGTCGACTGGCTTGCCGGATGCCTGTTCCGGAGACAGGTAGAGCGGTGTACCTACGATCACATCGCTTCGCGTCCTCGTACTAAAGAGCGTTTTTGCCTCGGGATCGGCCCCTGAAATCGACTCGCTCGTCATGTGCTTTACCAGACCGAAGTCAAGCACCTTGACCTGACCTCGATCAGTGACGATGACGTTGGAGGGCTTAATGTCGCGATGGACAATACCTTGATGATGGGCTTCGCCAAGGGCCTCGGCAACGGCCGCGCTGATTTCGATCGCCTGGGCCAGGGTCAGGCCGTCGGTGTGGAGGATGTCGCTGACCGTCTTACCCTTCACAAACTCCATCACGAGGTAGGGACGCTGCTCCTCCGTTTCGCCATAATCAAAGACGGCAGCGATATTCGCATGACTCAGCGCAGAAACAGCCCGAGCTTCTCGCAGAAAACGCGCGCGGTAATGTTTGTCCGTTGAAGTGAGAAACTTGATGGCCACGCGCCGGCCCAGATGAGTGTCCTCGGCCAGATATACCTGGCCCATTCCGCCTTCACCCAATTTCTCAAGTATCCGGTAATGTGAGACTGTTTGGCCTATCAAGTTCAGGGCTTCCTTCAGTTACTGGAGAGGGACTGGGAGCTATCGCCAGAAGTGACGGTAAGCTGGGCAAACTGTTTCAATGGGCGCATTGTCCGCCAAAGCCGACGATAATTCAAGCTGCAATGGGAACGGCCGGGGATACTAGAGCAGTCCTTGCGAGAGCGGGAAAAATCAAAGGGGAGAAAAGCTTCGGGGTCCAATCAAATTTGCAATTAGACCCCGAAGAAGAGCAAAAACCTGTTCCTGGCCTGCTAATCGAGCACTGTTGCCAGAATCTTCTTTTCCTGCTCGCGGCGAAAACTCTTTAGCCTGTCTCGCAACTCCGGGCGAGCGAGCGATAGAATAGCCACGGCCAGCAGACCCGCATTTGTTGCACCCGCCTTGCCGATGGCCAGGGTGCCGACCGGAATACCTGCTGGCATCTGGACCGTTGCGAGCAGAGAGTCAAGCCCGTTCAGCGCGTCACTTTTCATGGGAACACCCAGCACTGGGAGGGTGGTGTGTGCCGCGATTACCCCTGCCAGATGTGCCGCTCCACCCGCCGCCGCGATAATTACTTCGATGCCACGCGCTTCGGCTCCCGAAGCCAGTTGGGCCGCCAGCGCAGGTGAACGATGCGCCGACACGACCCGACATTCATGGGCTACGCCAAAATCCTGTAGCGCCTGATCGGCGCTACGCATGACTTCCCAATCCGATTTGCTGCCCATAAGGACTAGCACGAGGGGCAGATTTGAAGGATTAAGGGTCAGAGGCGATTCCGACCCTCTTATTACTTTTCCGACTCGCTTTGTTTTCTTCGCTTTCACGTCGAGACTCTCCTGTGAACTGGTGCTGCTTTACGCCTTCGTCCCTGATCCTCAGCCTTTTCCTCAGGCTCCCTGATCCAGCGAGTACCCGCGCTCGCCGTCAAAGTTATAGAGGTTTTCAGTCTTAATGGATTCGTAGCCCGCTTCGCCCAGGCGTTTCAGCAGTGAGACGATCACGCTGTGTTGGATAGTCAGCCCGGCAGTCTCCGGCAGAAAGCGACAGCGCCAGTGATCTGAACAAAACGTTTCTGCATGACCACCCGGCCAGACTTTGACACCTCGATTGCTGATCGTGCTCAGTTTTAGATCGCCTTCGTCGAGACTGCTGATGGCTGTGCCCAGTTCATTGGCCGAGCCTTTGGCCCAATCGATGAACACATCAACACCCACCAACTCTTTTTTCGCCTTGCTACGACCTGCAGTTGCGGTTGCTTCCACCGCTGCTTTAGGTTCCGCTTTCTGGTACTTAACGCTCTTCAATATCTGCGGCGCCTGGCCCAGTCGTTGGACCACGGCCTCAGCGAACTCTTTGGTGCCCACTTTTTCCTTACTGATACCTTCTTTGTAGATGTCATACGTATGTACGCCATCTTCAATCGTGCGCAGCCAGGCGTTGTGCACTCGTTCCGCAGCGTCGGTCTGGTTGATATGGACCAGCATCATGACCGCGCCCAGCAGCAGGCCCGAAGGGTTCGCCAGATTCTGTCCCGCACGTCGTGGGGCGGAGCCGTGGATGGCTTCAAACATGGCGACCTTGCCGCCGATATTTGCTGAGCCCGCCAATCCCACCGAGCCGGCGATCTGCGCGGCCACATCCGAAAGGACGTCGCCGTAAAGGTTGGGCATCACGATGCAGTCAAACGCAGTCGGAGTGTCCGCGAGTTTCGCGGCGCCGATGTCCACGATCCAGTGCTCGTTTTCGATCTCGGGATACTGGCTGGCGATCTCGTCGAAGACCTTATGAAAAAGGCCATCTGTGATCTTCATGATGTTGTCTTTTGTGAAGCACGTGACCTTCTTCCGGCTGTTGCGGCGCGCATATTCAAAGGCATAGCGCACGATGTTTTCCGAACCGGGCCGCGAGATAAGTTTAAGGCATTGCGTTACCTGATCCGTTTGCCGGTACTCAATGCCACCGTACACATCTTCTTCGTTCTCGCGGACGATGACGACGTCCATGTTCGGATGTTTGGTTTCGATGAATGGATGATAGGAAACACAGGGGCGAACATTCGCGTAAAGACCGAGGGTCTTGCGCACTGTCACGTTCAGGCTTTTAAAGCCGCCGCCCTGGGGTGTGGTGATGGGGGCTTTGAGAAATACTTTGGTGCGCCGCAGCGAATCCCAGGAACTCTCTTCGATACCTGAACTATTGCCGGCCAGGTAAACCTTCTCACCAATCTCAATCGTTTCGATTTTCAGGGACGCTCCGGATTGCTCGAGGATATGCAGCGTGGCCGCCATGATCTCCGGGCCAATTCCATCACCGTGCGCTACGGTAATTGATACAGGTTCAGACATAAGTATATTAGTGCCTCACTTTGGAAAGTTTCAGGGCAAGTTCGTCTCAGGAACGGAGCAATATAAGCGATAACGGGAGTGCAAGCAATTGAGCCCACCAGGCCTGAAGAAAACGATGTCGAGGCTCTTGCGCAAATCCGGAGTTGTCTTGTACTTTATGGCTCATTAGGTTCCTGCTCTCGCACAGCAATGACGGCTGTGCCTGTCCGTGACCGTAGTGCGACGACGTTCGGCCGAGGAGAGAGTGAGGTAGTTGTCAACCAGGTTAGAAGCGGCTCTCGCAGTTTTTGAGGGCATCGGGCACGTCGCGCTTCGCGTCAGGTAAGGCTGGCTCCGGTCAGAATCCGCGATTCCCAATCCCGCCCGGCTTCTCAGATAGGAAATCGACGCTCCCTGAGCTCGATTGGAGAGGACTAGTTAAGCATGGCTACGAAACTTTATGTCGGAAATTTGTCGTTTCGCACCACCAGCGAAGACTTGAGGGAGGCTTTCGCGAGCGTGGGGACGGTCGAATCAGCAACCGTAATCGAAGATCGCGATACGGGACGCTCACGCGGTTTCGGCTTTGTCGAGATGGCGACGCCAGAGGAGGCAGCAGCAGCGATCGAGCAATTCAACGGCAAGGATCTGGGCGGCCGCAATCTGACCGTTAATGAAGCCAAGCCGCGCACTGAACGCGCGGGTGGGGGCGGCGGCGGCGGCCGGGGTGGCTACGGTGGAGGTGGCGGACGCGGTTACAGTGGTGGCGGCCGTGATCGCGATCGCGGCTCGGACCGCGAGCCTCGCTGGTAAAGCCTGCCGCTAAGCACCGGTAAAAAGGGGTAACAGGGTATCGGCCTCGCGGTCGCCCGATCTGCTCCTTACCCTTTCACCGGGTTATTTCCTGGCTGCTGGTATCAGCTTCAGTTTCATTCGTTCACCAGCGCGCAGCACCTCAATTTCGTATTCCTGTCCGGCTTTCATCTCGCCCAATGCATAGGTGTAGTCATAAACGTTGCGCACGTCGCGGCCGGCGAGCTTGACGATCCTGTCGCCCGCTTTCAGCCCGGCTTTCGCAGCCGGCGAGTCGTCGCGCACACCATCGAGCAACAAGCCATCGTTGGAATCGCTATAGTTGGGGATCGTGCCGAGATAGACACGAAAGCCTGTGGCGCGACCGGTGGCATCGCTTTTCGCTACTGCATAGGTTGGACGCTTATCGCTCTTGTCAACGTCGTTAACAATCCGTGCTACCAGCGCGACGATGCGAGCTTCGTCGCCATAGTTGATCTTGTCTGCTGTGTCCGAAGGCTTATGATAGTCTTCATGCGTGCCGGTCCAAAAAAAGAGCACCGGGATTTGCTTAGTGTAAAACGAAGAGTGGTCGCTCGGGCCAAAGCCGTCTTCATTGAGCGTCAGTTGAAATTGTTTACCGTAATCGGAACTCGCCAGGGCTGGGCCACCCGAGGCAACCACCGAATGCGCGGCCTGGGTCACCTCCACGCCGTTGCCGCCGGCAACCGCCGCGCTGACTTTGACGCTGCCTGAGACATTGGCGTTCTCGACCAAAGCGCGCCAATCCGGAGCCGTACCTATGCCCCCAATGATTAACTTGTTCTCTTTCATCCGGCCAATCATGTCCATATTGATCATGGCAATGGTGTTGGCCAAGGGCATGAGTGGATGATTGACGTAGTAGTTTGAACCCAGTAATCCTTCTTCCTCACCGCTGAAAGCCATGAACACCAGCGTACGGCGTGGTCGTGACTCCTGCCCGGAAAATATGCGCGCCAGTTCAAGCAAGCCCGCTACACCGGAAGCGTTATCATCAGCGCCGTGATGAATATCGCCTGAGCGGGGCGCCAGGCTGCCCTCGCCACCTTCGCCGAGATGATCGTAGTGTGCGCCCAGCACGATGATTTCGTCTTTCAACTGCGGGTCAGAGCCCGGAAGAATACCCACAACGTTCGTGGCAGTGACTTCGTGCCGCTTGATATCGATGGTCAGCGAGAGTGTTACTCCTTTGAATTGCAGGCTGGCGATCCTGAGGCCTGTACTGCCGGCCGCTTCAGTCAGCGTCTTCATGGTCTCGCTTACGTCTCTCGAAGGAGTAAACAACCGCGCGGCAGTTTGCTGCGAGATTACCCCCACCGGCAAGCCGGCATCTCCCGCGCTATTGTCGTAAGTCAGCCGGGCGAGGCGATCGTCTTTCAAGTTTTCCGCGCGCGCGATGACCAGGAGGGCGCTGGCCCCGGCATTCCGCGCCGCAATTGCTTTCCAGCGCACCTCTTCATAGCGTGCAAACTGACCATGCGGTTTGTCACCATCGGGTGTGCCGGCCAGCGCGATGGCTACCAGGCCCTTCAATGCACGGCCCGCGTAACTGTCATACTTCAGTTCCGCAGCGGTGATGCCGTAGCCGACAAACACATACGGCGCTTTACGGATCTTGCCGTTCGCGGAAAAGCCAAGCGGTATCCAGTCCTCGCTCAGCCTTGCCGGCGCCCTGTCTTCGGCACGCCCGGAATTCAGGTTCAGCAGATTGTTAGTTCCGAGTTCAACGCCAGCGACATAGGGAAACTCCTGCTGATAGCGCCGCGGAGAATCTGCTTCGAGTATTGACATGCCGGGCAAATCCACACCGATGCTGCGACGCAGGCCAAGGCGTGAAAACTCTCGGGAAATGTAGTCAGCAGCAAGGCTGGCTCCGCTGCTGCCGGTGCGGCGGCCAGCCAATTTGTCAGAGGCGAGATAAGTCACATGTTGCCGCAGCAGGTCTGGATCCGGGGTAATTCCTGGCGTTGTCTGCTGCGCCAGCGCGAGGCCGCAAAGAGCCGTTATTAGAAGACTGTAAAGTGCGAAGCGATGGAGTAGTTTGCGGTTCATGTTTCCAGGTTCCTCACAGAATTTCAGAGTGTGCGTATTTCTTGGCGCGGCGCAACCCGATGACTTCCGAAATTAATGAGTCCAGTGTACTTCACCACAGATATGCGCGAGAAGCCGGCGGCCGCCATGCACGCGGGAAAATCGTCCGCTGTCGAAGGGTCTGACCAGCCGCGGACAACCATTGACATTCCGCTTTCTCAGGTCATAAGCTACGCGCGTTCACACACTACCGGGGCAATCCCGCCGGCAACCTCAAGGAGCACACCTCCACTAACAAGCAAGAGAGGGATCCAATGCCGCAATCGAATCTTGATCAGGAAGTTACGAAGAACCTTCACCCAGTTGAACTACTTCCCTCTGACCGCCCCTTGTCACAGCCAAAGCCGGGAATGGCGCTCTGCCTCTCAGGGGGCGGTTACCGGGCAATGCTCTTTCATCTGGGAGCGCTTTGGCGTCTTAACGAACTGGGGCTGATGAAGGGTCTGGCAAAGGTTTCGAGTGTCTCGGGCGGTTCAATTACAGCGGGAACGCTGGGGCTGAATTGGAACAAACTGACTTTTAACGACGCCAATATTGCCACAAACCTGGAAGAACTGGTGGTGAACCCAATTAGATCGCTGGCCGGTAAGACCATCGATACGGGATCGATAATAATGGGCATCCTGCTGCCGCGCCGAAGCGTCGCCGATGAAGTGGCAGAAGCCTACCGCGAGCATCTATTTGGAAATTCTACGCTCCAGGATTTACCTGCCGATGCCCAGGGCCCGCGCTTTGTCATCAATGCCACCAACGTGCAAACGAAAGTCCTCTGGCGTTTCAGCAAACCGTTCATGGGCGACTATCGCGTCGGGTTGATCAGGAATCCCACTGTGGAGCTTGCAGTTGCGGTGGCAGCCTCCTCAGCTTTTCCACCTTTTCTTTCACCCGCCACACTTGAGCTGAACCCCGCAGACTTTGATGCTACAACCGCAGGAGATCTGCAACGGGAACCCTACACCTCGGAGGTGGTGCTCACGGACGGCGGCGTGTATGACAACCTGGGTCTGGAAACTTCCTGGAAGAGTTATGACACTATTCTGATAAGCGATGGCGGGGGCGCTACCAGCGATGAACCGCAGCCCAAGAGTGAATGGTTGGAGCACGTTTATCGAGTCTTGAACATCATCAACAACCAGGTAGGAAGCTTGAGAAAAAGACAAGCCATCGGTTCATTTCAATTGGGCTTGCGCAAAGGGGCTTATTGGGGGATGAGGACCAACATACTCGACTACAGCCTGCCGACTGCCATGACTTGCCCGCACGGGCAAACCATGGCCCTGGCCGCTACGGCAACGCGCTTGAAAAAGTTGGACAGTACCTTGCAGGAACAGATCATCAACTGGGGCTATGCGGTTTCTGATGCGGCGATCCGCGCGCACGTCAATCAAACCGCGGCACCACCACCCGGGTTTCCTTATCCCGCGGCAGGACTCGGCTGATATTTACTCCACCCAGTCGGCAATGAAGACGTTGGTGTCACCCTGCGTCTGGTCGTGGCGATTTGAGGCAAAGACCAGCTTCTTTCCGTCCCCCGAAAACATTGGAAAACCATCGAAGGTATCGTTGAAAGTTACTCGCTCCAGGTTGGTGCCGTCGATATTGATCATATACAGATCAAAATTTCGGCCCTTGGGATCATTCATGTTTGAAGCAAAAATGATCCGCTTGCCGTCCGGGAAAAAGTAGGGGGCGAAGTTTGCCTTACCATTGTGGGTCACCTGCCGCTTGTTTGAGCCGTCGGCATTCATGACCCAAATCTCGAGGGTGGTGGGGCGAATTAAATTGTTCTTCAGCAGCGCCGAATAATCGGCCTTATTCTTTTCAGTTTGCGGGTGATGCGCTCGATACACAATCTGCCTACCGTCATAAGACCAGAACGGGCCGCCGTCGTAGCCGAGCTCGCTGGTCAGCCGCTTCACATTTCGGCCGTTTGCATCCATGGTGTAAATATCAAGATCGCCATCTCGCATCGAGGTGAAGACAATCTTCTTGCCGTCCCTGGTAATGGTGCTTTCGGCATCGTAGCCGGGTGTGTTGGTCAGTTGCTTGAGGTCTGAACCATCGGGCCGGGCGGTGAAAATGTCATAGGCAGGATAGATTGCCCAGACATAGCCCTTCGAAAAATCGGGATTGGGAGGGCACTGCCTGGCGCCCAGATGCGTCGAGGAGTAGAGAATGCGCTTACCTTTGGGGAAAAAATAGGAACAGGTTGTGCGGCCAGCGCCCGTTGAGACCAATTTTAAGTTGGTGCCGTCGCTCTTCATCGTATAGATCTGATCGCACTCGCGCCCATCACGTTTTGATTGAAAAATCAACTGCTTGTCGTTGGCTGAAAAGTAAGCCTCTGCATTCTCGCCGCCAAAAGTGAGTTGCCTGATGTTGCGCAGATGTTTTTCGCCGGCGACGGCCAGGGTCTCAGTTGCGGGCTGCTGTTTTGCGCCCAGAGTTATGAGCAGCAGCGAAAGGGTGAATAGTGCGAGTAGAAGTTTCATTTTGAGGGGTCCTTGGGAGTGTCCGAAAAACCTGTCGATTTTCTTGTCAGAGAATTAGTCAATTCAATCGGCGACGTACTGGAGTTTGTGGAGTGCTTACGCGCGCGCTGCGTTGGAAGCCAGCCGCGCATCTGTTTTTTTGATTGCCTCCGCATTGCGCCAGCGCTTGATTAAGGTGATGAGCGCCGCCAGGCCCACAACCAATCCAATCAGCTGCGAGGTCGAAAGACCCGTTAGGGTGGTCAGGCCCAGAATATCGCCGCGCGGATCGTCGCGAAAGAATTCGATTACAAAACGAATTGCGGCATAGAGCAACGCATAAGTAAGAATGACCTGTCCGCTGAAACGGCGATGGCGATGCAGCCACAGCAGGAATCCAAAAACAACCAGCATCGAAAGTGACTCGTACAACTGGGTCGGATGGAGCGCTACACCAGTAGGCACGCCGGTAATCTCATGCGCGAGTTCGGTGAAGCGCACACCCCATGGTGCTGCGGTGGGCTTGCCCCAGCAGCAACCCGCCGAGAAACAGCCCAAGCGTCCGAGGACATTGCCGAGGGCAATGCCGGGAGCGCAGGCGTCAGCGGTTTTCCACCAGGGTAGCCGATAGTGGCGCATCAGGAAGTAACCGGTGACTACGGCCCCAATCAGACCCCCATAAAAAACTCCGCCGGAGCGCAGGAAATCCAGCGAAAGCAACGCCAGCGGATTACCGCGATACTCGGGTTCCGTAAAGAGCATCAGCAACTTTGAGCCGAGCAGGGACGCCAATAGCATCCAGAGGCAGAGATCGTAGATGCGCTCCCGCGGCAACCCATCGCGACTCCCCAGGCGGGCGGTGACCAATATCGCTCCAAGAAAAGCCAGCGCCAGGAAGACACCATAGGTGTGAACCGGAAAGCTGCCGATGCGGAAAAGTTCTGGATGCATAGTGGAGAAAGTCAGTTGTTAGTTTGTTAGTAGTCAGTTGTTAGTGGTCAGTTGTTAGTAGTCAGTAGTCAGTAGTCAGTTGTTGGTAGTCAGTTGTTAGTAGCTAGTTGTCGGTAGTCGGTCGGTCGTAACTATGTAATAGCCCCAAGCCCGAAGCTTGGTACCAGACTCTATCCAACGCACACAACTGACTACTGACAACTGACCACTGACTACTGACAACTGACTCTATTAATCACAACACTCACTAAAGGACGAGCAGTACCAGCGCCCGTCACGAAATTCAAAGACGGCAATCCATGGTGGAGCTGTGGCCAGGTTTCTGGTCCGGCGAGCAGCCGGCGGAGCTACGCGACTGAAATACTTTTTGCCGCCGCTGTTTGGGTTAGGCGGACTGGAAACCGCCCCTTTGGCCAGCGTCAACTCGAACTGTCGCCAGCCGTTGACCTGCTGATCGTCGAGAAACTTTAACGCTAAGTCACGCGTGTCGCCGTCCTGATTGTCGTCACCGCCGCCGGAAAAGAAAAAATCTCGCACCATCATCTTTTTAAGCGCTTCCCTGTCCTTATTTCTGACAGCAGTGCGAAAAGAGCTAAAGAATGCCGGCCATGCTTTGTCCGCTGCGGCTCTTGCTGATGATCCTCCCTGCGCCAGGCTGAGCTGCAGGACAACAACGCTGGTCAAAATTGCCACCGCAGTTGAAAAAACCTTTTTTGTAAACATGAGATCGCAGTAATCGTCTCTTTCATATTCTGACCACTGACCACTGACCACCGGCTACTGGCTACTACTGACGACCATTTCCTTCTTCCTGCCGCCCAGAAGCAAATCGATTGCCAGCAACAGCGCGCCCAGACAAATACTTGCGTCCGCGACGTTAAAAGTCGGCCAATGATACGAGCCTGCGTGCAGGAGAATAAAATCAATTACAAAGCCAAAGCGAATGCGGTCCGTCAGGTTACCCGCGATGCCTGCGAGCAGCAGAGCACAAGCACCGAGGACGCGGTCATCATCGCGTGGCGTGCGTAAAAAGAACACCAACACCGTAGCGCCTGCGGTTGCCGCCAAACCAACCAGAAACCAGCGACCGAGGACTCCGGTGCGCTGCAGTTGGCCAAAGGCAATGCCAGTGTTTTCCGTGTAAACGAAATCCAGGAAACTGTGGAAGATGGTCAACTCCCCGGTTGGACGCAGACTTCGCACGGCCCAGGTCTTGCTCACTTGATCCGTCAGGTAGATGCCGAAGGCCGCCAGAAGATAACCAGCGCGCCATCCAAGGCGCGTAGCGGGAGTTGATTCTGTGCGAGCATCGCTCATCGGATTAAGCCCTGGGCCAGGCCGGCGTCGGGTGAAGCGCATAAAGATGTCCTGATCATCCGTTGGGGCACAAGCTTAAAGCACCTCAGGCCGGAGAGTCTTAACCCAAAGGTCCCGGCCGAGTAAGCGCAGCCTCAGCCTCAATCTCCGTAAGCGCCGCCACGCATCGCTCACACACGGTGCTGAAGCGAGCCGACTGGCCGACGCGAGTTGAATAATTCCAGCAGCGCTCACACTTCTGACCTGCGGCACGGGCGACGTTCGCCTGGATCTCGTCCGCGGCTCCGTCCGTTTTTACCAGCGTTACCTGCGAGACTATGAACACGTAGCGTAAATCCTTTTCATAGCGTTGCAGCAATTCGTAAGTTTCTCCGTTTGCCTTCAACTCGACGCGGGCTTCCAGGGAACTGCCGATCACTTTCGCCACCCTGGCCTCTTCCAGTGCGCTCAGCACCTGATCACGCACTTCAAACACACGCTTCCAACTGGCCGCAAGCCGGGACGCGGCCCCGCCGCCGGAGGTGGGAAATATCGCCAGGTGCACCGATGCCAATCGCTCGCCGTCTGCCGGCAACGGCAGGTTCTCCCAAATCTCATCAGCCGTGAAAACCAGCAGGGGCGCCAGCATCCGTGACAGCGCATCGGCAATCCGATAGAGGGCCGTCTGAGCCGAGCGGCGTTCCGGATTGCGCGGCGCAAACGTATAGAGGCGGTCCTTGATAATGTCAAAGTAGCGCGCGGAAAGAGTCACCGTACAAAAGTCATAAAGAATGTGATACACGGAATGAAATTCGTACGCGTCATAAGCCGCCCGCACTTTAGCGATCACTTCATCAAGTTCCGCCAGGGCCCAGCGATCAACCTCGAGCAAATCTTCCGCCGCGACCGTATCGCGGGCCGGCTCAAATCCATCCAGGCTCCCGAGCGCAAACCGCGCCGTGTTGCGCAGCTTGCGATAGCCATCAGTAACGCGCTGCAGAATTTCTGCGGAACAGCGCATGTCTTCAAAATAGTTGGAGTACGCCGACCACAAGCGCACGATCTCAGCGCCTGCTTCCTTAATTACTTCGTCAGGAGCCACTGCGTTACCCAGGGACTTGTGCATGGCTCGCCCCTGCGCATCGAGCGTCCAGCCATGAGTCAGGACGGTCTTGTAAGGGGCCTCGTCGTGAATCGCCAGTCCCACCATCAGTGAGGAATTGAACCAACCGCGAAACTGGTCACCTCCTTCGATGTAGACATCGGCCGGCCAGCGCAGCTCTGCCCGATGCTCGAGCACGGCAATTGAAGAGACCCCGCTGTCGAACCAGACGTCGAGGATGTCCGTCTCTTTGATCCACTCAGCTGCGCCGCACTTCCGGCATTTGTAGCCATCCGGTAAAAGTTCCTGCGCCGGACGGATATACCAGGCGTCCGCCGACTCCTTTTCAAAGAAGTCGGCCACGCGATTGATAACGGCAGGATCCGCTACAGCTTCGGTACAACTGGCGCAATAAAAGACAGGGATGGAAACACCCCAGACGCGTTGTCGTGAGACGCACCAATCGGGGCGGCCCTTAAACATGTTGCGCATGCGGTCCCGTCCCCATGACGGCAGCCACTCGACCCGTTCAACTTCGCGCAGCGCAGCTTCACGCAATCCAAGATGACTGTCGTCAGTGAAGTTCTCGGTAAAATTACTGAGGTCGCGACCGTCTTCGTCCTTTTCGACGATTTCGCCGCCCGCTTTGTCCATGGAAATAAACCACTGCGGGGTGGCGCGAAAGATCACCGGGTTCTTGCAGCGCCAACAGTGCGGATAGCGGTGTTCGTATTGTTCCGTGAATAAAAGTGCGCCGCGCTCGTGCATGAAGGCGACAATCTTCGGATTTGCTTCGAAGACGCTGAGACCGGCAAAGTACTCCACCTCGGGCGTGAACCGGCCGGCATTATCGACCGGACAGTAGATATCCAGGCCGTAGCGTTTGCCGATGACGAAGTCATCGTGACCGTGACCAGGAGCAGTATGTACCAACCCCGTGCCCGCCTTTCCGGTGGACTTCTTGTCACGTGCTTCGCTGACGTCGAGTTCGGTTTCGGCATCGGCTTCGCCCCCCAGGGTGACGTGTTCGCCGGCCATTAAGAGCGAGGTCCGCTCAAGCCAGGCGTGCCGGCATTTCAGGCGATCCAGTTTCGCCCCGCTAAAGCGCGCCAGCACCTTTGGCTGCAAACGACCGCCGTCACTATCGCGCTGTCCCAGATCGCATTTAGCAGCTACGGCCTCCAATAGCTCACTGGCGACAAGCAGGACTTCATCGCCATGCTCAAAGGCGGAGTATTCAAAGTCAGGATGGACAGCAATGCCCAGATTGGCCGGCAAGGTCCAGGGCGTGGTGGTCCAGATAAGCGCGAAAACCTTTCGTCCCGCCAGCGCCGGGTCGATCAAGGCCGGATCGCTCTGTAAAGGGAACTTGACGTAAACCGAAGGGCTCGAGTGCTGATCGTACTCGACTTCGGCTTCAGCCAGCGCAGTCTGATCGTGAATACACCAGTAGACCGGACGCGATCCCTTATAAACGTAGCCACGTTCGACAAACCGCCCGAACATCCGCGCGGTTTCGGCTTCGTAGTGATTGGACATGGTGAGATAGGGATGGTCCCAATCGCCCAGGATTCCCAGTCGCTTGAAGTCACGGGTTTGGTTCTTCAGCGCCGCGGCTGCATGCTCGCGACAAGCGCGGCGGATGCTGACCGGCGGCATGTTCGCTTTCTTCGCGCCGAGCTTACGATCGACATACAACTCAATCGGCAGCCCATGACAGTCATAGCCGGGCACGTATGGCGCGTCGTAGCCCATCATCGTGCGCGATTTGACGATAAAGTCCTTCAGGATCTTGTTCATTGCCGTGCCGAGATGAATATCGGCATTGGCATAAGGCGGGCCATCATGAAGGATGAACTTCTCGGCGCCTGCGCGGGAGCGCCGGATCAGCTGATAGAGATCCATCTCCTCCCACTTCCTGAGACGGGCAGGTTCGTTCTGTGCCAGGTTGGCCTTCTGCGAAAAACCAGTGCGCGGGAGATTGATTGTCTTCTTTAGGTCGAGTGTTGTTTCCGTTGATGACATAGGCGTATTGGTTTTGGAAATAGTAACAGTTGACTGCCATGCCCGCCAAAAATGGCCTGCCGGCGCGAGGACCGGCTGAGTCGCCCCAACAAATCAAATTGAAGCAAAAACCCGAACCAGCAGCTCACGGGAGGCGATGGTTCGGGTTTCCAGGAACGCCCTGATGTTTTGGCGGCAGCTAACCGATGAACATCTCATCTTCTCCGTAGATTGTGTTGATGGGCTTGGGGGCGGGCGCCAGCAGGACTTCGAGCGCCCTGCGGACGCCCGACATAATCGCCGCAAGTTCACGCGCCGGTTCGATCACCTTCTCCTGAATAAAATCCGTGGTGGTCGTTACCTGGCGGTGCGTGCGATCTATCGTCAGGCTCACCAGGTCGACCTTATCGCGCGCTTCGCCGGCAGTATGGCTGACTATCTCCTTGAGCTCGGCCACTTCGGTCTTGATGATCGCCAGCGATTCGGAGACATGCATGGTAGCCGTCGACAGGTGACCGGCAACAGCATTGAACTGTTCCGCGATCTCCTTGCCCTGGACGGCAATGTGCTTGCTCTGTTCGCCGACAACCGTAAGTCTATCGATAAGCGGTTCCAGCCTCTGTTCCAAACGATTCACCGCCTTGACCGCGCGACTGACGTACATCGCCATGAAGATCATGGCGATGGCGATGGCGAAGAATGAAACAGCCACTACCACCAGCACCCAAAAGGCCGGGTCGTTCGTATTCAGCTGAAACGCAAGCGGGGTCATGGTCGAGTGAACCGCCAGGTACGACTTCGGATAATTAGCTGCTCTTCTCGTTGTAGTTTGGTGCAGCTTCAATGCGGCCTGAAAGCTCAGTCTTTCGCTTCTCTTCCTGATAGGCTTTCTTGCCCGCTTCGATGGCGGCAGAGACGGTTCCGAGCTGGCCGGCGGCGGCTTCGCGCGCTTTCTGGGTTACGTCAGTTACCTTGTCAGTCGCAGTGGAATAGAGCTCTGCCGCGCGGTCGCGCGTAACTTCATAGTATTCCCCGGCCCGCTGACCCAATTCCTGGGCCGCTTCGCGTGATTTGTCAATGCCTTTACGAGTGGCATCGGCAATGTCGCCGCGCAATTCCTGCCCCGATTTTGGCGCGAATAAAAGGGCGAGAATCGCTCCGATACCGCCACCGATCAAGAGGTAAGTTAGACGTGCTGAGATGTTGTCGTTGTCATTTCCCATGGTGGGATCCTTTCTGAAATGGTGAAGCCTGGGCTTCGCCGGTTATTTGTACTAAGAGAATTATGCTAGTCGGAATATAGCAAAAGGGCTCGGGCCACGCAAGAAAGCTATGGACCAGGTATCAGTTCATTTTGCATTGGAGTTCAATTCCATTAGCAATAGCCACTCATCCTGGTCAATAACGCTTTGCCGCAATGGCAAAGAGCCGGATTGACTGAATAGCATACCAGCGCTTGCTGCTGTCCGGATTCCCGGTTACTGCTTCGCCTCGCATCGCCGCCTAACGGCGTTTAGCATCATACGCCGAATCAAGCCGCTGAAAGGCGCGACGAAAAACCAATAGAGTCGGAACTTCGCTCGGCTGCTCGTGTCGCCCGCGATGATTCTCGTCTCAGTGGATAGGATCGTGCGCCCAATGCCGGACGGTGCTACATGAAAGTTCCAAACAGCACGGGCCAATCCGTGCGGGACAGGTCCATGGAAATTGCTTTCATTAGAGGTTGAGACATTGCCTGCAGGCCGCCAAAATCGCCCGGCAATACCCAGCACCAACTCTCGGCCGGGCACTTCTGCGAGCTGCGCGAAACCTGCCGCAATCAGGTCCGGCATCCTGATCGATCGGCGCCAGCTGCGCACAAGCCTGAGGTTGATTGAAGCCGGATGCAATAACAGCGCAGGCAAGGATCTTAAGGCCAGCAACAGTTTGATTAACGGCGAGCCGGCCAGGTCGGCCTGCCAAAGTTGCTTATAAACGAAAGCGGCCTCTCGCCTGATCTCAATCTGGTGTACTTCTGACGCGTCCCAGGTGGGGGCGAAATCATCTATCAACACGAGCGGCAGTATAACAGCAACACTTATGAGTTGGGGTGGGAGGGCCCACTTGTCCCCAACTTGCGCTACAATCCAGCAAATGAAGGTTCTGAAAATTCGCTCAAAACAAAGAGAAGAGCTGATTGAGATCAGTAACGACGTGCAACAAGCGTTGACGGATGCCAAGGTGGGGGAGGGCGTAGCCGTTCTCTATGTTCAGCACACGACTGCGGGGTTGACAATAAATGAGAACGCAGACCCCGACGTACCACGTGACATGTTGCATGCGTTGCGAACCCTTGTGCCGCAGCACGGCATGGACTTTCGCCACGGGGAAGAGAATTCAGATGCGCACCTGAAGGCGAGTCTGGTTGGCTCCTCTGTCACTGTGCCTTTCACGGAAGGCAAGCTCTTGTTGGGAAGATGGCAGGGGATCTTTCTCTGTGAATTCGACGGTGGACGCCAGCGACAGGTGATTATGATGATCCGGTAGGCCCCTGGAACCGCACGCTTCCAGCGTGCCAGGGCTAAAGAGGATTTCGATTCTTATAATGGGCCTTGCGCGGGTTGAAGCACGCAGGATGCGTGCGGCGTGGTCACAAATGACCAGAGCAGTTTACGATGATCTGGCGTCGCATTATGAAGCGGCGATTCGTCCGCTCGATCGTTGGTTCCTCGAGCGCTGGCGGGCCGAGGCGCTGGGACAACTGCCGGCCGACAGTTGCATTTTGGAAGTGGGCGCCGGTACGGGTCTTAATTTTCGCTTCTATCCGCGCGGCGCCCATGGCGTGGCCAGCGAACTCAGTTGCGAGATGCTGAAGATTGCGCGCCGCAAACAAAAACCGGCCGGAATGAATCTGGTGCAAAGCGAGGCGGAGAACCTGCCATTCAAAGCCAATTCGTTCCAGGCCGCCTTCGCCACACTTGTATTCTGCTCAGTTATTTCACCGGCTGCAGCCTTTGCGGAACTGCGCCGCGTAATAAAACCTGGCGGGACGATTGTGTTGCTTGAACACGTGCGACCTGCGGGGCTGCTTGGTCCATTATTCGATCTGATCAGTTTTTTTACTACGAAGCTGTTTGCCGATCATTTCAATCGTCGTACCGCGGAAACCGCGAGGGCAGCCGGGCTCGAAGTACTGCGAGTTGAAAAGCGTCTGCTCGGAATATTTAATCTCATCGTCTGCCGCGTCTGAGGGGTGGCTTCAGGTTTCTAATTGGACCTCAGCCGTTCCCTCGTCGAGCCGTTTCATTGCCTCAGTAAATTTCTCAACATTTGCGCGAGTCTGCTCCAGGGCTCGGCGGCTATCAAGATATGCAGTCCAGACGGGAGTTTGGGTCAGAGCCCTGGTGGTGTCTTCGTCGAGAGTCTGGGCCATCAGCGCAATCAGGTCGCTGAGGACGCTGGTATGCTCAAGCAGGGACTCAATGATTGAGTAGGCGAGTTGCGCTTGCGCGAAATCAAGGTCGCGGGGCCCGCGCGCAGTAACTTCTTCGGTTTCTTCCATAGTTCCCAGCCTATTTCATTCGCCGCCTCGCACAAACGGTAATTCTACAATCATGGCCGGTACAACTTCTGCGCCCCCGCCGATCGTCACTTCCGTCCCCGGCGCGAGATAGTCATACTTGACATAGCCGAGCGCGATCGTAGTGCCCAAATGTGGTGAATAGGTAATCGACGTCAGGTGGCCGACCTCTTTTCCATCCACAGAAATAATCTTCGCCCGGCCCTCAATTTCTGCTGCACGAGCCAGCAGCAGGCCGGAGAGTTTCCTGGCGACGTGGCCGCGATACTTGATGCGCGCAATAATCTCCTGTCCGATGTAACAGCCTTTGGTGAAACTGATCGCACCATCCAAACCGGTTTCTGAGACAACATTGGTTTCATCCATATCGATGCCGAAACGCGGCTGGCCGGCCTCAACGCGCAGGATTTCCAGGGCCTCAAAGCCCACCGGCTGCGCACCCGCTGCAGCCAAATTTTTCCAAAGCTCAGTGGCTGATTTTATTTCAACGATCAGATCGAATACGTCTGTTGCCGCTCCCGCAGCCCGGATGATGGTCAATAAAGAGAGGTTCCAGTTCAGGGCTGCGCACTGATGTGGTGCGAGCTCGAGAACCTGGTTTCCGCAGAGGCCGCTTAGCAGCGCGGCGGCGCCGGTACCCGCCACTGAAAGCAAGGCAGTCTGCGTGGTGAGGTCGGTCACATGGAAATCGCCGGCGAGGGTAAACCGTTGAATGGTATTGAGCACCTGATGATGGGTGGCGGGCTCCGTGTCGATCAGAAAGCCCGCGGCGCCTTCAGCTGTGGCAGCCTGATGAATCACGCGTACGCTTGCCAGCATCCGCCCCTGGGCATTAGAAAACACCGCCGGCATCCAATGGTTTACGGCGAGGGTTTTCATATCGTTGGTGACCAGACCGTTCAAAAACTGCACGGCTTCCGTGCCGGTAACCAGCAGTCGTCCGCGGCATGACAGATCACTCAGACCCGCGCCCCGCTCACGAATGGCTGCATATTCGAATAGAGGATCGCCATAGGAGGTTGGTACCGACCAGCCTTCACGCTCTGCCATAGTTGCGCCGGATTGACGATGTACTTCATCAAGCGGCGAGAGGTTGATTATTTTTTCCGGAATTGCTTCAGTGGTCATTAGGTAAATAAAGAGGAGGCCAGCCGCGTTCTGGTCTTTCTACAGTTTAACTTCCGTTTCTCTTAGCCTTGTTCGCAGTCAGATCGTGCTGACTTCTCCCACTTTTAGCGCAAACGCCCGGGCCACTACTTTGTAGTCATGCAACTGGTCCGCCTCGCGGCGATGCGAAGCCAGGACCTGCGGACTGGGATGATAAATCGGAACCAGTGTTCGCCCGTTCCACTCAACAATTTGGCCGGCCGCTGCCTTGAGAGTGAATGAATGATAGTGAATGCGTCGTAATGCATCAAGCGCGACCGATCCGAGAGTGACGATGACCGCCGGATCTATCAGGTCAATTGCCCGGTGGAGAAACCCGGAACAGTTCGCCAGTTCTTGTTGCGTGGGTTTTCGATTTGCACCGGAGGCTGTCTGCGGATTACAAAGCGCCGCGCTGGTAATGAAAATCTGATCCCGCCGCAGGCCGATCGAACCCACAAAGCGATCGAAATTCGTTCCTGACTGATCGCCGGAAAATGGGATCCTGGTACGATCCGCCCCCTTACGACCTGGTGCTTCGCCAATAAACATGATGCGCGCGTTGAGCGGGCCATTCAGGTCGCTCAGCACCGCGGCCTTTTGGCACATTGAGGGACAGCGAACACAGAGTGCGGCTTCGCCGGCTAATGCCGCAAATCGTTCGACTTCTTGTGATTCAAAGGTGCGATGCACGCGAAAAATTTGACTTGGCCACTCAGGTGTATTAGAAGCACGCTGCTTGTCACCACTTCTAATAGCACGACAGAGGAGACTCAAATATGTCCAGATTATTGTTTTTCCTGATCCTGTTGCTGGCGATAGCTCCGTGCGCCCTGGCCCAGAATCCCACAAAAGTGGATTCAAAGCATTACACCGTCGAGTTTGAGAACGCGCGGGTACGGGTCCTTCGCGTAAAGTACGGTCCTCATGAGAAGTCGGTCATGCACTGGCATCCCGCGGCCGTTGCCATATTTCAAACCGACTCAAATGTGCGATTCACTTTTCCCAACGGCAAAACAGAAGATCGGCCTGCGAAAGCCGGAACTGTCGCCTGGACCCCCGCTCAGGCTCATTTGCCGGAGAATCTTGGGGACGAGCCTTTTGAGGTAATTCTCGTTGAGTTGAAGGGCGGACGGAAGAAGGCTAAAGCTGCAGCCCCCAAACCTTCTACGACCGCCACCCCGAGCAACAAGCAGTAATCAAAAACGTTCTAATGGGGGTGGCTCAGCTGACCTTTCGCTGTGCACCCCCAAATGATTTCGTACGGCGGGTTAACGCACCACCGTTATCTCTCTGCTGGTCGTGTTGTAGCCGCCGTTATCAACCGGCTTGCCATCCTTGTCCAACAGTTCGAGGCGCACGGTATGTTTGCCGCTGATCCAACCCGACAACCAGATTGGTTCCCACTTATCGATGAAGCGTGGCTCATCGTTATCGACAATATAGCGGACGCGATATTCGCCCCCATCGTCCTTCAGCTTTGCGTTTGAAAGCCAGAAATCAATCATGATGGGATCGGCGTCGACGCCCTTGTATTCACCCTTGGGGCGACTGTAGGTAAGCAAAGGTTTGCTTGCAGCTACCTCGCCCGCAGAACTGGCAGGCATGTCCTTGCCCTCGGGTGGAGGCTGCGGTGATCCGGCCGGGGTTGCTTTGTTGGTCGCCACGGTTTGTCCCGAGTTCGTAGTAGTCGGTTTGGAGGCGTCTCCGCCGCCCTTGACCGTGAAGACGGCTAGCTGAAATGCGCCTTCGCCTTTGAAGCTTTCGTGCCAGGGCCTGGAGGGAAATACCCGCAAAGTGTGTTTGCCGGCGACGACATTACGCAGTTCGAAAGGCCGCCCCAGCTCGTAGTAGGCTTCGTAGGGTTGATTGTCGAGGATCACGTGGATGTGATTTCCTTTTCCCGTGGCCGGGTCTTTGTGCGGCATATAACCCTTAAGATCACCGGTGAGACTCAACTTTACGGCGACAGTGGCACCGCTGATAGTGGAGTTATTCGCCGGCGAGACTATCTTTACGATCGGCTTGGCCTCGTCCTGCTCACCACGGGTTTTCATTAGATCCATGATTGCCTGGGGCCGGGTGGTCACTTTCAGAACCTGCGTTTGCGGTGGTGTGACCGGCGTTGTCGCTGTGGTGTTTTGGTTCTCGCTATTGGTTCCGCCACAGGCCGCAAGCCAAATCAACGAGGTCATCAAGCAGAAGAGTGAAAGTTGTTTCGGTCGGCGCATAGTCCCTCCGGGTCAAAAATTTGAAATTGAAACTGGATGTGCGCGAAGTTTAACCCGACTGCGGCGCCAGACCCAATGAGCTGCACAGACTTTCAGTTCGGAGGGTGGAAGAAATCCTGAAAGGTAACCCTGCAGTCTGCGATTTTGTCTTTGCGAACCACAGACTGCAGTCCGGGCTGTAGTTGACTACGCGCCGGCGCGTCTTGCGCTGCTTCCTTTAACGCGCTGCTCGACGGCCGTCCAGTCGATATTAGAGAAAAACGCTTCGATGTACTTTGGGCGCTCCGCAGGTTTGTAATCGAGCAGGTAAGCATGTTCCCAGACGTCCATTACCAGGATGGGATTGAAACCTGCGACGTTTCCGGTCTCATGCAGGGTGATCCAGTGGTTCGACAAACGTCCGTTGGCTGGATTCTCGTAACAGATGGCCCAACCCACGCCGCGCATCTTGCCGATGCCAACAAAATCAGCTTTCCAAATGTCGTAGCTGCCGAAGCTGGACTGAGCGGCTTTCAGGAAGTTTGAATTCTGCTCGGGGTCGCCGTTGCCGCCGCCCGTTTTCAGGTTCTCAAAGTAATATTCGTGTAAGACCATCCCGTTATACTCAAAGCCCAGCCGGCGAGTCAGTTCAGAATAAGCGGGCATCTCATCCTGATCGACTTTGCCGTCCTGAATAAAGGCCGAAATCTTTTCGCTCAGGTTATTGGTCTCTTTTACATAGCCCTGATACAGCTTGAAGTGCATCTCCAGTGTCTCGTCGGAAATGCCTTTAAGTGCGCTCAGGTTAAAATCTCTCGGTTTGTAGGATCCGATCGTATTCATTATTCCTGCCTCCGTGTTGCCGCAGTCTATCGTTTCAGGATCATTCAACTGGGGATGGTGAATTGTTTTCCCGAAGTGTGTTGAATCGGTTGAGAGAATCGAGATTTAGTGTGGCGAAGGCGAGAAAAGGGAAGGCAGAAGGCAGAAGGCAGAAAGCAGAAGGCAGGAACTCCCAGTTCTTCCTGCCTTCTGCCCAGGTGCTTTAGTTTTTGCCGAACATCACCCAGTCGCCGTGCGCTGCGGCCATAAACAGCAGCAGGGGCAACGAAAGCCAGGCGTTTGTTCTCGAGGCCACAAAGGCCTGGCGGGCCAGTTCCGGGGGCGCAGCCGGGCCGGTGCCGGCGGTGGCTGCGATAATTCTTTTATTGTTTGGCCAAATAATGCCCCACACATTCAGCATCATGACAACGCCATACGCGCCTCCGATGCCGATCGAATAGGTCTTGTTGCTGGCCCAACTTTCGGCGCCGACTGTCAGGATACTGCCAAAGAATTTCACCAGTCCCCAGCTGACTATGGCAACCAGAATGAACATCACTACCGCGAACACGCGCCCATCTTTGATTAGCGCGGGCATCTTTTTGATGAGCAGGAATTCAACGATGAACAAAAAGATTGGATAAGTAAGCCAGGCAACCAGTACATAGCCCAGGCTGATATGGCCGCCACCCAGGTTATTAGCATTGGCGACATCGCCCTTAAGCGTGTACATGGCAAAGTAGGCCAGGCCCGCGAGCACGGTTATGACCGCGCCCCAGCGGAAGTACCACAGCGCTCGTCCCAGCAAGTCGGGGTTCACTTTTTTCTTGGTGTCTGCATCGATCCCCTTCTGAAAGGGAACATTCACCAGGTTGAAAAAGTAGAGCAAACCAATCCAGGTGATGCCTGCGACAAAATGTGCCCAGCGAAAGACGATCCGGAGCAGCGCCTCAGTGCTTGGCGCATGAAACATGTCCTGCAGCATCGACAAACTGACGGGGAGATCATGAGCAATTGACATAGGTCCTCCGAGACTTTGAATTAAGCAGGCGTGGCAAGTTGAATTACGCCGCGAAGATTACACCCAAAATGGGGTGGGAAGCAATTAGGGGGTTGGGGCTTTGGTCTTAGGGCTTTGGTCTTGGGTTTTTGGCCATTGTTCTGTCTAAATGCTTTGCGTGAAGATCCAAAGACCAAAGACCTAAGACCAAAGACCTAAGACCTAAGACCTAAGACCTAAGACCAAAAGACCTTCTTTAATCCAATGGTCGCGGTCCTGCATCCATGCCGCGCACACTGGCTTGATTAACGACTCTAATTGAGAGGTTGTCTTTCACCTGCAGCTGACACGAAAGACGGACGTTTTCAGCAAGTCCGGTTTCAACTGCCAGGCGCGAGCGCTCAAGTTCGCCCATTTCACCCGGATCGCCTGAAAGTACTTCTACGCGGCAGGTAGTGCAGCGGGCATTGCCTCCACAACGGTGCAGGATATCTATGCCCGCATCCTCTATCGCCAGTACAAGCTTCTTACCCTCAAGCGCGTCAAAGGTCTGCGATCCACTGGCGGTTTCCGCCGTGATAGTAGCCATATTGTAATTACCCCGAAAAAATTGGTTTTTAAAACGCTATGAATTTGTCATAACCGCCGGCGTTCAGCAAGTAGCGGCCCCCAGGTTCGGCCCCCAGGTAGCTGCGCAAGTTCCTTGTGTTCGATAGATCGCCAGAGCCTGGTCCATCTTTCCCGGCAAAGTGTCCAGTCGCATTCTTTCGTAACCGATGGCTTTGGCCTCTCCTATGATCGCTGCGACCAAAGTACGTCCCAGGCCCTGGCCCCGAAATTCCGGTCGCACGTAAAGCCGTTTCATCTCGCAGGCTTGGTCGGGTAACGGGCGCAAGGCGACGCAACCAGCCAGGTGATCGTTTTTGAGCGCCAACAACAATCGCCCATTCGGTGGCGCATAGTCACCCGGCAGACCGGCGAGTTCCCTGTCAAAATGCTGGAAGCAGAGGCTGATTTCGATCCACGACGCGTACTCCTCAAACAGTTGCCGCGCGAGTGTGATCTCGTTGGGGCTATTGGCTTGAATTAACCTCATCGCGTTGCTGCGACGCGCGCAAAAATGCCGCACTTCCCGGTGACTGACTCTCAGTGGCGCCCACACGCTCAGCCCTAACGCGAAAAAGCTCGGGACGGCTCTGAGAGACCGTTAACCGAGCTTTTGCAAATGAGCGTTCGCGACTTTCTGTCAGAGACTGCGCGCGCGTCTCTCTCTGACTACCTATGCAGTAAACGAAGTTCCGCAGCCGCAGCTGCCGGTGGCATTCGGATTGGTGAAGGTAAAGCCGGAGCCCATTACGCCGGTTACGTAGTCAATTTGTACGCCATTCAAGTACTGGGCGCTGAACATATCCACGAACAGGCGCACGCCCTTCTCGTTCAAAACGAAGTCGCCCTGACGCGAATCTTCTTCAATGTTTAAGCTGTATTGAAAACCTGAGCAGCCGCCCGGGACAACGCGCACGCGCAAACCACTGGTTTCCGGCAGGCCTTCTTCGCTGGCCATGAATTTTTTGATTTCTACTACTGCCGGGTCAGTAACGTGTAAAGTTACAGTTGGGGCTGAGGTAACGACGCCGGGCGCTTCAGTGGTGGTGCTGGTGTTGGCTGACATATTGATCTGCTCTCCTTGAAATCTCGAACTAAAAATCCATCTGACTCTCGTACTCTGAGTTCTATCTTTTGCAGTAAGCGAAGCTTCCAGCAAACCTGAAAGGACGAGGATCAAAGAACAAGCACAAATCTTACTGACCTTTGCCCAAAACAACAAGCTCAGGTTTCATCGCTTCGATCGATACCTGGCGCGCGACTTCTTCAGCAACGTGCCGGAATGCCAGTGATTGCGGTGATTCTGGCTGGCTGACGACGACTGGGATCCCATTGTCACCGCCTTCCCGGACTTCGATGCCGAGAGGAACGGCGCCTAAAAAGGGCACGCCGTAGGCTTCAGCGAGCTTTTGGCCGCCGCCTTCGCCGAAAATGTCATAACGATTGCCCGTATCCGGGGCGATAAAATAACTCATATTTTCGACTACGCCGAGGACCGGTATCGCCACAGTCTCGAACATGCGCAGGGCCCGCCGCACATCGGCGACCGAGACATCCTGTGGCGTGGTGACCAGCACCGCACCCTGCACGGGCACCAATTGCGCGAGCGAGAGCTGCACGTCTCCCGTTCCCGGGGGCATGTCCACAATCAAGTAATCCAGCTCGCCCCACTTCACATCTGTCAGAAACTGTTTCACGAGACCGTGGAGTATCGGTCCGCGCACGATCATCGGCTTATCGCCCGGCTGCAGCACAGCCATCGACATCAGGCGCACTCCGTAAGCTTCGATCGGAATGAGCTTATTTCCGTCTAGCTCCGGACGCGCATCGCTCACACCGAGCATCATCGGTACGTTTGGCCCGTACACATCCATGTCCATCAAGCCCACGCGTGCGCCGTCCTGGGCCAGAGATACGGCCAGATTCACAGCCACGGTTGATTTGCCAACCCCACCCTTTCCCGAAGAGACAGCGATAATGTTGCGCACGCCAGGCACGGAAATCTTGTCTCCAATGCCGCGCCCCTTCGGTACCTCTGCGTCCATGGTCACCTGCACCGAAGTGACCCCCGGCAAACCGCCCACTAATTCTTTGGCAGCGTTTTCCATCTCAGCCTTTACCGGGCAGGCGGGGGTTGTCAGCACAATCCGGAACGAAACTGCGCCCGCGTTGATTTTCAGGTCGCGGATAAAGCCCAGTGTGACGATGTCTTTGTGTAGATCGGGATCCTTGATTTGACGCAGGGCATCGAGGACTAAAAGTTCTGTTATTTGAGTCATAGTAGTGTCCAAGGAAGCCTAGCTGATAGCGGGCTCTTTGACAAACAAGCAAGGCCCAAACTAGCCTGCTGTAAAGTCAAAATGGAACTAGGTGCACCGATCAAAGAACATTTTCTGTCGCCCCGCAATGTTGGCGAACTGGGGGCGGCTGCCTATATCGGGCACACAGGCTCCATGATCTGCGGCGCCACCATGCGGGTAGAACTGCGCATCGACGAATCCAGAAGAATCGCTGACGCAAAGTTCAAAGCAGCTGGATGTAGCTTCCTGGTTGGGGCTGCTTCGCTGTTGACCGAGGCGGTGAGGGGAGAATTGGCTGCGGAGGTCGGGGCTTTATTACAATCATCTGCGAATTCGCTCGGCCAGTTACTGGGCGAGATACCGGCGGAAAAATCGCACTGTGTGAAACTGGTGCGAGATGGTTTACTGGCGGCGATCGCGGCTTACAGCGATTTCGTACGCGATGAATGGCAGGGCGACGAAGCCCTGATCTGCACCTGCTTCTGCGTTTCGGAAAAAACGGTCGAAGCTGCAATTACGATGGACGGGTTGCGCACCATCGCCGAGGTAACCCGGGCTTGCAATGCGGGCGGTGGTTGCCGATCGTGTTATGCGCTGATCGAAGATATGTTGCGGTGCGCAGAGCAGCCAACAAGCAGATAATGCGGTCCGTCGCTGGACCGTGGGTGCCAAGATTATGATCTATCTCGATAACAACGCCACTACACGCGTCGCTCCTGAAGTATTTGCCGCGATGCAGCCATTCCTTACTGAGCACTACGGCAATCCGGCTTCGGCTCATACGCCTGGTCGCTATATGAAGGCCGCAGTCGAACGGGCCCGTGAACAGGTTGCGGGACTGCTGGGTGCCGCCAGCCCGGGCGAGATTATCTTTACTTCCTGCGGTTCCGAATCAGACAACTGGGCCATCGGCGGATTTCTGGAACAGAACCCCACCCGGCGCCATATCATCACCACTCGCGTCGAGCACGAGGCAGTGCGCAACCTCTGCGAACATCTGGCCGAAATTGGTTGTGAAGTGACGTGGCTGGAAGTCGACGGCAATGGAGCGCTCGATCTTAATGACCTCCGCAAGGCGCTGCGGCCCGACACCGGAATAGTCTCAGTGATGCTTGCCAACAACGAGACCGGTGTTCTTTTCCCGATTGCTGAGGTTGGAAGAATTGTGCGCGAGCACTCTGCAGCGGTCTTTCATGTTGATGGCGTGCAGGCGGTCGGTAAGGTGCCGATCAACTTGAAAGAGATGGAGGTCGATCTCTTTGCGCTATCTGGACACAAGTTGCATGCGCCGCAGGGCATCGGAGCCCTCTACATCCGCGATGGCCTAAAGCTGCCGCCATTTATCATCGGCGGAGCGCAGGAGCACGGGCGCCGCGCCGGAACTTCCGCCGTGCCCAATATTGTGGGGCTGGGGGCAGCCTGTGAGCTCGCGCAGCAAGCGGACGGCCACGAACAGATACTGCGTCTGCGCAACAAACTTGAGGACGAAATCCTCGCCAGGATTCCGAATGCGATTTTGAATGGAGCCCGCGATCGTTCAAAGCGTCTGCCCAATACCGCTAATATTTCATTTCAGTATGTCGAAGGCGAAAACATCATGATGCTGCTGGATGAGGCAGGTATTTGTGTCTCGACCGGTTCTGCCTGCCACTCAGGCACTCATCAAGCCTCGCCAACTTTACGGGCGATGAATGTTCCTTACACGGCGGCGCAGGGATCCATCCGCTTTTCGCTCGGTCGTTATAATACCGATGAAGATATCAATCGTACGCTGGAGGTGTTGCCGGAAATAGTGGACCGCCTGGTCGCAATGTCGCCTTACGAGCAAGAACTCAAAGCGCTGCAACGCGCGGGCTAACTGACTGGCAACCTCGAATATGTTTGGCGGTAACGAAATCGCGGGGCGCTCTCTGAAAGAGCTCGCATTAGTGGCTGGTGATTCAAGGGCCCTTGCCCCGCACTGACTTAACTCGCACCCTTGGGGTAATTGTCTCCTCTTTAAGGTTTGCTGACTTTGCTGATACAATTTCTTCCGTAGTTGCCACTTAACCAGGCTTTCACGAAAGCGCCCCCGGGGACTAAGACGAGCAAATACTTTTATGCCAGACACCCAGTCGGCTTCGACCACACACAAATCTTTCGCCGCGAAAGAGTCAGGATCTGATTTTTCCCGGCGCGTCCGAGCCGACAAGGTCAGCCTGATGCAAACAGATGATTATGTTTGCATCGAGCCAACTACGCCTTTATCCACCGCCATTGAAGTTATGAAGCAGGACGAAGGCGGGTGCGCCATAGTCTGCGAGGGCGAGCGGGTGGTCGGCATCTTTACCGAACGAGACCTGTTGAACAAAATTGTCGGCAACCAGATCGACATGCAGGCGCCGGTCAGTAATTGGATGTCTTCCACCGTCTGTACGCTGACACCTGAAGCGACCATCGGCGAGGCCGTCAGCCTGATGGATGAAAAAAGCCTTCGCAATATTCCCCTGGTCAAAGATGGCAAATTGGTCGGGTCGATTTCCGTCTTTGACGTGATCTTTTACCTCGCGGAAAGCTATCCGAAAGAAACCATGAATCTGCCTCCGGTGCCCGATCAAATCATGGCCCAGGAAGAAGGCGGCTGATGTGTCTGAGCACCGCAAGAGAGTAGAGCAACCGGTTGAATCCGAATTCTGAGATCTGAAATCATTTGAAGGACACCATGAGCACAGTTATCGAAAACCCCGTAGAACATTTTGAAAAGCACTTCGAAGAACTGGAAGCCGTGACTATTCGCTTTGCCGGAGATTCCGGCGACGGCATGCAGTTGACAGGCACGCAGTTCACGAACACTTCAGCCGTCCTGGGCAATGACATCTCCACCCTGCCCGATTTTCCCGCTGAGATACGCGCCCCAGCCGGCAGCTTGCCGGGTGTCAGCGGCTTTCAATTGAACTTTTCCAGCTACGACATCAAGACTCCCGGAGATCAGCCCAACGTTCTCGTGGCGATGAACCCCGCGGCGTTGAAAGTGAACGTTCCCGATCTCGAAGACGGCGGCACCATCATCGTCAACACCGATGGCTTCACGCCTGAGAATCTGAAGTATGCGGCATACAAATCAAATCCTCTGGAAGATGGTTCGCTGGCCGGCTATCGCGTCCACAAGTTGCCGATTTCGACGCTCAATATGAATGCCTTGAAGGGCACCGTGCAGCTCTCGCGTAAAGAGATGGATCGCTGTAAGAATTTCTTTGCGCTTGGGGTCCTCTATTGGCTTTATGATCGGCCAATCGATCCCACTATCAAGTGGATCAACGCAAAGTTTGGCAAGAACCCTGAGCTGGCCAAGGCCAACGAGCTGGCTGTGCGAACCGGTTACAACTTTGCCGATACGACTGAGGTATTTACAACCCATTACACAGTCAAGAAAGCCCAGATCGCGCCGGGCAAGTACCGCAAGATTACGGGCAACGAAGCGACCGCGCTCGGCTTTGTGGCCGCGTCGCAGCTTGCCGGACGAACCCTTTTCTATGGCTCGTATCCGATCACCCCAGCCTCCGACATTTTGCATGAGCTGGCCCGGCACAAGAGTTTTGGCGTCAAAACGTTTCAGGCAGAGGATGAAATCGCCGCAGTTTGCGCGGCGATCGGCGCAAGCTTTGCCGGACACATCGGCCTGACCGGCACTTCGGGACCGGGCGTAGCTCTGAAGCAGGAAGCAATCGGTCTGGCGGTGATGACCGAGTTGCCTTTGGTCATCGTCAATGTGCAGCGCGGCGGGCCTTCCACTGGTTTGCCGACCAAGACCGAGCAGGCCGATCTATTCCAGGCTGTCTGGGGTCGCAACGGAGAATGCCCGGCGATAGTGCTGGCTCCGGCAACGCCGGCTGAGTGCTTCCATATGGCGATTGAGGCAGTGCGCCTCGCCTTTAAATACATGTCACCGGTCTTCTATCTCTCTGACGGATATCTGGCGAACGGCGCCGAGCCCTGGGCCATTCCAGAGGTTGATTCGCTGCCAAGAATTCCCGTCACCTTCGCGACCGATCCCGCGTCCTTTATGCCTTATGCCCGCGATGAACACACACTTGCGCGTCCCTACGCGATTCCCGGCACCCCCGGGTTGGAGCATCGCATCGGCGGCATCGAAAAGCAGAACATCACCGGTAACGTTAATTACGATCCCGAGAACCACCATTTGATGGTCAAGCTGCGTCAGGAGAAGATCGATCGTGTGGCTCAGGACATCCCGTTGCTGGAAGTGGCGGGGAAAAAAACCGGCAAAGTGCTGGTCCTGGGTTGGGGTTCAACCTACGGCTCGATCAGCACAGCAGTTGAGCGCATGCAAAGCGAGGGCAAGAGCGTGTCGTCAGCTCACCTGCGCTACCTGCATCCATTCCCAGCGAATCTGGGTGAAGTGCTGAAGGGGTTCGAGACGGTACTAATTCCCGAGATGAATCTGGGTCAGCTATGGACCATGATACGCGCGCAGTATTTGGTAGATGCCGTGGCCTATTCAAAAGTGAAGGGCCGTCCCTTTCAGATTCGCGAGATTATGCGCAAGGTCGAAGAGTATTTGTGAGACCGCAATCGTTCGCTAACTGAAATCACGGTGCTGACCGAAAAGGACGCCCGGGAAACGGGCGATGTGGTGCCGGCATTTCAAATTGCAATCGCGGCTATTTTTAGTTAACCAAAGTCATTATCGAAGGCAAGACAGGGAGTCAACCATGAGCACAGGTTCTAGCAGTTTAAGTGGCAACGGCAACAAGCCAATTGTCGAACAGGCGATTTCCGCGGACAGCGAAGTCGGCTCGGCAGTGTCCGGCAAGATTGCGCCGCCGCCGGGGGAGTCAAAGAAAGCCGACTTTGTTTCGGATCAGGAAGTGCGCTGGTGTCCGGGCTGCGGCGACTATGCCATCCTTAACAACGTGCAAAAGGTGATGCCCGAACTTGGCATCCCGCGCGAGAAAATAGTGTTCGTTTCCGGCATCGGCTGCTCATCGCGCTTTCCCTACTACATGAACACCTATGGCTTTCACGGCATTCACGGACGGGCCCCGGCCATTGCCACCGGAATAAAGTGTGCCAATCCGGAATTGAGTGTGTGGGTCGTTACCGGCGATGGTGACGCGTTGTCCATTGGTGGCAATCACTTCATTCATGCCATTCGTCGCAATCTGGACATCAACTACATACTCTTCAATAACCGTATTTATGGTTTGACCAAAGGCCAGTACAGTCCGACTTCCGAATTTGGCAAAAAGACGAAATCAGCTCCGATGGGAACGATTGACTATCCCATCAATCCGCTTTCGCTGGCGATCGCCAGTGAGGCTACCTTTGTCGCCCGTTCCATCGATATCGATGTGCGGCATCTGGGGACGGTAGTTGAGGCGGGTGCCCGGCACAAGGGCATCTCGTTTATCGAGGTTTACCAGAACTGTAACATCTTCAATGATCACGCCTTTGATTCTTTCGCCGATCGCAGCGTGCGTTCGGACAAGGTGCTTTATCTGGAAGACGGCAAACCGATGATCTTCGGCAAGGACCGAAATAAAGGCATCCGCATGAAAGGCGCGCATCCGGAAGTTGTGACGATTGGTGAAAATGGAATTACTGAAGCCGACCTGCTGGTTCATCACGTGAACCTCGCGGATCCATCCGTGGCCTTCATGCTTGCCCGAATGGAGCAGCCCGAATTCCCACAGCCGGTGGGTATCTTCCGCGCCGTTGAGCGGGACACTTACGAGGACATGCTGGTCCATCAGATTGATGCCGCCATTGCCAAGTCCGGTCCCGGCAGTTTGGAGAAACTAATCAACAGCGGCGACACCTGGGTGGTTGATTAAGCAACGGGCGAACGCCGCAGGCGTGAGATAGAAAGGCCCAGCTTAAGCGCGCTGCGCGCTATACCCTGGGCTTCAGATTAAGATTGCGATTTGCCCTGAAGGGGCGACATGACTCCCGGTTCAACGGAGCTTTATGTCGCCCCTGCAGGGCTTTTTGTGGCCTCTAGCCGGGGGTTTCCTTCTTTGAACCCCCCGGGCTACTTGCTCACGCCCTCACCGTGAATGCGTTCACGGCGTGATCAATTGGACCGTCACCGTATTGAGCAACGGGTTGTAAGTTAACTGGAAAACCAGACCAGTAACCGAGTTCGTTGCTGTGCTGCCTGCAGGAGCAGAAGCGCTGTTGCCTTCCGGCTGCGCGCCATTACCTGCAAGCGAAGAGCTGTTGGAAACCCGGCTTGCGCTGGTGCTTTGGCGGGCCAGATTGCCGCTGACCCTGAAGGTCACGGTGAAGGCTTCGTTTCTCGCGTTGTTGAAGCGCAGGTTTCGAGCCGCCGACACCTCATTCGCGCTCAGGACGTTATCGGCGCCGAGCTTCGTACTGTAATCCCACAAAGCGCCCACTCCGGTCTGGTCGTTGTCGGCATTGGCGACGGTCACTGTCCCACTCGCCGAAGTGATACTCGCCAGCTCCAGACGCAGCGGCGAGAAGATCGTCTGCGACGACGCATTCCTCAAACTGAGATCGTAAGAGCTGACTCCCAGTGATGAGCGGGGGTTGGCCGTAATCAAGCTTACCAGTGAAGTCACCTGGGTCTCGATTGTGGCCGCGATGGTGAACGGAACTGAAACCACTGGCGACGGATTGCGGCCGTTGCCGCGTTGTCGAACGTAGGCAGTATGCGCACCTGCTACCATATCCGCACCGCTTAGTTGCAGCGACCAGCTGTTATCGTTGACGGCATCAGCAGCCATAGTTACCAAGCGGGGCGTGCTGAAGTTGGCATCGTCGAGCGAAACCTCGACCACACCGTCAAGTTGCGCGCCGCCCTGGCCCACGACATAAGTTGAAGCGCCGCTGGCGTCCACCTTTATAGGAAGGCTGCTGGGATTTGCCGTGCCCGAAGTCATCGGCATTAGGATTCCGCGTTCTGAGAAAGCGTAACCAGTGACGCTTGTGAAGCGGGCGCCGTCGGCCGGATTTCCAATCAACGAGCGCGGAATCGTCATGCTGATCGTTCCCGGCGCGGTGTTGGTCACCTGACCCTGAACTGACAATGAATTTACCAGGTCGGGATCGTAGGTGATGTACTTCTTGGCAGTGGCAGAGCTGATCGCTCCCAGGCCACCGGTCAGAAAGCGCGTCTGGCTACCGCGCACTTCGGCGCCGACCCAGTACACGTTATTGCCGGCATGCAACTGAGTGAGATAGAGCACGCCATCGCCTCCGGACAGCACGGGAGCTGCGGCGAGGGCGGTGGTCGTTAAATCCCCAATTTGCATGTTCACGGTGATCGAGTTGGGGTTATCGCTCAAAGAGACTGACTTGACGTCCAGCGCCGGTATGTTGCTGCCGATCGTGGCGCCGTGATCCGGGAAGCGCGCGTCGCCGCTTTCGTCATTATCAAAGTTCAGCGGCGTCAGCGTGTGTGTGCCACTCAGTGTCAACGAGTCAGTCCTGATGGTGGCATTGGCCGCGGGTTGGGTAATGGTCACCGTACCACCGCTTTCGGGCAGCGAGCCGACCGAGGTAAACAGGCTGGCTCCTCCGGTCTGTTTCGCTACCATTACGTAGGGTGCCGGCAGTTGGTTGGTACTGTCGTTGTAGGTAATGAAGGCCGCGCCCTGAGAATCGATGTCAATTGACGGGAACTCGGCGAAGCTGCGATCGCGCGGTGTGCCTGTCAGGCTGTCGATATCACAGTTAAGACCGTCGAGGCAGATCTCACCGGTGTGAATTGTATTCTCATTCACCTTGTTGACCGCGAAAGCGGGGTTGGTAGCGAGGGCATCGAGCGACTGAGCCATATGAATGTCCCACATACTGGACGCGTTGTTACCTCCGGGAGTGCGGTACCAAACAACATCGACCCGTCCGGGATCGCCCGCGACTATCCAGGGCATCACGTTGGTTCCACTGAGCGAGACGGGGCTGACCCGAACGGGAGCGGACCAGGTCTGGCCGCGATCGGTGGATGTAGCCATGGAGATTTTCGAACCGTCAGACCAGACGACGTAGAGATTGCCGGCCCTATCGATACTGAGGACCGGGAAGACAGTATTGACACTGCCGCCGGGTGTGCCGATGGTCAGGTTGTTAATCAGGTACGGCGAACCGTCGTTGAAATCGGTAATACGCAGGACCTTCAAGGTGCTGCCGGTGTAATAGAGTTGATAGAGAAGAATCGCATCTCTCGTATTTCCATTGACGACCACTGGTCGTCTCTGTTTGTCGACCTGCAACGGACCTGATTGGTCAACTGTGCCGATAATCTGGGCGTGCCAGGTCCGGCCGGCATCAGTTGTCTTGGAAAGATGAAAGTTTCCTCCCGAACTCACCAGCAGATTGCGGACGGTCATGTAGGCAATGCCGTCACCAAAAGCCGCGACCCATTGGCGATCGTCCTGGGCGCCAGTGCGATCCTCGCCTGACCCTACACACGTCAGCATGTTGTTTTGCGCCGGCGGGAATGTGTTGCCCCCGTCCTCGGAAACTGCCACGGTCACGCAAGCCGCCGAGAGATCCGAATAATAGAGCCGGTTCTGGTCGTCAAAGTCCTGATGCGTGTCGCCCCCACCAGGTCCGACGACACCGTCGCGCACGATCGGCGTACCGAGCGGGATGAACGTGCGCCCATGATCGGTTGATTTCCAAATTAAACTGACGGTCGTGCTGAAGCCAAAAGGCGACGACACGAACACGTTGTCCTGCCTGTCAACGCGGAGGAAAGGCTCACCGGCAACCGCCGAGAAGTCAGTCAGTGTGTTGTGATTGAAAGTTGCCGGCGGCGGCGTTGGTCCCGGCGTCGGTGTTGGCGTCGGTGTTGGCGTCGGCGTAGGTGTCGGGGTTGGCGTCGGCGTTGGCGTGGGTGTCGGCGTCGGAGTCGGAGTCGGCGTTGCGTCCGGATCCTCAACCTCGACGATGAAACGCGCCGTATTCGAGCTCACCTTGCCGCGAGAATCCCTGACGACCAGTAAGACTGGATATTCGCCCTCCTCCGTGAATGTGTGGCTGATGGTCGCTGAAGCCTGGACGATATCGTCACTTCCATCAGCGAAGTTAAAGGTGTAGCTGGCGATAGTATCGATGCTGTCAGCGTCTGAAGAGGCGCTGCCGGTAAAGTTCACCGTCAACGGTTTGTCGCCGTGGTCTACGTCAGCCGTCAACCGCGCAAGCGGCGCCGTATTCGGCAGGCACAAGTTGGCAGGACGCAGAGTGTAGCTCCCGCCTCCGGTGCTGTCGGGAATGGTTTCATTGGTGCCGCCCGTACCCGGTAGAGCGGAAGGCACAGTGGCCCGCACACTGGCGAGCATGCCCGTGATTGCATCCCCCGGATTGGGATTATTGATGAGCGACTTGGAAATAACCAAGGTAATGTTACCGTCGGCGCTGGCGTTACTCGCCGAATCGAGCGTGCCTTTAGTGGTGAAGACACGGGCAGCATTCTGCGGCACGCTGGTCACTCCCCAGGTAAAGGTCGGCGCTGCGCCATCACTCGTGACCATGGAAACGAAGTAGTCTTCGGAAGGACCGCCGCTAAAGTCGGTCGGTGGCGTTTGCAGTACTCCTCCTTTCGTTACTCCGAACCGAACCGCCCAGCGCCAGCCCGGTGGAACGGTCTGAAGACTTGCAACCTTGATATTAAAGGCGAGTTTGCCTCCCAGGTTTTGTGGCTCGGCCAGCGAAACTGAAGTGATGTCATGAAACGGCTGACCATTTGAGGCATCGCCGGCAGGATCAGTGATCGCCGTGACGCCTGGCAACTGGCAGGCGCCGGTTGCCTCTCGGCGTGGTTCAACTACCAGCGAAACGGTATTGCTGGGTTGGCCCTCACCCAGGGCATTCACGGCAGTTACTTTGTAAATGTAACTTGCCACGGCCGGATCGCCGTAGCGATCGTTGAAACTCCTGGCGCTTCCCGTTGTGTGTCCTATCAGGACTTCGTTACCGGCTGTCGTGCCCCGATATATCTTGTAAGCGGTGATTGCAGCCCCGCCGTTGTCCGGAGCGTTCCAACTCAGATACGAAGCCATATCGTCACGGAACCCGGTAAGGTATGGGCGCTTTGGCAGAATCGGTTCAGCAATATCAAAGGCGGCCAGCAATCCCTTGCCGCCGGACTGGCGAGCGATTGACGCCTTGGCGCTATAAGTATTGGCGCCTCCCGTTTCGCAGCCGTCGATACAACCATCGGCATACGCGAAGAGCACCCGTCCCCTTTCATCCATGGTGGCGTCGTTGAAGTCCAGCAGGTTGCGACAGGCATTGTTGCCGCCGCCATTCCAGATGCAGGCTTCGCGTTGCACTGGGCCATTGGGCGTGGCATTCACAGTGGCCCAGGTTTGGCCGCCATCGTACGTATGGGCCACAAAGCCGTACCAGATTCCCTTGAAAGTGGCCGCCTGGTGATCTCCGCTCATGGTGGTGCCCAGAAACGCGATCGCCGCCCGATCTGAATCGCCGGCTACTGCTTGAGCAAAGACTGCATTATTGATTCCCAGACTGGCGCCCAGATCGAAGGGCGTGCTCCAGGTTAGACCGCGATCCTTGCTGACGACCACGTAAGCGTGATTGTCGGAAGAGGAGGCCGTCGGCTTTCCGGTGTAGCCAACATAGATCGTATTGGAAGTGGCCGGGGGCACCGGTGGGGCGTTACTAACAGCCACTGAAGGATCGAGAATTCCCGATGGCGAAATGCTGCCCGGGATCTGCCGCAGCGTCCAGGTGGTGCCTGCATCGGTGGAAACAGCGACGGCCTGCCTGCCGCCACACTGCGCGTTGGGAAGATAGACGGTGCCGTCCGGTGCAACCTTCACGTGCCCGTGGATCAGTTGGCTGCATCCGCCGGGAAGCGGCGCTCCGGGATAGACCGGCATCGGCCTGCCGAAGTTCAGCCCGCCATCGTCACTGCGCGAGCACATGGCCACCGAAGTTGCCACTAAGACGTTGCCCATTTGTCCACAGTAGTAAACCGCAGAGCCTTTGTTGACATCATTGGCTAAAGCTGACAGCGCTGCCGGATAAGGACCCGCTCCTACCGTCTGGTGGTCGTTGCTGCCGTCAGGCAGATTGAGCTGACCCTGCGTCCAGCTACTGCCGTCGTTATCGGTAAAGGCCATCAAGCTGTTGGCGCCGACAAGCAAAGCGCCCCCAACACTGACGCTATTTAGTTGCGAGACGAAAGTGCGGTTGGTTCGCTGATCGGTGAAGAGAATGGGATCCAGCGATCTCGTCCTCGTAGTAATGAAGGAGACGTCCTGCCAACTTGCCGGGCCGGCTTCGGGAACGGATCCCAGCGGCAGGATGTTTTCCGGGAAAGTGACCTGCAGCGTTTGCAAGCCGGCTATGTACATCGCGCGTTTGCTGCTGACGTTGTAGCCAATCGAAGGCTCACCGGAGTTTTCCCCGACGGCCGCCCCCGGCGAAAAGTTCTGGTAACGAGGACCCCCGGGTAAGCCGGGTGTGGGAGTCGCGGTTGGCGACGGTGTTGGCGTGGGCGATGCGCTCGGCGAACCAGTGTTATCGGCCGTGAACGTACCCGTATAGGTGAAGGGTGCACTCTGCGGCACTCCCTGCGTATTGGGCGTTTGGCAGATCTGCACTTGATATTCGCCGGCCGGCACACCACCACTCGGCTCATAGAGCAGGAACTCGCAGCAGGTCCCCGTATCTTCAGTGGTAATGAATTGTGGATTCGGATCGGAACCAAACAACAAGGTTACGCTGATATCGTTGGCCGGAACTGTAGCGTTAACCTGAACCACAATTCGGGTTTTGCCGGGGCCGACTACAAAATGATGCTTCTGCGATGAACACTCATAGGTGTGCGGGTCATAGGTGCCCTGGAAGGTCACTATTCCGTCGGCCGGCGTTCCCGTCGGCGTGGGAGTAGGTGAAGACGAGGGCGACGGGCTTGGGGTAGCTGTCGGTGTAGGCGTTGGCGCATTACAAGAATCGGCAGCTGCAAACATTCGCCGGCCGGTTAACTGGCGTGCGATCGCTCCCTTTGCGGAAAGCGTGTTTGTGCCGCCGGTAACACAGCCGCCGATGCAGCCGTCGTCGTATCCAACCAGGACCCGACCCTGTTTGTCGATGGTGGCGTCAAAAAAGTCGAGCAGATTACGACAATCACCATCACCGCAAATGCCGCCACGCTGAATGGGATCACCGGGAGTGGCATTGACCGTGGTCCAGGTCAGGCCGCCATCGTAGGTGGTGGCGATGAACAGATACCAGACTCCCGAAAAGGTCGGCTGATCAAAGTCCGGGCCCCCGGTGGTCGTTCCGTAAAAGGCGAATGCCGCGCGGTCAGGATCACCGGCGACGACGGCCGGAAAGACGGTGTTCTGCACGCCCATCCAGGCGCCGACGTCGCGGTCGTTGATCCAGGTCAGTCCTTTGTCCCGGGAAACGGCGATCCGAGCATGCCCGTCGTTGGCCACGTAGCCGAAATAAAGCGTCCCATCAGTAGCAATACCCACTGAGGGATCGCTCTTGGCAGAGATTCCATTGCCCGTCGAAGTTGTTACCTGGCGAATCTGCCAGGTCGCGCCGTTATTTTCCGACGCAATAACCGACTGCCTGCTGTTTTCATGGAACGGCAAGCTGCCGCCGCAGCCTTTGTCGGGAACATAAGCTGTGCCATCGGGCGCAACCTTGATGTGACCGTGCAGCCCGGCGCAATCCGCCACCGAAAAAATTGGCACCGCTGGACCAAAAGTTCGCCCACCGTCAAGGCTCAGGGCACAATTGGCGTCTGCAACATCCTGCGCGCAATACCAAACACCGTTTCGGTAAGCGCCGGTGACGGGATTGCCATTGAGTGGGGGCGCCAATGGACCACCGCCAAGCGTTTGGTGGTCCACACCGGAATTGATTCCCGAACCAACGCTCGGTTGGAAGCTGCGACCATCGTTGTCCGTGTACTCCATGGTGGACTGCTTCGTCCCACCCAGAAGTTGCGAGACAAAGGTACGGCCTGTTTCGCGATCGGTGAACAGAATGGGATCGCCCAGCACGCGAAAGATTGAGGCGAAAGTGAGTGGTGCTTCTTCCCAGGTCGCCACTGGCGCGGCTGGATTGGTATCGTCGAATGTCACCCGCATGGCGGAGGGTACGTTGATCCCGCCGTAGGTCATTACGGTGCCGCCGTTAGGCGTGCCGTTGAATACGCTTTCAGTTCTCCAATTAACACCAATAGACGGCTCGCCCCAATCATCGGCCAGACCGGGAGGCGACATGTGAATCGAGAAGGTAGTCGTTGCACACTGGTCCGGGGTCGGTGTCGGACTCGGCGTTGACGTCGGTGATGGTGTGGGCGTCGGCGACATCGTCGGCGTCGGCGTCGGCGTGGGATTGGAATTATTAACGATCCGGAAACTTGAGGCCGTGCCGGTAGCGTCGTAATGCACCAATAAGGCGGCGCCGCTATCGCTGTGTACCGGCACCACCTGAATTAAAAGTTCACCACTAACCACGCCATTGACGGGCACAGTGCTGGTGAACAATGTTGGCGTGGGTCCGACCGTGTCGAGCGTTACAGTCGCCCTTCCGATGAGATGTTGCAGCTGGACGCGGCTCGGCACGTAATCAGGATCGGCGAACACGCTGATCTGCACGTCCTCGCCGAGGAGTGTTGTTTCTGCGTTAGGCGTGCTCCAGTAAAGACTCAGCTCAAGGTTGCCGTTGACTGCCCCGGAGTAACCATTGCGCCAATACGCAGCCAGTGTGTTGCCGACGTAATCGGGATTAGCGCGCTGCGACGTCAACTGGATAATGGAGTTGGATCCGGTTGGGGCAGTAGTGTTCCAGGTGGCGGTGCCGCGATTGGTCGCATCCGCGAAGGTGAGCGCTTTGTTTGCCTGGTCCTGAGTGGTGCCGTGGAAATAGTAAGTTGGATTAGTGTCAGTCGGTACCGCCAACATCAATCCCGATCCCCGCATCGCCTTCGAGTTCGAACCAGCCAGCAGGGCGGCGACACTCGCCATGAGAAGAAACGCAATGATAAGAATCGGTCTGAATCGCACGATAGTGGAAACCAGACTGGCATTTGATTGTTTCCTGAACATTTTCGAATCTCCTCTTTACTGGCTGAGTGGCAAAGTTTTTGACTACGAAACTCGGTAGTAAACGCGCTAAGAATATGGGCCAGGCAGACGCGCTACCTGGCCCGGCACAAAACCTTCAATTCAGGCTGACGGTGTTGGTCAGTGGATTAGCAGTGAATTGCAGAGGTTGGAGTAAGCTGCTCCCCTGGATAGTCGGCAATTGTGCCGTGCCGCCACTGCTGCCGGGCGGGGCCATTCCCGCCGGGAAGTATTGTTTGCTTGAAATGTTGACCTGCGTGGGACCGTTAACATACCCGACCACGCGATAGATATAAGTCTGGCCCGGAGTGATTGCAGCGGTCACAAACTCTCTTGGTCCCAGGTTGCCGGAAGTAGAGAGCACATGACCCTGCGTATCGCGCAACTGCAGGTCGAGATCCGGCAAGGCTCCCGCGGACACCGGGAATGTATCCATCGCGCCATCCACACCAAACGAGTTGGCTTTGGCGACGAACGGAATATCGACGTAGTCCACACCGTTGGCGCGCGTAAGCCCAGCTGTGCCGACCACTACAATGCCGGACAGGACCTCGGTCTGGCTGGTAAAGCGTTGGTCTGCGGGTGGCAGACCGACACCGGCGCCGTCACCTGGTTGGCTGCCGTTAACCGGCACTGGCGCTGTGCGTACGCGAGCGGTCACCACAGCCGTGTAAGTAAATAAGTGGGACTGCGGGTCGCTGAACTTCAGGTGGCGAGCCAGCGAAGTGGCGCCGCTGCCCAGCGATTGGTTGTAGACGAAGGTGGCGGGATTTGTCTGACCGTCGCCGCCGTTGTCGGCATTGATTACTCTGACAGTCGGATCCGAGATGCTGACGATTTTGAAAGTAATCGGACCATAAGCGATGCCATCGGGCGACGAGATGCCGTTGTTCCTCAGGGTCTGATCGAATTCAAATACGCCACCGGCGATGGTTGGATTGGCAATGGTCGCTCTGGTGGTGGACGTTATGTCCTGTGATTGGGAATTGACCGCAGTGCCGGCGCTCAAGTCCGAAATGCCCACCTGTCGATTGGCGTTCAGTGAGAGGGCCCGGACGGCATATTCCGTGTTCAGCAGCGCATTGGACCCGGCGGCATCGGCGGTCGCACTGATGCCGGCTGGACCGAAGAACTCGAAAATCGCTCCCTTGTCTTCGTAACTGGTGTTGGCTCCAACTACATAAGTGAGGTGGCTCCACCCATTGGTCGAACCGTCTCCGTCCAGGTAGGTGTGCAGCGGCGCGCCGGCAAACTGACGTTGGCCCGCTGTCCCCACTTTGCGTTTGAAAACCTCGTAAGCAAACGCGCCCGTGATTGGCTGCCAGGAAACCCGCAGTGATTTCGTTGAAGCGGGTTCCACGCTGACTCCCTGTGGCGCGCCCGTGTGATCCTGATCTACAGCAAACTGCGGTACGCGCGTCGAGATTGTCTGCCGGCCGCCGATCACCGAGTCGGAGTTGATGCCCAGCTCGTGCGAAGCAAAGACCTGCCAGATGAGTGCTTCATGCTGGCCCGGGGCGTCGAGGTTTGATGGATCGGATGAATACAGAATGCGATCGGCCTCGATCACGGCGTCGCGAAACTTGACGAAGGTATCGGGCGCTGTCAGCCCGAGCAGGTAGAGCGAACCGAGGTGCAGACGCTCCCAGGTTTCCCGACCCTGGGAAATCTGCCGCGTCGGCCGGCCATCAAGAAATGCCGGACGCACAAATCTCAATTGCGGCTCGGCCGCTTTCATTAGATTACGCAAGTCCCACATTGTTGAGACATAGATCTCGCCGTCGCGATGCACTTCGAAGGCATTACCGCCGCGAGTGCCTAACTGTGAATACTTGAGCGTGGAATGGACCGAGCGTATCCATGCCAGCCGGTCGGGATCGCCACCGGTGTCCGCGGCAAAAATCTGGCCATCGCGAACGGCCTGGCGCACTTTTGCGCCCTGCACTACATACTCGCCGATTGCCTCCGCGTCAGTTATTGTGTAAGCCCAGAGGTCAGCTTGTGCTTCGTTCAGCGCACCGCCCTCAGAGCCTTCCAAACCGGCAATCGGTGTCGAAATAGAGTGGGTGCCCTCGTGGTAGACGACCGCGCCGTCCTTGCCCAGATCGTTAAAGAGATAACCATGACCATAGACTGTGGGATTCACGATCACCGTTTGAGGTCCGGCAGGCGTGTCAACGGTTTCGCTGGCCGGTACGGAAAAAGCATTGTCGAGGCCGAGGAGTGAACGCAGCGCGTTATCAGGGCTCGACGTATCCAGGTCGCCGCCCGTCACACCGGCGCCGCCATCGCCGGGAAAATGTGGCAGACCGACGAGTGGCCTGTCGCTGTTTGGAAAGCTGTCGGGGAAATCCCCCTGGCCAATGCGGTTATGTACCGTGTCGTCGCGACGATGCAAGTCGGTCATGTATTCAAGGAGATAGTTGATAAAGAAGAAGATATTCACATCGTCGAGGTGTTCGGCGGGTTCGGCCAAATCGTCCGCTTCGTTGGGCTGCGCTTCGAGTGGGGCATTGTTCTGGCGGAAGTGCCACGTGCCCAGGGCCGCCTGCGGAAAAGGCTGTTGCGTGGCCAGAACATTCTTGACCAACGCGTGTGGACCGGACATCAAGCCGGCAACGCCGGTGGCGTTCGTGCCCTCATTGAAGCCGCGCAGACTAACGTTAAGCAGCCCTTCCGGCTGTCCATTGGCATCGAGCCTTAGCTGGCCGGTGTCGGGATTTGCCATTACCGGGTGATTGGGATAGATGTCAGCCGTGTACGGCAAAGGATTTTGGGCCAGTACCTTGTTCTCGCGGTACAGCACCCGGCCATCGCCGGCATCAATCTGCGAGATGAACAGGCCAAACGGATTCCGTGACCAGGTAATTACATTCCAGGCCAGCTTGTAACCTTCGGCGGTCGGATAAATATTGAGCCGTGGCGCGCGCAGGACCGGCGTGATCTCCTGTTCGAGCGCGTCAAATGCCGGCGCGACCAGCTGCTGCGTGGCGCTCGATTGAACGGCCGCGTAGCGGGCCAGATCCGCCTGCGCACTGGCCGCCGCGCCAGCAGCGGTCAGCGAAGCGACCGAAGCGACATTGGGAGAACGGAAGGTCGAACCAAAGACCATCCGGATTTCCTTGTTGGCGCTCATGACGAATCCGAGGCCGCCGTTTACCACTTCCACCGAGCCTACCTGTTGTTTGAACTTGACCAGGTAGCCACCCAGCGCCTCTTTTTGATCGGTCAGCACCAGCATGCCCGGATCGATACCAAACAACGTCGAGTTCGCGGCGACAAACGATCGGGCCACGTTCTCGGGCGTGTCATTCGACGGCGCAGTGTGAAAGCCCATCATCACATCCGGTGAGCCGGCAAAAGGGTTCCACCTGATTGTCGTTTGGCTGCCGTAGTTGGTTTTGAATTGCTCAATCGCCGACAGTTGCACTGAGGTCGCCTGTCGCAGACCTGCGGCCGTCGCATTTACGTCAACATTCGGTACCAGGCGGTTATTGGGATCTAAGCCGGGCGCACCATTGGCCCCCTGTGAATGGAATGGCGGGAACAGCATTGCTCCGCCAAGCGCCGCCAGCAATAAGAAAACCAGGAATTTGGGATAATGACTTTTCACTTGCTTTGTCTCCTTCAGAAGTTCTCAGAAACCGACCTGCCGTTTGTTGATGGAACAGCGAGGGGGAAACTGCGTGAGCCGGGCGAATAGAGTTCAATCGCCTGGCTCACGCGCCCACAACTACCTCAAGCTAATAATTTGCGTTGTGACAGTGTTGGTTAGTGGATTGGCCGTGAAGCGCAATACAGCCGTGACTTGATTTAAGAGGACTCCCGTATTGCCGGCGGCAGACTGTCCACTGGCCGGGGCCGGCGGTGGGTTACCAGAGCCGCCGCTGCCCGCATCACCCGTCGACACATATGCGGTTACTACCGCGTCGAAGTTGAATAACTCAGACGCGCTGTCCTGGAAACGGAAAGTGCGAGTGCCGCTAACCTCTGCGGGCGTGAACAACTGGTCGGCGCCGAGCTTTTGTGAATAACCGAAGAGCGCGGCATTGGCTGGAGACTTGCCATCCCTGCCGTTGTCGGCGTTGATGACCTTCACGGTCCCTGAAGCCGAACTGATACCGACGACATTCAGATCCACAAAAGGCACGTAAGTCTGGGCCGCGTTGTTGGTCATTGACAGGTCGAGTTGGAAGACCCCACCGGTCAAAGAAACATTCGAGATGGCGCGGTTCACCAGGCTCGTAATGTCTACTTTGGAGCGCCGGTCGACCAGCACGCTCACGGCGTTACCGGGATTGGTGACATAGGCACCAATCTGTCCGGCATGTATTCCCCGCAAGCGGAACGAATGAGTTCCGTTCCCCAGATTACCGGCCGCAAAACTGTTGACGCCGGGCCCGGGTTGGGCCAGCAGTTCCCAATCGCCGCCATTCAGGGAATGCTCAATTTCGAACGATTGCTCGCCACCAAAAGGCGTCCAGTTAAGCGTTACCGACCCGTCGAAATCGACCTGATTGCCCGAGGCGTCCACAAAATCTCCCACGAATGACTGCGCCGTCGGCGCTGCTGGTCCCTTGGAGAGCGTGGTGGTGATAGTCACGTCCGTGGCAACATTTGTGAAGCCAACCAGACGGTGCTTGTAGGTCCCGCCGCGGTTCACTGTCAGGCTGACAAACTCTGATGCTCCGGCTGGTCCACCCGAGCTGGCGATGACGTGGCCATCGGGATCGAGCAGTTGGTAGTCGATATCTTCAACCTGTCCGGTGGGCCGATTGAACCACTCAGTTAGGGCCTCAATGCGGTAGGTCGAAGCACTGACTTCGAAGGGCACGTCTACGTAGGTAACGCCCGCAACCAGATTCGACCCCTGATCGCCTGCCGTCACCGTGGCTGTCTGGGTCAGCGTCTGGACGATCGGCTGGGCCGGTAAGCTTGGACCAGGTTTGAAATAAAACGGCATACGCAGTGATTCATTATTGTCAGCACGCCTGGCCGTCACGTACCACTGCATCTGAATATTTTCAAACGTGATCTGGGTGCCGTTTATTTTGGCCGCCATCACATCGCGAATCAGATCGCCATCAAAAGTGGCGTTGACCGTAAAGGTCACCGAGCCGTTCGCAGGCACGTTGACGCTGGACTGTGACAACGAGACATTGATTCCGGCGAGTTGCAGATCGCGATTGTTGGCGACGTTCAGGTTGTAAGTACCGCCTTCGCCGGTCAAATCGCGTACCGTCACCGTGACTGGCGCGGTGTAACTGATCCGGTTATTGACCACCGGCACTTCGCCGAATGAATAGCTGCCCAGGATGCCAGGCTTATCGATACCGTCGCCGGTAACGCCCATCATGGCCTTGGCGTTGACTGCGTGATACACATCGATCAAGCCGCCGCCCTGGGAAATTATCGAATCGGCAGTCAGGCCGTCGACCTTGGCCCCGCCCGTGTTGTCGCGCATGTTCGTAGCGGTATTGATTAGCACAGTGCGCACTACGTCGGACTTCCAGCCAAGATGAGCTTGTTTGATCAACGCCACCGCCCCCGCAGTATGTGGCGTAGCCATCGAAGTACCATCGATACGGATGTAGTTAGGTGATGTCGGTGAAGCCACGACGGCGAGCGCGCCCAGGACTGAGGCCGGAGGACAGGCTGCGAGCACCTGCACACCGGGCGCCGAGATGTCCGGCTTGATTTGTCCAAGTCCTCGTACCGGACCCCGCGAACTGAAGCTGGCCATTTCTCCCATGAACACGTCACTGAATACCGGATTCATGCGGACCGGGAGTTCGGAAACAGCGCCGTTGGCGGGATCGACGCTGTTGTTGTCGGTTGACGAAAGCGCATCGGAAAGGACTTTGAAATCCGCGGGCGCAATCGTGGCTGCTGGGATGAGGGTTCTGACACCGTTGACCGCGCCGCGGCTGTCCGACTTGATTACGGCCACCGCGCCGGCGTTTTGGGCCTGGGCGACGATATCGAAATTAGTGGCGCCAGTAACTGTTTTTACCAGCGCAATGCGACCGTTGACACTGGCAGGCCAGGTCACAGTCGGGTTGTTGACGAACACATAGCGTTGCGCGATTGCGGCGGCGGGCAGATTGGCACTGCCGGACATCGCGAACAATTTAAGACGAGTGTTGCCGGCGACGGTCGGGAAGTTGTTTGCCGGGGTCACCGCACCCAATCGCGTCGGGCTTACCGCGCTTGCCTGCAGTAAGTCTGACGACCAAACTGAGCCCGCGCTGCCCGGATGCGTAGTAGCGCCTACCGAGATAACGTGGACGCCTGCTGCCGGTGATCCGGTTGTGCCTTCGCCGGGGCCGGAGTTACCGGAGGCCGCGACTACTACGGTGCCTGTCAGGGCAGCATTGCTGGCGGCCACAGCGGTCGGATTGTCCGGCCCGCCCGATCCACCGAGACTCATGTTGATAACCTTCGCGATCGGCTTAGGGAAAAGAGCACTGGCGGGATTTGGCCCGCTCTGGACTGTTGGGAGGGTGAATGGCGATACCGAATCTTCAATCGCCATGATGATGTTGGCGGAATCGCAACCGCCGATCGGTTGTACCTGACTGACAGTCGACTGAATGTCGCTGCAAACCTTGTACGACATCAATTTGGCCTGCGGAGCGACACCGTGCAGTTGTACGCCATCCAAAGTCTGCGCCAGGTATCCGGCCACCGTGGAAGCGACGTGAGTGCCATGGCCAAAGCCATCTTCAACGGCCAGGTCAGTCAAGGGCAGGTAGTAAATAACTTTTCTGTTGGTGTGGTCCTGCGTCGGTCCCGGCGGCAGCACTGCGAGCCGGGGCGGGGTTGGATCACCGCCAAACATCGGGTGCGTCCAATCGATTCCAGTATCGATAATGGCGACATTGATCCCCTGACCTTCATAGCCATCGAGACGGGTGGTATCGAACTGCGAGACTTCCTGTTGATCGCCGTACACCTGCGGAGCGCGAATGTAATTGACGCTATTGTTGAGAGCAGTGGTAAGCATCTCGTCCGGCGAAACACTTTTCACCTGAGCCATAGCCTTGAGGCTATCGACCGCCGACGCAGGCACAGTCAGAACCAGGCCGTTTAGGACCAACGTGTAACGGAGTGGAATCGTGGCGGCAATATTGCCGTCATAGCCCCTGATGTCGCGGGTGACGAGCGCGTAATTAAGGCCACTCGCTGCAAGCGCATTGAGGAAACTGTCTTGCCTAACGCTTAACTGATTGCGATAGGCCTGGAGTTGCTCGGTAGATACTGTCCCACCAGACTTTTCGGTGCGGGCCTGATAGACAGCCGCGGGGTCATCGCGCAGTTGCACGATAACGGTTACAGTTCCACCGGCGGTGGCACGCGAAGTGAACATGGGAATGGCCAACAGGCAGGCGACTACGGCGCCCAGCGCTGCGAACTCTATTATTCGACGCATCTTTAATTTCTCCTCAATTTTCAGGTTGGCGCTCTGGCGGTTCATTTGTTAGTTAATCCTCCCGGGATACGGCGCTGGGTTTTGCTGTGGGTGCACAATAAAAAGGGACGGTTGAGTAATCCTTGAGGAAAACTTGAGTCAGCTTGAAGGTTGGCGCTAGGCGAAAAGGGGAAAGAATAGTAATGCAGGCGAATCGCCCGGCTTTTCGACGTTTTTCTCAGGCGGGCGGCAGGTTGAGAAAAAAATTTTTTTCGCGCCAGGGTTACCAGGCGTAGTCCAGGGTTTCAGTAATGAAACCGCCGCCCTTGATCGTAGGCGTCCCGCGTTCGTTTTTTGTTTTGCTGTGGGTTTAACCCAGGCGTACAATCATGGGTCTAAAGCTGATTGAGGTGAACACGCATGCATTGTCCTTCTTGTGGGCACGAAAACATTGAAGGGACGGACCGGTGTGACAACTGCATGACCAGTCTGCAGAAATTGGACGTTCCACAGCCAGAGGACGCGCGCGGGCTGGCGCGCTCAGTGATGGAAGACAATCTCAGCCTGCTTGAACCGGAGCAAGCAGTGGCGGTGGCGCCAGACACTCTAGCCTTGGACGTAGCCGGGAGGATGAAGTCGGCACGGTCCGGCTGCGCGCTGGTAATCGACGGTGACAAGCTGGTCGGGATTTTTACCGAACACGACATTCTGCACCGCCTGTTTGGAGAGGGCCCCAGCGCGAGGAATATTGCTGTCAGGGAATTGATGAGTCCCAACCCCGAGTCTTTGCGGGAAACAGATTCAGTAGCTGCTGCGCTCAGTAAAATGTCCCTCGGCCGCTATCGTCACATTCCCGTTGCCCGAGACGACGGCAGTTACACCGTCACCTCAATCAAGAGCGTTCTCAGATACATTGCCAGAGCGGACTGGTAGCCTCGAGACAAGTTGGGTTTGCTACTGGTTCATGTTTGAAGTTCCAGTTTTCCATCCAGTAATTTGGCAGCGAAACTGACCCTTACTTGCAATTCTGCGCCTTGCCCGGATAATGTGCAGTCCGTTCAAGTTCTCAAATTGTTTGGGGAATCTCTACGCTGCCATTTCCCTAAGGAACTGATTTCAATCGAGCAGGCCGAACTGAAGTGATGAAGAAAAGAGCTTTCCGCGTAGAACGAGATTTTGGACTAATCGTGGGCGGGGTCCTTTTGTTCCTCAGCGCCTGGTGGTTCTATCGCGGAAAATTTTCCCCCATCAGGGAAGTGACTTTGTCACTTGGCGTGCTGCTGGTGCTGTTCGGACTGGTCTTTCCCAGAGCCCTCGTCTGGCCCAATAAGGCATGGATGGCATTGGCAGAAGGCCTTTCCTTCGTAAGCACGCGGCTTATTCTCGCTTTTGTCTTTTTTGTTATAGTTTCGCCAATTGGAGTGGTCAAAAGAATGCTCGGTTGGGATCCGCTAAACCGTCGCGCAGCCCACAACGAGACGTATTGGAAGCCTTACCCCGAACGGCAACGTGATCCACGGCATTACGAAAAGATGTATTGAGGAGCCAATCATGTCAAAGGTGCAAGTTGTGAGCGAGCTGTGGGAGTTCATGAGGCAGAACAAAAAGTATTGGCTCGCTCCTATCGTGATTACGCTGGTTTTGGTTGGCGTACTGCTGGTTTTGGCGAAGGGCTCAGCCCTGGCCCCCTTCATCTACACTCTTTTTTAGATTGAGGGAAAATCCCGTTTGACCAGCATTCTTGGTATCTCTGCCTTCTATCATGATTCAGCGGCCTGCCTGGTTGTTGACGGCGAGATTGTAGCCGCCGCCCAGGAGGAACGCTTTACACGCCTCAAGCACGATCACAACTTTCCAGTCAACGCCGTCCGCTTCTGCCTGAAAGAGGCGGGCCTGACTGCGGCTGACCTTGACTTCATCGGCTTTTATGATAAGCCGCTCCTCAAGTTCGATCGACTGCTGGAAACCTATTTGGATTACGCGCCCCGTGGATTCAGCTCTTTCCTGAAAGCGATGCCCCTATGGCTTAAGGAGAAGCTGTGGATGCCCGATCTCATCCGCACGGAACTGGCTAAAACAAATGGCATTGAAGATGAAAGGTCGGCGAAAAAAGCAGGCCGGAAGTTGGCAGGCAAGCTCCTTTTTGGGGATCACCATGAGAGTCATGCGGCCAGCGCGTTTTATCCCTCGCCATTTGAAGAGGCCGCCATTCTGACCGTTGACGGCGTGGGCGAATGGGCCACCAGCTCGATGGGAATCGGCAAAGGCAGCGAGATTACGCTGCTGAAAGAATTGCGCTTTCCCGACAGCCTGGGGTTGCTTTATAGCGCCTTCACTTACTACACCGGTTTCAGAGTCAATAGCGGCGAATACAAAGTCATGGGTCTGGCGCCTTACGGCGAGCCTCGGTATGTATCATTGATTAAGGATCATCTCGCCGAAATTCGCGCCGACGGCAGTATTCGCATGAATCATGACTTCTTCAGCTACTCCCATGGTTTGCGCATGACTAACAGCGCCTTTGACAAACTTTTTGGCGGACCACCGCGCCGGCCGGAATCTCGCGTTACGCAAAAAGAGATGGACCTGGCCTGCAGCATTCAGGCTATCACAGAAGAAGTGATGCTTAAGATGGCCAACCATGTGCACAGGGAAACAGGGCTGAAGCGGCTGTGTCTGGCCGGAGGCGTGGCTCTGAACTGCGTCGCCAACGGTCGCATCCTGCGCGAAACCCCTTTTGAAGACCTTTGGATTCAACCAGCCGCCGGGGATGCAGGCGGCTCAGTGGGGATTGCGCTTGTGATCTGGCATCGTTATCTCGGCAAGCCACGGATGAGTCCGGAGAGCAGGAAAACCTGGGTTCCGCCCCGAGCAGCCAACGGGGCACTTGCTCCTTATGAGGATGGCATGAAGGGCTCGTTCCTGGGACCGCGCCATGAAGACAAGGAGATTGAGGATTTCCTCGACTCGCGAAACCTGCCCTATAGAAAATATTCGCGAGCGGAATTGCCCGGAGTAGTTGCAGACCTCCTGGCAGCGGAAAAAGTTGTCGGCCTGCACCAGGGACGAATGGAGTTTGGACCTCGGGCACTTGGCGGGCGCAGCATTATCGGCGATCCCCGCGCCGCAAAAATGCAATCCGTAATGAATCTGAAAATTAAGTATCGCGAAAGCTTCCGGCCTTTTGCCCCGAGCGTACTGCGCGAACATGTCTCAGAGTGGTTTGAGCTGGACACAGATAGCCCATACATGCAGCTGGTGGCAAGTGTCAGCGACCAGCGCCGGCGAAAAATGACCCCGGAAGAGGAAGCACTGTGGGGTATCGACAAGCTCAATGTTAAGCGCTCAGAAATACCGGCGGTAACTCACGTTGACTATTCTGCCCGCATCCAGACCGTTCGGCGCGAAACCAATCCTCTTTATTGGGAGATTATCGAAGCCTTTGGCAAGAAGACCGGATGCCCCGTTGTCGTCAACACCAGCTTCAACGTGCGTGGTGAACCCATTGTTTGCGCGCTCGAGGACAGTTATAAGTGCTTTATGAGAACCGAGATGGATGCACTGGTGTTGGAGACTTACGTGCTGGACAAAACAGAGCAGCCCGCCCTGGCCGAGAGCGCTGACTGGCGCAAATACTTCGCGCTTGATTGATGCACGATTTGATTTGAATTCATTTCTGATTGCGGATTGCTGAACGGGAAACTCTGGTCGAGCGCACCGTTACTGATGATTGCCACTATCGCAGCACCGACAAACAATCCTCCGAGAGTAGACGACCGCCGGCTACTTCTCTTTAAGCTGACTGCCATTTTCCTGGGCATGCTGCTGAGCTTCATCATTGCCGAGGCCGGACTCAGAATTCTGGAAAAGTCGCGACTTGGGGATCGGGCTCTGGGTGAAAAGTTCATCGATGACCCGCAATTGGGGGTCCGTTTAGCTCCCTACTCGCAAGGCCACGACGCAAACGGGTTCCGGAATGATCGAGTCCCGGAACGCGCGGACATTGTAGCTTTGGGTGACTCACAGACCTGGGGTGTCAATGTTCAAAGAGAGGATGCCTGGCCCCAGCAACTGGGCAAGACCTCAAACCAGCTGGTCTACAATATGGCGCTCGGGGGATATGGACCGGTGCAGTACCTGGCGTTGACCGAAAGAGCGTTAAGACTGTCGCCGAAAGTGATTGTTATCGGCCTTTATTTTGGTAACGACCTTTATGACGCCTACACCCTGACTTATACCAATAGTCTTTACGCGCCCTTGCGGAAAGCCAACCCTCCGGCAGAGCTGCTGCACAGTGATGTCCAGGAACGCGCTCAGGCACTTTGGGATGAGGAAAAAACATTTCACCAGCGGTTTGGCCGCACCAATCCCCGGGAATGGAGTTATTGGTTGCGTGAACACCTGGCTATCGGAAGACTGCTAAATCGTCAGGGCTGGTGGCCGGGGTCAAGCGATGTAGATTTTGAGATCGACAAGGCGTGGGCTAGGGCCCACCCGGATCATGCTTTCGCCTACGAAGGCCGGAACCCAACAGTTTTCACCTTTGCCTATAGACTGGTGGGGCTAGATCTTGACGATCCACATATAGCTGAGGGACTGCGCCTGACGAAGGACTTGCTCGTGCGAATCAATGATCTGGCACAGGCTCGCAGTTGCCGGGTGTTGGTGCTCTTGATTCCAACCAAAGAGACTGTTTACGCGGAGGGACTAAAGGAGCAGCTCAAACCGAGCGATAAGTATGCGAAACTGGTGACTATGGAAACAAGAGCTCGAGCGGAACTGGAATCAGTCTGCGCCAGGCACAACATCTGGTATGTTGATGCGCTGCCGTCTTTGAGTGCAGCAATCGAAGACGGCCAGCAGCTCTATCCATCATCTACAGAGAGTCATCCGAACGCGCGCGGTTACTCCGTGCTCGCAGCAGTGGTAAGGGACGAACTGGCGAGGTCCAAGAAATGAACTTTGGCCTTATGGGTGATACACGGACGCTTTCTCCGGTTACTCGGAGCTGTCGGACTACCTTATGGGAATTGTCTCCTGAGATTGCTTTCCCCGCGGACAAAGATTTCCACTACAGATGAAGATCAGCGTAGTCATTCCAGTTCGCAATGAAGAGCGATCAATTGGTAATTTGCTGCAAGCGCTGTTCGCCCAGTCGCTGCCCCCGGATGAGATCGTCATTACCGACGGCGGCTCAACGGACGCCACGGCGGCGATCATTCAGGATTATGTCAACCGGGGCGCGCCCGTGAGGCTGATTCGCACAACCAAAGCCTTGCCTGGTCGGGGCCGAAATCTCGCGGCGGCACTGGCCGGCAACGAGTGGTTGGCATTCACGGATGCAGGGATCCAGCCGGCACCTGACTGGTTACAGGAGCTGGCCGCGCCTGCGCAGGCAGATCAGACTGTCGATGTGGTTTATGGATCTTACGAACCACGAACCAACACCTTTTTTAAAGAATGCGCGGCCGTCTGCTACATCTCTCCACCTGCGCTGGTTGACGGTGTATCAATGCGGCCCCGCTCCATTGCCTCTGCGCTGATGCGCCGCCGCGTGTGGGAAGCGGTGGGAGGATTTCCGGAACATCTGCGGTCAGCCGAAGATCTGCTCTTTATGAATCAGGTTGAGCGAGCGAAATTCCGGGTTGCCTTTGCGCCGCGGGCCGTCGTCCGTTGGGATCTGCAGCCGAACTTTTGGCGAACTTTCAAACGGTTCGCTGTCTATTCACGAAATAATATCCGCGCCGGATTATGGCGCGATTGGCAAGCAGCGATCTTCAGTCGCTATCTGATGCTGCTGCTGCTGACTCTGCTGGCCCTCGTGCTGGGCCGGAGCTGGTTGTTGGTGCCACTTTCACTCTGGCTCTTGTTATTGCTGGTCAGGGCCGGGGTTGCGTTATGGCGCAATCGTCGTTGTTATCCCGCCGGGCCCCTGCGTAACCTCTTGCGCCTGACATTCTTACTGCCTTTGATTGCTGTGCTGGATCTGGGCGCCATCGCCGGCAGCGTACAATGGCTCTTTACGGATAAGCTTCGCCGGCGAAGCAAGGGAGTGGGCGTGAATTCATGAACAATGAAGATACGCCCCTTGATTCACCCGCGCTGTCTGCAATGTCGGAAGAGGCAGGCAGGATGCCTGCCGTCCCAGGCTTGCTCTCCGGCAGGCGAGTGCTGTTCATTTCTTACAACGGCATGCTTGACCCGTTGGGCCAAAGCCAGGTCCTCCCGTATCTACGCGAGCTGAGTAAAGCCGGACTGCGCTTCACCCTGCTTAGCTTTGAGCGAGCAAACGCTCTTTCTAACGCCGGTAACGACCGTTTGGACTCATTGCGGCGCGAGTTGGCGTCCCACCACATCGAGTGGCACTGGCTCCGCTATCATCAGTCGCCCTCGCTGCCGGCGACAATCTTTGACGTTCTTAACGGCGTGCGCCATGCGAGCCGTCTGGTGCGCCGGAACAAGATCGAACTGGTGCATGCGCGCAGCCATATCGCGGCCACCATTGCGCTGGGTCTCAAGCGACGCTTCGATCTCAAGATGATCTTTGATGTCCGTGGACTGATGGCCGAGGAGTATGTGGATGCTAATCACTGGAAAAAGGGAAGTGTGCCCTATCGATTGACGAAGGCCATGGAAAGACGCAGTTTTGCGCGTGCCGACGGTGTCGTCACCTTAACCGAAGCTATCTGGCCAATCATCAGGGAGTGGGACGGATTGCGTGGCCGAGAAGATATCGTCCATGTAGTTGTGCCTTGTTGTGCTGACCTCGACTTATTCAGGTTTCGCGAATTGGATCGCGAACGACGGCGCGGTGCGATGGGGTTGGCTGGCCGTTTCGTGCTGGTCTATAGCGGCTCGATTGATGGATGGTATCTAACCGAGGAGATGGCTGACTTCTTTGCTTTCGTACTGATGCGCCGTGCGGATGCTCACGCCCTTTGGCTGACCCCCGGCAAACATGAACGCCTCAGCAGGCTGATGCAGGAACGCGGCATTCCCGCCGACCGCTATACTCTTATCGCCGCGCCGCCCGACGAAGTGCCTTCTTACTTGTCGGCGAGTGATGTGGGTGTTGCCTTTATCAAGCCCTGTTTTTCAAAAATAGCCTCATCACCCACCAAGTACGCTGAGTATCTCGCTTGCGGGCTACCTTTGGTAATTAACGCCGCGATTGGCGATTCCGATTCGCTGGTATTGAAGGAACAGGCCGGCACTTTGATCAATAGTTTTACGCCAGAAGAGTACACCAGGGCGGCAAAACAACTTGAGACTCTGATGGGGAACCAGGAAAGGATACGAGCACGAACGCGCCTCGTGGCCGAGCGCCTTTTCGATGTGCGCAAAGTAGGGGGGGAGCGCTATGCGCGCTTGTATGAAGCGGTTCTGTACGGCCGCGCCAGGTAAGGCTAAGGAGATGCCACGACGGTGGCAGGCGCATCTGCCGGATGTCCAATCCAGAGGCGCATCGGCTCGCTCGAAAACCCATGATGAGTTATACGCACTTTGACATCACCCACGTCCGCCATTTCATCACTCAACCTAACCACGATACATGTTAGTGATTCGAATCCTTGAAGCTTGCCGGCGAATTCGACCGTCAGCGGATAGACATGGTGGGCGTCGTCCTCTGCCGTGGCGGTAAGACTGAAGGCGCCCTCTCCGGGCAGTAGATCAAAATGATTGGCAACCAGAATGATCCTGGTACGCCGGTCCGCGCTCCACGGATAGTCGTATTCGAGATTGAATGGTTCGGTTGTTCCCAGGATCGCATCCAGTGCCGCCGCACGCTCAGGGTCGGCCCCAGCCATGATTACAGGCACCCCGGGGTTGAGTTCACCGGCAAAGTTCCTGACTTGATCCATGTTCAAGTCATTCAGCCCGATGGCCGACGGACTAAATGAGTAGTTTTGTTTTGACGGTGTGATTGTGTAATTTCCTGCGGCTGGGAGGGCCAATTCGAAGTTACCGCTCTGGCCTGTTGTGAAAACTCCTGTGGAGGATCCCGATACGGATATAGTCACTCCGCTCAAGTAGGCTCCTGCGGTAGTCGTTACGCGCCCCGAGACAACGTAAACGAACGTTCCGGTGAAATTTGCGCTTTGATTGCCAGAGAGATTTGTAAACAATTGGCTCTGCGGATTGAACGCATAGTTGGATAGTAAAGGCTTGACCGTGTAGTCATCTTCCGCGTGCACGGTGAAGGAATAACTGCCGTCGGCAGCGGTTGTAGCAGTGGATTGCTGGCCGCCACTTAAGGTCACAATCGCCCCGCTCAGTGGTGTACCGTCGGCCTTAGCCAGTCGGCCACCTATTGTGTAATTTAGGACCGCTCCCGAAAAGGCGACGTACTTGTCCGAAGTCAGGTCCGAAAAGGCATAGCTGGAAAGGCTGAAACTGTAATTTGGCCGGGAGACGGTCACGACATAGTTACCGCCGGCTGCCAGAGAGGTGAATAAGAACGAGCCATGCTCATCGACAACGGTAGTTTCAGATCGCGCTCCAGATAGAGTGACGGTTGCGCCCGGTAGAACCCTGGCTGTGTTGGCAAAGACCTGCCCTCCAATCGCGTAGCTGTTAAGCCTGCCAGTGAAGTTGACAACCTGACCAGACGTCAAATTAGTTACAGCAAAACTGTCCGGACCAAAGGAGTAGTACGGGTCCGTTGGTGTCAGGGTGAAATTACCACCCCTGGGGATGCTGAAGGTACAACGGCCCTGGCCGTCGGTCGTCGTTGACGCGGTCTCTGTTCCGGTCAGAAACACGGTCACTCCACTCAGGCTTGAGCCGTCCGTTGCGCGGGCGACCTGGGCGGTAATCGGATATCGAGGCACCTCTCCTACATAGGTTACATACTCGTCGTCAGTGAGATTGGAAAACGAGCGGCTCGACGGCTCGAAATCGTAGTTATCGCGAGCGACACCCACTTCGTAGTGACCTCCAGCAGCAAGATTGGAAAACGAGAAGTTGCCTTCTGCGTCGCTGCTGGTAACGTCGCCTGAGGTTCCTGTGAGTGTCAGCGTGGCCCCGGCAAGGGCTGCTCCCGCATCGCTGAAAACTCGCCCGGAGATCGAGTGGCGCGCCAATACCCCGGCAAAGTCTTGAACCCGATCGGTCGTTGGTGTCAACAGGGGCTCGCTATGAAATGTGTAATGGGTTTTGGCGGGCGTAAGAACATAGTTACCGGCGGTGGCCAGATTAGTAAACGCGAAGTTGCCATTATTGTCGGTGTCCATCGCGACTGACTGAGAGCCTGTCAAGCTCACGGTGACGGCCGCCAGCGGCACGCCGTTCTCATCCCTTACCTGGCCGGACACGGAAAATCTTGCCGGCGGCACCGTGCTTAGGAAAGCCGTCAAAGCATTTCGAGCCAGATTCGCACAGGTCTGATCGGCATCGCAGCCGACTATTTGATCGGTCCAAAAAAAGTGACCGGCCGGATCGGGGCTGTCGTTGAGTGCCGCCAGATATCGTTGCCGCACGTATTGGGCCGGATCCTCCTCCGGAGTGTTTGTGTTAATTTGCCGGGTATACGGGGCAGTGGAATTCAGAGTGGTATAGGTGGAGTTGATTACCGCCAGCCGTTCAGCCTCTACCGTGATTGTGTCTGCGTCCGCCACGCATTCGACAAGGTCGATAACCGCCTCACCGACCTGGTGCAAGTTGATTGCGGCTCCCGCGTTGTGGCTCCAGCCGAAATGGGATCGCTCAATAAATACCCTTCGCGCTCCGTGAATGTAGACCCCATCCGACGCCAGATTATTGACGTTCACGTAAAGACGAGACATATAGACATCGTACTCCGGGAAAATGCTTGAACCGAACAGGTCCGGCCGGCCCGAGATACTAAAGTAAGCTCCTTCATCGAGAAAAATATTTCCGAAGACAGCTTCCCGCCTGGACCACTGCGGTTCCAACGGCGCGGCGTCACCAATTCCAATCCAGGAATAGGGTGGTGCGAGTGGAGTTTTAGAGTAGAAATCTGGCCTCTCACCATAGTCGACGAACTTGCAGTCAGTAACGGCAATGCCTAGCCAGGAACTGCTCTGAACTACTGAAGTCGTTACGCCGCTGTTGGTAGCACAACCCAGGAAAGCGCTCTCTCTAAGCCTGAAATCCGTCTCGTGCACAGCAATGATGGCGCCTCCAGGGACCAGACTGGCCAGACCGTAGAACTCACAGTGACGAATGGTCGCCTGGCCTATCTCACTCAGAGATAGTACGACGCGAGCATCGGTCAGAACTTCCTGGACGCCGAGAAATCCCACGTCCGTGATCAAGAGCGTATCAGACCCACGCAGCGTAATCGCTTGATTGCTTTCTCCAACGGCTACGATAAACTCACTGGTGAGATCCAGTCCTAAACCATTTCCGGCAACAGTGATGGGGGTGTTCGAGGGCTCACCCGTGATCGCTATTTCCGTACCCTGAGCAAACTGCCTAACTACGGGTGTTTGCAGAAGGTAATGGCCGGCCGGCACTTGCAGGGTACCGCCTCCCGAACTTGCCAAAGCATCAAGCGCGTGCTGCAATGCGGGGCCATCGTTAGAAACGCCGTCGCCTACCGCTCCGTAATCCTGAAGATTGATTACGGTTGTCGCAGTGTGCAGTTGCACTAAATTTCCACGCTTCGTACCCTGACCAGCCGAGATTGACTGCTGCCCGGAAGCGGCGAAGATGCCCGGCAGCCCTGCACAGGTAATGGCAAGGATACGGACCAAACTGATAATGAAGCTCGATCTGAGGAACAGCTTCGGCATTCATGATCCTTCCAGCACGAGGTGAGAGGGTTTGTGCTAAAACCATTGGAAACCAAGGGGCGGCGCCGTGGTAAGCTGGAGTTATAGCGCCCACTTGAGATTACTCCTTTGCGCTTACTGAATCCACAAAATTCTTCCGACTCCAGGTTTGCAGACGCGCCAGGTTATCGAATAGTCTGATTATTCAATTTTCCCTACAGGGAAGGTTGTCCAAAGGGAGTCCTGGCCGCTTTGATTGGGATCCAATCTCACAAATTCTGGTATCTTCTGTGTTTCGCGGATGTTACTGCTGGCTGAGCTCAGAAAAACGAACTGGACCGCGGCAGGGGAAAACGAGACTAGTGGGAATTTATGAAGGTTTTGGGCCTGGCCTCATATCCAGTCGAAGCAGCGGCAACTCGGTACCGCCTGCAGCAGTTCGTAGCGCCGCTTTCCGATCGCGGCATCAGTCTGGCCATACACCCCTTTCTAAGCTCAGCCCTCTTCGAGCAGTTCTATCGACGGGACGCGCTGCCTAGCACTGCGGCCGGTTTGGTCACATCTGCCCTGAAGCGTCTGGGCGACATACTGGCGGCCAACAGGGCCGATGTAATACTGGTTCAGCGTGAGGCAATGTTGTTTGGGCCGCCCGTCATCGAATGGTTGACGACACGGGTGTGCAAGCGGCCGATGGTGCTTGATTTGGACGACGCAACCTACGTCTCATATACTAGCCCGACTTATGGGCGACTGGGACAGGCGTTGAAATGGTTTAGCAAGACTGATGATTTAATTCGCTGGGCCAGTATTGTCACCTGCGGCAATCGCGCCATTGCGGAGTACGTTTCAAGCAAAGGCGCCAGGGCCCGCATTATTCCGACGGTGGTCGATGCGGAGATTTTCAGGCCGGCTTTGTCCCGTTCGGGCAGTGAACCACCGGTACTTGGATGGATCGGCACGCACTCTACTTTCCCCTACCTGGAATCAATTTTCCCGGTGCTGCAGGATCTGGCCCGGAGCCATAGCTTCAGGCTCAAAATTGTCGGCTCCGGCAAAGACGACGTAGTGATTCCCGGGGTGTCGATTGAGAACGTTCCGTGGCAACTGGAGCGCGAAATATCAGATTTCCAGTCAATTGATGTCGGGTTATATCCCATCGACGCGCGGCTCTATTCAGGCAACTGGGCTGCGGGAAAGTCAGGCTTCAAAGCTTTGCAGTACATGGCCGTTGGTGTTCCCTATGTAGCCACACCGGTGGGCGCTTCCGCAGAGCTGGGTGAACCGGGCGTCACGCATTTTGAAGCGCGAAATGATAATGAGTGGACGGCCGGGCTTGCGACCTTAATCTCGGATGCGAACCGGCGGGCAACGATGGGCGCCGCCGGACGAAAGCACGTGACGGAGCACTATGGCCTGGCGGCACAGGCGGACAAGTTAGCAGCAGCGCTGCGCGAAGCAGCAGAGGCGTGAGCCTGCAGGAGGTTGATGTATCGCACCAGTAAACTCAAGCTGCTCATGCTGGCCTCGGTCGCGCTTTTACCCTCAATGCTTAAGCGCCCCTGCTACCGATTGTTTTTTGGCTATCGAATTGGAAAGCGCGTCCGGGTGGGATTTAGTATTCTCGACGCGGGCGAATGCCAGATCGACGATGACGTGCAGATTGGACACCTCAACGTTATTATCGGCGTGCAGAAGGTAACTATTGGCGAGCATGTGCGCATCGGCCACCTGAACATCATTCGCGGAGGGGACGAGGTTCGTCTCGGACGGTTTGCGGAAATAATTCGCTTAAACGAAATTAACTCGATCGTGGATCCGGATGTCGTCAACGAGGTAGATCCGCGCTTCCTGCTGGGTGACGGCAGCATCGTCACCACTGGGCATAAGATCGATTTTACGGATCGGGTCGAGATTGGCAGGCGTTCGATTTTAGGCGGCCGCAACTCTTCGCTCTGGACGCACAATCGACAGCGCACGAGGCCGATTGAGATCGGATCGTTTGCGTATGTGGGATCGGAGATCCGGATGGCGCCGGGAGCTTCGCTGCCCTCCCGCTGCATTGTCGGCATTGGCTCGGTGGTAACCGGCAAGTTAACTGGGGAGGAAAAACTCATTGCCGGCGTGCCTGCTAAAGTAGTGAAGGACTTAAGTGAAGAGGACAAGTTTTTGATCGAACGCAAAACCCGCCGCGATTTACCGGACAGCATTTGAAGGAACTACCACGCCGTGAATAGCATTCTAACTATCCTGGGCCTGCTGTTTGCCCTCTTCATTATTCTGGTGGTGCCGTCACTGGTAGCACCCTACGCACAAGTCTACGGCCCGGTGGGTGTGGTGGATTGCCTTAAGTCTGTTCTGGTTTGTGGTTTTCTTGGTTCCATCGCGGGTTGGTTGATTTACAGGTCGTCTAAGGAAGACGGGACGTTCCTGTTGCGGCTATTCCTTTTTGCTCTCTTATTGCGAGTCCTTATCGGCACGTTAATTTTCGTCTTTAATCTCCAAAGTTTTTTTGGCGGAGATGCCTTAACCTACGATTTCTTTGGCAACGCCCAATTGGCCGCCTGGTACGGCAATCGGACTTCGCTGGCCGTAGTAAGCGTCTTTGTCGGCAAGGGTGAAGGCTCCGGCTGGGGAATGGTCTACCTGGTGGCCACTCTCTATGGAGCTATCGGCCGAAATATGCTGGCCGTTCAGTACCTGAATGCCGTGATTGGCGCAGCCACGGCGCCTATTATTTTTCTCTGCGCGCAACATGTTTATGGGAACAGAAAAGTAGCACGCCTGGCCGCTCTGGCGGTTGCTTTTTATCCCTCGCTGGTCCTTTGGTCGTCTCAGGGATTAAAAGACGCCCCGATCGTGTTTCTGTTGGCCTTTTCGATCCTGGCAACGCTCAGGTTGGGACAGAAACTTAGCTTAAAGTATTTAGTCGCACTGGTGGCGGCCCTCTTCTGCATCCTCAGTCTGCGCTTCTATGTGTTTTATATGATTGTCGCGGCGATTGGCGGCGCCTTCCTGATTGGCATGCGCGAGATTTCGGCGCAAAGCTTTATGCGCCAGTTCATCGTGGTTATTGCTCTGGGATTGTCGCTGACCTATCTGGGCGTCACGCGCTACGCCAACGTCCAGTTGGAAGCTTTCGGCGGCCTCGAACAGGTGCAACGCAGTCGCTTGGACGCGGCAAAGTCTGCTAAATCGGGATTTGAGCAGGACGTGGATGTATCAACCACTTCTGGAGCCCTGACGACAATTCCGATTGGCTTGCTGTATCTGCTGTTCGCTCCCTTCCCCTGGCAGCTTGCTTCGTTACGCCAGAGCATTACCTTACCGGAGATGATTCTGTGGTGGGGATCATTTCCCATGCTTGTTCTTGGCCTGTGGTTTTCCATCCGCTATCGGCTGCGTCAGATCTCGCCGATCCTGGTCTTTTCGGTGATGCTATCGCTGGCTTATTCGGTTTTTCAGGGCAACGTCGGGACGGCCTATCGCCAGCGGGCCCAGTTACTCGTTTTTTATTTTGTATTTGTCGCAGTCGGCTATGTGTTGATGATGGAAAAGCGCGAGGAAAAAAAGCGACTGCGAGACCAGGCCAATAAGGAAATGCTCGCCGCTGCGACCGCCACCGCCGCCGCGCGGCGTCCCAGGGCAACGGCAGGCTCCAACTAAAAATCCTTAGCCTTTCTCATCCCCGTACAACCCGGGCGCTGGTCGATTAGCGAGCCTTTGATAAGCAGCGTTAGAACTCCCTCCTGCCGCCGCTGCCGTGGCGAGAATTCTTTCATATAACGCTTCGTATTCCGCAACCACCGTCGCCAGTGAAAAGTGCTCGACGACCCTGGTTCGCGCGGCGCGACCCAGATTGCTTCGTCCCGCCTGCCCGAGGGACAGCAGGTCAGTGCAGGCGGCGGCAAGCGCCTGCGCATCACGTGGTTTGGCGACACGACCGGTTCCGCTCAAGATCCAGGCTGAGTCGCCTACATCGGTTACCACGCAGGGAACAGCGGCGGCCATGGCTTCACCCACGATGAGCGGAAAGCTTTCACCATGAGAAGAGGACAAACAGAAAATATCCAGGGCGGCAACCAGACGCGCGATGTCGGCCCGCTCACCCAGCAGGTGCGTGCGCCCATCCAGTTCCAATTCACTAATCAACCGTCGCAGGACGCGATTCTCGTGATCGAGCCCCCTCCCCGCCAGCAGGAAATGCACCTCGGGATACCGGGCTGCAACCAGCGCCGCCGCCTTGAGAAAGTTCGCGTGGTCCTTCATGGCGTGATAACGACCGATGACACCAAGAAGCAGAGTTTCGTGAGGTAATCCCAGTTCTGAGCGCACTGATTCCCGGGCCTCGATGGAAGGCGCAAACAGGGAGGTATCGATGCCATTGGGAACCACGGAGCTTCTTCTCAGGTCATAACCCAACGCCTGATGCTGGGACTGGCTGGTGCGCGAAACAAAGATGATGTGAGCCGCCAGCCGGGACAGCAGTGCACAGAAGCGCACCACCGCCGCGGTCAACTTCTTTTCAAATGACAGGGAATAGATCGAGCAGTGAATGCTCCAGAGGGTGGGCACGCGCTTGAAAGAGAGGCTGCCCACCTGGGCCGCTAAACTTCCATGGTACAACCAGCCCTGTATCAGATCGGGTTTGATTTGTCTTACGAGACGGATTAGTCGCCAGATTGAAGCGGGCGTGGGCAGGCGAGGCGGCATGCGTGCGCTGTAAACCGGAATTCCCAGTTCCTCGATTTGCTGGCGCAAGGAGCCGCGATTCATGAGCGAGATCACTACGGGCTCGAATCGCTGCCGGCTCTTCTCTGAGAGCAATCGATATAACATCATCTCAGCGCCGCCTATCGACAGGTCATTGATGATATGAAGAATTGTTATTGGTGGTGGGCTGGTGACCGGAGTATTCGTTGCTTTTGCTTCTGGCATTGAACCTTCGTCGATCGCTTTGGCAGCGCCCGCGGCAGTCATCTGGGCTTCCGAAGGAAAAGGAATTTAGGCGAGGTAAAGATAACTTATGGCCAGGAATTGTCAAACGTATGAACTCGCGATCGCTCCACAGTCTGACGACGATGCGATTATGAAGAGGAACAAAGAGAGGGGACAAAGAGAGGGGACTTGCGGGCAAGTCTCGTCCACGCCCGGGAGTCGTGGACGCGTCCTCGGCGTTCGCCAAATGCCGGCCCCGGGCTAACATCCGAACAGGCTGCAACACTGGATTTACCTACACGCAGAAGGGGTGTTCGAGCTGCAGGGTTCTAAGGTTTTCTTAGGTTACCAAGCACTTTCGCGGTGCGCATTGCGAGTTGCTGAACACTGAAGCTTTCAATAATACGAGTTCGGGCGGCATTGCCGGCCGCAGTCCGATTCCCCCACAGCGAGCGAATGATTCCGGCGGCCAGGGCTTCAGGGTCTTGCGGGGGTACAACAATTCCGCATTCCCCAACCAGTAATGCCGAGTCGCCTACGTCCGTAACTACACAGGGAAGGCCGCAGGACATCGCCTCGGCAACTGCGTTGGGAAGACTCTCACTGCGCGATGAAGAAACCAGTAGATCAAGTGCGTCATAAACAGCGGCAACGTCGTGGCGCGGACCGGCCCAGACGACACGATCTCCAGCCAAGGCCTTTAGCTCTGCTACGTACTTTGCCTCCCCTGTGCCGACACAGATAAAGCGGGCGCCGGGCACCTCGCGACTTACGCTTGCAGCTGCCTGAAAGAAATTTGGCAGGTCCTTCACCGGGTCGATGCGTCCTACCGTGCCGATAAGGGGCACATTTTCCGGGATGGCCCATTCGCTTCTGACTCTGGCTCGGGCGCCGGCGTCGGGCTTAAAAACTTCTGTGTCAATGCCGTTAGGGATCATTACCAGCTTGTGCGAAGGGAACCCGCGGGCAAGCTGATGTGCACGCGCGGCGACGGAGTTAACGATAATCAGATCGGGAAAGCGAGCCAGCAACCGCTCCATTTGCGCGGCCAGACGCAGCAGCCAGTCGTAGTCGTAGAGTTCTATGTGGGAAGCACGCACGCCCCAAACCACGCGCGCTTGAATAAAGGGCTTCAGGCAAAGTGCGAGCAGGTTGGGAATATCCAGATAGCCGTGCAGGATGTCCGGGCGCAGCGACCTTGCCTGTTGCCATAGACGCCAAAGAAAAGGCAAAAGATCCCAGCGCCCACGCTTATTGAGAGAGATAATGTTCACCCCTGTGCCCGCAAGTCCCTGCTCCAGAGGCTGGCCGGAGTAGAAAGTTAAGATGGTGATTTCAAATTGGGATTTATCCAGCGCTCTGGCCAGTGTGACGAGTTGTCGCTGTGCGCCGCCGTAGTCGAGCGAACGCACGAGGAAGGTTAGTTTAATCTTCTTGGAATGCGGGCCCGTGGCTGGTTGCATCCGATGATTTGTCCGATTACAGGCGCTCAGAGTACCGCCCTTAGGCGGGCTTTGATTGTACTCGCGTTTTCCGCAGCAGGATCACCCGCGAGTAAAAACCGCTGTACAACCTTGCAAGTGGCGGAAATAGTCTGACCAACGGATAAATGCGTCGCGCGTTGCCGTATGAATGTTTGATCATGTGCTCTTCAACAAATGCCAGTGAGTCAAAGTGAGCAGCGGCAGCACTGATAATCTGAGGCCGAGTCAAATAGTTGGTCCGCTGGCGCAGGTATTGGGAATTCAATGCTACAACTTCGCGCACAGACTTGCCCTGCTGAAACGAATTCCTGATGCCAAGGCCGGCCCACAAGGTCAGCCACCATTGATGTTGGAAGACGCCGGCAAAGGGAACCTGCACATGGGCCTCGGTCGGTTTCAGCCGGGCGGGGAAGATGTGCAGGCTGATGCCTCCCGGTTTCAACACCCGGGCCAGTTCGGCGAATGCCAATGCGTGGTCTTGCACATGTTCCAACACCTGGTCCGAGAAGACAAAATCAAAAAGACTATCGGCGAAGGGAATCAATCCATTCTTTTCATCGATCCGTCGCAATCGCTCGGACTCATCCACGATACTAATGTCGCATCCAAAAGCGTCATAGCCTGCGGCGCAATATTCCTGGACCATCTTGCCGGCACCACACCCAAAATCCAGCACTCGCGCGCCCGGTTGCAGTACCTGGCCCACTTCGCGAAGTATGTCCTGGTGGAGTTTCAGATGCCGGTAGGTTGGGGTGCGTTCCATTAGTATGTCACGGTCTTAACCGGCAACCAGACCGGCGAACAGATCTTCCCATTGAGTGATGATTTTTTTTGTGCCGAACCGGTCGAGTACTTCCGGGGCCCGGGCCGCGAGTTGAGCGCGCTCCTGGTCGTCAGACATCAGGCGATCCATGGCTGCGGCGAGGGCCGTTAGGTCTCCATTTGGCACCAGCAGCCCATCAATTCCCTCTCTGATGATTTCGCCTGGCCCACTGGGACAATCCGTGTAGATTACCGGGAGGCCAGAGGCCAGGGCTTCAAGCGCTGCATAGGGAAATCCTTCAAAACGTGACGCCATCACAAACAAGTCGGAATTACGCAAAGCGAAAAATGGATTCGCCAGCCTGCCCGCGAACGTCACGCGCTCCCGGAGACCGAGACGGACGACAAGCTGCTCAAGTTCGTCGCGCAGTTCTCCCTCTCCAATTATCAGCAGGCCCCAGTCGGGATGGTCCAAAGCAATCTGGGCAAAGGCCTGCAGCAAAAGATCGAATCCCTTTTGTTCGGTCAGCCGGCCCATGGAAGTAATCCAATGACCAATCGCCGGCGATGGCTCCAGACCACCCCCGGCTGTTGGCTCGCCTTCGGGCAACTCGAGCGGATTATGAATCACCGTGCGCCGTTCCTGGGGAAGCCACGAAAACTGCTGGTCCACGCCCCGGCTGACGCTGACCAGCTGGCGCGCACTCGGATAGGTTTTGTGACGGAGTGTGTCCCAGATTCTTCCCGCTGGGTTCATAGCAGGATCGTTATGCTCAACGGCGATGACCGGAATGCCGGTTCTCCCAATCGCGAGGATTGTCATTACATTCGTTTGATAGAGATGAGAAATTACGACCTGCGGTCGAGACGTCTTTATCGCCCGGCGCAAAATTCTCAGCCGCTGAAGATTATTGACAAGACCATGAAGTAGCGTTGGCGAAACCCTATCAATACCGAGTGCCATCCGTTGGGCGCCTTCAGGCAAGCTGTAGAAATCAGTGTCCTCATTGTAGAGATTGATGACCGTTACATTATGGCCCCTGGCCAGGAAGCCACGGGTCAATAGGGTCACGCATCGTTCAGCTCCACCGCAGGCCAACGAAGGAGTTACAAGAGTGATTCTCACAGGTCTTTTGTTTTGCAGGCCGACAAATCTTGAATTATTCGCTATTGGCACGTAGCGCAACTTTTACTCTCTGAGTCCCGTCGATTCGATCAGAGAGCAGAAGTCTGTGCTATCTAAGCGATAAACTGAAGTTTGTCGGGGACTAGGAAGCGCACTTGCGCGCAGCAAAATAAATGTTTTCGTTAGTTCCATGTACTCCAGCAAGGAGCAGGGCCTTCTTTGCCATGGCGATGGTCTTGCCCTTCCAGTTGAGCCTGGGCCAATCGCAAAAATAGGTCGCCCGCACTGTTTCCAGTTCCAGAGAATCGGGAAAAATTGCAGCAATCGTTGTGGTATCAAAAGATTGTTGATGACCAATGCGATGAAAGACACTGCCACAGTCCGGGCAGACAACCCGTCCCTCAAAAAGATTTTCGTTAAAAGGCACAGTACCCAACAGGCTGCCGTTAAGTTTCAAGACGCGCCCTACCTCACTCAGGCCTTTTTGAATCTGTTCTCTACTCAGATGTTCGATAATCTCTGAGCAGAAAACCACATCGAAGAAACCAGCGGTAAATGGAATCGCTTCGATATGTCCTACCTTCCCTGTGACGCCCGCTGCGGCTACGTTTTTGATGGCGGCCTCAATTGGATCCAGGGCATAAGCGTCCCAACCTTGTTCGCTACATTGCTTCTCGAGCCAACCATCGCCCACCCCAATATTCAGCACCCGCAGTGTGCGCTGTTGGGCGAGCTTTCGGGCCTGCCGGAGCAGGAACTTCAATCGCGGAAGCGAGAGGGAAAACTTTTCCAGGCCCTGCGTCTGAAAATGCTCCCATACTTTGTCTTGATTCATATCAATCCTGTTGGTCCATGGGCCGGCACCAGTGTGAAAGATCTCGGCCCAACAGGTCACTGAGTCGTTGGACGTCAGACGCGAAAAAGTTTTGTAAGTCTCTTCTGAGATCGACCGCCAAAGGGTCACGGGACCGATGCTCAGTATTCATGCCGCGAACAGTGCGAAAAAGCTTATGGCGCATTTCAGGCGTCGTCAAAGCTCGCGCCAGTTTACTCGCGAAGGGTGGCGGCGGATCAAGAAAAGCAGCCAGGCTGCGGCTGCGAACTCTCTTGCTGGCGTTAATCACGCTTATTTCTACAGGGAAAGCGGCGCTCACCTCCAGGAAGGAGAACACTTCGCGACAGGCCGCGGCAGGGTTGGCCTTGAAATCGTCATAGAGGATGACCTTCACCTGTTCACGGCCAAAGGCGTCGAAATACCGCTTCACTTGCTCGCCGTATTTGCCGACTTCGCGATAAAAGAGGCCGGCAACCGGATAGGGATTGGCAGGCAACCGCAGCCCGCGCTTTCGCTCTTCCTCCGCAGCGAGGGCTTCACCAAAGTTCTCGATGTCCTCGGAATTGATGTACAAGCGGTGTCCGTGTAGCGAGTAGATCATGTCCACGGGGTTGCGAAGCATGATGATGATGCTGGCCGCGGGGCAGAAATCTTTTATCTCAAGGCTGGCGAGTTTTGAGTAGAGATACCAAACCGAACCCTCACCCACCCTCTTCTCTTTGGCGGCGCCGGCGAACAGGGCCAGGTATTGATCGAGTTCACGCGAGTAATGGGGCGAATACAAATCCGTGCCAAAGAAATGGACTTCCTTGCTCTCCGGTAGAAAAACATCAGGATGCTGCGCCAGGAACTGATACATGGCGGTCGTGCCGCACTTCGGTGCTCCAACAATAAAGAAATCCGGCTTTCTCATTTGCGTTAACAGGAACGGAAGTCTGTTATTCTAAACGAAATGACCAATGGAGTCGTCAACGGACGCGAGCCAACCTCGTCAGCCAGATCCGATTTGGCTGCCCTCGCATTGCTCGCCCTTGCTGTTCGTCTGGCCTGGGTGGCTTTTGGGTCCTGGGAGTCCGGCGACAGTCAGTGGTACATCGCGACGGCGCAAAACCTTGTTACCCGGCACATGTTCAGCGCTGACGGTGTCGGGCCGACGGCCTTCAGGCCACCGCTTTACTCTGCTGTGATAGCTTCGTTGTGGGTGGGAAACTCTGCGCCCATCGGTGGGACCCTGATGCTACAGGCAATCCTGGGGACAGTGACAGTTGCGCTTGTTTATTTGATTGCTCGTTGTCATTTTGATCGCTGGGTGGCCGTAATAGCTGCTACGGGGCTGGCCCTCGCACCGATGACCGGGCGATTTACGGCCGTCGTCTTGACTGAGACTCTCTTCACGTTTCTCTTGACGCTGGGAATATTTTTTTGGGCACGCAGCCAATACCAGTGGACCGGCATCGCTTTTGGTCTGGCAATGTTGACCCGCGTGACTCTGCTTCCGTTTGTGCTGCTGCTGCCACTGCTCACCTTGCTGCGGCCCTGGCGTTCATTCCGGCGCGCCTTTCTCACGATTACCTTGCTGTCATTGGCGGTTGCTTCGGTCTGGATCGCGCGTAACGCGCTCGTCTTTCACCGCTTTATTCCCGTCGCCGCGGCTGGCTCCGGCACCAATCTCTTAGTAGGCTCGCTGGACATCAACGAGGCGGATGACGTCACTCGGCGCAAGGCACTGCTGAAGAGCGTGGACACGGCTGGGTCGACAACCGAAGACGAAACCGAGTTTGATCGGGTCCGGCTGCGGGCAGCGCTCCAGCGCATAAAGGAGCATCCAGGTCACTGGCTGCTGGTGCGAGCCCAGCAATACCCCCGGCTGTTTATTGATAGCGGGAGCTACCTGTTTGGGAATGGTGTCGTCCCTTACCCTGTGGCGGTACACGAAGGTCGGTTAGGGCAGGTGGTCGTAAGAACCGGCTTCATAGCAGGCAATCTTCTGGTTTTCCTGCTGGCCCTGATTGGCGTAGTGACGCAGCGAACGAGGTTTGCTGAACTGAGCCACCTCACGTTATTTCCCTTGTTCCTTGCGCTGGTTTCACTGCCGCTCTGGATAGAACCCCGTTATGGCCTACCGATGATGCCGCTGATAGCGATTCTCAGTGCGGCTGGGACGGAACACTTCCGGCGGTGAGCCTACCTGCGAAAGCCGTCACGACCTCCCTGGGACCGCACGCTTCCAGCGTGCTGCCCCTTGAACCAGGAGATATTGTTTGGAGACGAGTCGGGGCACGCTGGAAGTCGCAGATAGGACTTCACCGCGAGGAGATCTGGTTGGGAAAGAAGACGGCACGCTGGAAGCGTGCGGTCCCAGGAAGCGTGCGGTGCCAGGTCAGGCGCGGCTGAGCCGTTGCTTCCATTTCAGGAAGGGTTGCTCAATGAGGTAAAAGGAAACTGCAGTGATAGCAAAAGACAAGCCCAGAGCAATGATGATTTGGCGAGTTGAAGGCTCCTGTGTTGAACTGAATATGAGACCTCGCACCGGCCAATGCCAAAGATACAGACCGTAAGAGATTCGTCCGATCCAGGTCAGCGGAGGGAATCTCAAGATCCAGGCTGCGAACGTTTCGGCCCACACAACCAATACCAGGAGGCTCAGGGCGATTGCTATCGAAGCGGCCGAGAAAACCCCTCTAAAAATGATCGAATTGCTGCTTTTGATCGTGAACACGAAATAGCCGACCAGTGCTGTACTGACCAAAGCGAGCCCCTTGAATGCGATTGAGGCTAATCGTGATTTGGGTATCAAGTCCCAAGATACGAGACAGCCCGCCAGACAGCCCAGCAGTAAGCCATCAGCCCTCGTATCTGTAGCGTAATAGAGACGATGAAACGAAGCTCCTGACTTCCAAAGCCAGTGCCTGCGCACGACAACCGCTACTATGCCCAATACAATTATCAGGAGTATCCAGCGCCGTCGCACGTTGTTGCGGAGCAACACTGAGAGGATAGGTGGCCATACGATGTAGAATTGCTCTTCAACCGCCAGTGACCAGGTGATGGCCATAATACTGATCGGATAACTGGGCTGAAGCGCGATCACCCAATTGGACACGTACGACAACGTCCATAAAATGCCGGAGTAGATTTCCGCGGCTTTTTCCCGCGTCAGGAAAAGAAAAGCGTAGGTTCCCAGCAACAGTAAATAGACAATCAAGGCAGGGCCAAGTCGTAAGGCGCGACGAAAATAAAACTTCTTCAGGCTAATCGAACCTGTCCGACTCCATTCCTGCAATAACAGCGAGGTGATCAGGAACCCGCTCAAAACAAAGAAGACTTCGACACCGAAATAACCGCCTGGCACCAGCCTGGGCGTGAAATGCAAACCCAGAACGAAGAGGATTGAGAGGCCGCGGATTCCATCCAGCTCCGGCCTGTAACCGAGCCGAAAGGTTTGGGTTTCGTTGTCAGATGATTGCGACTGAGGCCGGGGCACGTCGAAGGCTACAGCAGGAGGGCAAGGACTGTAAATATCTATCTGCGCTTTCTGCGCAAAGATTTCTCTCAATGAAGAAATTAACAGCAGGACCAGCGGAAATGTGGCCAAAGGTCCGCTTTACTCCCAGCGGAGCAAACCGCTAGAGTGGGCGGCGTAGTTCGCGAGAACAGTGCCCGGAGGAACGAAATGCCACATACAGACTTCGTCAAAACAGAATCGCGGAGGAGGCGCCAGCTAATGAACGGGCTGCTTCGATTACTGCTCCTCGGCGTCCTGGGTTCCGCTTTGATCTCCTGCGCCAACCGCGGCTCAGACAATGCTCCCAAAGCCGGCGCCACGCCGCCTTCTTCGCTGGCTCCGAATGCACCGGTCGAACCGATGGTTCCGCGTAAAGTATTCAACACTGGTGAAGCGGTGCCCGCCGGTTATCTTGGATACAAGGTGCTGCGCTCGTGGTTTAGCGACCACCTGTCCCAGAAGGATGGGAAACAACCCGCTTCGGGAAATTATCTGAACATCGAACTTGCCATCGTCAATACGGACAAGAAGGAACGAGAGTTGGCGCCCATGAAGCTGATCGATGAGACCGGCAGGGAATATGCGTTGAGCGGGAAGTCGGCGACGATCGAGAATGATGTGGCAAAGGTCGGCAAGGTCGGTTCCAATCAAAGCAAGCGCGCGGTGGCGCTATTTGAAGCTCCCCAGGGACACCAGTACAAATTGAAAATACAGGGGTTCTCAGCATCCGATGAGGTCGAAATCAACCTCTCACCCGAGTCCACAGCTGCTTCACGCTAACCTGCCATTAAGCCCCTCAACGGGCCAGGTTTACCCAGCCGGCCCATGGCAGCGTACCCACCCTCCGAAATGCGAAAGGCGGAAACAGGTCTTCGCCTGTCTCCGCCTTATCGATTGAATCGCGCGGCAGTAGATGTACGCTTGTCTACATGCAGGGTGAGCCCGCGGACTCCCAAATCTGGATAGTACCCAGGTCAGCAAATTCAGTAGCCACGCTGCGGAAAATCGTAGCTTCAATCCAGTACATGTTAGTGGCGAAGTTAAAATCTATAGCCGGGGTATCGGTGGTAGTCTTGAAAGCAGTGCCGCCGCCCTTGCCATTACTGTCAAACGTATAGATGACCGTGTTGCCGCCGCTGGCGATACTGCTGGTGCGAATTTCGTAGGTCACTCGGGCAGTACTTCCGGCGTTATCCGAGTTGCGGAAGCGTGTGCGAATGGTTGAAGAGGTGGCCGGGCAGAGTGAACCGACCCCTTCGACAGCGGTGATGTTGTAGCGGATGTGGACAGCGCCCGTTTGGCCAGTTCCCAAACTTGCACCAAAACTGTTGTAGCGCACGAGGGCCGCACTGTCTTCATCATGCTGGCCAGTCGAAGCTGCTGAAGTCCATGGTCTGACCGCTACGAGGCCTGCGGGAGCCGAAGTTGCACTGGGCAAAACCTCTGAGCCCTTTTGTTCAACCTGGGCCTTGGATAGATCGCCATCGTCCGCCACTGGGCGTTGGGCGTTGGCGACAGCGCCTCCAAGCAATAAAAACACGGCGATTGACGCCAAAAGATTAATGCTGTTAGAACGACGATTCTGTCTCATAACCTCTAGTCCTCCGTATCTCGGTGAAACCATTTGTTCAGGCGTAGCGCCGTATGACACTCTTGCAGGGATGCTCACCTGCGCCTGGAAAATTTATGGGCAGGCCGCGCCGGCGGATTCCCAAATTTGAATTGAGCCGAGGTCAACAAACTCTGTGGCTACGCTGCGGAAAATCGTCGCATCAATCCAATAGACGTTTTGCGCAAAGTCAAAATCGAGGGCTGGCATGGCCGTAGCAGTGGTAAACGCCGAACCGGCGCTGATGCCGTTGCTGTCGAAGGTATAAAGCGTAGTGCTCCCACCCGATAGCACGTTCGTTCTCTTGAGTTCATACCGGACTCTGGATGTGTTGCCGTTGTTGTCTGAATTGCGGAAGCGTGTCTTTATGGTGGAAGTGCTTGCCGGGCAGAACTGATTCATACCATCCACCGCGGTAATGTTATAGCGAATGCGAGCGGTACCGGTGGCGCCTGGTTGCAAAGTAACCGCAAAGTTCTTGAATTGAGCAATGGCCAAACTATCGTCGTCAATTGTTCCGGTTGCACCCGCCGCAGTCCAGGAACGATTTGCCTGGGCTTGCGCTGTCGGCGTGAAGCTTCCTGCGGCTCCGACAATTAATACAAGCGCAGCCATGACATAGACCGTTGACTTAAGGTAGTTCCGTTTTTTTACCATTTTTGAGAAACCTCCGCCTGATTGAACTCGTTGGCCAGTTCCCGATTTGTGTTCAAAATGCTTTATTTTGTAACCAGTAAACTGCGACCGAGTGTTTTCTTTAAATTTAAGTGGCAAGAGAAGCAGAGAAAACCTACATCTATTAACTTCAAATGTCAAAGAAATTCTTGCTGAAACTCTAATTTCACAACCCTAAATGCCGGAGCCTGAAGTAACCTTTGCAGGCGGTTCAGGCTCGCTCGCCTGGGCAGGGCTGGCGGTTACAAATCAATCCACCGACGCCGGGCCAGAGGCCCGGCTCTTCAGAATTTTCACTGTGTGATATGAAAGAAAAACAAAGGTTATAACACTCGCGCAGCTGGTCGCCAGCGCTATTCCGGGAACTCCCATCATTCTGATGAATAAGACATCGAGTGTAATGTTCACAACGAGGCTGATTGCGGCTGCCCACATGGTGATCTGACTCGCCAGGAAAGACGAAAGCAGCCGGCTTATCAAAACGTTTCCGAGGTAGAAAGGGATTTGCAGTGCGTAAAGGGCCTGAATCTGCGAAACAAGATATGTGTCTTTGGCACGAAATGAACCTCGCTGAAAGACAGCCTGCACGATGGGGACCGAAAGAAAGAAAATCAGCAGTACCACCGGGACACTGGCTGCGAACATAAGCAGAAGATAACGCTTCAGTGTGTGGCGGACGCCCTGCCAATCGCGGTTTGCGATCATCTTCGAATAATAAGGAGTGATTGCCGAGCCAATCGCCGCTCCGAAAATGGTCAGCAGCGTTATGACTACGCGGTCACCATAGTTCAAAGCGGCAACGCTGCCCGCAGGCAAGGTGGCGGCCAGTGAGCGATCGACCACGAGAGAACCACTGCGCAAAATGCTCGCTCCCACCCGTGGACCGAATTGCTCAGCGACGAGGCGCAGGTCTGAATTTAAGCCGTGCCACCGCGGCCTGAGGGAAATTCCTCGTAAACGCAAAGCCATCCCCAGCAGAATCATCTCGAGGCCCGCGCCGAGGATCATCCCAATCGGAAGGGCGACGATCGAGTAACGGACGACAAACAAGAGGACAAAGACCGTGACCGAGGGGGTGATAATCGGCGCCAGGGCCACCAGGGCGAAACGCTCACCTGCGTTCAATACAGCGCCCCAGATATTGGCGATGCCGCTCAGAACAATCAACGGCGAGATAATCAGCAGTAGTTGAAAAGTAAGATCCAGCTTGCGCTGATTAAATCCCGAGGCAATCCACGGCAAATAGAACTTTGCGCTGGCAATGATGAGCAGAGTGATCGCTCCCAATAACAGTAATCCCCAGACTGTTATTCCTGAAAGCAGACGCTGGGCTGCTTCTTTGCCCTCTCTTTCCCTGACTGAGATGTAGGTGGGTATCAGTGCAATAGAAAGGGAGTTGGAGATCACATTGATCGCCATCAGGGGAATCAGCACGGCCATCAGGAAGGCTTCAATGGTAGCGCCTGTACCAAACCTTCGAGCGACCAGGAGTTCCTTCGCCACTGCGGCCAGTTTGGCAACAGATGTCAAGACTGCGATTAGAGTGGCAGCACGAAAAACCTGGCGATTAGTGGAACCAGTCGTCAGTCTTTCCCAGAGGGTGAACAGTCTCGAAAATTTCTTTGTCGTTGGTCGCACGAAGATCGCTATATGATTTTCGATTGCTGGCTTTCAGAGAGGTGGCGGGTTCCCTGCGGGGCCCTGTGGCACACACGGGATCGCGCGGCCGGTCAGACTGGCTGCAGGAAGCCATTCACCACCAAATATTCGAGAACAATTTCAGCATTCTCAGCCGGCAGGGGCCCGACTGTAAGCAACTTGATCTCCGGACGTTGGGGCGGTTCGTAAGGATCGTCGACACCGGTGAAATTCTTAATCTCACCCCGTCGGGCTTTGGCATACATTCCCTTGGTATCTCGCTTTTCACACTCCTCAATCGGTGTATCAACGAACACTTCAATGAACCGATCCGCGCCCACCATGTTGCGGACATCGTTACGAGTTGAGCGATAGGGGCTGACTGCTGCACAAATAACGGTCCCTCCGTGTCTGACAATCTCAGCTGCGACGAATCCGATACGACGAATGTTCAGATCGCGATCTTCTTTGCTGAAGCCCAGTCCTTGCGACAAGTGTGTGCGCACCACATCGCCATCCAGGACAGTGACCTGCCGGCCACGTTCCTGCAAGAGGACCGTCAGGATATCCGCAGTCGTCGACTTGCCGGCGCCACTGAGACCTGTGAACCAGATACAGACCCCCTGCTTATGCCTGGGAGGGTAGGTTTCGGCCAGAATCTTCGCCACCTCCGGCCGCGTAAACCACGACGGCAATGGTTTGCCGCTTTGCAGGTAATCCTCACGCACCTGAGTTCCGGAGAGCGAAGCGGTCAGCGTGTTCTCGGAAATGCGAGATACCTCTTCGTAACGATCTTCGTCGGGCAAATAAACAAATTCGTTAAAGGGCAGGATGTTCATCCCAATTTCCGCACTGAATTGCTGGACCAACTCCTGCGCCTCGTAGGGTCCATAGAACGGCCGGCCGTTAGAGTCGACGCCGGGACTGGCATGGTCGCGCCCGACAATCATGTAATTGGCGCCGTAGTTGCGTCGAATAATTGAATGCCACAGAGCTTCGCGCGGACCGGCCAGGCGCATAGCCAGCGGCAGCAGCGAAAGCAAAATGCGATCAGCAGCGTAGTAGTTACTTGCCAAAGTTTTATAAGAACGCACGCGCGTGTAGTGATCGACGTCGCCCGGCTTTGTAAGGCCGACAACCGGGTGCAACAACAACACGCCGTCGACCTGCTCCGCAGCTCGCTTGGTAATCTCTTCGTGGGCTCGATGCAATGGATTACGAGTTTGAAAGGCGACCACATTGCCCCGGCCAAGTTGGGCGAGGCGCGCGCGCGTGTCGCTGGGCGTCAGACGCAGTTCCCGAAAATCGTAGCGGCGCGGCAGCGCCAGCATCCGCACAGGTCCTGAAATGTTCAGATCTCCCCAGCGATTCATTTCGGCGACCAGCGGGTGCCGTACGTCCTCAGTTCCAAAAACGTGCCGGGCAAGCCTGGAACGGTCCCAACCATAAATTTCTGTGACGGTCATCGTTCCCAGCAGTTCGTTTTGAGAATCCCTGAGAGCTACTTCCTGGTCCAGGCGAACGCCCGAGCCGGCTGCGACTGGCAGCGTTACGGGTATGGACCAGATGCGACCGGTAGCAAGGCGCATTTCCTCGAGGACCCCCTCATAGTCAGCGCTTCCCATGAACGAGTTAAGCGGTGAAAAAGCCCCTGTTGCCAGAAGTTCCAAATCACAAACAGCCCGCTCGGATAATTGGATTGCGGGCAAGCGGTTGGCACGGATCCTTAGTTCCTGAACTTCGGCTTCGGGAACCATTAGGTTGACGAGATTGCCGCCATAAGGAGTGATTAAGGGCGTGATAGACACCTGATTACTGATAGCCAATGAGTTAATTGATCCTCTTAACGGTTTTAAGTGGCGGCCGTTCGGCGCGAAAGACTTGCGAAGCGAGTCAGCCAGTAGAGCAAAAATGTTAGCACAGATCATCCTGAGTGCCTCACGAAGTGGCACAGATGTTGGTCCTGGCTGACCTCTTGGGAGCGCGCCCCACTCCCAAAAATCTGGAGAGGCCAGGGCTTTGAAGGACTCTCAGAGGTCACTGAGGGTGGTCCATACGGTTCGAAACCGGCCCGGCGAATGTGTGAAGCCATAAAAAGACCGCAACCACTCAACCGCAGAACTCCAAAGCGCCTGTTTGGACGGTACCTAATAGTCCGCTAATATAAGCGGCTTGCAGTTTTCAGCATGTCACAGGTTGATTTTCAGCTCTTCAGGATAGAAATTCAGTGTGCGGAATAGCGGGAATAGTCCGTAGCGACGGGCGCGATGTTGACCAGGAACTGGTGCGCAGGATGTCCGGTGCAATCCGGCACCGCGGTCCGGATGAAGATGGATTCTACTTCAAGGGTCCCGCCGGTCTGGGGATGCGGCGCCTTTCCATTATTGACCTCAAGGGCGGCCAGCAACCAATCCACAATCAGGATCGAACTGCGTGGATTGTTTTTAACGGGGAGATTTATAACTATCGCGAGCTGCGCGAGCAGCTGGAAAAGCTTGGACACACTTTCTATACGCACAGCGATACGGAAGCGATTATTCATGCCTACGACCGCTACGGCAGCGATTGTCCGAAGCACTTGCGCGGCATGTTTGCATTTGCGATTTGGGACGAGCGAACCCAGGAGTTGTTCATCGCGCGCGATCGCGTCGGCAAGAAGCCACTCTTGTATGCACAGGTAAACGGCGCGTTTGTTTTCGGCTCTGAATTCAGTGCATTACTGCAGCACCCTGGTGTCAGCCGCGAGGTCGAACCTGAGGCCATCCACCATTACCTCTCATTCATGTGCGTGCCGGCGCCGCTGACGGCGTACCGAGCCATTCGCAAGCTGGAGCCAGGACACAGCCTGCGTTGGAAACAGGGTGAGATAGAGATCGCGCGTTACTGGCAGCCGGATTTTTCTCAGAAACTGAAAATCGGTGAAGAGGAAGCGGGTGAAAGGGCCATCGAGATTCTGCGCGATGCCGTTAAGGTGCGGCTGATGTCGGAGGTACCGCTGGGCGCGTTTCTCTCAGGCGGAATCGATTCGAGCGCCGTCGTTGCCTTAATGAGCGAAGAATCAAGTGAGCCGGTTAAGACCTTTTCGATTGGCTTTGAAGAGCAGGATTTCAGCGAACTGCATCACGCCCGGCGCGTTGCCGAACATGTGGGCGCCGAACATCATGAGTTCATTGTGCGTCCTGACGCTTTGGAGGTCCTGCCGCTGCTGGTGGAGCATTACGGTGAGCCCTATGCCGATTCCTCGGCGATTCCTACGTACTATGTGGCGCGCGAAACACGAAAGCATGTGACGGTGGCCCTTAATGGCGACGGCGGCGACGAGTGTTTTGCCGGTTATGAACGTTACGCGGCCATGCAGCTTGCAGAACGGTATCACCGTTTGCCCGGTTTGCTCAGGTCCGGAGTGATCGATCAAGCCATCGGGATGTTGCCCACGTCAGAAACCCATCGCAGCCGCCTGCGAGATGCCAAGCGGTTCATTCAGGCGGCGTCCCTGCCCAAAGTCGATCGTTATATGCGCTGGATCAGCGTTTTCGATTCCGCCGCGAAGAGCGAAATTTACTCGGATAAGTTTCGGCAGCAGACCGCTTTGACAAATTCGTCTGCTTTGCTCGAGCCGTGGTTCGCCCTGGCCAACGGTGCGGGAGTTGTGGATGCCGCTTTGCTTGCGGACACCATGACTTATCTGCCCAATGATTTGCTGGTAAAAGTGGACATAGCCACGATGGCTGTTTCGCTTGAGGCTCGCTCGCCATTTCTGGATCACAAGGTAATCGAGTTCGCCGCGAGTTTGCCTGAGAAACTGAAACTGCACGGGCTTACTACCAAGTATTTGTTGAAGCGAGTCCTGCGCCAGTTATTGCCTGCGGAAAATCTAGGACGGCGCAAGATGGGTTTTGGCGTGCCTATCGGTCATTGGTTCCGGGGCAAGTTGGAGCCTTTCATGCGCGAAACGATTCTGTCAGAACGGGCGCTCAAGCGCGGTTACTTCAAACCCGAAGTGGTCCAAAAACTCGTGGAGTCGCACGTACGCGGCGAGCGCGATCACTCGCATCGGCTTTGGACACTCTTGATGTTGGAATTGTGGTTACAAAGGTTTATTGATTAGGTGCGTTAGTCAGTTGTCAGTGGTCAGTTGTTAAGCGGCTTGCACGAGTGCTCCTAATGGTTTGCTCCCACCGCTGACAACCCCTAACTCCTGGAAACTGACCACTGACCACTGACCACTGACCACTGATAATTGACTACTGACTGGAGGCTTAATGAAAGGCGTCGTACTTGCTGGAGGGTTAGGGTCACGTTTGCGACCATTGACCGCCGTGACTAACAAACATCTGCTGCCCGTCTATAACCAGCCGATGATCTATTATCCGATTCAAGCCCTGGTTAATGCCGGAATCACGGACATCATGATCGTCACCGGCGGGAACTCGGCTGGAGACTTTTTGAAACTGTTGGGAAATGGAAAGGCGTTCGGCCTCAAGCACCTCAACTACACTTACCAGGAGGGTGAGGGCGGCATCGCCGAGGCGCTGTCGCTGGTCGAGCACTTCACCGCCGGTGATTCAGTTTGTGTGATCCTCGGCGATAATATCGTCGAAGGCAACATCCGCGCTGCGGTCGAAGCTTATCGAGAAAAATCGATTGGCGCCCGCATCATGTTGAAGAAAGTACCGGATCCGCAGCGTTTTGGCGTACCCGTGCTCGACGGCCAGCGCGTTGTGCGGATTGAAGAAAAGCCGGCGAACCCAAAATCAGAGTATGCAGTGATTGGGATCTACATGTATGACCGTGAAGTCTATGACATCATCCGCACGCTGCGTCCCTCCGGACGCGGTGAGCTGGAAATAACCGACGTCAACAATGCGTATATCGAACGCGACGCAATGACCTGGGACGAGCTGGAAGGCTGGTGGACTGATGCCGGTACCTTTGAGAGTTTGTTGCTGGCATCGAATCTGGTGGCGAGGACGGGAGCCAATAATCAGGAGTTGAAGAGTGAATCCGGAATCAGCAAGGCAGTTTGAACGATTTAAAGAGGACGTGATCGATGGAGTCGTTATCAGGGACCTGCGCAGGTTCGACGATGACCGGGGCTGGCTAACAGAATTGTTCCGGCACGATGAGCTGGTGGCTGAATTTTACCCCACCATGGCTTATATATCAGCAACCAAACCCGGCGTAACGCGCGGTCCGCACGAACATGTCGATCAAGCGGACCTGTTTTGTTTTATCGGCCCGTCAAATTTCAAGCTCTGTATGTGGGATAACCGCCCGCATTCCGCGACCTTTAATCACGTGATGACACTTGTGGTTGGCGCTGACAATCCGAAATCGGTGCTCGTGCCAAAGGGGATTGTGCACGCTTACCGGAATGTTGGTAACGAGCAGGGGATAGTCATTAACTGCCCCAATCGTCTGTATGCCGGCGAGGGCAAACGGGAACCAGTCGACGAGATTCGTCATGAGGATGATCCGAATACTATTTACCGGTTGGATTAAGGTCTTTGGTCTTTGGTCTTGGACCGTTGGTCTTGGGGACCCAGGTCCTGGGTTTTGGATCTTTGGCCCCTGTTGTACCCGGACGTTTATGCTGGTCAGGAGTCCAGGATCGAGACAATAAAATCCAAAGACCAAAGACCAAAGACCCAAGATCTAAGTCCCAAAACCACTTTCTCGATCAATGAAAATCGTCCGCATCATTGCCCGTCTGAACGTTGGCGGCCCTGCCAAGCATGTCGTATGGTTGACGGCGGGCTTGCAGAGTTCTGAATACGAGTCGGTCCTGGTAGCCGGTGTCGTGCCTCCAGGCGAAGAAGACATGAGTTACTTCGCTGCCGAGATGGGTGTCGTGCCGGTTTACATGCAACAGATGAGCCGCGAAGTCGCCATTAAGGACGCACTGACGGTTTGGAAGTTGTACCGCTTGTTTCGGCGTGAGCGACCTGACATCGTTCACACCCACACCGCGAAAGCGGGCACGGTGGGCCGGGTGGCGGGTTTGCTGTATCGCTGGTTAACTCCCGCAGCCTTGCTGGGCCGGCCGCGCTCATGCCGCTTTGTCCACACTTATCATGGACACATTTTTCATAGTTACTACGGGGCGCTGAAGACGCGTTTTTTCGTGACCATCGAGCGAACTCTGGCGCGCCTGGGAACCGATCGCATCATTGTCATCAGCGAACAGCAGCGCCGCGAAATAAATGAAGAGTTTTGCGTCGGGCGGGCCAATCAATTTGCAGTTGTGCCGTTGGGACTGGACACGGAACTATTTGTCCACGGGCGCGAGCGCCGCCTGCGGTTTCGAGATGAACTGAATATCGGGCCAGACGAAATTCTCGTCGGCATTGTGGGACGGCTAACTGAGATTAAAAACCACGAACTCTTCTTGCGGAGTGTGGCTCTCTTCAAGCGGGGACTCGCAGAGCGAAAGAATTCGGCGCCCGCCGATAAAGGTGGCGCTCCGGATCGCACCGTCTTACCCACACCTCGTAAGGTTCGCTTCGTGGTCATCGGTGATGGCCACTTGCGCGCGACTCTCGAAGAATTGGCCCGATCTTTGGATCTGAGCCATGACGTGATCTTTGCCGGCACGCGCAGGGATCCGGAGTTCTTTTATCCTGCGCTCGATGTGTTGGCCCTGACATCGCGCAACGAGGGAACTCCCTTGACAGTTATCGAAGCCATGCTGAGCGCGCGGCCAGTGATCGCAACCTCAGTCGGCGGTGTGGTCGATCTGCTTGGCAAAACCGTGAGGGCCGAGCCGGACTACGCGGTCTGCGAACGTGGCCTTAGTATTTCTCCCGGCAATGCCGCGGGTTTTGCCGCCGGCTTGGCGCATCTGATTGAAAACGAGGAGTTGCGCGCGCGCTTAGGAGAAAGCGGCCGCCGCTTTGCCATGCAGAATTTTGGGCGCGAGCGACTGCTAAAGGACATTTCAGATTTATACCAGCAACTGGTGCCGCCCCAGGCTGCCCCGGCTGGCGCCCCGGTCCGGCAGACTTCAGTCTTTCCCTGAAAAACTGCAGTCCTAAGATTGGGCGAGGAGAATCATGGATTGGGGATCTGTGCTAAATTGCGGCGACAAATCGAGGTTATCGCACGCTAAGTTCAAATACTCTTAAAGGAGCTAAACATTTTGCGCGTATTGATCACTGGAGGAGCAGGGTTCATTGGCTCGCACCTGGCCGATGCTTATTTGCAGCGAGGCGATGAGGTTTTCGTTCTCGACGATCTGTCGACAGGCAGTATTCGAAACATAGAACATCTAAAAGAGCACCCGCGATTTCATTACACTATCGATGCGGTCCAGAATCAGCCGCTTACGGCTGAGCTCATTGATCAGTGTGACGTAATCGTTCACCTGGCTGCCGCGGTAGGCGTTAAGCTGATTGTCGAGAGCCCGGTTCGGACCATTGAAACCAACGTGCACGGCACCGAGGTCGTGCTTTCGTTGGCCAACAAGAAAAAGAAGAAGGTGCTGATTGCTTCGACTTCGGAAGTCTATGGCCTTAGCACTGAAGTGCCGTTTCGCGAAGACGGAAATCTCGTCATGGGGGCGACCACCAAAGGCCGCTGGAGTTACGCGTGTTCCAAGGCCATTGACGAATTCCTCGCGCTTGCCTATTGGCGAGAGCGAAAGCTGCCGGCAGTGGTTGTTCGCCTCTTCAACACCGTGGGCCCGCGCCAAACCGGGCAGTACGGCATGGTGATTCCGAACTTTGTCCGGCAGGCCCTGGCGGGGCGCCCCATCACGGTGTACGGCGACGGCAAGCAGACCCGCTGTTTCGGATATGTGGGCGATGTGGTCGGCGCGCTGATCAAGCTGGTAGATCACGACAAGGCGGTCGGCGAAGTCTTCAACATCGGCTCTGATGAAGAAATCAGTATTGTGGGTCTCGCTACCCGAGTGAAAGAATTGACACAGTCGGATTCTGAAATCGTTTATGTGCCATACAGCGAAGCCTATGAGGAAGGATTTGAGGATATGCCGCGCCGGATTCCGGATATCTCTAAGGTCAATGCGCTGGTTGGTTTTCAACCGGAGATGAAACTTGATGGCATCCTGCGCACTGTTATCGACTATCAGAGTGGCCGCCCTTCGAGTGTTAACGACTGACAGGTGGAGCGCGGCGACCGAGTAAAAGCGGCGACGGCGCTTTGGTTGGGTTAGGAGAAGATCCAACGCGGCTTGCGCTGCGCTCAACACCGCACTCCAATATTGATGCTTTTCACTCCTCTGCAAATAGCAACTGTTGCCGCTTCATTTTTCCTGGCCCTGGTGCTAACCCTGCTGGTGCGCGCTTTCGCACACCGGGGAGGCCTGGTGGCTCAGCCCAAGATTGATCGCTGGCATAAGAAACCGACGGCCATGCTGGGTGGAGTAGCGATCTGGGCGACGGTCGTCATTTGCTACCTCGTACTCAGTTACTTTCGCATCATCCCTGAGTCGCCTTACACGCGGACCATCATCAACGCCAGCACTTTCCTCTTCCTGGTTGGCCTCGTCGATGATCTTGTTCATACCAAGCCTTATCAAAAACTCATCGGTCAGATCATGGGAGCGGCCTTTGTGATTTATTACGGGCTGACCCTGCCCTGGACCAGATCTGTTTCAGTGAACATGGCGATCACCATCTTCTGGCTGATCGGTATCACCAATGCAATCAATTTGCTGGATAACATGGATGGTCTGGCCGCGGGCATAACCGCCATCGGTTCCGGTTTTCTGACACTGAGCTTCGTCGTCAGCGGGCAACCGGTCGAGGCCATGATGATGGCGCTCTTCGCTGGTGCGCTGTTGGGATTCCTGGTCTTCAACTCCTATCCGGCTTCTATTTTCATGGGGGACTGTGGCTCGCTGTTCATTGGATTTTTTTTAGCGAGCTTTGCTCTCGTGAATGTGTCAGGCGGCCGTTCCAGGAGTTTCCTGCCCGTGCTCGTGGTGCCGATTCTGGTCCTGTTTATTCCCATCTTTGACACGACCTTTGTAACCATCCTGCGCAAATTGTCAGGTCGTTCGGTGGCGCAAGGCGGGCGGGACCACACCTCGCACCGGCTGGTGGCGCTGGGGATGTCTGAGCGCCGCGCCGTCTGGATGCTTTACGGCTTTGCCGCGCTGGCGGGCGTTCTTGCGCTGCTGGTGCGCGAAATGAAACTCGACATGAGCCTGGCGGCGATTGCCGGATTCACAATTCTGCTGACGTTGCTGGGGGTTTATCTGGCTGGCGTAAAAGTTTACGACGAGAGCGAAACAGAACTGGCCCTCAAGAGTCAGCCCTTGCACGCCTTTCTGGTGGATGTATCCTACAAACGCCGCGTCTTCGAGGTGTTGCTCGATGTGGTGCTGATTATTCTGGCCTACTGGAGCGCTTACGCGGTGAAGTTTGGGGCCTTCTCGGAAAGCGCGGCCTGGAAGCTTTTCCTGCGCACGGTGCCGGTGCTGGTTTTTATCAAGATGGCCACTTTTCTGGCCTTTGGCGTCTATCGCGGCATTTGGCGTTACACCAGCGTGGACGATCTGATTACTTTCGCAAAAGCGGTAGCGGTCAGCTCGATCGTGACAACGCTGGTGATTCTATTTGCTTTTCGTTTTCAAGGTTATTCGAGAACCGTCTTTGTGTTGGACGGGTTGTTCATGCTTATGTTGCTTGCCGGTAGCCGGCTGGCCTTTCGGCTGTTCCGAAAAGTATTACCAGTGGCCCAGGACGGCACGGGACGGCGCGTGCTCATTTACGGCGCCGGCGATGGAGGGGAGTTGTTTCTACGCGAACTCAGAAACAACCGCCACTGGAAATACTCGCCAGTTGGCTTTTTAGACGACGATCCATCCAAAGCCAGAAAAGTAATCCACGGGCTAAAGGTGTTGGGCGGCAGCAACGACCTGGTCCCCGTTTGTCGCGAACAGAAGATCGACGAGGTGCTGATCTCAAGTTCCAATATGTCTGCGGACCGCATTGAGGAACTTTTGAAAGCGTGCCGCACCGAAGATATTGTCCTGAAACAAATGCGCGTCAAGATAGAGGAATTGACGGACGGCATCGATCTTTAAATGAGAAGTATTCAGTCAACGGACTCTATCAATAGCTTAAATGACTGATCAGCTCTTACACCTCAGCCTGCGCGGACCCCTCCGCCGGTCGTTGACGATCCTGCCCCTGCTCGTGGTGTTGCTGGGAGCCTGGTTCTCGGTGCGTTGGTTTGTTGGCAACACGATTGCTGACAATCTCAGCTCCGACGATCGCGCGCTGGAAAATTCGCGCCTGGCGGTTCGCCTGGCACCCGACGATCCGTTGACTCATTGGACACTGGCAGAGGGCGAGCAACGCAACCTGCCACTGGAACAGTCGGGTATTGCCCTTGCCGGATATGAACAGGCGGTGAAGCTGGCGCCCAATGACTATCGATTTTGGCTGGCGCTGGGACGGGCGCTGGAGCAATCAGGAGACAGTCAAAAGGCCGAGCGGGCCATGCGCCGCGCGGTTGAGCTCGCGCCTGCTTATTCTTATCCGCGCTGGTATCTGGGCAACCTGTTATTGCGCAGCGGTAAAGAGACGGAGGCCTTCGCTGAGTTGCGGCGTGCCGGGGAAGCCGATCCCAATCTTCGTCCACAGGTTTTTTCTCTGGTTTGGGAAGTGTTCGGCAAGGATTCAGCCGCGCTGCCCGCAGCAATCGGGCCGTCCCCGGAAGCGCGGGCCGAGTTCGCAAAGTACCTCGTCGATAGAAAACAGATCGATGCGGGTCTGCAGCTCTGGCGCCAATTGACTGTCGCTGAAAAGCAGGCGAATCGCGCCGCCGGTGAGGCAATGATCAGGACTATGATCGAGGCGCAGCGGTTCGCTCAGGCCCTCGAGCTGTGGAACGATCTCGCTGCCAGCGACGCCAGCCGGGGCAGCTTGGGCCAGATACTGGATGGCGGCGTGGAGCAGGAGATAAACACCGAAGGTGCGGGGGTGTTCGGGTGGCAGATCAAGTCAGGACCGCAAGCGCAGGTCGCTTCCGATCAGACCAGTGCGCATGGCGGCAAACGTAGTTTACGACTGACATTCAAGGCCCGTTCAGCCATTGGTCCCAGCGCTTCTCAACTGGTGATCGTCGAGCCGAACACCCAGTATGATTTCGACGCCTATGTCAAGACGAACAAGCTGGAGAGTGCGGGCTTGCCGGTAGTGGAAATTCTGGATGCCGCGAACGGGTCCCTGCTGGCGAGTTCCGAACCTGCGCCTGGTGGCACAAATGATTGGCAACGACTTGCCCTAGCCTTTAAGACCGGCGCCAAAACCGAGGCCATCATAATTCGCATCAATCGCGCCTCCTGTGGCGATCTTCCTGTCTGTCCTATTTTTGGTACCGCCTGGTATGACGACTTCAATCTCAGACGCCGAAGCTAGGTCGCTGGCCCTGAAGGAAAGTGCCACCCTGGTGCAAGCGCCGCCGCCGGCCGCGGGGACCGCTGCGCTGCGCCTCGTTCCGCACACCATTTACAGCCGCTTCCTCTTTCTCGCTATTTGCGTGGCAATCGTGATGTCTGCGCTGGCCTATGGGACAGTTCACTACTGGTCGATGGCGGTTCTCGATCTCTGCGGTGCGCTCCTTATCCTTCTTTGGCTGGCCGATGGTTGGCGCCTGGGCACGCTGCGCCTGAGCAAGAATGTTTTGCAGCTGCCCTTACTGGGCATGGTCGGATTGGGATTGTTCCAACTGTTACCTTTACGAGACGCGAATACCGCCGGCGTACTAAGTACGTCCGCCGTCAGAACCCTATCGCTCGATCCTTACTCGACCCGTCTGGTAATTGTCCAGGTTGCGACTTTATTTATCTTCTTTGCCGCCGCGCTGGTATTCATCGATACGCCCCACCGCCTGCGAATAATCGTCCGGACGATAGCGATATTTGGTTTCGTGCTGGCCATCTTTGGCATGACCCAATCATTTACCAGCCCGAACAAGGTTTATTGGATGCGCGAGCTTGCCCAAAGCACGGCCTTTGGTCCTTTCATCAACCGGCATCACTTTGCCGGGTACATGGAACTGGCCCTGGCGATCCCGCTGGGGTTGTTATTTTCGGGTGCAATCGAAGGCGAAAAGAAGCTGCTCTATATCTTTGCCGTCGGCATGATG
>DAIMCP010000004.1:76449-140963 GCA_036726305.1 Pyrinomonadaceae bacterium | reverse complement strand
CTTTTAGAAGGTTACCCCGCTTCTTATTTTCTACCTACTTTTTCTTGGCGCACTGCGCCAATTAGAGCACCTTGACGCCTGTGATAAGGCCTAAGTATAGTCTGACTCTGTCATTTTCGTCGCCGTTCCTTTCTTCCCGCTTTGCACCGGATTAGAGCATTCGCCACACGATGAACGACCTGCGCCGATTACTTAGATACCTGAGGCCTCATACCGGAACCTTTATCCTCGCCACCCTCGCGATGGTAGTCGTGGCCGTGTTGGAGAGTGCCATTGGCGCGCTAATCGTACCCATCTTCGATCAGGCGCTGCAGGGCACCGGGCGACGGACGCAAACCCTCTTCGGCTTACAGCAAATAATTCCCGATTCCGGCCTGGCTGCCTGGCAGACAATCTCGGTTCTGCTGCTCGTCTTTACTGCCACCAAAGGCGTGGCTGAATATTTTTCCACCTACCTGATGGCGCGCATTGGGCAATCGGCTGTGCTGCGTCTGCGGCAGAATCTCTATACGCACCTGCTGGCCCAGTCAGCCAGCTTCTTTGAGAGGCATCGCACGAACTACCTGGTGGCGCGTCTTGTTTCCAGTGCGGCGGCAATCGAAGCGGCGGTGACTGGGACTCTGCGTGACATGCTGCGCGAGAGTTTTACCCTGATCGCTTTTCTCGCGGCTTCGTTCTTTTACAGTTGGCGTTTGACCCTCGGGGCGCTCACGATTGCGCCAATTATCGGAGTTCTCACTGCGCGCTTCAGTACTTCCTTACGCAACCTGGCTCGCGAAAGCCTGGAAGGCAACAAGAAACTGACTGATACCGCTCAGGAAGCATTGGCAAATCACAACATTGTAAAAGCCTACAGTGCTGAAGCTCGTGAAGGAGCCCGTTTTACGAAAGTTGCCAGAAGCATAGTTCACGCCAACTTGCGGACCGCGCGCATAGTCGGCTTTGCTCCGCCGACAATCGAGATGATTGGAGTTGTCTTCGTTGTCTTTCTGCTCTTCTTTGGCCAGCGAGAGATCATTTCGGGCCGCATGAGCGCTGCGCAATTTTTGACATTCCTCTTCTTTCTCTTCCGCAGTTACGATCCAATGCGCAAACTGTCCCGGCTGCATAACGCCATGGAACAGGCTCTGGCCGCGGCACATCACGTTTGGGAAGTAATGGATGAAGACGCGAAGATTCCTGAGAAAGACAATGCTGTCGAACTGCCTCCGCTACAGCGAGGCATCGAGTTGCGCGATGTTTCTTTCGATTATGCGGATGAAAACAGACCTATTCTGCGCAATGTGAGCCTTGAGATACCGGCGGGCGCGATGGTTGCTCTGGTGGGCGAGTCCGGAGGTGGAAAGTCGACTCTGATGAAATTATTTCCACGCTTTCATGATCCGGTAACAGGCGCTGTTTTGTGGGATGGCATCGATCTTCGCGATGCCAGGCTGTCCAGCCTGCGCAGGCAAATTGGACTGGTAACGCAGGAGACGATACTTTTTAACGACACGGTGCGCCACAATATTACTTACGGACGACCGGACGCGTCAGATGAACAAATGATGGAAGCTGCGCGCATAGCTTTTGCGCACGATTTCATTATGGAGTTGCCCCAGGGCTACGACACGATCGTGGGCGAGCGCGGTATCTTTCTTTCAGGTGGACAAAGACAGCGATTGGCAATTGCGCGCGCTATTCTGCTGGATGCTCCAGTACTAATCCTTGATGAAGCCACTTCAGCCCTGGACGCTGAATCTGAGCGGCTGGTACAAAAGGCTATCGCTAATTTGGTTCGCGACCGCACCACCGTCGTCATCGCGCATCGGCTGTCGACCATCAGGAGAGCTGACAAGATCGTGGTGATGGATGGGGGCGAAATCATCGAAACAGGGACTCACGCTGAGTTGCTGGCCCGCGGCGGACATTATCGCAAGCTGTATGTGTTGCAGTTCGCGGACGAAGAAGCTTTGGTTGAAGTTAGCACTTAGGTCTTCGCCCTTTGATCCTGAGGCTTTGATAATTTCTCTGGCCGGTACCAGCTCGGTACAGGAAATGTCCTGCGGGACAGGGGCCAACAACTAAATATATGAAGTCAATGACTGGATACGGGCGGGGTTCTTTTGTGGGCGAGGACTTTTCAGTGTCCGCGGATCTAAAGACCGTCAATAACCGTTTTCTTGACGTTCACCTCAGGCTGAGCAGCGAAATCAACTCGCTCGAAGCTTCGATTAAGCGCCGGGTAAATAACCGGCTGTCACGCGGCCGTGTCGAGGTTGCCGTTACCTTCGAGCGTACTACGCAGGTGCAGTATGAACTAAACCGTCCGCTGATTACCGGATACGTGAATGCATTACGTCTGATTCAGGAGGAATTCAACCTGCCCGGCGAGCCTGATATCAACATGGTGGCGCGCCTTCCTGGCGCCTTACAGCCCGGTCGCGAGGGTCTGGATGAAAGGATGGTCACTGGCGTCGAACAAGCGCTTGACCAGGCCATTGACGAATTAGAAAAGATGCGTGAGCAGGAAGGCGCTGCGCTGCGTGAGGAAATGCGCGAGCGCCTGGACCGCATCGAAGCGCTGGTGCCGGTAATCGAGGCGGCGGCGGGAACGCTGGTAGAAGTCTACCGCTCCCGTTTACTAAAAAAGATCGGCGAATTGGTCAATCGCGGGGGACAGACGATCGAGGTCGATCCGGGCAGACTCGCTCAGGAGGTTGCCTATCTCGCTGACAGAAGCGATGTCAGCGAAGAAATGGTGCGCCTGCGCAGCCATGTTTCGCAATTTCGGGAGGCGCTGGATTCAGCGGCCGATACGGGCAAGATGCTTGACTTCCTCCTGCAGGAGTTGAACCGGGAGGCTAATACGACGTTGTCAAAATCCACTGATCTGGCGATTAAGGAGGCCGCGCTGGCCATCAAGGCCGAAGTCGAGAAATTGCGCGAGCAGGTTCAGAATGTCGAGTAAGACTCCCCTCAACCTGTCCGAAATAGAGCGCCTGTCGGAACCCGCCGCGGACGAAGTCTCGCGGGGGATTTTGTTCGTCGTTAGTTCACCGTCGGGTGGTGGCAAGGGCACGCTTATTCACCGTGTGCTGATGAACGTGCCAGGAGTGAGCTATTCCGTTTCCTATACAACCAGGGCACCTCGAGAGGGAGAGGCGGAGGGAGTAGATTACTTTTTCATCTCACCGGAAAGATTTGAGGAACTGGTAGCGGCGGATGAATTTTTGGAGTGGGCCCGGGTCCATGGAAATCTTTACGGCACCAGCCGCGAGCAAGTGGTCCGCGAGATCAGCGATCGACGCGATATCGTCCTGGAAGTAGATGTCCAGGGCGCGGCGAGTGTGAGAAAACTACTGGGCGACTCGGTGAGCATCTTTATTGTTCCCCCTTCATTCGAAGTTCTGCGCCAGCGACTGGTGGCGCGTGGGACCGATTCGCCAGTAGAACTGGAATTGAGATTGCGCACCGCGCCGCTTGAGTTGCGGCAGTACGTCAAATTCGATTATGTGATTGTAAACGACGATCTGGAGCGTTCCAGCGCGCAACTGGCGGCCATAATCCACGCCGAACGAGCGCGACGCAAACGTCAGGAACAGGAAGTGCGACGAATCGCCGAGACTTTTCCAGCGGGATAAGGCAAGGAACGCAGGCTCCGTTGCTGCCCTGGGGCCGAATGGATGTCTGCGCTTTCAGACGGCTCGAGGCGGCGAGTTAACGTTCGGGTTCGGCGCCCACGATCTCAAATGTTTTTAGTTTAAAGAAGTGGAGGAGAGGGATCATATTATGCCAATTGCGAAAGAGATAGTTGAACCAGTGACGGGACAATCTGAACCGCCCGAGCTTGATTCGAAGTATCGCCTAATCATTGTGGCTGCCAAGCGAAGCAAACAATTACAGCGAGGCGCCAAGCCGCGCATCGATATCGACACCCAAAAGCACAAACCCACTCGCATTGCACTGGAAGAAGTAATTCAGGGCAAAGTCCCCTTTGAGATCAGGTCGAGAGATATGCCGGCCACTGAGGTATAGTCTGGTGCCTCAAGGCCCGCAGATCCAAGATCGGCGCACCTCCAGGCCTCAGGTGGTTCTCGCTGCAAATCACCTGAACCTCCACATCACAGTCTTTACATACCCTTATAGTCGGGACCGCCACCGCCTTCAGGCGTCACCCAATTGATGATTTGATAGGGATCCATGATGTCGCAGGTTTTGCAGTGAACGCAGTTGGAGAAGTTGATTTGCAGCCGTCGCTGCGAGGTCGCAGATTGAGTGCCATTTCCCGCCGGGCTCGCAGCTTGGGGTACCATATCTACCATCTCGTAAACCGCCGCCGGACAAAATCGCTGGCAGGGGTTGCCGTACTCTTCGGCGCAGCGCGTGGCGCAAATATTGAGATCGAGCACGTGCAGATGTGCTGGTTGATCTTCAGCATGGCCCACTGCTGCATGGTAGACGTCCGTTAGCTTATTAAAGGTAAGTTTGCCGTCGAAGCGAAGATCAGGATAGCGCTGCGCTATGCCGTCGCCGCTCTTGTCTATCTGATAGCCGAATGCCGACAGCTTCTTCATCTCTTTATGACCGGCCTCGGATTTGGCACGATCTCGTAATCCCCAGGACCGCCCGCCGGTCACAAATTGTAATCCAGCATTGGCCAGGCCAAGCCAGCGACCATGCCTAAAGGCTGCGTGAAAGTTTCTTACTCTGCGCAACTCCGGAATTATCCAGCTCTCATTTACAAGCTGGTCATATCTCTTCAGTTGTTTCGCGGAAAAGTCTTCGGCTATCAGGGCTTCAAAAATGGCCTCGGCCGCCAGCATGCCGCTCTTAATCGCTGAATGAATTCCCTTCAGGCGTTGGGAATTCAGAAACCCGGCACAATCGCCGACCAGCAGCACTCCATCGGCGTACAATTGCGGCATGGCAAAGTACCCACCGGCGACAATTGTCTTCGCGCCATAGCGGATGAGCTTGCCGCCTTCCAACAGCCTGGCCAGAAAAGGGTGTTGTTTGAAGCGCTGGAACTCGGCGTGTGGATCGAGCAGAGGATCCTGATAATCCAGCCCGGTGACGTAGCCAAGATTCAAAATGCGATTCTGCATTCCGTAGATCCAGCCACCGCCGTAGGTCCGGGAGTCAGAGGGAAAGCCGAGTGTATGGGTGACGCGCCCGGCCGGGTAGCGATCATCGGGCAGTTCCCATAATTCTTTCACGCCGATGCTGTAGATCTGTGGCTCGCGGCCTTCGTTCAGATTGAGGCGTTGAATCAATTGTTTCGCCAAAGAACCGCGCGGTCCCTCACCCAGAACGGTGACCTTTGCGTGGAGGTCGACTCCCGGCTCATAGTTCGGCTTGCGCTTCCCTTCCTTGTCGATGCCCTTGTCGCCGGTGCGGACGCCAATAACGCGATCGCTCTCATCGTAGAGCACGTCAGCGCCCGGGAACTCCGGAAAAACATTCACGCCCGCTTCCTCACACTTTTCGCCCAACCAGGCGGTCAGACGGTTCAGCGAAACGATATAGTAACCATGATTCATTAACGGCGGCGGGGTCAGCGGCGAGCGGATGGCGCGTTTTGGAGTGAGATACAGGAAATGGTCTTCGTTCACAGGTGATTCCAGCGGCGCACCCTGCTCCAGAAAGTCCGGCATCAACTCGCTGAGCCCTTTGGGATCCATTACCGCGCCCGAGAGAATGTGGGCACCCACCGCGGCGCCTTTTTCAATCACTGCGATTTCAATTTCGCCCAGCGGCTTACCGGTGCGCTCACCTTTGCTTACGGCTTCATTATGAGCTTTCACGAGCCGCGCCAAATGCAGCGCGCCGCTTAGGTTTGCGGGACCTGCACCGACAAACACCACATCGAAATCCAGGGTTTCTCTTTCCATTCGCAATCCTCACGCCCGGCAAGTATTCATCTGGCGAGTTGCCTAAAACCGCACGACGTCGCCTCTCAACTCAGGGTTTGCCGGATTCTCGACAAAAATGAATGGCCATTCAGTCGGCCGAGTATAGCAAAAGTACTGCGTCTAAACGAGTGATGCTGAAAAAACGATTTTTGGGGTAAACTCAGCCGTCGCCGCCGAACCAACAGATGCCAAGATCCAATACCAAAAGCAAGATTGTCCGGCTTTCCCTCGTCCTTGGTCTGATCGTATCCGTCGCCGTAATACAGTCTGACGGACGGCTCATGTTTCCCGGCAAACGATCCGGCGCCGCCGCTGAGGCCCGCCACCGGCTGGCATCGTTGCCGCCTGTTATCCTTTGGGCGTGGGAACGTCCGGAGAGGCTTGATTTCATCAACACTGAAAACACCGGCGTCGCTTTCCTGGCAAAAAGCATCTACCTGCGAGCCGAGAAAGTCGTCACCCGCCCACGGCTGCAACCCCTCTCTGTCCCTCCGGGGACAGTATTGATTGCGGTGGCGCGGATCGAGTCGGAGCGGCATGGCCTTGCTTCGCTTACCCCAGGTCAAATCGAAACTGTTTCTCAAGAAATCTCTGAAATGGCTCGGCAATCCGGCGTCGCGGGTATCCAGATCGACTTTGATGCCAGGGTTTCAGAACGGACCTTTTATTCCGATCTGCTTGCTTCGGTTCGCAAATCCTTGCCGCCCGACACCCCGCTTACCATCACGGCTCTCGCTTCGTGGTGCAAAGGCGATAACTGGCTCGACGCGCTGCCGGTTGACGAAGCAGTCCCTATGCTGTTTCGCATGGGCATCGATCGCACGCAAATTCTCAATGGCCTCGCCTCTGGTGATGGCTTTTCTGCGCCACTGTGCGGCCAAAGCGCCGGCCTCTCTGTTGATGAAGTCCTTCCTTACTCACCGGCCAGTGAACGCTTGTACGTTTTTAACCCTGATTCATGGACACCCGAGTCTGTCAACATGGTTATGGAGAAATATCACCGATGAGATTCTATCGTCCCCTGTCCGCTGTGATCTTGACCATCGCCTTATTGTCGTCGGCGCAGCCAACCTTCGCCTGTGGTCCCTTTTCGCTTGAAGCTATCTTTGCTTTCACTGTCCACCCCGAATTCCCTCTGGAAAAATTTGCCGGTGGTGAACTGGGCGTGCTCCAACCCACGCTGGCGCGTTCGTATTTGGTTGTTGCCTATCGCCTGCTTGGCACAGCCAGATTCAGCGCCCGGGAGCGGGAAGATCTGCTCTCGCTCTGGAAAGAGCGCCTGGATCTCAGCCCGAGCGAGGGGGACAACTCATGGCCCAGCGCTTGGGTGACCGTGCGGCAGACAGTCCCGGGCGTGAGTCCTGCGGGGCAACTTGAAATCTACCGGCACCGCGAAAAACCCAACCAATTCGAGACGTATGTCAATTGTCAAAAAGACGCTTTCGAGACTGCGGCGCACACTCTTAGCGAACGGATCAAAACGTTTGGCGCCGGCAGCGAGGTGATAAGAGAATGGGTTGCTGCTCAGGACTCCGTTTTTGCCAATTGCTCGGAGGGCCAGCACCTCCCACCTCCACCGCCGGCCGGAGCAGCTCCAGTTATTCGTGCTGACCGCGCTTATCAAATGGCTGCTGCGAATTTCTATGCGGGAAACTTCGAGGAAGCTCAGAAGCAATTTGAGGCCATCGCCCATGACTCAGACTCAGAGTGGCGCGAGCTCTCCGCTTACCTGGCTGGACGCGTGTTCTTGCGCAAGGCCAGTCTTGGCCAGCCGGAAAAGAAAGAGGAATCGCTGCTCCAGGCCGAGAGTGCTTTCAAGAAAGTGCTGAGCGACCGTACTCTTGCCAAAGTACACCCGTCCGCAACCAGGTTGCTTAAACTGGTGCGCCTGCGGCTGCACCCCGACCTGAGATTGCGCGAGCTGGCCCAGTCATTGGTAAAGCAGAACAATGAAACGCTGAAGCAGGACCTGCTGGATTACACGATCCTGTTCGACAGTTTCGTCGGTGATGAAGACTCGGACCAGACGAAGGAGTTTCCGGAAGCGCTGCGCCAGGACGACCTCAGCGATTGGATCGTCACGGTCGAAACCCGCGGCCGGCAAGCGCTTAATCATGCTGTGGATCGTTGGCATGCTACGACATCGCCTCGCTGGTTGATCGCCGCGCTCGGCAAGGTGGGAGCGAGCGATCCTGAGGCGCCGGCTTTGCTGGCGAGCGCGGAGAAGATAGACCCGCAATCGCCGGCGTTTGCCACGGCTGCCTTTCATCAAATTCGGCTGCAAGTTGAATCTGGAAAGGTGGATCAGGCGCGCGCAAGACTCGATGAACTCCTGCGCAGACAAAAGCCCCCGCTGCCTGTTTCCTCGCTAAACTTCTTCCTTGGTCAGCGCATGCGTTTGGCAACTAACCTGGAGGAGGTGTTGCAATACGCGCAACGTATTCCAGCCGGTTTTAGTTGGAACGAGGATGGGCGTGAATTGCCCGCTGACGTCGCTGAAGATTCGGATCTCAAATCGCTGGCGGGGCAACCGCTGTTCGACGCTGACGGCGCGCTCTTGTTGAACGAAAAATTGCCGTTAAGCGTTATGCAGCAGGCGGCCACAGGAAGGTTTTTGCCCGAACATCTACGGCGTGACGTGGCTCAGGCAACCTGGCTACGCGCGGTGTTACAGGACGATTCCAAAGTCGCGACGGAGTTGGCCCCAATCCTCAGGACACTGGAGCCGTCGGCCAGGCCTCTGCTTGACGCCTACCTGGCGCCACAGCCAGAGGACGCCCGAAAATTCTCCGGGATTTTCGCCTGGTTAAAGCTGCCCGGTCTCCAGCCGGCAGTCCACTCGGGTATTGGGCGGCGCTCACCGCTGGACACCCAGGACTCCTACCGCGACAACTGGTGGTGCGCCGGGACGATCCCTGCGCCGGCGGCGGCACAGGGAGACGAGCAAACGCTACCGGAAAAAACTTCTGCAGCGGCCCTGGCAATAACAAGTCCTTCCTTTCCTTCTTTCCTCAGCGAGGCGCAAAAGGAAGCGGCGCGAAACCAGCAGGCCAGGCTCATTGCCCTGGGTCCCGCCCCTAATTATCTTTGCCGTTTCGTCATCGCCTGGGTCGAAAAACATCCCGCTGATCCGCGCGCCCCGGAAGCGCTGCATCTGGCCGTTAAAACAACCAGATATGGCTGCACGGACGGCGCCACGCGCAAATGGTCCAAGGCCGCCTACGATGTCCTGCACAAGAGATTTCCGGGCAATCCCTGGACAAAAAAGACCCCATATTGGTTTAAGGATTAGTAACTGAACCCAGAGAGATTAGACATGGCTGAACACAAACACACCAACCGGCTGATCAACGAAACCAGTCCGTACCTGCTGCAGCACGCCCACAATCCAGTCGACTGGTATGCCTGGGGTGACGAGGCTTTCACTAAAGCAAAGAGTGAGAACAAGCCTGTGCTGCTCAGTATCGGATACTCGGCATGCCACTGGTGCCACGTCATGGAGCACGAGTCGTTTGAGAACGAAGCAATTGCGCGGCTGATGAACGAACACTTCGTGAGCATCAAGGTAGATCGCGAAGAACGACCGGATCTCGACCAGATATACATGAACGCAGTGCAGATGATGACACAACATGGCGGCTGGCCGATGACGGTTTTCCTTACGCCGGAAGCGGTGCCTTTTTACGGTGGCACTTACTTTCCGCCTGAAGATCGCTACAACATGCCAGGTTTCCCCAGGGTCTTGCTGAATGTGGCAGAGGCCTATCAAAAGAAGCCGGACGAGGTCACTCGCAATGCGGTCGCTTTGCTGACGGAACTAAGACGCACACAGTCGACTACCGGAGCAACCGAGGTCCTCTCGCCGGTTCTGCTTGATGCTGCCTACCGCGGCCTCATTCGCAATTATGATTCACTCCATGGCGGTTTCGGCGGCGCGCCAAAATTTCCTCCGGCGATGACGCTCGAATTCCTCATGCGCGTATTCCAGCGCACCGGCGAACCGGAAGCGCTGCGCATCGTAGTGCATACCAGCGAGCAAATGGCGCGAGGCGGTATTTACGATCAGCTGGGGGGCGGCTTTCACCGTTATTCAACGGATGCGAAATGGCTGGTGCCGCATTTCGAAAAAATGCTCTACGATAATGCCCTGTTGTCCCGGCAATACCTTCACCTCTACCAGCTGACCCATGAGCAATCCGCTCGCCGCATTGCGGAAGGGACGCTTGACTACGTAGTGCGTGAGATGACCGATCCGGCGGGAGGATTCTATTCCACCCAGGACGCCGACTCAGAGGGGTACGAAGGAAAGTTTTTTGTTTGGACGCGCGAAGAAATAGAAGCGGCGCTGGGCCAGGCGGATGCGACTCTGTTCTGCCGCTACTTCAACGTGACCAGGGAGGGAAACTTCGAGGGCCGGAATATTCTGAACGTCACTCAATCAGCCTCCGAGGTTGCGCAAGCAGCGAACGTGACGGAAGAGCATTTGGAGATCGCGATCGCCCGCGGTATCAGGACGCTGTTCGAACTGCGCGAAACCCGCATTAAGCCGGCTCGCGACGAAAAGATCCTGACTGCCTGGAATGGTCTGATGTTGGCAAGCTTTGCCGAGGCAGGCGCAGTTCTGGATCGCGAAGACTATGCGGAAGTCGCGCGCCGGAATGCTCGCTTTGTGCTGCAGAATCTATTGCAGGACGGCCTCCTGCTGCGTTCATACAAAGACGGAAGAGCAAGACTAAATGGTTATCTGGAGGACTATGCCTTCTTTATCGATGGCCTGTTGGTCCTCTTCGAAACCACGGGAGAGTTTGAATGGTTCGACGCAGCCGTCCTCCTCGCCAGAAAGATGATTGATGAGTTCTGGGACGAGGCCGAAGGCGGCTTCTTTTTCACGGGCAGTAGTCATGAAGAATTGATAGTCCGCGCGAAGGATTATTTCGACAATGCCACCCCGTCAGGGAATTCAGTAGCAGCGGAGGTCCTGCTTCGCCTTGGCGTATTTACCGGTGACCAGGACTACACCCGCCGCGCCGCCGGCATCTTTAGACTGACGACGGCGGCTATGCAGCGCTATCCCCCAGCTTTTGGCCGGGCACTGTCGGCGTTGGATTTTCACTTATCCTCTCCGATAGAGATTGTAATCATTGGAGACCCTGCCGCAAGCTTGACCAAGGCCCTGAAACATGAGGTTTGGCAGAACTTCCAGCCCCGGAAAATAGTGGTTCAGACATCTCCTGCCGCAGCGACCAAATATCAAAACATGCCACTCCTCCAGGGGCGAACCCTCGTCGATAACCAATCTACTGCTTTTGTTTGTGAGCATTACACCTGCCAACATCCGGTCAACCATCCCGCCGCTCTGGCCCTACAACTGGCAGCCGCCAACCGAGGAACAGCACTGGAAGCTCATTCATAACGACCGATCTACACTAAATTTGACCGCTTAACGCAGATTCTCTTGACGGCAAAGCTCTCAGAAGGCTATATTTAATCCGCGATAAACACTGTTGGCTCCCGCCAGCAGTCCGGCGTTGCCAGCCCCCCGGCGCGGGTCGACGCGTCCACCATCACTGCCATGAAGTTATTTCAATCCGGTTTGGTCCGGCGGAGTCAAGCCCACATGAAACAACGAAACTGGAAGAGTCTTGCTCTTTTGGTCTCAATTACCGTACTAGCTATCGCAGTACTGGCAGCGGCGTTTATTTCCACCGCACGGCTGCCGCTTGCCGGCTGGCAAGGGCTGGGGCCGATGATGGCCTTACTGCTTCTGACCCTCGGGGCCAGCCGCTTCACTGTGACCGTCACCAGTGTCGACAACACCAGCCAGAGTCGGAAGTCCATTGCCGACACGTTTGTCTTTCTCGCCGTCATGCTCTACGCCATACCCCCGGTTAACACGGCGGGCCCGGCGGTGATCCTTGCCGCAGTAGTTGGCTTTGCTTCGTCTTATTCCTATCAAACCAAGCGTTCGCTGATCTTCACTACCGGCATCGCAGTAATCTCGACTTTTATCGCGGCCTCTTCATACAAACTACTCGCTTCTCTCTTCTATTCAACCGGCAGCTATCAGGCAGACCAGAGCGTTCCCTTAAGTGCGCTATTGGTGCCAATTTGTATCCTGGCCCTGCTGCAATATCTCCTCTGTACGGTGGCGACGACAGTGTTCCTGGGAATAAGCTCCGGCACCAGCATTATGTTCCCGTCCAAGGAGAGTCTGGTCTGGACTTCAATCACTGAGGTGGCGGGTGCTTCCTCGGCCGTCTTGTTCTACTCAGCCCTGTTCACCGGCGGATGGCCATTCATTTTTCTCGGGTTACTACTTACCGGCCTGATCCACCTGCTCTATCGTTTCAACGAAAATCGATTGAATGAAGTGCGGAATGCAGATAATGAAAAACATGAATATCTGCAGAAGATGGCCGACATTCATATGAACACAATCGAGTCGTTGGCCATTGCCATTGACGCCAAGGATCAAACCACCCATGGACACGTACGCCGGACGCAAATCTACGCCAGCGAGATGGGCAAGCTCTTTGCCGTCACACCCGCCGAAGTACAGGCACTGTTCGCAGGAGCTTTATTGCATGACATCGGAAAGCTGGCGGTTCCGGAATATATTCTGAACAAGCCAGGAAAGCTCACTGAGGCGGAGTTCGCCAAGATGAAAATCCACCCGACTGTCGGGGGGGACATTCTGAGGCGAGTGCAATTTCCTTACCCGGTGGAAGATATCGTGCGCTATCACCATGAAAAATGGGACGGTACGGGATATCCCAAGGGCTTGCGAGGAGAAAGTATTCCGCTGGTTGCGCGCATCATTTCGGTGGTTGACTTCTACGACGCCACGCGCTGCGATCGCCCTTATCGCAAAGGAATGAAGCGCGAGGATTCGCTGGCCCTCTTAAGGAACATGGCCGGCAGTGCTTTTGACCCGCGCGTCGTGGAAATTTTCATCGAGCATGTGGAAGAGTTCGACATGCTGATCGGCGCCGAAGACATTCAGGAGCAGGTCGCGTCCGAGCAACTCGATTATCTTACTGCTACCAGACCAGACGCCGGCCTGGCTTCAGATATCCTGGGTACGCCGGACGACAAATCAGGGTTCCGGTCAATAACCGAGGCACAACGCGAGGTCTTTGCCTTGCACGAGATTGCGCAGACCATTGGCTCTTCCCTGAACCTGAACGATACGGTTGCGTTGATCACCAACAAGCTGCGCGCCATCGTTCCCTTCGACACCTGCATTATCTTCACCGTCGACGAGAGATCGGGTAAGGCAGTGGCCATCCATGTTGCTGGTGAAGACAAGGAAGTTTTCATGCTTCGCCGTATGAGTGTTGGTGATGGCATCACCGGCTGGGTAATTGCCAATGCCAGATCAATGTGTAATGCCTCTCCGGATCTTGACTTGGTGGGAATCCCCGAAGAGGTTGCGCGCCAGTTCCGCGGCGTACTGGTTTCACCATTGCTGCGTGAGGACGGTGCGTTCGGAACCATTACGCTCTATTCAAAGAGCCGTACTTCCTACACAACGGAACATGTGCGGCTGCTTGAATCGGTGGCCCAGCATGCCTCCAGTGCCCTGAACAACGCTCTGACCTTTGAAAAGACAAAAGAAAGCGCGCTGACAGATCCTTTGACGGAACTACCGAATGCGCGCGGCTTTTACATGATCCTGGAGCAACGGATTGCCGAATGCCAGCGAATGGACCGCGAGTCACTGGCGCTAATCTGCATGGACGTCGACGATTTTAAGGAAATAAATGATTCCAACGGCCATGCCCTGGGCGACCGCTTGCTTGCCAGTATCGCCGGGGTAATGCGCAAGGAATTGAGGGCCATGGACATACTCACCCGCTACGCTGGTGACGAATTCGTGGCCATCATGCCGATGGCTTCGACTGAAATGGCGACTCAGGTGGGCGAGAGAATTCGCGAAGCAGTCGAATCCACCAAATTCACCGTCCGCAAAGGACGAACGCAGGAAGTTGGCGTCAGTTTGGGAATTGCGTGTTTCCCCGCAGATGGCGAGACCACAGAGGAACTGCTGTCGGCGGCCGCACGAAATATGCAGCGAAACAAACATGCGCGGAAGACTATCGCCACTATCTCGGCCACTCCCGCTGCCCTCGCCATAGACGCTCTGGGCTAAGCGCGGCGTCATTCCGAACCTCGAGCGCGTTGTCTCCGGCAGCGCGCTTTTTTTGTGAAGGGCCTCTCTTTTGCGCAGGGTTGAGCATCTCGCGTATAATCCCGCCGTTCGCGAGCACCCATTACTTAATTTTTGTCCGAAACAAGTCCGCCCGACGGGCTCAGGGAAAACAAGTCTTAATCGTCCGCATGTATCCAAGATGAGTAGGCAAACACCCAATTCACCCGCCGCCTCTGAAGCCAAGAATCGCGCCGGAAGTGCTGTCATGGAAGCAGAGGCACCGGAGCTTGAACAGTCGGTTGAGGCCAGGAAAGCTGAGCAAAAAGCTCGACTCAAGGGACTCGATCGCAAAACGCTGGTCGAACTCTATTACCAAATGCTGCTCGTGCGGCGCTTTGAGGAGAAGTCTGCTGAGTCATACAGCATGGGGAAGATTGGTGGTTTCTGCCATCTTTATATAGGGCAGGAGGCAGTGGCTATCGGAGCAATTTCTGCGGTCCGGCGTGACGACTATGTCATAACCAGTTACCGCGAGCACGCCCATGCCCTGGCGAAAGGAATGACACCGGAAAGCGTTATGGCTGAACTCTACGGCAAAGCCACCGGCTGCTCAAAAGGCAAAGGCGGCTCGATGCACATGTTCGACAAAAGCGTGGGATTTCTTGGTGGGCACGCCATCGTGGGTGGCCAGATCCCCCTGGCTACCGGGGTAGCCTTTGCCAGCAAATACCTGGGGACCGACCAGGTTACTCTCTGCTTCTTTGGCGAGGCGGCGGTGAATCAAGGAGCTTTCCATGAGTCTCTAAACCTCGCTCAGTTATGGAAGCTACCCTGCATTTATATCTGCGAAAACAATCAGTATGGCATGGGTACTTCAGTCGAGCGAGCAATGTCGTTTCAGGATATTTCGCTAAAGGCTCATGCCTACGAAATCGTCGGAGAAATAGTGGACGGCATGGACGTTCTGGCAGTGCGCGAGGCGACCAGACGGGCGGTAGAAAGGGCGCGAAAGTATTCCCTGCCAACGCTGCTCGAGGTGCGCACATACCGTTTTATGGGCCACTCAATGTCAGACCCGGGGAACTACCGTACGCGTGCGGAAATCGAGCAACATCAGGAAAGGGATCCACTGAAATTGTTTGCCGCGACACTCAGGGAAACCGGAACCATTTCTGAAACGGAGTTGAAAGATCTCGATACGCGAGTGCGCGAAGAGGTAGCAAACGCGTTGCGCTTTGCCGACGAGAGTCCTGAACCTGATCCCAGGGAACTCTACACAGATATTTATGCCAATCCCATTCCGCCAACCGAATCGGCCGAATAGCTTCAAGCCGGCAAAGCAAAGGAAAAAAGTTTAGATGGCAGTAATAACAATTCGCGAGGCGCTCAATCAGGCTCTGCGCGAAGAACTACAGCGCGACAAGAATGTCTTTCTTATGGGCGAGGAGGTGGCAGCCTACCAGGGAGCCTACAAAGTAACCAAAGGGTTGCTTGAGGAGTTTGGTGCCCAGCGAGTTATCGATACCCCAATTACCGAACTCGGGTTTGCCGGGCTTGGCGTTGGTGCCGCGATGGTTGGGCTGCGTCCGATTGTAGAATTCATGACCTGGAATTTCTCTATCCTCGCAACCGATCAAATAATTAACTCTGCTGCGAAAATGCTTTACATGTCTGGCGGACAGTTCAAGATTCCGATGGTCTTTCGCGGTCCCGGAGGTTCTGCCTTTCAGGTTTCATCACAGCACTCCCAGGCGCTGGAATCGTGGTATGCCTACTTCCCGGGTCTGAAGGTGGTCATGCCCTCGACAGCGGCCGACGCAAAGGGACTCTTGAAGTCGGCAGTTCGGGATGATGATCCCGTAATCTTCATTGAGCAGGAGAGGATGTACGGGCAAAAGGGAGAGGTCCCGGACGACGTGGATTTCACCATTCCCCTGGGCGTGGCCGATGTAAAACGCGCCGGAACCGATGCCACTATTGTCGCGCGTTCGCTGATGGTGCCCCTGGCCTTGAAGGCCGCCGAAGAGTTGGAGAAGGAAGGAGTTTCCTGCGAGGTGATCGACCCACGCACGATTCGTCCCCTCGATATAGATACCATCATTAAGTCCGTAAGGAAGACCAATCGCGTGGTCGTGGCAGAAGAATCGCATCCGTTTTGCGGCGTGGCTGGCGAAATCAGCGCGGAGATTAACGAACGAGCCTTTGATTACCTTGATGCTCCGGTTCGCAGAGTCTCAGGCGCTGACGTGCCTATGCCCTACGCCAAGAATCTCGAGAACCTGGCGATTCCCGGCGTGGCACAGATCGTCGCGGCGGTGCGCGAGGTAGCCTATTTGTAGTCTGCCAACCTGCTGTTCATCCGCCAATATCCCGTTTGGCGATTTCGCTCGTGGTGCGGGATTTGGAACAATCCTCGGCGAGGTGACTAAGGATTATGGAACACTTTTTCATGGGACACTGAGGGTGAATACGGAATGGCTACTGAAGTAATAATGCCCAAACTCTCGCCAACTATGGATGAGGGACAAATCTCGCGCTGGCTGAAAAAAGAAGGCGATCGCGTTTCCATGGGCGAACCGCTGGCTGAGATTGATACCGACAAGGCTACCATGGAAATGCAGGCGCTCGGCGAGGGAGTGCTGCGCAAGATTCTCACTAAGGAAGGCGAATCTGCGCCTCTGGGCCAACTCATCGCCATCATCGGCGAAGCGGACGAAGACATCTCAGCATTTGAGGATAAGGCTCAAAGCGCGCCGCCGGCTCAGCAGGATGGCAAGAGCCCCACCGCAGCGAAAGATACAAGCATGCCCACTCCTGCGCCCGTGGCCGACGTCACCGTTGACGGCAACGGGAGACAGGGAGAGGTCGCTAAGTCTACAACTTCGGGACGGCTGGTTGTTTCTCCACTCGCCGCGCGAATGGCCGCTGAAGCAGGCCTGGACTTGCGCACACTGAGTGGCACAGGTCCGGGGGGCAGAATTATCAAGCGCGACATTGAGGCCGCTCTCAGCCGCCAGGGTGCCGCCGCCCAACCGCCGAGCGAATCGCGCAAGGCTGAGCCGGTATCACCCGCAACCATTGAAAGTGCTTCTGCATTTCGCGATGAACCGTTGAGCGTGATGCGGAAAACCATCGCTAATCGGCTCGTAACCTCATTGGGCCCGGTGCCCCATTTCTTTCTGACAACCGAAATTGAAATGGATCGTGCGGTCGAGATGCGGCAGAGCATTAAAGAGCTGGATCCTGAGCTCAAAATCAGCATCAACGACATCATAATCAAAGTTGCGGCCATGGCGTTGCTACAACACCCGCAGGTGAACGCCTCGTTTCAGGCGACGGCGGTGCGTTTCTATGAGCACGCTGATGTTGGTGTGGCAGTGGCGATCGAAGAGGGTTTGATCACGCCAGTAGTGCGAGCGGCGGATCAAAAGTCGCTGAGTCAGATTGCCGGGGAGGTTCGGGACTTCGCCCAACGCGCGCGCGCTCGCAAGCTGTTGCCGGAAGAATACACCGGCGCATCCTTTTCCATCAGCAACCTCGGCATGCTGGGTATCGATGAATTCACAGCCATCATCAATCCTCCGGAGGCAGCTATCCTGGCGGTAGGCGCGGTCACCGCTAAACCAGTGGTGAGAGACAATGAAATCGTGATCCGGCAAGTCATGCGTGTCACCATGTCATGTGATCACCGCATCATCGATGGGGCTACGGGCGCGAGGTTTCTTCAGACCTTCAAAAAAATTCTCGAGAATCCGCTCTACCTGGTTGTTTAAGCGCCAGGCATGACACAGGCAAGCTGAAGGAGTGATTGTTTTCGCCTATTGATTCGGGGATCGGGTGCACCCGATCCCTTTTTTATTTTGCTGAGCACTTGGACCATGCCAACTTTAACCCAGGCCAGGGATCATCGCAGCGCCCCGCATCTGGCCCTAATCGCGGTGCAGATTATGTTCGGAACCTGGCCCATAGTTGGCAAGATAGTGTTGCGAGCGATTTCCAGCACCGGATTGGTAGCCATCCGAGTTGGCGGTGCCGCTATTGCCCTCAGTTTACTGCAGCGTAAGCTTGGCCGGCTTCGACTGCTGCCGCGCAGGGATCTGTGGTGGCTTCTGCTTGCCAGCATGCTCGGAGTGGTTTGGAACCAACTGCTTTACGTCAAGGGCCTGTCGATGACAACCGCCACCAACGCCGTACTTCTCAGTACAACGATTCCTGTCTGCACCTTGACAATAAGTATCTTCCTGGGCCACGACCGGCTTTCGTGGCGTCGTACGCTCGGCATCGCGCTGGCCGCCAGCGGGGTCATTTACCTTATCGACCCCATGCGCTCCGATTTTTCCCGACAAACAATGCTGGGTAACTTACTGATTGTCGCCAACTCTCTCTCTTACGGCGCATACATTGCGCTGTCAAAAGATTTATTCAAGCGTTATGGCGCACTCACTGTGATCACTTGGATCTTTGTCATTGGCGGTGTGTTTACCATACCGCTGGGGCTCTATGAATTTCACTCGACGCAGGTAATCTTCCCCAGTCCGTTGATCATCGCAGCTGTTATCTACACGATCCTCGTGCCTACAGTTGCCGCCTATTACGCCAACGCATGGGCATTGGCCCGGGTGACCCCCGGCACCGTCGCCACCTACATCTACCTGCAGCCGCTGATAGCGTTTGGCCTTGCCCCTCTAGTTCTCGGCGAGCGGTTTAATACGCGGACCCTGGTGGCCTGTGTGCTCATCTTTAGCGGAGTGGCTATCGTCACACAGAGCGGACGCAGCCAGGCTCTACGCGAAGTTAGCGAAAGACCTGACGCACTGGCGCACTAGAAACTCCGGGTCGCGCCTCCTGAGACCACTTGAGTTCCCTGTTGTCAGGATTTGAAACACTGGGCCAGCGACGCGTTGGCTGAAATCGGTACAACAAGAAAAGTTCCGGCGCTTCACCTGTAAGCGGCCGCAGTGCTGTTTAAGGGACAAACTAGCCCAAGTGGATCCTTTCGTCCGGATGGTACGGTCGTTGCAGACTCGCCTGTCAATCCTGAAATAATTCAGGTGCAAAAAACAGGAGGAAACTAAAAATGCTTTGGACGATCTTTGTGATACTACTCATCCTTTGGCTGGTTGGTCTGGTGAGTAGTTACACCCTGGGCGGGTTCATTCACTTGCTTTTGGTAATTGCTTTGGTGATTCTCGTCATTAACCTCGTTTCGGGCCGCCGAGCCGCTCTCTGATCCGAAACTAAATCACGCCACAACGTCACATTTCTTCGAGCGGAACATTTAGCTGGTTGCTGACGCGGCCTACTGGATACAGATTCAGCTCCGGATCCCAGTAAGGCGATCTCTCATAAAAGAATTGCAGCCTGCGGTGAGGACTGGCAGCGAACTCGGGATCGCTTGCCAGTCTTTGCTCGAACTCTCCTTGCAGGTCGGGGTCTGCTGCCATCATTTCTCGGGCCAGCTTTTCGGAAACATAATCCTCGGAGTATTCCTTCTGTTCAAACAACGCATTGAAAAATCCCCACACGACCAGTGAGTCGGGGGCCTGTGGCTCCAGCAGATGAATGGCTACTGCACCGTTGGCCTGAGCCAGAGGCACGATCACCGACCCGGCGGGAAAGGTCCTCACTTCGGTTTCCGGAACCGTTGTATAAGTGGGCATCGAACGTCCCTCAAAAGTCGCAGGTGGCAGCGCGACATCGGTAAACCGGTAGCTTTCGATCTCCAGCACGAGCGGCGCTGTGGTCTTTCGCAGGACAAGTCCGTGGGCTTGCAACACCTCAATCACTTGCTTCCATTGCGGCGGTACGATGTAGCACAACGGCGGGACAATCGAAACCACGGGTCTGAAATCATTGTACATCGGCACCGTTAGATCCAGCGGTGCACTCCCGAAAATCACCCGCATCGCGCCAGACACCGTGCTCTCCTCCGTAACATACTCCACTGCCTTCAGGTCGTAGGGGACTGTCTCCTTCGACAAGGCGAAGGTGATTGGGTATTTTCGCGCGGGATCATATTCAGCTCCGCTGGCCAGCCAACTTTCCTCGGCGCGGCGTCCGGCCTCGAGGAGGCTATCCGGATCACGATTGACTTCTTCAAGTGCATAACGCAACAGATCATAGGTACCGCGTACGCGTGGTTCGTACTCCTTCAGCATGTGCGTCTCTATCAGAATCCCTGGTCGATTTCTCAACGGCGTGTATCCGGTGGAAAATCTCGGACTGCCGCTAAAGTCAACGATGCCCTGCGTCAGATCTCGATTGTCCTTGAATTCCAAATACCAGGACACTACATTGCCTTCAGTCTCCATTTGCTGCGGAACTCGTTCGTCAAAATGTTTTCGCTCCCAGTCAAGCACACTCGTGGGGATGCCGTCATGATGCTCGTGATGATAGGTGATGTTATAGCGATAGTCTGCCCCATCAGTAACATGGCAATCAATGAAAAGGTCCGGCTGCCAGGTGTTCCATAGTCTGAGCCAGGCCCGCGTCTCCGGCGCCTCCGCTTTCATGTAGTCGCGATTCAGATTCAGGTAGGCAGTGGTCGTGCGCCAACCCATTTCAGCCGGCCCGTTTTGGTTGATACGGTTGTAGGGGCCGAACCGCTCGTGGCCGTCCACGTTGTAAATAGGCATAAACAGAACCACCGCCTGCTTCAGCAGGTGCGCATGGGTTCCGGTAATAGCAATGTCTCGCAACAGGGCCAGACCCGCGTCCTTGCCATCAGGTTCACCAGCATGTATGCAAGCCTGGATCAAGACAATTGGTTTGTTGACCAGCTTTGCAGCTACAGGGGTGAAAGTGTTGCCTGTACTCGCAATCAACAACGGCAGTTTCCTGCCTTCTCCGCTCAACCCGAAGCTCTCGAAGCGAATCAAAGGCGAAGCTGAGGCGAGCTTATCGCAGTAGGCGATGGTCTCAGCGTAGCGCGGCGTTTCCTCATAACCGGTTTTCTCCGCATGCGTCAGCCATTGCGCCGGAATTGTATTGATGGGACTTTTCGACATACGGTCTTCCGATTGGCAGAGAAGAGATTCCTGAACTCAACTGCCGGGCGAAATCCTCAACAGTGCCTGACAGTTGCGGCAATTAATGCGGCGTCTCGCGTTCAGCGTCCCGCAGGCGACACATCTCAGATACATCGTTCGGGCAAACAGATGAGTAATCACAGCGCTCAAACCAAGGATCGCCACCAATACCACGAGGTTCAAGAGAAGGTCCTTCATTTACTTTGCGGCCTCCGCCGGTCTATCACCCGGGCTCGGGCGTGGTTGACCTGCGGCGCCCAAGAAATCTCTTATTGCAGTTATCGCAGCGGTAGGGATAGATGCGCAGGACCGACGCGAGGTTTTCAATGATACCGCGGCGATGCGATCGATGAGTGCTTTCGCTGCCGCAGTTCTGACAGCGCTTGGGCTCCGAGCGAGGGCGAGTGGCAGGGGCTGGCTCGGCAGACTTCTCAACGCGCGCCGGCTTCTCTTTCTTCGGCGGATACCGATGACGGCCTGAGCGAGGGAGCGTGCCTGGCAAGACGAAACCACGAAAGCGCAGGTTACAGCCGTCACAAAGGAGCTCGCGAACCCCCACCATGCGCAACAGAAGCGGGGCTGGCGCGTACCCCTTCCGAATTCTGGTGCTTCTACATTTTGGACAATGTTTCATACTTAGTTTCTATGTCTTCTGCTGCTGGCCAGGCCAGTGCGACATCCTTCACATCCTTATTGAGGAATCGATTGGGCCATGTTAAAGTCGTCGTGCGCTCCGCAAACAGTAATGCTAAGGGGAAAACAGGATGTACGATGTCGTGGACAAGCATTGGCCGATGTCAGTTGGCGACGGTAAAGCGACGCGCAAGAAGCGACCGCGCATCCTTGCCATTACGACAGACTGCTGCACGGGCTGTGCGGGCTCACCGGCTTGTATTGAATACTGTCCCATCGAAGCTTGCATGTTCTGGATCCCCGATGAGGATCATCCTCCCTTTGGCAGGATCGAAGTCGACCCCTACCTTTGTATTGGCTGTCAGAAATGTATCAGCAAAGGTCCGGATGGAGCTTTTCTCGATGGCTGCCCCTGGGACGCAATCGAAATGGTGCCAACTGACGACTGGGAAGCGCTTCATGGAATCACCCTCCCAGATGCTCCGCCACCTGCTCCTACTGCGTGAGATCGCCCCCTGGTATGGCTTGACCGTTTTGACCCTGTTGAGTTGCGCGGCTCTGAATGGCTTTGGCCGTCAGCGCTGCTTGCTGCTTGATTCTTTCAGGCAGCCTGCCGACTCCCTGGACATAGCGTTCGATTTCACTCAAATCGTCAGGCTTGCCGATGAGCGCCAATCCCCGCAGCGCCTCCCAGACATTTGAAGCGTCTGAACTAAGTGACAGCACCGGAGTGCCCAACTCCACTTTCGAGGCGTTAGGCGACGTAATGCCTTCTATTCGGCCGGCAATCGGTGAGCGAATTTCGGTGATTGTCCCATTCGCCTCCTGAATCCGCGCCAGCAAAGTCCCACGCGAAACCTGCGCCCCTTCATTGAGCGTGCTCGTGATGACCCCGGGCACGGGCGCCGTTACCGGAAAGGGCTTCAAGATAGTCAACAAGTCCGCGTGGCCACTGGAGTCATTGAATCGCACCAGGGCCAGGGCCGCATTTCGCCGCACCATTGGCTCTTTATCGTTCAGCAGTGTCAGCAAGGACTGGTGGAACTGCTCGGAACGATTGTCGTAGCCCATCAGCCACGCGGTGGTCATGCGAAATTCCGTTTCAGGATTTGCCGCCAACTCCTGAATCTTTGCGTACCACTGGCGACAACACTGGCCGCCTGACTGGTCCAAACGCTGCTCGATCTGCAGCAGCGCGTGCTGTACATGTCGCGGATGCTTTTCGTCCTCCAGGTACTTGCTGATCTCCTGATCGCTAAGGTCACGACCAAACCAGGTGTAATACCAGGTCAGGAAGGTTGCCGAGACAAACAACACAGCCAGAATCAGAATCGGCAGCGAGGAGCGACGCCGCTTTGTTGCCGGCGCCGGGAAAACCGGCGGCTTAACTAGATTCCCTTCCTTCATCATGACCCACTCGGGAGGCACCTTAGCGTACCGGATAGACCTGGTACAACATCAGATAGACCACTACGCCGGTAACCGAAACGTAAAGCCAAATCGGCAATGTCCAGCGAGCGATCCGTCGATGTCGCCCAAAATCACCTTTGGCAGCGCGGACCAGGGTAACCAATACCAGCGGAACAACTGCAATGGCCAGAATAGTATGAGTGACCAGAATTGTGAAATAAAAAGGTCGCGCAATTCCCTGCCCGGCAAAACGCGTGCTGCCATGAGAATAGTGATAGGTCAGGTACGATGCAAGAAACAGAGTTGAAGTGGCGACGGCTGAGATTTGACAGGCTCGATGCGCTCTTACGCGGCCCTGCCTGATAAAGGCATAGCCGCTCAGCAGAAGCACAGTGCTGGTGCCATTCAATAATGCATTCAGGTGCGGCAGGAACAAAAGGTAATTGGACATCAATTAAGGGCAGGAAACCAACCTCAGCCGTCGCGCCGACCGGTTTGCTTCATTCTTTCAACAAGTTGCAGAACATCGGGAGGATAAGGTCGGCCCTTCGCGTCTCGCAGCACAGCAGGTTTTGGCTGTGATGTTCCCGGACTCGTCGGCCTATCCTTCCCTCCAGTCACGGCAGCGGAAGTCTTCAACTGTTTGGCGGGCTCGGGCTTTTCTTTCCCCGCAGCCTTTGGCTTGGCAGCCATTTCTTCATAGCCACAGCGTTCGCACTGCCAGGCCGGGAAGACGGCATCGGGATCGCTCACGTTCTGGTAAACAGCGCGATCCGAAGGAATGATCTTTCCGCCACAACGTGGGCAAGCCCGCCCGCGAGTGGTCCGCGTTGCTACATCGATGGCTAAGGGATTGTCAGGCGTCATCGCCCGTTCCTTCGCCCTTATGCCGTTTCAGGATAATGAAGATAGAGCAGAAGATGGTGACCGGCGGAATCAGAAGTACCAGGACCCCCAGGTTTAGATTACGAATGAAGACGGCATTGTTTGATCCCGCGAGCGAAGCTCGGCACATTGAACACTGGGCGAATCCCTCGGACGCCGCCAGCAGCAGCATGAAGCCAAACATGGCGACCAATAAGCTCAATCGTAGAACGCGCATGGTCGGTCTCACTGGTCCTCTTCCACCGTCTTTTCAACGGCGATAGGTGGCGGTTCTTTAAACTTATAGCGTAAGCCCAGCGACCTGAAACTGTCGGGAAAGAACACAAATAACAGGCAGATACAGATTACCAGCATCGGCACGACTGTGAGAATCAGACTCAGGCGTTCAAACTTCAAGTGCATAAAGTAAGCGACAATCAGCGCTGCCTTGATGATCGACAGACCAAGCAGGATAGTGAGCATCAGGTGCAACGACATCGGCCTGTAAGCCAGAACGATTTCGATCAGGGTGAGAGCGAGCAGCCAGAGCCAAATAAACGAGAACGACTTGTTGGTGCCGGCGAAGTGCACGACTTCAGCCGGCTCGTCATGTGTGATTGCCACGGCACCGCTGCCCAATTGCTCAGGGGCTGCGCCTGGAGCCAGCGCCTTTTTCCTGAAGGGCAGCGGCAATTTGCCTGTATCCCTCAGGTAGAGCAACGGTCCGACCGCCAGCACGAGCGCAAACAGCAGGCAAACCAGGGTAAGAAAGAGGTTGTCGGTGGTCAGGAAGTCACCGGTGGAAATGGCATTGAAGGCAGCAAAAGCCAATAGCGCCAGCGCGCCACCGATACAAAGGACATTCAGGATCGTGGCTTCCTTTTTCATTCCGCTCTGCAAGCTGACATGATGGTCCAACCAATATCTCCTTTTGCTTCTGCTTTCGTTGCTCTACTGCTCCTCAGTCTTCTCGCTGGCAACGGGCGGCGGCTCCTTGATCTTATAGCGTAAGCCTGAGGATCGGAAACTATCCGGGAAAAACACAAACAAAAGGCAAATACAGATCACCAGCATCGGCACGACGGTCAGGATCAAGCTTAACCGCTCGAATTTCAAATGCATGAAATAGGCAACGATCAAGGCAGCTTTAATGATTGAGAGTCCCAGTAGGATCGTCAACATGAAATGGATCGGCATCGGCTTGTAACCGAGAAAGATCTCGATTCCAGTCAAGAGCAAGAGCCAAACCCAAATAGCACTGAAGAGCTTGTTGCTGCCGGCAAAGTGTTCTTCCGCAAGTGCGCTCATTCGGGATCCCTCCAACAGGAAATCACTTGGTCAAGCCATGGACGTCAACCGACATGATGTAGATCAAGGGAAAGACGAACATCCAGACCAAATCGACAAAGTGCCAGTAAAGCCCACTGATTTCGACATCTTCATGCTTCAGCTTTTTCACGCGCAGGGCAACCACGGCCAGATAGAGAGCACCGGTTAGAACGTGGAACATGTGCAACCCGGTGATGGCAAAGAAGGTGGCCCCAAACAGCGGGGTCGGTGGTATTCCCTCTGTCGTTGTAAATACTCTGACCCAGTGTTCGGGCAGAAAAAACGGCCGCAGTCCTTCATCGATCAGGTGCTTCCACTCGATCATGTGCAGGACCACAAAGGAGAGACCCAGCACGATGGTCGCGAGAATCCATTTCCGCGCTGCAGCCTTGTCGCCACGGGCAGAGGCTGACACTCCAAACACCATCGTCAAACTCGACGACAGCAGACAGAAGGTCATCACCGAGGAGAATACAATGCTCGGATAGAATGGGAACGGTGTCGGCCAGACGTTGGAAGCGCGCAGATAGGCATAACCCATCAACAGCGCAGAGAATGTGAGCGAGTCCGAAACTATGAAGAGCCACATTCCCAGCTTCCGGTGACCGACTCGATAAGGGAGCGCACCTCCGCCCCAATCCGCAGCGGTAAAACTTCCAACTTGTGCCTCAGTACTCACTGTGACCTCCAGAGGAATAGAAGTAGGAATAAGTAGATCCAAAGACCATCCATAAAGTGCCAGTAGATGCCCACCGCATCAGCCCTGCCTTGCCGTTTGGCTATCGCTATCACATCGACGCTCTTATTCCGCGTGCGAATCAACAGGTAGAACAGAGCCAGCAAGCCCCCAACCAGGTGCACTGCGTGGGTAGCCGTCAGGAGGTAGAAGAAAGAGCTGTGCGGATTGCTTGCGAGAAAGACTCCCTGTCGTCGCAATTGCTGCCAGGCCAGCAGCTGAGAACCCAGGAAGCCCATGCCGAGAAATCCAGTGATCACCAGCCACTTAAAATAGCCGCTTTCAAACAGGCCCTTCAGTTTCCTTCTGGCATTCTCAATCGCGATGCTGCTCAAAATGAGCAACACCGTGCTGAGCCAGAGAATCCGCGGCATGGCGATTGGCCGCCAATCAGTCGCCGACGCTGCGCGCACGATGTAGGCGCTCGACAGTGCGGTGAAGAACATGGAGATGCTGGCGATCAGCACCCACGTGCCTACACGATAACGCGAGCCAGCTGAGCGGCCCGAAAAAAGTTCGCCGCCGCCGTTGTGCCGCTGCGAGCCGTTGCCGTTGGGTTTGGGAAATCCCGGCCCACCAACGCCCGGAGTGGTCCTAGTGCCTGTGACCGTTGTGGCCATTTCCGCTTGTTCCTTCGGATCCCACTGGAGCCTGCGCCCCTTCTGGATCAGTTTGCATTAGAAAATCGCTGGCCGCGCCGGGCACGGAATATTCATATGGCCCGCGGTAAACAGTAGGCGCAATGCCGGCAAAATTATCGTGTGGCGGGGGAGAGGGCGTGATCCATTCGAGACTTGTAGCTTCCCAGGGGTTATCACCGGCCTTCTTGCCCTTAAAAAGGCTCCAGACCACGTTAAAGTAAAAAACAATCTGGACGGCCGCGGTGATAATCGCGGCGATGGTCACCAGGACCACCAGCGGGTGCAGCGACTTGAGAAACTCATATTCCGTAAACTGCGAGTAACGGCGCGGCATTCCCACCAGGCCCATTACGTGCATGGGCACAAAGATCGTGTAGACGCCGATGAAGGTAATCCAAAAATGGAACTGCCCCAGCCTTTCGTTCATCATTCGGCCAAACATTTTCGGAAACCAGAAATAGACTCCGGCAAACATCCCGAATATGGCCGCAACACCCATCACAAGGTGAAAGTGCGCCAGGACGATGTAGGTGTCATGGGCCGACAGATCGAGAGAGGTCTGTCCCAGAATCAAGCCCGTAATGCCGCCCGCGACGAACAAGGATACGAATCCAATCGCGAACAGCATGGGTGTCGTAAAACGAATCTTTCCGCCCCACAGCGTGCCGAGCCAGTTAAACGTCTTAACTGCCGAGGGCACGCCAATCGAGAGGGTGATGACCGAAAAGGTAATCGCTGAGTAGGGGCTCATGCCGCTGATGAACATGTGATGTCCCCAGACAAAGAACCCGAGCATGCCGATGGCAAAGATGGCGAACACCATCGCGCGATAGCCAAAAACCGGTTTACGCGCAAAGGTCGCAAGGATGTGAGAGGTGGCGCCCATGCCTGGCAGGATGGCGATGTAGACTTCCGGATGGCCAAAAAACCAGAACAAGTGTTGCCAAAGAATCGGCGAGCCGCCGGTATGCAAGGGAAAGCGGGCGTCCTGGCCTGACAGGAGTCCGCCTACATACAGGCCACCGGGAATAAAGAAGCTCGTGCCCGCTACCCGGTCGAGTAAGAGCAGGATGCCGCCGCCCAACAGAACCGGAAATGAAAGCAGGGCCAGGACCGCAGTGGTGAACCAGGCCCAACAAGTCAACGGCATGCGCATCAGCGACATGCCGCGCGTGCGCATATTCAGCAAAGTCGTGATGAAATTGAGCGCGCCAAGCAATGAACCTACGCAGAAGATCGCGATGCTGATAATCCACAGATTCATGCCCATGCCCTGGCCTGGCCCGGCAATCGCTCCCAGCGCACTCAACGGTGCATAACCAGTCCAGCCCCCGATCGGTCCAATCGTTGAAGGCGAGCCGGATAAGAAAATGGCCGCGAGGATCACCACAAAGCCAACCAGCGTCACCCAGAACGACATCATGTTGAGGTAGGGAAAGGCCATGTCATCGGCGCCGATCTGAATCGGGAGAAAATAATTCCCAAAGCCGCCCTGGGGCGCAGTGGTCAGCACAAAGAAGACCATGATGGTGCCGTGCATGGTAACGAGCGACAGGTAAAATTCCGGATTCATGATGCCGCCCGGTGCTCCACCGGGAAACAGCGTGCCCAGAATCGGCCAACTCGTTCCCGGCCAGGACAGGTTCATGCGCATGAGCACCGACATGATCATGCCGACCAGGACTGCTGTCAGGGCCAGGACGATGTACTGAATGCCGATCACCTTGTGATCGATGCTAAAGATGTACTTCTTTATGAACCCTGTAGGCGCCGGGTGCCGGTGAACTACGTCGTGAGTTTCATCAGACATCTTTTCAGTCTCCTCATGCTTTTTAACATGCCATGGCAAACGCCATCTGTTTAATAAGTCGGCAGCTGATATTTATCCAGCAGCTCTTTCATCCGCGCCTGGAAGGCGGCCTGGGGCAGCGCCACCAGGGTCCGGTGCTCATCCTCAGGCAGAACCAGCATGTAGCTCTTCATTTTGAAATGCAGCTGTCCGCAGAGTTCCGCGCAGGCGAGTTCGTATTTGCCAACTTTGTTTGGAGTAAAGTGCACCCGGATGGCCATACCGGGAACCAGATCCTGTTTGAAGCGCAGTTGTGGTACCCAAAAACTATGGATCACATCCTTGGAGCGAAGAATCAATTCGACTGGCCGATCGACGGGCACCGCCAGCGCCGTCACCACAGAGTCGTCCAGGGCATTTGGGTCGGTCTCATCGAGGCCTACGAAGTTCAATGATGAATCGTCAATCAAGGTAGGATCGGTGCGACCAAAAAGCGTGTCTTTTCCGGCGTAATGAAAGTTCCATTGAAACTGCTGAGCCACCACTTCCACCTGAAAGGAGCCGGCCGGCGCATTGTTCAGCCGCAGAGAGGCCCAGACACTCTGGCCCATCACACCGAGGCCGATGAAGATCATCGCTGTGATGACGGTCCAGAGAACTTCCAGCCGATTACTGCCGTGTGTATAGACCGCCCGCGTCGGGCTATTCGTGTCACGGTACTTCCAGAGCATATAGCCCAGGCCAATCTGCGCCGCAGTAAAGGCAAAGCCAACGACCAGAATCGTGATCATGAACTGGCGGTCGAGCGCTGGACCATGGTTAACGATCGAGGGCGGAAACCACCATTTCTTACAGGCGAAGATTAGCACTGACAGAAATGTCAGAATCCAGATGATAACCGCAAGAGCTCGTCCCATCGGTCACGTCTCCTTTGGACAATTTGTCCGACAAACTTCAGTTTGTCGTCGTCATAGCCAGCGGGCTGGTTTGTTATCAACAGTCGGCGACAAACTGAAAGTTTGTCTTACGTTTTTAACGATTAAGAACCATCAATATGAACAGAACTGGCAGGTAGATCACTGACGCCAGCAACAGCTGCCGCGCCGACTGCCGGGATTTGGAAATGGCCGCCCGAACACTGCTAAAGAGAAACAGCAGGCCCAGGATAGCGGCGCCATACAGATAGACCCTGCCCGAGATGCCGAGGAAAGCCGGTAACAGACTGACCGGCAACAGCATGATGGTATAGACGACAATTTGCTGGCCCGTGACGCGTCCCTCAGGCTCAACTACGGGCAACATCAGAATCCCCGCGCGGCCATAGTCCTCGCGATACATCCAGGCGATTGCCAGAAAATGTGGAAACTGCCAAAGGAAAAGGATCGCAAACAGCACCCACGCCTCAAGGCTCATTTCTCCACGCGCTGCGGTCCATCCAATTAAAGGCGGCACCGCTCCGGGAAAGGCGCCTACCATGGTTGACAGCGAAGTTCTTGTCTTGAGGGGTGTATACGCGAATAGGTAGCCGGCGATTACCGCCACGCCAAGCAGGGCCGACAAAGGATTAACCAGTACCACTAAATAGAGTTCGGCGATGACGGTCAAGGTCGTGCCAAAGAGCAGCGCTTCCCAGGGCAACAGACGGTGTGATGGTAAGGGCCGATCGGCCGTGCGTCGCATCAGGCGATCAAGATCCCGCTCGATGTATTGGTTGAGGGTAGCAATGCCCGAAGACAACAGGGCAATTCCAATCATCGCATTCGAAAAAACGAGATAATTAATATTTCCTCGCGAGGCGAGGCAGAAGCCGGCCGCGGAGGTCAGCACGATAAGAAAAGTGATGCGCGGCTTGGTCAATTCCAGGTAGGCCGTCATCCGCTCGCGTACTGTTTGGCGCTCAATCCCCGCTACGCCCGCGTCGGTCAGTTCTATGGCAAACTCTTTCATAATTCCAGGTGTGAGCCCGCTGCTCGTCGAGCCTGAAGACTGAATATCCCCTAATTGGTTTTAAGACTTTCCGGTTTCGCTTGTTGCCGAACTTTATTCTTATGGCCGCGGCGGCGAGCGCATTTTACGCTGTGGCCAGTTCGAAAGCCGGGGCCGAGACCCGCAGAACTCTAAAGGCCCGCATGGTCAACACAATCGCAGTCGCAAACACCAGCGCACCACAGGCTACATGAGCCACGGTGATGGCTATCATCGGGTTCAGCGGCTGCGGGTCGGTCGGCGATGCCAGCCTCGTCAGGTAAGCGGCAATGCCGAGCAACAACTGAAAGCTTAACAATCCGAGCGCAATCTTTGCCGGGTTTGTAAGATACCCCTGATTCGGATACCGGCGAAACACCGTAAAGGCCGCGGCACCGAGAATCAAGGTCACAGCCAACGCGCCCGCGATATGGGCCAGCACCAGTTCAATCGGAAGGTAATGGTCCCATGGCGCCGAATGGCGCAAAGTCGCCCCCAAGATAAGCTGGAGGAAAATTGTGCCCGCGGCCGCCAAACACAGGAAGCGCAATGGCACCCCACCCTTCTCCGGGACGGTCTCACGCTCCCTCTGCCAACCCGCTGATGTAAGAACTGACAGGCCGACGACGGTACAAAAAAACAATTGGGCCAGCGTGGCATGGGCGGCGGAAACAATTAACGGCAAATTCAGGTTTACCGTCAAGCCACCCAGCAATCCCTGCGCAATGACCGCCAGCAGTGCAAAGAGGCCGAGGCGCACTACTTTCGGCCTGCGTTCTTTTAGCAGCAGGTAAATCAGCAGCGCAATTGTCAGAAGCCCAACCGAAGTGGCGATCATGCGGTGGCCGTGCTCCCAAAAGAGATTGCCCACCATTCTCGGGAAAACCTGCCCGTTGGAAAGCGGCCAATCGGACGTCGCCAAACCCGCGTCGTTACTTGTTACCAACGCACCCGCAATCAGCAAAAAGAAAGTAGCGCCGGTCACCAGCAAGGTAAATCGATGAAGACCTTTGTTCATCAGCAAAATAAGAACTGAATGGCCGATTGCGGCTGCGCCAGTTAAATCCGGCTTACCGCAATCGGTAATCAGACATCATCTTTAGTGTCGACCTGCCATAGGCACTTCGATGGCCGGCATCATCTCGAGCGACGACTTTGCACCCGCCGTTGCTGCGCCAAACGAAAAATCCGCCTTGGCCGCGCCGTTGGCAGGCACGGTTACCTGCATTGGCTTTTCAGTGCCATTGCCTGGGCCTTCGTGCCAGGCAACCACGTTGTAGCTTCCCGGGGGCACGCCTTTAATTTCAAACGTCCCGTCGGCTTTGGTCACCGCAAAGTACGGGTGTTTTGTCACGCCGATATATGCTTTCATCCAGGGATGCTGGTTGCACTTGACCGGCACCAGAACTTCCGCGCGCTTGAACTCATGCGTCATCGGCGGCGCGCCATTTGGCTGCGACTGGTTCCAGTCGTCATTATTCTTAGGTGTAAAGTGAATGTTGTGCTGCGTCGGATCGCTGTTGGTGATCTTCAGCTTCTGACCAACCTGGGCGCCTGAAACATGCGGCACATAGTGGCAGCCATTTTGATCCAGCGGCACCTCGGTGGCCGGAACATCAAATGAATAGGCAGAGATCTTAGAACCATCTGCAAGCGTACCGTCCTTAATATAGACGAACACGTTTGCCAATTTGCCGTCCTTGACGAGGTTCTCTTCAGTCTCCAGATTCGGATTCTTGGAAGCACAGGCGGGATCAGCCGAGGCATCGATCTTCTTAGCCGGAGGCACCGCTCCAGTGTAGGTCACCACTCCGGCGATCGATCCTTCGTTCCCTTTCGCTACAAATTTTTTGGTGGCCGCCGTCGATCCGGCGTTGCTGTTTCCCCCGCTTTCCGGGCTCTTGCTACAGGCGGAACCCAAACCAAACAGCCCCAGGGCGATTAGCAACACCAACCATGACTTAGTATTTCTCGTAACCATAAATTAATCCTCCAATCAATAAACCTAATTTAGAAGCGCAGTTTGAAAATCACTTCGCAGCCTCCGCTCAACCCGGCGCGCGGGTCCTCGGCCGGGACCTCGACCACGCGGATGCATTATCACTGGCTCGAGGCTCCGGTCTGAACCAGCCGATCTCCCGTCCAACTCTCGACCTGACAGCATGCGCGTTTTGAGCAGCAGGCTGCGCCGGAGGCGCAGGGGAAGCTGACAACAAGCGCCGCTGTTCGTCAGGCGACATCAGGAACATATACCTTACCAGTAGTCGCGCGTGGTCGCCATGATAGTCACCCACGTCTTTAGGCGGTTGCGGCAAGTTCACCACCCAACGGTCACCGTCTTTCCTGAAAAGTCCTGAGGGCATTGCGGTCCGCGGACTGATCTGCGACGGATCAAGCAACCAGCGGAATGTCCACTCCGGCTTAAGGCGCTCTCCTGCCAACAGGAAATTGGGGGCAATCGCTTTGGCATCGTGCGCCGGCTCACCCGTGATGTGGCACTTCAAGCAGGGAGTCCCCGAGGTAAAGATGGTGCGTGCAACCAACTTGTCCTGCTCAGTCAGCGGATCGAGTTGTTCTTTTATATAAGGCTCCTGCTGCCCGGAGAGAGCCATGAAAAACCTCACCAGTGTTTGCAGCTCATTTGGCGAGAAATTGAACGTCGGCATGCGCACTTTCAAGTATGGTCGCACACCGTTGCGATCCGCACCAGGCTGGAGCTGGTATTTATTGGCATTCTGGGCGCCGCTTGCGCCAGCCTGGCTGGCCGGCCCTGACGGCATGGCCGCCGCCTGCCCCCCACTCAAAGAAGGATCGTGAAGAAAGCGCAGTAACCAGTTAGGATCGACGCGCGCGCCTTCGCTGGTGAGCCGCGGTGGCAGCAGTTCGCTGGCCGGAAATTGAGGCAGGTCCATCAGCACGGAACGTTGGCCTACCTGGACTTCGTGACAGCCCACGCAGTTATATTTCTTTATAACCCACCAGCCATTTTGAATGTCCTGCCGGCGCTGATCCTGCGGGTCGTAGAAGGCCGCTTTGGGAACGTTGGCTCCTTCGACCCCAACGCTGCCAAGCAGAAAAGTCGTCAACGCGTTGCGCCATTCATCCGTCAGAAACGGCTTAGGCATGCGTAAGCGATCTTTCGGGTCCTTTTCTTTGCCCTGATCATAAATCGAAGGATCGGCGAGCTTATGCTCAAAAAACCCCTTATGGCTGTACCACTCCTTTTCTTTCTTTTCCGGATGCAGGTTCAAGGGGTCGATGCCTTGCTCGGCGTTTTTTGTCGAGAGAGCAAAGTCCAAACGCTCAATGGGAGTGGCGCCCTCCACCGTTAGCTCTTTGCCGATGCGCTGCTCTTCTTCAAATCCCTGAATCTCGTGGCAACCAGCGCAGCCGAACTGTTTGATTAGCTGGCGACCTGTCTCTTTCAGGTTCGGATCATCCATGAATGCTGCATTTTCGTAGCCCGGCCGCGAGCTTAACGAGTAGAGGTAGGTAGCAATGTCGCGCGCTTCGGTTTCGCTCAAGCGAAAGTTGGGCATCACAGTCATATTCTGGACCTGAAGCTCGGCGCCATCGAGGGGGCACTTCGAGTGCAACTCGGTATCAAACGCAAACGGTTTCCCCGCCTGTTTGTAGTCATCAGCGGTCAAATCACGTTTATGTTTCGGACAGTATGGGGCCCAACGCTCGCGTGGATTGTGAATCCAGCGCACGATGTATTCGAAGTTGGCCTTCTCGCCGACCCGGCTTAGGTTGGCGGCAAATTCGCCGCCGGCCTTGCTGTCACCTTCACCGATGGAATGACAGGCCATACAGCCTTTGGTTTCAAAGAGTTCTTTACCGGCGTTCGCATCGCCTCTCTGTTGTTCCGGGGTCTTGCCGTCGAAACCGGCCTGCCAGAGATAGGCGCTGATGGCCTTTACTTCATCGTCTCCGTTCTGGTCCACCGCAAAGCGCCAGAAGGTAGGCATCTTGGTTCCGGGACGGAAGGCCTGAGGATCTTTCAACCAGACAGGAATCCATTCCTTCGCGAGCTTCAGTCGCACATCTTTCAGATTTGGTCCGACCTTCTTCTGATCCTGCATCAGGTACTTGGTCTGCAGGTTCATCTGATCGATCCGGGCGGCCAATAGACTATTAGTCACCCGCAGGCTTTCGGCATGGGCCATCAGCCGGGCTGCCTCCGCCTTGCCGGCATCGTCATCAGCAGCGTTGGCGGCAGCTTCGGCATCCTGACGACCCATTTTGTCGTTAGCCGTAATCTGATCTTCGAGTTGCGTGATCAACTGCCGGGTATTGGTTAGGGCGTCGGTTTCGCGATCGAATCCTTCGTAGCGATGGCAGCCCATACAACCGCGTTGCGAGAAAAGATCGCGACCGAGATTCAAGGTCTCGGCGCCCTGCGTAACACGATCTTTCGCGTGGCACTGCTGGCAGCCCGCTTCAGTGTTCTCTTTCTCAAACATGGGCCAGAGCCAGAACTTATTCTGGCCATGACCCTTCAATTCGCTGGTCGTCGCTCGTCCATTGCCCCAGTGGCAGCTCGAACAGCCAAACCGATCCGGTTTATGGATGTCCATGATTTCTTTATTGGGATGACTAACAAAAGCACGAGCGAGGGCATCAGGATTATTTCCCGGTCCGCCCGGCGCCATGTCCGAGGGTGTAATGGTTAACGGTGATCTCACACCCAGGTGGCAGACTTCACAGCGATCGGCAATATTGTATTCGGTGACACTGATCTGGTGTCCCAGGATTGAATAGTCGAAACTCTTCAACCCTTTCCTGACCCCTTCTATTTGCACGGGGGTTAAAAGCGTAAGATGGTTCTTGAGGTAATCGTCCCGCTTTTTGTCGAGGTCCGAGGGTTCCTTCAGCAGTTCCGCTTTGCGGCCAAGCTTGGCGGCCTTTTGCTCGCGCAGATCGTTGTAGGTTTTTTCGAGCGCCTCATAATTCATCTTCACGACGGCTGGCTTAGATGAGCCATCGTCGGCCGGCATCTCGACGTCCACGGTTTCCTGGCGCTTCTGCTCCGCTTCTTTCCTATATTTTTCTTTGGATCGGCCACTGGCTGTCTCGACATTGTAGTAGATAACCGTCAGGCGACCACGCTGATTTTGAAATGGCTCAGTGACGGCATTCAGCTTAGCCTGGATCTTATCAACCTCGGTGTTGATCTCCTCAATTTCAGGTTGTACTTTCGCGCGCGCCTCTTCCGCGTCTTCTTTCAGTTTTTGATATTCGGGACTTTCTTTGAGTTCCGTTTCGCTTTCCGCGGAGCGTGATTTGATACTGTCCAGATAACGCCCATAGCGCGCCACAAACTCCTGCTGCATTCCCTTCCAGGGACGCTGTCCATAAGCCTCGTCGTATAACGCCCATACCAGGGTCAAAGTCAGCAAGAGAGCAGAGATCAGCATCAGCCCGCTGGTCGACCGGCTGGTGATCGGATCGTGAGCCGGAACATCAGGCTCTCGCTTTGCTAACGATTCCCCGGCTACAGGAGAGTCGGTCACTGATATTCTTCCTCCGCGTGTCTCAGACGTTGAACCAGGGAGTTACCCATACATACTTGATCGTGAGCGCCAGCCGCAAAACGAGCTTGACCGGCAGGGCCAACAAAACGCTTACTGCGAAGAACTGAAAGGTCAGGTACTGCAGGAGGCTGGTACGGGCCAGGAGCTTCTCTTCAAATGCATCCCTGGGAAACAGCCGCAGCGGTCGAAGCGAAATCCGGCGCCAGTCCACGAGCATCAACCAGTGAAAAAACAGCGCACCAAGTAGATAGAAACCGCTCACCACCAGGAAGCCGAAAATCCCCTTGCCCAGCGGACTGGTCAGAATCGGGCCGAGGTGAAGCAGCTTCCCCATTGCGCTGGTGGCGATGTAGTCGTGAAGATCGATGTTCTTGTCGAACACGACCGCGTTGTGGTCCCAGGTCTGTCCAGGCCAGAACCAGATCCAGCCTGGGCCGCGTATGAACGTCCCGATCACGATCAGTAGAATCCACATCAGGAACCCCCAGCCAAACATGGCGAGGGAAAAGCGACGCTGCCTGATGGTGTAATAGCCATTCCCGAAAGGACTGGAATCCACATAGGGAAAGACCATCAAACCAATCATGATGATTGAGGGCATTACCACGCCCGCAATCCAGGGATCAAAGTAGACCAGCATCTCCTGCAGCCCGAGAAAATACCAGGGCGCTTTCGAAGGGTTCATCGTCAGATTTGGATTCGAGGGCTCTTCCAGCGGGGCATTCAGGGTAATGGACCAGACAAACAGTATCACGGTGACGATCAGCGTGACCAAAAATTCGATGCGTACCAGGTAAGGCCAGACGTGTAATTCCTTTGCCCAGCCCGGTCGCCACGGTTCCACCTTGCGATGGTGAGTCTTGGCGAGTTGGGCATCGCCCTCGAGTTCGACAATCAACTTGTCGTTCGCGCGCGCCTGGCGAATGCCGAGCCAGGTAAAGAATGGCGCGAGGAACAGCATTGCCACGATAGGAACGTTATCGGGCGCTGACGCGATAGTCCAAAGTTGATGCCAGTCCATAGATTTAGAATTCGGATCTCAGGTAGCAGATTTTCTCAAATCCCCTGCCCCGGTTTTTTACTGCTCATTTTTTCTTGATTGCTTTCATTTCTGCTTCCAGCATCACCGGCGCCGGTCCGGAGATACCCCCATCCTTGCGTATGCGCCAGAAGTGGACGGCCATAAAAATAGACGCTACCAGCGGTATGCCGATGCAATGCCATATATATGAGCGCAGCAGTGCATTCGAATCTACGATCGAGCCGCCAAGCAAGCCAAAGCGCACATCGTTGAAAGGCGTCATCCCCAACTGCGGACCAAAAGGTCCCTCTGAACCGAACATTGGCGTCGCCCGGGCCATGTTCGTCCCCACCGTGACTGCCCAGAATCCCAATTGATCATCCGGCAGCAAGTAGCCGGTGAAGGACAGCAGCAGGGTCAGCACCAGCAGCACTACGCCGACACACCAATTGAATTCCCTGGGCCGCTTATAAGAGCCAGTGAGCACCACTCGAAACATGTGCAGCCAGGTGGTAATTACCATCAGGTGCGCGGCCCAGCGATGCATGTTGCGCAACAACTTGCCAAAGGGGACGTCGTGTTCAAGGTAGAGAATGTCACGAAAGGCCAAAACCTTTTGGGGGTGGTAATAAAACATCAACAACACGCCCGTAAAGGTGAGCACAATGAACAGGTAAAACGTGATCCCGCCCATGCCCCAGGTGTACTGGTAACGCACCGCATCGCGATTGATCTTGGCCGGATGAAGGTGGAGAAAGACGTTTGAAAGAATCGCGAGGGAGCGATTGCGCGGATCGCCGCGATCATGAGAAACGCGAAAGATCGACTTCCACAGCTGAGTGTCCTGCGGGTCTTTATAAGCCTGGGCTTCCTCGATCGCGCGGTCCTTGAGCGCGGCGGCTTCACCCCGCACCCGTTCCACGAGACCGCCCTCAGACTTGCCGCCCTCGGTCAGTTGCCTGGTTTCTTTCTGGTCCGAACGATCATCCATAACTAATAGTAAAGCTGTCGCTTTGTCTTGCGACGTACGCGCACGGCGCCTTCGCATTGAGGCTAAACTGAAATATAAGCCCCGTGTTCCTTGTCATCAAACTGGCCTTTCTCGCCCTTTGGCCAGGTGAAGAGCCGGTTGGTATCGACGACGATCTGTCCTTCGGGATCAATCTCCACATGCGCGCGATCCATCGGGCGCGGCGCCGGTCCCTCAAAATTAATACCTTCGCTGTCATAGCCGCTGCCGTGGCAGGGGCACTTAAACTTGTTCTCGCTGGCTTTCCAGTCAGGGGTACACCCCAAATGCGTGCAGCGCGCGTAGATCACAAACAGGCGATCTGAAGTCTTACCGACCCAGATTCGGTATTGTTGCTGCCACTTTGTGTCGACTCCGAGCGCGTAGTCGCTGGGAAATCCAATCTTGAAAACTGTCGAGGGCTCAAAGATTGCACGGGGGAGAAAGAAACGGAGGAACATGAGGAAGCAAGTGACAAGAAACCCGCCAATGGTCGCCCAGACTATCCGCCGGCGCATCTTGTTCACCGGAGGATCGGGAGTGCTTTCGACCATTGCCCCTGGTTGCTTCGTGACGGGAGCAGCTGGCTTAGTCACCGGACCGGCAGTTGAAGGCGCTGGGGCGGTGACTTTCCTTTCCGGTGTGCTTGCTTCGCCGGATGGGCTATCCACTTATTAGCACTCCTTCGTCAATTGGATTTGTTGCACGGCCGTTTGTCTTGCAGTGACAATCGACGTAGATACACTTCTACTTCGATCTGGAGCGTAAACCACACAGTTACTACATCGCAGGGTCTTCACTCTGCCAAACGAACCGAGTTGTAGGCGCAAAACATGAAAGCCCGTGCCGCTGACAAAATTAAACTGGCTCGGTGCCAGTATTTATACCTTGTTTCGCAAGTTAGTGGCAAGAAGTTTTATCAGAGCTTTCGCGCACTTCCTACCCCTACACTTTTGCAGACTCGAAGTTTAACTGCCGGCTGCAAATTTCAATCGAGGCAAACAGTCTCTCTCGCTCGCTTTCTTCGGTTGCCTGCCGGTATGACATTACCAGGTCTTTTAGCGTGACAAGTTCTTTGTAAAGACCCGCATTTTCGATCGGCGGGGTCAGATACGATATTAATTCCGCGTACGATCTTCGCTTGGCAATCGATCCCTCAGAGGGGTTATTTACGCTGTAGATGTAGAGGTTGGGCATTTGACCAATTAATCGGTCGGGCCAGCATTGGGCTGACATTCCCACCTGTTTGCCCGGCATGAACTCCATCGCTCCGTGAGTGCCGACATGCACAATCCCGTCTGCGGCGAAGACTTTTTCAATGTAAGCATAGAAACCCATGAACCCATGATGCGGTGCGCCACTGCGCGCCATCATCAAACGCATCGGATCGCCTTCATAACCAAAGCTCGGTTGCACTCCGATAAACACATTCCCCAGCTGGACGCCTTGAATTAATATTTCCCCTCCAAAGGTATTAATCTGACCAGGCGCACTACCCCAATCGCCTGCGACCTCGTCAACATACGGACAAATCCGCCGGTACTCATCGACGCTGAGGCGCGCGGCCACATTAACTGTCGAACCGAAGCGGTCAGCATTTCCACCCAACATCAGCTCGCGCAACCGCTCGGCCGAAACCGGCAGGTCAACAGAATAACCATCCGCCTTTAGTTTACTAAGCGTATCCCAGACACTGGGAAAGACATCGAGATCCGCGGCCGTGCCGATATTTCCCTTGTTGGGAGGAAAGCAATAAATCACCAGCCCCAACTTTACCGACTCGCGCGGGGCTGTTTGCAAATGATTCCAACGTCGCAGGCGTTGCGCCAGCCTCTCACAGCGCTCCTGGAGGCCGATTGGCTCTACGCCACTGGCCGGCAACCCACCGTAGACAAACGGTTCCGTGGCGCCATCGATCTCGGGGAGCGCTATCTGCATTCCGGCCTGGACGGGATTGAGCCCGGTCTGCGATGCGCTCCACGATTCGATGCTCTGCATGTCAAGGCTGACGGCCGAGCGATAAGGGCGATTGAGCCCGGTGAGGAATTCGGCAGCGGCTGCGCTGTCGTTCATTGCCGGTCCGCCGACAAAACTGAAGCCGGTCAGGGAAACCAGTTGGCTGATACGAGAGCGATGACCTGGTTCGAAGTTCTGTTCGTCGAGAGCCTTAGGAGATTGGAGTTGCGACGGCGACCAGCCGCGTTTGGTCGCACTTTTGGCGCTGTCATCCAGGAAATACTTCTCGCAGGCCTCACGGTTGTCCATCAGCGTGGCGAGTACCGGGATAACAAAGAGTCCTTCACCTTCGATAGCCCTTATCAAATCATCGTAATGCCTGGTGGCCTTACTTATGACCTGCGGTCGCATTAGCAAGAGCCCGATCGTCTTATCCGGCTGTAGTGGTTTAACTGTGTGTTCGCCCCGCTTCCTATGGCCTTGCGATTCGCTGGACTCGACCTGCTTTCGCATTCGCCGTTCGTACCACTTGCGATAACTCGCGAACGAATCGAAAAGCTTTGGCGCATCCGGGTGATAGATCGCCACCGACGGCACCTTTTCGGGAGCGGGGATGCTGACACCCTTTAATCGCTCATCGGGAACATAACCCTTCAAAGCACAGAGAAGCATCGACTGTATGTTGGCCGGAGTCGGCTGCAGGAAATAACAAAAAATCGAAAGATAGTTCTTGATATCACGCAGCGCCCAGGTTCCGGGGACGAAGCGCATGATCCCCGGCAGACGATCTACCAGCCTGAGATAGCGTGTATGACTATGGACGTTACCTGCACGTCGAGACCTCACGTGATTGCCCACCCATGACCCGACGGTACCCAGCAACCACCTGGCGCTGGACTTCTCCGATAACTCTTCACCCGTTTCCGCGCCTGCGCCGGATTCTGGTTTCCCTCTGGGGAAGCCGGCCAGTTTCTCGAAATCAAGCTTCCCCATGCGCGCGCGCCGCATTAGATCGGGCATGCAGTTAATAACAATCACGGCGCGATGTCGGCCGCGCTTCTCTTCCAGAACCGAAAGCAAGCGCGCGGCATTTTCACCATCCATGACATGAATGACAAAAACTATGTCCGCAGAGCCCAGTGCCTGTTCAATCTCGAGCCATTCGTCTTCGGCTACCGGCGCCCCAAAGTTGTATGCCGCGATCCGCAAGCCCAGCCCAAACTCCCGATTGAGTTCGCGCTCGGCATTTTTGAGGGGGGCGAGCAGGCTTGAGCCGATGTAGAAGACCGTCACTCTCATCCGGCAACTCCCTCAAGTTGGTCTTCCAATTCCAAACCTATGTCGCGTAACTGATCCAGCACGTCAGCGTCTACCTCCCAATAACCGCGGCCATTCGCTTCCAGCAGACGATTGACTAATGAGTGCGCTGAGTGTGGATTTAGATCACGCAGGCGCCTAAGCATCGCTTCGTCGAGCAGGAACGTCTTCGCTACTTCCGTGTAAACCCAATCGTCGACAGCGTCGGCGGTTGCACTCCAACCGAAGGTATTCGAAACGCGATTCTCAATTTCGGCCACGCCGCGAAAACCGTGCTTTAGCATTCCCTCATACCACTTGGGATTCAGCGTCTTCGCGCGTGTCTCGAGCTGGACCGTCTCTTCCAGCGTCCTTATCTTCGCGTCGCGGGAAAGCGAGTCTGACAGGTAGATGGCGGGTCGTGCGCGGGCGCGCTTCTCAACCGCCTTGGAAATGCCACCCAGGTATTCGAAGTAGTGATCGACGTCGGTGATGCCGATTTCAAATGTGTCGATATTCTGATAAGTGGCTTCGACCCTGGTCAACGCGCGATCCATTGCCACCCGCGCCTCCCGGCCCTCAATCGGTCGCCCGCGTGAATCGCGGCCGTAGGCAAAACATTTGCGCGTTACGAAAAGATCGCCGAGGGTCTCTTCGCTCTCCCATTGCGAATCCATAACCATGAAGTTGACGTTCGTGCCGTAATTTCCCGGCGCATTGGAAAACACACGGACCACTGCATCGTCAAACTCGCAGGCGGCGACCTCCATCTGCTCTAATACATTTTTGCGAACATAGTTCTGATGTAATGGTTCGTCGAGTCCTGCCACTAATCGCACTGCTCTGTCCAGCAATTCCACGGTGGGACTAAATAAATCGCGGAAGATTCCAGAGACGGTCATGACGACGTCGATACGCGGCCTCTTCAACGCTGCGAGCGGGATTGCCTCAACCTGCGTGACGCGATTTAAACCGTCGCGCACAGGTCGCACCCCGAGAAGCCAGAGCGCCTGGGCAACACCTTCACCCTGGGTCTTGATGTTATCCAGCCCCCATAACACTAACGCCATGGCGCGGGGATGACGTCCGTGCTCGCTCAGATACCGTTCCACCAGGCGGTCCGTCACGGCTTCGGCTTTTGCAAAGGCCATTTCCGACGGCACTGAATAGGGATTGATTGCGTGGGTATTGCGTCCAGTGGGAAGGATAGCCGGGTTCTGGACAATGTCGGCCCCGGGACCGGGTTCGATGTATTGGCCGCGTAAAGCTCGCAGCAGGGACTCAATTTCCACGTTCGTTTCCAACTGCTGCGAAATCTTTTCCAGTAAACTCAAAACCGGAAGTGAGTCTTGCGCGCGTACGCCGGCGACCTCCTGTAGCTGTAACGCAGCCGCATCGATCCCGCCGCCCAGGAATGTTTCGATAGCACCCGAGACAATGGCCGCAATCCGATCGCGTTCTCGCGCTTCGTCTTCCCCTGTCGGTGGTGCGGAAGCTGGAGTCGGGAGCTTTTTAAGATTTAAACCCTCGGCTACGAGCGCCGGCAGGGCTCTGGCATTTGTCTCCGGCCGATCGAATGAGGCAACCATACGCAGCAGATCCGCGCGTTCGCTTCCAACTGAAGGCTTGCCGAAGATGTGCAGTCCAGTGGGGATTAAGCGCTGCTCGATCTCCACCAGTCGGTCGTGAAGATCCAGGACAAGCCGATCCCGATCAGTGGAAGCACTCATACCGCTAAACCTTTACTAAACGATCGGATGAATTGCCGGTTGATTCCCGGTTGAAAGTCGCAAGTGTCGCGCGCCCAGTTGGGCCGCTACTCCCCGGACATTACTGTCAGGGGAAAAGCCGCTGAGCGGTTCAATGACAACGACCTGAACACCCAGGCCGCGCAACTTGGAGCCCAGTAGCGAGACTTCGCCGGCGATTAGATCTTGCCGCACCTTGCGCCCGGCAACAGCTACGCCGTGGGACATCGGAACATTTGCACCGCCATCAGTAAAAAGAAGCAGTGTGATTTCACCTTCATGACGCGTCAGCGCGCGTTGCGCCAATTCCAGGGAGCATGACAGGCCGGCTGAAAGCGGCGTTCCTCCCCCGATACTCAGCGAATCGAGCGCGCGCTTTGCGCGCATCATACTGCGCGTAACCGGCAACAGAATCTCGGCAGAGACTCCACGGAAACCGACCATGGCAATCTGGTCGCGATTAATATAGGACTCTCGCAACAGATTGAGCAGCGCACCGCGAGCCTGGTTGATCCTTTTGTGAGCCATGCTGCCCGAAGTGTCGATCGCAAAAATAAACAGTGTTCCCTGCTTGCGGGCCAGCTGCTTGAAGCGAAGCGCCGTGGCCGCAATGTCCCGCGCCGGAACGTCCAGCCCTTGCGTGTCAGCAGTAGCCATCGCGTGACGATATCCATCTGCCGCTAATGCTCGAAGTGTGGCGTCCAGCGCTATGGCGGCGCCGGCCCGCTGTTGGGAAACTGCCCGCATATATCTACCGTGTCGCGAGTTGTAAGCAACGCGGCCGGACTTGGTGCGCCCCCTTTGTGACTTCTCGACCATTTTGTGCGGCGCCAGGAGTCCTGAGGAAAGCTCCGTCAGCCTGGCTTCAAGCAACGCCGGCAGCGGCGGCTGATTTTCTGATGCTAACTCGTCATGACTTTCCAGCTCGGGCCAATATTTGTTCCCTGCCGGGGAGCGGCTGCGGCCATCATTATTCCCGCTCCCCCCTGAACTACTTCCGCTATTGCTTTGGCCTGTGCGCGGCGAGGTTTTAGCAAAGACGCGGTCAACTGCTTGTTCGATCCGTGTGCTAACGGAGGCTTCCGAGAGAGCGTCCCGGTGCAACCGGTGCCGTAATGACATGGTGGCAACCCGGCGCACATCTTCTTCACAAACCGACCGGCGGTTGGAAAAAGCGGCCAGGGCCCGCGCGGCCCGCATAATTGTTAACTCGCCACGATGGCCGTCTACCTGCAACTCCGAACACAGGGTGGCGATTTGGCGCAAAAGTTGCGCACCAACCTTCACCCTGCTGAAATTTCGGCTGGCCCGTGCGATCCTCTGACGCAAGTCCTTTTGCTCCGGCTCTCGAGCTGCGCAGAATTTTTCGGAATCGCGCTCAAAAGATTCTCTGCACTCAATGATCCTGACTCTTAGCTCAACTTCATTCTCGGTCTTGACCTCGACGTAAAGACCGAACCGATCCAGCAATTGCGGCCGCAGCTCTCCCTCTTCTGGATTTCCCGAACCCACGAGGACGAAGCGGGCCGGATGTTCGACGGAAATGTTTTCGCGTTCGACCTTGTTGCGCCCCGTGACAGCTACGTCCAGCAGCAGGTCGACGAGATGGTCCTCCAGGAGATTCACTTCATCGACATAAAGAAAGCCGCGGTTTGCCCGCGCCAGCAATCCCGGCTCAAATGCCTTGACCCCTTCATTGAGTGCCCGCTGAATATCAATTGAGCCGCAGACGCGGTCCTCGGTCGCCCCAAGGGGCAGATCGACTACCGGCACCGGGCATCGTTCACGTGAGGTTTTTGCGACGCCAGCCATTTTTAGGTCGCATTCAGTGCAGCAAGACTTTGTGTCGCCGGGTTCGCAGTTGAACAGGCACCCACGATTGATCGAGATATCGGGCAACAAATCAGCCAGCGCGCGAACAGCGGTTGATTTACCCGTGCCGCGATGCCCCATCATCAGCACTCCACCTATGGTCGGGTCAATCACGTTTAAAATCAGCCCGAGCTTCATTTCCTCCTGCCCGACAATTCCTGAGAATGGGTAAGCTGGCGAGCCAGACAGACCGCGAGGTTTAGATCGTGTCTGTCCGGGGTGTCTGGTTCCGTTTGTTCGCTTCATTGATCGCCAAAGGATTAGCGAAAAGTTTTTATCTGAAAAAAGCGGCCACGGCAAGCTCAGGCTTCAGAAAGGCGTCGCGCTCGAGACCAGGACTTCATGGCTGTTCGACAAAATTCTACTCTTGTGAACTTTCCGTTGAACGATCCACAATTTGGAAAAATTTCATTGACTTTGCAAACAACCCGTACTAGAGTGCGCACCACTATCCCCCAACCGATCGTTTCAGTACGAACTGCCCAGCTAAGTTAAGCGGTTAATCTTCACTCCCGACACTACCAGGGCGTCGGCGTGGCCATGATCAGTCGAGAGACTTGATCTTACCACCCCTTCACGAACAAGCAGGGTTCACAACAGTTCACAGGTGTCGAGAAACTGCGGTGATCCGCCCACGGGATTTTTGCCGGTTTCCTGGCGCGGGAAAACGTACCTTCTAACTCTCCAAGGAGGGAGATCCAATGAAACTGATGAAGGTTCTAGCGATACTTTTGTTTGTGACGGCCCTCGCATTGCCGGTTTGGATGCCGCGAGCCGTCGAAGGTCAGGGGGGCACCGAGGCTCTCACAACTGACATGGATGCCAAGACCCCGAACGATCTTTTCAATGGCTTTGGCGCACTGGGTACTCCCATTGACGAGTGTGTGGCCCCACCGGTGGCGCCCACTGCTCGTGGTAATGGAAGATTCGAAGACAACAAATTCATATTCTCTGAGCGCGAGACGGTTGCTGATGGACTAGGGCCCACCTATAACGATGTTGGGTGTGTGGAGTGTCATCAATCAGTTGATGTAGGCGCTTTCAGCCAGTCGATGGAGTTTCGAGCCGGACATCTCTCAGGCGGCGCCTTCGTAGATGCGCCGGGCGGCCAACTAATTCACGCCCGCGGAACGGACTCGGATGTGGTGGAACACATCTCCACGGCCGAAACGGTAAACACCTTCCGAGTTACTACCAGCACTCTGGGTGATGGCTTCGTCGAGTGCATTTCAAACACGGTCCTGCAAAACAACGTTGCCGCCCAACCGTTCGCTCAACGAGGCGTCCTCACAGCCGTACCCGTAGTCGAGGCCGGTAACCAACTGCGAATTGGTCGCTTTGGCTGGAAGTCCCAGCAGGCCAGTTTGTTGTCGTTCGCAGGCGATGCTTACCTTAATGAGATGGGTATCACCAACAAATTCGACGGTGGTGGCGGCCGTAGTTCTTCAGATCCCAATGCCGGTAAGTTCGAAAATCCCTGCAGCACCGCCGAGGGCGTTCTAAACTGTACTGGCGCTCCCTTCGATCCGGTTGCCGATCCTGAAGACGACGGAGATGACGTGATGGCCTTCGCCGACTTTATTGCCGCAACCCGCGCCCCCGGGCGCCAGAACCCACTCCCTGCCGCCGCGGTTCGGGGTGATTCATTGTTTACTTCGGTTGGCTGCGCGGTCTGCCACACGCGTACGTTCCAGACTGCGGCTCCGGGAACGCTAATCAACGGTGGCGCGTTTGCAGTGCCTACCGCTCTGGGCAATAAGATAATCCATCCTTTCAGCGACTTTGCGCTGCATGACATCGGGACCGGTGATGGCATTGTCCAGAACGCAGGACAGTCATCGGCAAACCAGATGCGCACCGCTCCGTTGTGGGGAATTCGCGCTCGCAACCGGCTTATGCATCAAGGCCTGAACATAACCATCTTTGATTCGATTCAACTGCACGCGGGACAGGGTACTGCAGCCCGGAATGCGTTCAACGCATTGTCGGCGGCCAGTCGAGCGGATCTCATAGCTTTCGTTCTGTCACTCTAGATTCTCCGGCGTGTGCGACGAAGGCTCTTGCAGAAAGCTCGCCGGCGGAGAAGTTCAACCGGCGAGCTTTCTTAGGTTCACGCAAAAAATCGAAGCCCCGCAGCGAAAAATGTCAGCACGGCTCAATACCATTAACGACACCTCTGTTTTGTGCCAACGGTTGCTTTTGGAATTTGCTTTATTGGCGGTCTGCGCTCTGCCCCTTGGCTGCAGGGCACCGGAGAAATCACACCTGGAGACGGCTCCATCTCCCGCGACGATTGAAGCGAAGCAGAAGCAGCTGGCGACAATGTCTCCCCCCGACCTCGAACACGCACGCGAAGCAGTGAAGCGCATTTTTAAGGACAACGCCGTGGTTGAGGTTAGCCGCCAACCCTATTTCGTTGCCGGAGACTTTAACGGAGACCTTTCGCAGGACCTGGCGGTCATCGTTAAGCCCGTCCCAGCAAAGCTTTCCGAGATGAATGAAGAGTTTCCCGCCTGGATCCTGAGGGATCCCTTTCAACCAACAGTACCTTTATCGCGGGCACTCCGTGTAGAGGACACCGACCTGCTATTGGCCATCATCCATGGGTTTGGCCCTGATGGCTGGCAGGACTCGCAGGCGACCCAGACCTATCTCCTTAAGAACGCAGTCGGTTCATCCCTTCGCGTGCAAGCAGCCAGGGATCTGATCGCTGCCAGCCGCGGCAAGTCTCTTCCCCGCCTGCAGGGGGATGTGATCAGCGAAACTATTCGCGATAGCTCCGGTTACCTTTACTATGACGGCCCGACATACTCCTGGTACGACCCGAAGACCTTTAAACCGGAAGTCCGCACGCAGTTCGTTCACGGTCAGAAGCCGGTTATGACCCGCTAACCCTCAAATGGCTGATGACTATCTGTTGATCTCAAGGAGGTAACCGATGCACGCTAAAAGTCTGGCGGTCTTCTTATTCGTGATCCTGCCGGGAAGTCCTCAGCCTGTTAAAGCTTGTTCAGCTGCGGGCGCTGCCACCGGCTGGGAGCAGGTCAAGTCTTCAGAAATTCAGTTCATGACCCCGGAAGAGCTGAAATTGAAGGTCGCAAAGAAACAACCCGTGACCATAATTGACGTGCGAGGCGGTGAAGCCTTTGCTGCCGGCGAACGCAAAATCAAAGGCGCGATCCATGTTAAGCTGCGCCGGCTCAGATACCGGCTAAGCTTTGCTCCGCTCAAGGATGTCGCACGCGATAGCGAAGTAGTAACCTATTGTGCGTGTCCCAACGATGAACTCAGTATTGAGGCGGCACAGGTGTTGCTCGATTCAGGTTTCAAGCGGGTGCGCGCCTTAAAAGGCGGATGGCGCGCCTGGCTCAAGCTCAATGGTCCGGTTGAAGCTGCGGCCAGAGGAAATTAAGAAGTTCTTGCAGCTTTCGCGTGGGTGAAAAGGCATTGCGTCTTTCTCATCTGATCAACTCTTGACGGAATGCTTTTCCTGAGAAACTTCAATACAATGGTCGCGTTAAGCCTTGGATAAAACCAACAGGGGGCCAGCGGCCATACTACAAGTCAACAGCCTCGGGTGCGTTCGTGGAGATCGTCGCCTGTTCAGCAACCTCAGCTTTTCAGTACCCGCGGGTACTTTGGTACAGGTCACCGGACCCAACGGCTGCGGAAAAACGAGCCTATTGCGGATTCTCTGTGGGTTGCTGGAGCCGGCGGAAGGCAAGATCACATGGAATGGTGAGAACATTCGCACATTAGGTGAGGAATATTCCTCATCTCTGACCTTCCTTGGTCATCGCAACGGAGTCAAAGACGAACTTTCCGCAATTGAGAACCTGCGCATTGCCAGTGGGCTCAACGGAATCGACCTGGCAGTTCCGGCAGCAGAAAAAATCCTGAATGAAATGGGACTCGCCGGCCGCGAGAGACTGCCGGCGCGTTTACTTTCTGAAGGCCAGCGCCGTCGCTTGGCATTGGCCCGGCTAAATGTTTGCGACACCGCTCTCTGGATCCTTGACGAAGTACTGACGTCATTGGACAAGGCTGCGATTGCTCTGATCAAGTCGATGATCGAAATGCACCTGGCCGGGGGTGGATTGGCGATTATTGCTACCCATCAGGAACTCGAACTGAAAACCGGTTCGTTTCAGCGGGTTGAGCTTGCCTCGTGAGGTCGACGTCGACACTTTCGATGTTTCGCTGGCTGGTCTGGCGCGACCTGATGCTCGCCTGGCGGCGGCGGGCAGATGTTTTGGCAACGTTGTTCTTTTTTATCATTGTGGTAAGCCTGTTTCCGCTTAGCATTAGTCCCGATCCGCGCTTGTTGAAGTCCATCGCGCCTGGAGTCGTTTGGGTAGCGGCCTTGTTAGCCTCGATGCTCTCGCTGGGTCGACTATTTTCCAATGATTATGTTGACGGGACGTTGGAACAGATGTTGCTCACGCCACAGCCGTTGTACCTGATTGTCCTGGGAAAGGTGCTTGCTCAATGGCTGGTATCAGAAGTGCCACTTGTTCTGGTGGCGCCGGTGATGGGGATACAGTTTGGTTTATCGCCGAACACACTTGTTATCCTGACGATATCTCTTTTGCTGGGCACTCCAGTTCTCAGTCTGATTGGATCGATAGGGGCAGCTTTGACCCTCGGACTGAGGGGGAGTGGAGTTCTGGTAGCGTTGCTTGTGCTGCCGCTTTATATCCCGGTCATGATTTTTGGGGCGCTTGCTGTCGATGCCAGCATCTCTGGTGCCGATCCCCAGTCGCACCTCTCACTACTGGGCGCTGTGCTTGCGCTGTCGCTGGTATTTGCGCCCTGGGCAACTTGTGCAGCATTGAGAATATCTGTCGAGTGAAGAAAGGGAGGATTGGTGTTTGCTTTCATGGGTTTGATAATCCTTACAAGGTAACCTAAGCGAAACAAGAGACCAGAAACCAAAGACCAAAGACCTATGAAAATCAATTGGTACAAATACGCGTCGCCGGCTAATTTCTACCCCGTGGCCGGAAAATTAGTCCCGTTATTCGGCATTCCGGCTGTGCTCCTGTTTATACTCGGTCTATACGTTGGCTTTTTTGTCGCGCCGACTGACTTCCAACAGGGGGATGCCTATCGAATAATCTTCATTCACGTTCCGGCGGCCTGGATGGGGATGATGCTCTACGTATTAATGGCCGCCTACGCCGGCATCGGATGGGCGTTTAATGCCCGGCTGGCTTCGATGATGGCCACAGCGCTGTCCACTACCGGCGCGATGTTTACTTTTCTTTCTTTGGCCACAGGATCGCTGTGGGGCAAGCCGACCTGGGGAACGTGGTGGGTATGGGATGCGCGCATGACATCAACCCTGATCCTGTTATTTCTCTACATAGGCTTTATCTCACTGCAGGCGGCAATTGATGATCCGCGCCGTGCCGATCGCGCTGGGGCCATCCTGGCGCTAGTCGGCGTAATTAACGTGCCAATCATTTACTTTTCAGTGCAATGGTGGAACACGTTACATCAGGGAGCGACAATCCGGCTGCTGAATAAACCCACCATGGCGCCGCCGATGCTGGCTGCCATGTTTATCATGCTCGGCGCCTGCTGGCTTTACTCAGTCGCGGTAGTCCTGATGCGTTTGCGCTGCATCATAATTGAGCGCGAATACGAGGCCGGTCGTCCCGTTCTAACCAGCGCCAGAAGAGCGCAACTTTCGCGAATGGAGTCAGTATGAATTGGTCAAGATTCTTTTCCATGGGTGGCTATGCTTTTTACGTTTGGGGCTCGTATGTCATCGCGCTCATTGTAATGGGCGGCGAGGTCGTGGCGTTGCGCCAGCGAAGGAAAACGGCGGCCGCTCGGACCGATAACATTTCGCCAGCAAAGCAAAGTGAGCGATTATGAAAACAAGACACAAGAGGATTACGTTTATAGCAGCCGGGTTGGCAGGCCTGGGCATCGCAGCCGCCCTCGTGCTCAATGCATTTCAGAGCAACCTGGTTTTTTTCTTCAGTCCTTCGCAGGTGGCCGCCAAAGAAGCTCCGATCGGCCGTCACTTCCGGATAGGAGGGTTGGTTCAGGAAGGGAGCATAAAGCGAGAACCTGACGGATTAACCATGCGCTTCATTGTGACTGATACGGCCAGCAGCATTCCCGTAGTCTATAAAGGTATCCTGCCGGACCTTTTCAAAGAAGGTCGTGGTTGCGTAGCAGAAGGCAAAGTGGATTCCGACGGGGTGTTTCATGCCGACAGCGTACTGGCGAAACATGATGAGAATTACAGGGCCCCCGAAGTAACCCAATCCCTTGAGAAAGCAAAGCAATCAGCGAATGAAGCAGCCAGGACACTGAGCAAGTAAAGTTCTTTTGCCTTAAGCAAGGTACGATATTTCAATGATCCCTGAAATTGGACAATTTGCATTAATCATCGCCCTATTGCTGGCCATCACTCAGGCGAGCCTGCCCATGATTGGGGCGGCGCGCGGAAATCGGTCATGGATGGGGGTGGCAGTGCCGGCGGGCCAGGCGCAGTTCATTTTTGTAGCAATCGCGTTTAGTTGTCTGGCCTGGTCTTTCATCAGCAATGATTTTTCCGTCCTCAACGTAGCCAGCAATTCCAATTCGCAACTACCCCCTCATTACCGACTCGCCGCCACTTGGGGATCGCACGAGGGTTCCCTGCTGTTGTGGACCTTAATGCTGGGTTTCTGGACGGTTGCGGTTACGTTATTCAGCCGTCATTTGCCGCAGGACATGCTGGCACGAGTACTCAGCGTGATGGGAATGATCAGCATCGGGTTTCTTTTATTCATGCTGCTGACCTCGAACCCATTCGAGCGGATATTTCCAGTCCCGCTTGACGGCCGAGACCTCAATCCCCTGCTACAGGATCCGGCGATGGTGGCGCACCCACCGATGCTGTATATGGGCTATGTGGGATTCTCTGTCGCGTTCGCATTTGCGATCTCCGCGCTTATCGGGGGACGGCTGGACGCTACCTGGGCGCGCTGGTCCCGGCCGTGGACCACGGTCGCCTGGATGTTCCTGACTGTCGGAATCGCACTTGGCAGCTGGTGGGCTTACTACGAATTAGGTTGGGGCGGCTGGTGGTTTTGGGACCCGGTTGAGAACGCTTCGTTCATGCCGTGGTTAGTGGGCACGGCGCTTATTCACTCCCTGGCCGTAACTGAAAAGCGTGGGGGGTTCAAGAGCTGGACTGTGCTGCTGGCCATTGCAGCGTTTTCGCTCAGCTTGTTAGGCACCTTTTTGGTCCGCTCCGGGGTGTTAACTTCGGTGCACGCCTTTGCCGTGGATCCTAAACGGGGGATATTTATCCTTTCCTTTCTGGGGGTCGTCATTGGTGGCTCGCTGGTTCTCTACGCCTTGCGCGCCCGGGATGTCGGATTGGGCTCGAAGTTTGAGCTGGTCTCAAGAGAATCGCTGCTGCTTTCGAACAATGTCCTGCTGGCAGTCGCCGCCGGTTCGGTGCTCCTGGGCACGATCTACCCTCTGATCATCGATGCGCTCGGCATGGGTAAGCTCTCGGTAGGACCGCCCTACTTCAATGCGGTCTTTGTGCCCTTGATGGTGCCTGCGGCTTTCTTGATGGGAATCGGTCCGGTCGCGCGTTGGAAGAAGGCGAGTCTGCCGGAATTAGCAGTTCGCTTGCGCTGGGCATTTGCCGCCAGTGCTCTTATGGCACTGGTCTTACCCTTTATCATGGGCCAGTGGAAAGCGCTGGTTAGTCTGGGAGTTCTGCTGGCATTTTGGATCGCCAGCACCGTCGCTCTGGGCATTTGGGAACGAGTGAGATCGGTGACCGGATCGTTCAGCGTCTGGCAAAAGCTGAGGATGCAGTCCCGCAGCTATTATGGCATGCAGCTGGCCCATTTAGGCGTTGCAGTCTTTATCGTTGGAATAACTTTTGTCACTCAATACCAGGCAGAGAAAGACGTGCGCATGAACGTCGGCGATAGCATCAGCGTCGGTGGCTATGATTTCAAATTCAATGGCGTCACTAATGTTCTGGGGCCAAACTACCGGGCCGGGCGGGCCAGCATTGACATCAGCCGGAACGGCAAGCTATTTCGCAACATGAGCCCGGAGAAGCGCATCTACAATGCTTCTGAGAATGCGATGACGGAGACGGCCATCGATACCGGTATTTTTCGTGATCTTTACCTCTCGCTTGGCGAACCGGTTGGGAACAATGGAGCCTGGACCGTGCGCGTCCACTACAAACCCTTCGTGGATTGGATCTGGGGAGGCGCGGTGCTGATGGCCCTGGGCGGAGGACTTGCCGTCAGCGACCGGCGTTATGCTCTGGCGGCGCGCAAGCAGCGTGAAGCTGCAACTGCGGCAGCCCGTGAACAACCAACTCCGGCCGTGGCCAGAATTGCGACCCCCGAGATTTCGAACTAAAACATGCGTTACGCAATCCCACTTATTCTCTTTCTTGGTCTGGTGGTTTTCCTGATAATAGGTCTCGGCCGAGATCCGCATGAGGTGCCCTCACCTTTAATCAACAAGCCAGCTCCTCCCTTTCAACTGGCACAACTGCAACACCCGGAAAAAACTTTTTCTGCTGCAGAAATGCGTGGCCAGGTCTGGCTTTTGAATGTCTATGCGTCCTGGTGTGTTTCCTGTCGCGACGAACATCCCTACTTGTTGGAGTTGTCACGCAGAGGCGTCGTGCCCATCTATGGACTCAATTGGAAGGACAAGCGCGAAGACGCCATTGCCTGGCTAAACGATCTCGGAAACCCTTACGTGCTCAGCGTCTCTGACCTGGACGGCCGAATCGCTATCGACTATGGGGTCTACGGAGCGCCCGAAACCTATTTGATTGATAAGAACGGCGTGATTCGCTTTAAGCAGATTGGACCAATCACTCCTGCGGTGCTGCAGAAAACAATCCTGCCGATGGTCAGCGAGTTGAATAAATGAAGTTTAGCAGAGCGAAAATTGTTGGATCGCGGCGGTCGCTGACGGCGAACGGAAGCCGCAAGCCGGAAGTCAAAAACAGTAGCACCTGCCACGTAACGATGAAACAGTCACTAATCGCAGTGCTAATCCTGTTGTTCACTGCCAGCCTTACCTTCGCGCAAGCGACGGTATCTCCGGTCGAGGACGAGCTCGACATCAGGGTCAGAAATCTTTCGCAACAGCTGCGCTGTCTGGTCTGCCAAAATGAAACCCTGGCCGACTCGCAGGCAGATCTGGCCGCAGACTTAAAACGACAGATTCGTGAACAAATGAAAGCGGGCAAGAGCGACGAAGAAATTCTGGCATTTCTGACGGACCGTTATGGCGACTTTGTCCTTTATCGCCCGCCGGTGAAGCGCAGGACTTACCTGCTCTGGTTTGGACCCTTCATTCTGCTCGGCCTTGGTCTCTTTGGCCTCTTTCGTTACATCAGGAGCAGGCGCGAAGAGATTCAGGAGCAACCACTTTCAGCCGAAGAGCACAAACGTGCCCGCGAACTGCTGCACACAGACTCGGAAAAGGAGCCGGCATGATCAGTTTTTGGTTAATCTGTGCAGTGATGGTAATGGTCGCGTTACTGTTTATTCTACCGCCACTCTTGCAGCGAGAAGAGTCCGACAACTTCGCTGAAGTACGTGAAGCAAATCTTTCTGTATATCGCGATCAATTGCGAGAGCTTGAAAACGACCTCCTTAACGGCATCACGAGCCGGGAACAATACGATCAGGATCGCGAGGAAATCGAGCGACGCTTGCTGGCAGATGTAGCGTCGGATAAAACACGGGTTAAAACCAAACCAGCACCCTTCTCGCGCAACCTGGCGTATGTGGTCGCCTTGGCCTTGCCAGTCCTGGCCCTGCTTACTTATCTCAAAGTGGGAACACGCCAGGCACTTTCGGCGACGCCTCCGGTGGGAGTGTCATCAACCTCTCAACCAAATTCGCCAAATCCGCCCAACGCAAATCAAGCCGGCGAGATGAGCCCTCCACGCATTGAAGCGAACGTCGCAACTCTGGAAAAAAAGTTGGAACAGAATCCCAACGACGGCCCCGGGTGGGCCATGTTGGCGCGTTCTTACACCACCCTCGCCAGATATAAGGAAGCAAGCGATGCTTTTGAGAAGGCAACCGCCATCGTGACGAATGACGCGGACCTTTGGACCGAATATGCCTACGCACTTTCGATGGCCAGGGGCCAGCAAATGGAGGGCAAACCTGTCGAATTGCTTAACAAGGCCCTGCAAATTGATCCCAAAAACCTTAAGGCGCTGGTTTTGGCAGGCAATGCGGCCTTCAAGGCAAAAGACTACGACCAGGCTATAGCCTATTGGGAGAGAGTCTTCCCCACCCTGCCCGCCGGGTCAGAAGTACAGCAGTCTCTTTCGGAAAAAATCAGCGAAGCGAAGAGGTTGGCGAAAACCGCGAATAAGAAGTAGAGTTACTATTGTTTATCAGTAATCATGGAGAAAACATATGCCTCAACGTAAAGTGCTGGACTGCCGTACATATCCGAGCGAAAAAGGCTGTACCCTGAGCATCGAAGGCAGCGAGGAAGAAGTGCTCGAGGCCGGCATGCTCCACGCAATCACCGCTCATGGCCACACGGATGGTCCGGAACTGCGTGAGCAACTGCGCGCGTTACTAAAGGACGCCGAGGCAACGGACACTTAGTCTGCAATGTTCCGCCGGCAGCAAATCCATCAAAACAGAAAACCGTTAATTACCTTCAGGACAAATGACCAGAGACAACCTCCTATTCACGATCATTGGAATTTTGCTTGGTTTCATAGTGGGCTTTATGCTCGCCAGCAGCATCACGCAGCGAGAGGCAATGTCGGCGGGTGCCGTACGCAGCCAGAGTCTACCTCCCGATCATCCTGCGGTTGGTGACGCTCCGGCTGGTGCCCCTGGGCAAATGCAAGCTCAGGTTTCGTCAGCACTGGAACAGGCAAAGAAGGACCCTAATAACTTCGAAGCGCAATTGAAAGCGGCCGAACTCTATTATCAGATTCAGCGTTACGATGAAGCGATTGCCTACTTAATAAAAGCAAACCAAATTCAACCCGACAATTATGAGACTGTGGCTAACCTGGGGATGGTGAACATGGACGCGGGACACTTTGAGACGGCGGAAAAGTGGTACAAGGCCGCCCTCGTCAAGAAACCGGACGACGTTCGCGTGTTGGACGGTCTCTGCGTTGTCTTTCTCGAACAGGGAAAAATAAAAGAGTCCGAGGACGCAATCGCAAAACTGGCAAAGGCCGATGCAACCAATCAGGACCTGCCACAATTTCGCGATAAGCTGGCAAAATTGAAAGCCGGCGGTAAGGATTAAAGAGTTAGCAGGACCTAGGGGGCGATCGACATTCGCAGGACGTTCCTCAATGGCACTCGCTTCGTATAGCCATCATCACTGACGATCACGATCTCACCATTTTCTACCGTTAATCGTGAGACGGTACTCATCAGGTATTCGATACGCGAACCATCCTTAACTTCAATTAGCAATCGACCGTTCTCAGCAGTAGCTTCCGGCCTGGCAATTCGCGCCGAGCTGCGCGTCGCCGCAGGTTGCGAGCGTCGTGGAGTGGGACGCTTGGGGGCGGGCACAACAGTTTCGTCACTTTCTTCAGTCGCAGCTGGTTTTGCCGCCGCTGTATCAGCGGTCGAACTTCGCCCGGGTACTGACACTCTCTCTGCAGACTTTACGGGAGATTTGCGCGGCGTTGGACGGCGAGCCGTTGGATTTCTGGGGACAGAGGATGCTCGAGTGGATTTCTCCGCAGGCTTGGTCTCAATTGGCTCAGTGGTGGGTATGGTGGCAACTTCGCTCGACGGTTCCTCGACGCGCGCCCCTGATGATGTAACTCTGGTTGTTTTTCTGTCTCCTGCTTTGGCCGGCTGCGCCGGTTCCTCATTAGGGTTGGCGGCATCTGCAGTTAAGGCGTGATTATCGACCGGCAAGAATGATCCGCTGAACCGTATGCGATAGGTACCCTGATCGTCATTGGGCGTTCTGCCCTCCACTCGCAAAATCAGGCTTTCGGACCTGCGCAGATAGATATTCTTGGTGACTGCGGTATCACTTTCTGCATAAACGACGACCTTTACCAGCGGCCGCAGATCAGCCGCACTGAAGACGTCAAAGTCACCGTTCAAGTTCTTACTTTCAATCGTGATAAGCAAGTCACCGGGGGCGCCGTTGAAGGTATAAAAGTGATCAGTCAGCCGCGCGTCTCCGATGTCGCGCGCCGGAACTTTGCCGGCGATTTCGTTGCCCACAACCGCAGTCGGGGAACGCACATCGGTCGATTGCGAGTAGCTCGGATGGACTGCCAGCAGGAGCAGCAGCGCCACATTGGCGACCAGACGCAAGTGGCAAATTCGAGAAAGGACGAATGGCATCAAGACTCCTCGCAGTGGCAGGGGAATTATGAAAGCGACAACAACTTTGCGCTCTACCGAGCCCGGAACGGCGCAAGAATAGCAGATTCAAGGGCTGAGGACGAAAACCCTGACACAAGGTTAATGTCCTACGTAATAGGACACCACCGACACAGGGTTATCGGTCTTACCTTTGTGGCTGGTAACCGCCTTGCTGGTAATTGACTAGAGCCGAGTTGTTTGGCCTCAGACGGCAGCTAATTTTCCGCGGGCGCAATCTCAATCAGGCGTTGCAGCGGATCAAACGTCAAACGAAATGGGAAGAGGGCCTCACGGCCCAGGAGGATGGGAGCGCCTTTCTCCGCGCCGGCGAGCATGTCTGTCGGCACACCACGGAGCGTCAGGGCGCCGATGCTGATAGTAGAAGATTCGATTCTGCGCGAGCCAATCGCGCCGCCTCCCAGATCGCGCATTCTTGCTTTAGGTCGATCACCACCCGGTCCTTTTTCGCTGATGGCCAGGCCAAGACCCGATCCTGTATCCAATAATGCCAGCCTTCCGTCGCCTAATCTCACAAACGGTCGCCGATCACCCTGGACCCAACGAACTACCGCCCCTCCCTGAGGCACGAAGTTCATATTCAAAGGATTACTCCGGGGATCAAAGGCGCTTATCTGGCGGCCAGGTAGGTCTATTGAATAGCCAAAGGGTGCATAAGCGTCGGTCGGATCCAGGATGCCGTCTATTTCCGGAGGCAAGTTGTCGATAATGATCGCGTGCTGGTTCGGCCGCAACGTGTTGGCCCGAGTTCCGACTGCAAGTCTTTCAACAATCGTCGCTCGGCCGTTGGAGCTTGTGACCCCACTGAGACCAGCCACGGTGACTCGTGCTCCGTTACGCGACGTACCGGCAGTGGCTGCCATCTGGCCGCTAATTAACGTGGTTCCGGCGCCGGTATCGATGGCAAAAGTATACGGCCCGCTGTCGTTGACAAACACTCGGACGAGCAACCCACGACCCCTCACATTCTGGAAAGAAATAGTTTGCGGAACTGCAATCCCGCGGCCCGTTTTGCCTCCGGGCACTTGAGATCTGTGAGGGGGCAGCACTCGATGCAGATTTGGAAATGAGAGAGGGGCAGCCACAGCGAGTGTAGCCGCCCCTGTAATTAAACCCAGAGCAATCAAAATTACAAGCACAAGCCTTGGCGACTTATACATGCCCTTTGTTCAGTGGCTCCTGCTTAGCGATTCCGTTTCCGCAGCTTGTAAGTGTACAAGGCAGAACCACCCAGACCGGCCAAAGAACCAATGGCTGCTCCCTTCTTGCCGCCGATTAGCCCGCCTATTAGCGCTCCCCCGCCCGCGCCCATACCAAGGGTGAGCTTGTCACGATGTTTGCTCCAAAAGCTGCGTCCCTGCGGCCTGTTGTAGTCATAGTAAACGCGCCGGGTATTGCTGCGGTTGGATCGGTAGACTGGAGCGTTACGATATACAACATTGGAGGTTGTACTTCTCGCAGTTCCATTTCCGCGCTCGCTGGCCGCTTTAAATCCATCAGCAAATCCAACCTTGTAGGCGGTTTGCTCCTGTGTAGTGTTAAATTCCGCCGGCACGGCTGGATCTACGGAAGTTGCGAACCTCGCGTCTCGATAATTTGCGTCTCGAGTATTGTCCCACTCGGCTGCACTCGCGGGGACCGTTGTATTGGTATCAGCCGGGCGCGAGCTGTCTCTTGAATGCATCACCGCCGCACCCAACGAAGCTCCTATCAGGGCGGTTATCAGCGCCACGGCCACAATCTTATTAGTCATAATCATTTGATTAATTCTCCTTACCTGGAATCGCTTGCACCTGTAGTCACGCAATAAGGATTCCATAAATGTGGTGCTCAGAGCTTGCTTGTGATCACGCGACCATTTTCAGGGGTTTGCTCGAATTGCAAGATTGTCGCAATCAGAAACGCAGATACGCTAAGCTCCGCATTACCCGATATGGAGTTGTTGAGTATCCGAAATGATCACCTGGTGGCAAACCTGGCGCACGAAATCGAGTCTAGTGGTCGACCAACGAAAACGGCCGGAAGGGCTTGCCCCCGCCGGCCGATACTGAGAAAGCGGTAATTTGAATTCTATGCAGCCTTCGCCTGAGCCGGTTTGTTCTCCCGCAGGAGTTCAAGCGCCTTCTTGAGTTGCACATCCTCAGCCGGTTTGGTCTCCGGAACAGCCTCGCGTTTATCGGGAGGCTGGTTGGGCTTGACTGCGTCATCCTCGTTTCCCGTCAGGTCATCAGGGGCAACAGCGTCGGCGAGTTCGGGGCGTTTGACTTCGACGGACGGGACTATGCCGGAACGCGACCGATCTTCGCCCAAAAACGGTTTTGCGCTTGCCGACGCCCACTTAACTACCGTTAGGAGCAACCCATCACCATCCCTCAAACTGAATAGCTGCTGTTCGGCGCCGGCGCCAAAACTCTTTTCACCTACCACCTGACCACGATTGCGTTCCAGCAAGGCAGAGGCAATTATCTCCGCGGCTCCCGCAGTACCGTTATCGATGACGGCGATAATTGGACCGTTGAAAACAGTGGCCTTTGGATCCGCCGTGAATGTCTTTAGGGTCTTGCCCTCACGGCCGATGGTTTGAGCGAGCGTACCATCCTTGATAAACAGATTTGAGACGGCAATCCCCTCAGCAAGCGAACCGCCCGCGGAATCGCGCAGATCCAGAACAATCTTCTGAGCGCCCTGCTTAACAAGGTCGAGCACGCGATTTTTTACGTCCGCGGCTTCGCCATCAGCCAAACTATTGATCTTAATAACACCGATCCTGCCTGCCTCCATATGGGCTTCGGCAGCTGGCGCTCTGAAGGATCCGCGTTTTACTGTAAGTGTCAGCGGCCGAGAGTTGGCACGCAATACTCGCAACTTCACTTCAGTGCCAGGCTGTCCGTTAAGAAGCTGTTTGGCGTCATATAAAGAAATGTCGCGAGTGGCTTTGCCATCGATGTATTCGATAATATCTCCAGCATGAAGTCCGGCCATGTCTGCGGGCGAGCCTTTCATGGGGGCAATCACATAAAGATAGGAAGCAACCTGCGACAACTCCGCTCCAATTCCGACGTCGTTTTTCTTGCCGCTATCATTGAAGTCTTTCACCTGTTCGGCCGTCAGGTAGGTTGAATATGGATCGAGGCCGTAGGCGAGTCCGCGCAGCGCGCCAGCTCGCACTTTTTCCATATTCGGCTCATCAACGTAATCGTTCTGAATATGCTGCAGGACATTGTCAAAGATTCGCAGCTGGGCGTTCGGATCGTTTGCTGGTTGTTGGGCCCGGGTTGAAATCCAGGCGCCGAAACCGGCATAAAACGCGAGGGTAGCTGAGACTATTATCAGGGAAAACTTCGTTCTGAGTGTCATTAGTTACCTTTCAAAGCCAAGAGACCAAATTACTAATTCAGAAGCGACGGTGGGCGTTTGTGGCGCACCCGTCGTATCATACAGGCCGATGTTTTAGCGTGCAAGCGACCTTTAAACGCACGTTGAATGTCCGATCGGCAGTTGATTCCTGTGACGAACTACTTTCAAAATGAAGCACACAACGTTGGCTGTCCCGAGCTTTCAGGCCCAATCCTGTCGCTCGATTTGGGGACCCGGCGCGTCGGCGTCGCAGTTACGGATCCCAATGTCATCGCCATAACCAGATTGGATAGTATTATTCGCTCAAGCTGGAAAAGGCTCTTACTCGTCGTCCGAGACCTGGTACGGCGCTTTGACGCCAAAACTATGGTGATTGGTTTCCCACTCAATTTGGATGGATCGGAGGGTGACGCGGCCAGGGCTGCACGAGATCTCGCGTCCAAGTTTGCCCGCTCCCTGGACATACCCATCTATTTGCAGGATGAACGGCTCAGCTCCCATGAGGCTGAGGAGCGACTAAGATCCGCGGGTTATCGCGCAAACGATCGGGCCGCCTTCATCGATAGTGAGTCAGCCGCTGTGATCTTGCGTGACTTTCTGGTTTCCGGGCAACAAAAGACTCTGATCAAACGTCCCTGAAATATTGGGTTCAAAGTTCAAATCGATGAGAAAACTAATCCTGGCGGTACTCATTTTCCTCGTCTCTGGAGTTACGGGCGTAGGCTATTGGGGCTATAGGGACCTGCATAAACCTATACATCACCCCCACAGTGCGCAATATATCGAAATTCCGCGAGGCAGTACGCCGACAAGCGTCGTGCGAAAGTTGGCAAGCGCGGGTGTGATAAGACACGAGTGGCCCCTCATGCTGTTCATGAAGTTTAGCGGTGCTGGAGCACGTCTCAGGGCCGGTGAATATATGTTTCCGTCGCCTATTGCGCCGCTGGGTGTTCTCCGTAAACTGCAACTCGGCGAACAAAGGGTCATGCGTCTGACGGTAATCGAAGGCTGGACGCGCTGGGATATTGCCAATGCAATGGCGCAGGTACCGGAATTCCAATTAACAGACGCCGATGCAGCACTGAAGCTGATGAATGACACGAGCCTAATTCATTCGGTGGATCCAGTGGCTGAGAATCTTGAAGGCTATCTGTATCCGGATACTTATGAATTCCCTCCGGGGACTGCTGCCAAAGTGGTCATTGAGATGATGGTTAAGCGTTTCCTGTCGGAATGGACTCCGGAAAATGCGGCGCGGGCTCAGGAGCTTAATTTTTCGGCGCGACAGATTGTAACCACCGCCTCTCTGATAGAAACCGAAGCGAAACTAAACGATGAAAGGCCCTTGATCGCATCCGTCATCTATAACCGCCTGAAAAGAAATATGCCTCTGGGCGTAGATTCAACCCTGATCTATGCATCAAAGTTAGCGGGAAAATGGAAAAACAACGGAAAGGTTTATAAGAGCGACGTGGATCGCGTCTCGCCATACAACACTCGATTGTTTGCCGGGCTACCGCCGGGTCCCATTGCGTCAGCCGGGGCGAGCTCACTGCGGGCGGCACTAAATCCGGAACAGACCGATTATCTGTACTATGTGCGCAATCCGGATCGCAACGATGGGGCCCACAACTTCTACGCCAGCGACGTCGATTTTGGCCGGGGTGTGCAGGCTTTACGAAACTGGGAGCGTCAGCGAGATGCCCAAAATAATGAGCGTGGAAATCCAACCTCCCAGTGATTTTCTTGCATCTTGAATTTGGCGGGACGTTACTCTATTCTCGTGAATGCTTTAGGTTCAAAAGGTTCGGTTTCAATACTGAGAGGTGTAACGTGAAGGAATTTGGTTTTGGCCTGCTGCTCATTATTCTTGTTACTGGTGCCGTCTTATCCCAGGGCAAGGGCGTTGACAAACAAAGCGAACGCGTTCGGGACGGCGGCAGTAGCCGCACGCCTGGAAGCAATGGCGGCAAGCAGGACACGGGGGCGGGGCGCGGATTTGACTTCGGCAAAGGGAAATCACATCCCGTCGGCCAACTGTCCAATCCATACAGATTGACCGGACGCCGGGATGTGATCATCAAGGCTGTGCAGGATGTCATGCGTGATCGGAAGCTAATCGTCGACGATGGAGCTTCTAAGCTACCGGAGGGGATTATAGTCAGCCAGCCCTTTAGATTTATTAAGGGAGCTGTGGTTACACAATCCGAGCTGGGCCGTTATGCCGACGTGCCGCTATCGACGACACGCGGCTGGACACAGGGAAGATACACTCTGACAGTCGAAGTCCAGCCGATCGATGGCGTTAACTCAAATGTCGTCGTGAATGCCAAGATTGAAGGACGCAGCGATGGGGCTACCGGTGCCGAATGGGTGACGCTTCGGAGTCTTGGCACTGCTGAGGATGAATTTCTCGCGGCTTTGATCGAAGCGGTAACTGGATCCACTCCCCCTGGGCGTTTGCCCGCAAGTGCGCCTTAATCCGGTCAAGCAAATCCAGCTCAAGCAATTCATTTACCTGAGAAAGTGCTTTAAGTATTTGCCATGAGTCTTCTCGATTCCTCAACGTCAGAGTCAAATATTGAAGGCCGCTCGCGCAGCGTTCTCGTCCTCGGTGTGCTCACAGCACTCTTTGTCACGGGCGTGTTCTTTGCGGGATACACCGCCCTGCGAAGGCAACATCAGCAGCGTGTGCTGGCCGCCGAGGAGGCACAAAAGGTTCATCCGGCGGAAGTCAAGGGTCCACCGAAAGCCCAGATACTGGTTGACGAGGCCATTATCAAAGGCGACCAAACTGTTGTGGCTGGAACGGTCAAGAACATCTCGAATGAGAGTTTAAGTAATCTGGGAGTTAATCTGGAGTTGATACGTCGCAAAGACGGCGGCACTGATAAGGCGGCGGTGCAGGTCGACCCAGATGAACTTGCTCCCCAACAGGAAGGGCATTATTCCTTGCAACTGCGTTCCGCGGATTACATAACGGTCAAACTTGCGGGCTTGAAAAGTGGTGCGACTCCAACGCTTGTCGCTTTTGTCGCCGCACCTGGTCAAAAGCGCCCGCTCGAAAGGCTGGAAAGCAAGACGATCATTGTGGGCCGTCCAGCCACCGGCCGGAAGGGAGAATTTCTGAATTCACCCGACAATCCAGGTCGGGTTCCTTAGGAATTGGTGTCACCTTATGGTTGAAGTGTCGGCATGGTGACTGTTGAGGTCATACTTCAGATTGAAGTTCCGGACGTCAAGCTTCTCCTTAGCTTTGACATCACGGGTTTGAACGAATCGAGATTCTGTTGTTGCTTTTAACACCCTCATTATGTCTGAGCTAAATTCCGTACCAGTTCAGGGGCTTCACCAGGGACTGGTACCAACTCACGTATCATCTCAATTCCGAGTCCTTATCTGGGTAATCTGTGTGGCTCTGGCCTCGGCAGCAATCGCGACAGGTCAAGCTCAGCCGCACGCGAGTGCCACGCCGCCGGAACCGGGCACCATAGAAAAATCGCAAATCTCAGACGATAAACCGATCCTGGGATCAGTTGAAGACGAAATGCGGGTCAAGCGAAGCATCAAACTGCTTGAAAAGGAGTACAAGCAGAATGTCGAGCGGGCGCGCGAGGTTGCCGATCTCGGAGCACAACTGCGCGACGCTTTGAAGAACGGGAGAACCTTTGGCCCGGAAGAATATAAGAAGCTTGAACGGCTGGAGAAGCTAGCCAGAAAGATACGTTCAGAAGCAGGAGGAACAGATGAAGAAGACGCCGACCAAAACCTGCCCAATAAGCTGGACTCTGCTTTGAGCCGGCTGGCCGACGTGGCTGAGTCCCTTTTCAAAGCCGTTGAGAAGACTCCTCGCCAGGTAATATCCGCAGC